>MPMO01000015.1 GCA_002238555.1 Caldilineaceae bacterium bin34
CGTTCCGCAACTGCGTGAACCGCTGGCCCAGCGTAAAGAAGGTCGGACTGCCGGGACCCTCCCCCGGCTTGCCGAACGCCTTCCACATGCGGTAGTCCGTCTCGTGCCCGGCCAGCACGTGGTTCCAGGCGAACCGGCAGGCTCCGGCCAGTTGTTCAAGGTACTGGCCGTTCGCGGCCGTGCCGGGATACAGGCGCACGCGCAGGTTCCGCACGACGGTCTGCTGGCTTGTAAGACGGGGGTTGCTGGCCATGGTGTCATCTTCACCGTGTCCGGTCGAGGGCCCGGTTCACAGTCGGGTCCTCTCTTTCACAATAATTGTAGCACAAGAGTTCGACTGTCAACTATTGGATATAAGCCCCATTCCTTGCGCATCCGTCCCCAAAGGCACACGTCAACGTTGGCGCAGCTCCATCGTGTAGTCGATCGGAATCGTAACCTGCGGCACCAGGGGTGACACAAGGAGGAACAGCTTCTCGTTCGGATCCGGCCAAGCCTCCGGCTCAAGCTCCAACAGCCCGTCCGCGTCCGCCACGGCCCGATGCACGGAGCGCACGGTATCGGCCTCCGGATCCACCACGACGCTCTGCACCAGCCAGGTAACAGCCAACGGTTCCCGCACCTGGAGCCAACCATCAAGCCGCGCGGTGAGTTGGGGTTGTGCCGGATCCAGCCGCCAGCCCGTCTCCGCCACCCCCAGGTCTCTAATCACCAGGCCCGGCTGCGTGTCGGCACTGTCCGTCACCATGCTGACGCGCAGCTGCACCAGTTCTCCGGTCCACGGACCCAGCTCCCAATCCACTTTCTGCCAACCCCCGCTGTCTCCGGTCAGGCCGTGGCCCAGATTGTTGCCGGCCGGGTTGGTGTCGGTTGTGAAGTCGCTCTGCAGCAGGGTCCATTCCTCCCCGTCCCGACTCACCATCACGTAGGCGTAGTCCCAATCTTCCTCGATGACCCACCACAGACGGGATTCCAGGGTCGCTGCCGTGCCCGGAGACAGAGGCCGAAGGTCCAAATCCACGGTCAGTGAAGCGTGCCGGTCGCCCCAGCGGCCACTCCACAGGACCGGTTGCACCGGATCCAAACCCGGCAGTACCGCAACCTGCGGATCTCCCTGGAACACGACGGTCCCCGGGGCCCCCGATTCGTCGCCGGCCACCTCCAGGTAACGAGTGGCATGGGGCCGCAGGGCATCCCGCACCGGCCAATGGGGCCTCAACCGCCTGGCGGTCCGCGCCCGTACCCAAACCGGCTCCTGCGCCTCAACCAGGCTCCGGATGCCCAAGGACCCACCGCTGCCGTACAGGTCCGGCCGGCCCAGAAACGCGGCCAGGCTGAAGTCCGCGTACGTATCGTCGAAGGACAGCCGGCACCCCCGGTCGCGCAGAAAGCCGTTCACGCCCACGGCACCCGGGTCGGGATGGACCAGCAGTTCCTGCGCCGCGTCAACGCCAAACGTGTCCGTCAGCCAGGCCGCATAACCGAGTGCCGCGCCGTAGTGCAGTTCCCTGTCCGATTCGTCCAGGGACCAACCGGTCAATGCAATGCGCGGGTCCCGGCTCCAACGGACCAGCGGACCGGGATAGTCCTCCCCGAACATCCCCAGCGCCGGCGGCAGTTCGGCCAGGCCCTCGTCGATGAACTCCTGCTCGCCGGGGCTGTTGGACCACTGGATGAAGTGGAGATACTCGTGGGCCACGACCTGGGCGGCCCAGTCCGGATCGTCCAGGGTGTTCGTGTGAATGAACAGCATCTCCTTCTCGTTGGACTCCGGCACCGCCACCCGGCTGATTGACTCCCGGCTGGAGAAGAAACCGGCCACCGGCCCCTCGAGTTGTGCGAACAGAATGTGCACCCGCGGGTCCCGATCGAATCCGTCGTCGGGCGGCGTGCCGAAAATCTCCTGGAGCGGAACCATCAATTCGTTGTCGAACCGGTCCGCCAGCCGGCGCACGCGGTTGCGTTGCGGTTGACCGGCTTCCAGCCACACGTAGCTCAGATCGGATGCGTGGACGAGCTCGGCCGTCACGGGACGCACCTTTCCGGTTACGGCATCCGGGACCTGAAACACCGTTGCGTCGCCTTCCGTCCATACGGGCAAGGGATCCGCCAAGACCACCGGCACATCCTCCAGGTCGGGGTTCGTGGCAGCCATCAGGGCGGCCAGGTCCATCGGCGGCGGCAAATCGGACAGCATTGCCGCGGTGGCTTGCACCCGCGCCGCCTGTTCCGGTTCCATCAGATCCGCGACGCGCGGCAGAGCCGCCCGTGCGGTTCCCGCCACACCGCACGGTGCCGGCACGGCGGACGATGTCTCGGGAACCGGCAGGCCGTTCGCACAGGCGGCCAGCAGGACTGCCGTGCCGGCCAGACAGGCAAGTACGCACCGGCGGCACCGCCGGTTCCCGACTGGGCTACCCATCGGCCGGCACTTCGGAGTCAAAGGCAAACAGCGACACCCGACAGGTCCAGGCGTCCGCCACGGCGAGCAGTACGCGGCCGTCCCCCGGCAGCACATCCACACCCACGGGGCGGATCAGAGGCGTTTCGGGTTCCAGCTGCGTGAACCGCAGGCTGTCGGGTTCCAACATCAGGAGACGACTCATTTCAGGATCCGTGAGCACGAGCCTGCCGTCCGGGAGGTCGGCCAGATGCGGTCCGGCCATGGTGGTGGTTCTGGGCAAGCCGCCAACTCGCAGGTTGCGTTGCAAGTTCAGCAGCAACGCCGAGTCGGGTGACACAGCCCAAGTGCCGGTCGGGTTCACCAGGGCATCGGACGGCTGGTCCAAATCGGTCACCCCGGTCCACGCCGTGTGTTCGTCGACAAATTGCCCGTCGGGACCGAACAGGGTAATGCGCGAGTGACCGGTGTCGGCCACCAGAACCGATCCGTCCGGCATCACGTGCATGCCCCGCGGCCGGTAGTGGCCGGTCCCCCCGGTGAACACCTCCCAGCCACTGTCGTCCTCGGCCAGGGCAAACACCTGCTCCCGCTGGTTGTCCAGCACCAAAAGCCTGCCGTCGCCGGCCATGCCCGCATCAACCGGTTCGGGAAGTTGACCGTCGTCCCAGATACGGATCACCGCGCCGTCCTCCAGTTCCAGCCTGGCAATGCGCGGGGGTTCCACGCCGGTTGCGTAGACGTATCCCAGTCTGCCGTCGATGGCCACCCCCCTGGGTGAACCGAGAAGGGAGTCCATCGTGCACGATCCGCCCGTGTGCCAGAGCGTGGTCAGGGGCACGGTTTCCATCACCACCAGGTGCACATGCAGCGGGTCGCCGGCCGCCTCGGGCAGTTGGGCCGCGTCTCCTGCATCCGGCGCAGGATCGGAACCGACTCCCCGGTACTGGTCCACCAACAACTGGATCGGATTGGCCCCGAAGAACAGACCGGGCAGTTGGGCTGCCGTCAGCACTCCGCAGAACACCAGAAGCTGGGCTTCGGACAGATGTCCCTCGACTTGATCAAGCCACGTGCCGACCTTGTGCAGGCCCAGGGCCAAGGCCGGCACGGCCAGCATCAGGGGCACCACCATGAACCTGTGGTGCAGGGCCGTGAATGGTTCCGGGGCGGCCGACGTCAACAGCAATCCCCCAAACCAGCCGACACCCACCGTCGCCAGCAGGGGTTGCCTTCGCCAATTGGCCAAGGCCAGCACCAAACCAACCAGGGCCAGACACCCTTCCAAGGGCGTAAGCAACGTCAAGAACCAGGGCATCCAGCCACTGTGCGGCCGAAACCACATATAGGCCAGCGCCATGGGATCGGGCGGAAATCCCAGCGGCATCCAAGCCGTCACGCGGAGCTCCCAGGGTTCCGGCGCCGCGAGCAGGAGCAGCATGACCGTTGCCACCAGGCCCAGCCCCCACGCGCCTCCCCGATGCAACCGCCCGCAAACGGCGTCGCGCGACACAATCAATTGCAGGATCAAGCCACCGACAACCATCGCCAGCAGCCACGAACCGGACCACAGGTCGCCTTCCAGCCAGGCCAGCCCCGTCCACATGCCCAAGCGCCAGTACCCCGACCGCTGTCCGGTGCGGGCAACCCATGCACCCGACCACAGGACACCCGCTGTCAGCAACGGGGCCAGCACCGAGTTGGCGGCCACGGACGGCTCCCAAATCAGGCTCGGCCCCAGAATGGCCATGACAGCGGCCCCCAGGCCCGCCTTTTCCCAGCCCAGGACAATGCCGGTTCGCCAAACAAGGACCGGCAGGAGGCAGGCACCGACAAAGCCGACCAGAATGGCGCGGTCGGGTCCCGCCAGACGAAACAAAAGTCCGGACAGGGATCCGGCAGCGGCCACGGATTCGAAATCGGGCACCACCGGTGCCGCAAACAGGACACGGGTCACAGCCGCAGCCGCGGCCAGACCCAACCCCACCCATACCGGTCCCGGCAGCGTGCTGGAACCCCGCCAACCACTGTGCCAGTAGGAGCCGTCAAGGACACGGCCGAGCAAGATGAACCCAAGCAGGCTGAACAGGGCCAGCCATGCCGCGGCCTCCGAACCCCCGGACATCAGCTTCGCAAACCACACCAGCAAGACTGCACCCGCGGCCAACGCCCCCGTTGCAAGCGTTGTGCGGGACGCCTGCCATCGAAACGGTGCAGCCCCGTGGGCACCGTGCCCGGCCTGGGAACGTCCGGCCTGGACTGTGCGGTTGCGCCATGCCCAGTAGGCAAGGCACAGCAGGCCAACGGCGAGCAGACCAACCCCGTCGACCGGTCTCAGTTCCCCGGTGGGCGAAAGCCTGCGGACGAAGCGCTGGCCCAGGTAGAGGAGAGTGACCCCGGCGACCAGCCAACCGGTCCGCTGCCACAGGGCGGGCAGGTCAAAGGTGGGCAATGCGCGAACTTAGTGTGAGGAGGCAACAGCGGCGGAAAGGGTTCAGTCCAGGAGGGAGCCGATGTCGAGCAGGTACATCTGACGACCCTGTCCTCCGTGGGCCGAATCGATGCAAACCCGGGTTCCATCCCGGTTGGAACGCGGATGGAGGTCCACACGCCACTCGCCGTCGTACTCCGGCGGTGACGGAAAGGCACCGAGTTCCATGCGTCGATCCCGATCCGCATCATAGAGGTAGAGTTCCTGGATCCGGTTGCCCAGCGGGTACGTGTCGTTCAGTACCACATGCCGTCCAGGCAGGTAGGTGCAGTGCCCGTTGACCCGCATGGAGCCCCTTCCCTGTACCTCCACCCAGTCCGATCGATCCCGAAACAGGTAGAAGGCAGCGGCGTGGGACGGATGGCGGGTCCAGCCCAGGATGTGATCGGAATCGCGCCAGATGAAATGGGACATGCTGCCCGAATCGTCGACCAGGTGGAGTCCGCCGCCGTCCACCCCCACGGTGAACATGCGGGTGTGCAGGTTCCCCTTGGCCACTCCGGTGGAGACATCCCGCCAGCGGTTGAGAAAGATGAAGCGGGTTCCGTCGGGACTGAACAGCAGGTGGTTGAAGTAGTGCTTGCCGGCGGCGTGCGACGGGTGGTCCGCCGCCACGGACGCGGCCTGTTCGATGCTGATCGCCATGGAGCGCGTGTCCCGTTCCCAGTCCAGGAGCCAGGCACCGCTGTCGGCCGGCCGCAGGCAGTCGGCATTGCGATCCGGCAATCCCGGGTAGCCGTAGCCGGGCCGCATGTCCTGGATCCGTTCGAAATCCACGCCCACGCCGTAGCGCCCGTCGGGGCTGAGGGCGTAGAACGGCCACGGCCAGGTGCGTTGGGCACCGGTGTCGATGTTCAATGAACGCGTCACGAAGTGATCCCCATCCCGGTCGTTCCACATGACTTCGGCGGCGGAACCGGGCCGCCACTGCAGCATGCAGCCCTGCTGCCAGCCCCAGCTGACACTGTGGCCCAGGTCAAGCCAGCGGTCCTCGTCCCCAAGGTCCACCATACCGATGCGAACCTCGTCCCGTGCCGTCGGCTTGCGGTTCTCGAAGTCGACCGACATGCCCAGGACATACCGGCCGTCGGGCGAGAACTGAAGCTTGTCGTAGTAGCCGAACCAGTGGTGTCTGGGACCGTGGGTAATTTGCCGAATCGGAACGTTGGCAGTGGCCATGGCGGTCCTCTCCTGATGGTATACCCGTTCCTGTGAGGAATCCTGTGGTCTTGGAAGCTGCGACCGGACTACGCAGAGCCGTCGGTTGATTCGGCCTGCCGGACCACGGCGTAGGCGCCACCCCTGGCCTTGACCTCCAGCAGATCACCGGGCACGGTCTGGTCCGGGCGGGTCACCAGCACGCCTTCGGGGTTCCTCACAATGCTGAAGCCCCTGGTCAGGACCGCTTCGGGATCCAGGGCCCGCAGGGAAGCCTGCAGCCCGCCGAGTCTGGCCCGGGACTGGTCGAGGCGGCGTTTCAGCCTGCCCTGCAACGCCTCGGTTGCATAGTCCAACTGCTGCATTCTCTGCTCCCATATCCGGCGCGGATGCCGTTGCTCCGTCCGGTGCTGCAGGGAATCCAGCCGCGTGCGTTGCCGCGCAAGCAGATCGTCCATGCGCCCGGTCAGCCGCAGCGCCTGCGCGTCCACCAGATCCTGCACCTCGACCCGATCCGGCACCGCCGCCTCCGCCGCCGCGGTGGGGGTGGAGGCGCGCAGGTCCGCCACATAGTCCACCAGCGTGGTATCGGGCTCGTGGCCCACGCCCGTGATGATGGGCACCGGACACTGGTGCATGGCCGAAACGATGCGTTCGTCGTTGAAGGCCCACAGATCCGTCATCGATCCGCCCCCGCGCACCAGCAGGACCGTGTCGATCGGCGTGCCCGCGGTATGGCAGTGCAACGCCTGTGCCAGGGCCGCGGCCAATTCGTCCGGTGCCTCCCTCCCCTGCACCAGGGAAGGGAACAACACCACTTCCACGGCCGGCCAGCGGTTCTGCAGGGTGCGCAGCACGTCGCGGAGCGCGGCGCCAGAGGCACTGGTTACCACGCCCAGCCGCTGCGGAAACCTGGCAATGGGCTGTTTGAGTTCATCGGCGAACCAACCGCGGGCCGCAAACTCCTGCTTGCGCCGCTCGTACTCCTCGTAGATCCGGCCAACCCCTTGCTTGGCCATCCGGCTGGCGATCAGCTGGTATCCCCCGCGCGGGGCATAGACCTCGACGCCGCCCTGGACCACGACCGCGTCCCCGGCCTCCGGCCGGAAGTCCAAGCGGCGTGCACTGGACCTCCACATCACACAGTTCAGGACGGCGTTGTCGTCCTTGAGACTGAAATAGGCGTGGCCGCTGGCCGCCTGCCTGTAGTCGCCAATCTCGCCGGCAACCGATGCGTATTGCAGCGCGTCGTCCGATTCGAGGAGCTCCTTGATCAAGTGCGTGATCCTGGTCACGCTCAACGCGTTCGCGGGCTGTGTCATAAATGTCTGAGGCGGACCAAATTGAGAATACTGCGGTTCATTCAACACATACTGTACCAACCGCCGGACCGGCGGGCCGCAGTCCACACGCGGTGCGGCACCCAACACCCTCGAAATATCCATGGCCATTCCATCGCCTTCCCGCTCCACCACGCATCTGGTGCATGACACCTTTTCGGCGGTCGCAGAGCAATATGCCGTAAGCAGGGTGCACGCCCAAGGTGAGGACCTGCCGGAAATTCTGCGATTGGCGGCACTGACCGGAACCGAGCACGTACTGGACGCCGGCTGCGGTCCCGGTCCGATTTCCCTGTTGCTGGCGCCGACGGCCTCCCGGGTGACGGCGGTCGACCTGTCGGAACCGATGCTGGGCCGGGCCCGACGCACCGCCGCGGAACGTTCGCTGACCAACATCGAGTTCCATCGCGGCAACCTGGCCGACCTGCCCTGGCCGGATACATCGTTTGACTTGATTGTGTCCCGCTATGCGGCCCATCACTGGCCGGACCCGCAGGCCGTGGTGGCGGAACTGGCCCGGCTGTTGGCGCCGACCGGCCAACTGCTGCTGATCGATGTGATGGCGGATCCCGATCCGCTGCTGGACACCTTTCTCAATGCTCTCGAAATCCTGCGCGATCCCTCGCATGTGCGGGACCACTCGCAGGCCCAGTGGCAAGCCATCTGCCAAAGGGCAGGACTGGTTGCCGTACCGGAGTTCGCCTGGAACCTGAGGCTGGAGTTTGGCCCTTGGGTCACGCGCATTCAAACCCCGGAGGCCCGTGCCGCGGCTCTGCGGGAACTCCTGGACGGAGCCAGTGCCGAGGTCAGGCAGGCCTTCCGCATTGAGGACGATCACTCGTTTACGGTCCCGGCCGCGATCCTGTCCGCCCGGCCCGTCTAACTGCAAGACCGATGGGTGTCTCGGTGTGGACTTCGTCACGAAAACCTGTGGCTGTAGGGATGCTCGGGACGGCTTGGACACTGCTCCAGCGGTCCAGCCAATGTATGGTTGCGACCCCATGGTGCCTTCTGATGCAGAGTTCACTTGGGAGATGGAATGGCATCATTGCCAACGCAACACCTCGGCAACTCCGAATCTTCAAAGGGACAATGGCGGAAGGCGCACCGTAGCGGTTGTAGGCAGATGTTCCTGGAGGAATTCGGATGAGGAAAGTTCGCTACAACTGTGCCATGAGTCTGGATGGTTACATTGCCGACTCCAGTCACGAGTTCGACTGGATTGGAATTGACCCGGACATCGACTTCAGAGAGCTGTCCCTGCAGTTCGACACGTATCTGATGGGTCGGAAGACGTTTGAAATCACACGCCGACATGACCAGGCCGAGACACCTGGAATTCGAACGTTCGTGTTCTCCCACACACTCAGGCAGCGCGACTACGACAACGTTACCATCGTCGGCAAGAACTGGAAAGAGGTGGTTCAGTCGCTGCGGCGTGAACCGGGAAAGGACATCTGGCTGTTTGGGGGTGGTTCCCTGTTTCGCAGCCTGGCTGGAGCAGGGCTCGTTGACACGGTTGAAGTCAGTGTCATACCCATTCTGCTCGGGGAAGGTATCCCACTCGTCGCCGACCCGGCGATACAAATCGCGTTGACACTGCTCGAACACCGGGTGTATGCGAAAACTGGCACAGTCAGTTTGGTGTACGCCGTAAACGCCAGTAGGCATCGGACATCCTGACTTGGGCTTCAGTAAGCCAGTTGCTTGGACCTCGCCGATGCGAATACAGTCAAAGGGGGAGGCATCATCGATCCAATGGGCAGTGAGCCACTCCATCAGTTCTGGGACAAACGCATCCTCACCCAATCGAGCAGACAGGAACACTCCAACCGCTGTTGGAGTGTAGGCAAAGAGTTGTGCCTATTGATTGCCGCCCAAGGCCCAAATGCACGCCATGGCCTCTCAATCTGGTCCAAGAGCTGACCAATCCCGTGGTTGCAGTCCAGACGGCTCCCTTGTCACCTGCGGAGCACATACCATGAACCACATGAATATCGAAATCGAGTTTGAGCAGGAGGCGCAAGTGAATTTGGCAGGAGTTGCCATGGCGGTAGGGCATCGCACTGACCACTACATTTCCGTGATGGCCTGGACCTCCACGGTCCAGGCCATCCGACACCCGTTGTGCTGTAACCAAGAACTTGTTGTCAAAGTTTTCACAGGAAGGAAGAAGAACAATAGGGGGCAGGCCCGGCCTACCCCCCTTCGCGGTTCTGCAATTCCGGGCTCGGTTTACTCGTCGATGTACCACTCCTCCATGGAGTGCATGAACACGATGCCCATCTCATCCACAAGGCCCTTGGGCACATTCTTGATGCGGACCGCAGTGCTGGTGGGATAGTAGGAAAATTCGACCGGATTGAATGTCCAGTAGTTATCCCGTTGATTGACGAATATCTCTTCCAAGATGTCCTTGTTTTCCTGGGAACCCAGCGGAGCCCTCAAAAACCGACTGTGCAAGTCATAAATCTCCTTGACCTCGTCCGGGGGTTCTTCACCGGTTTCCCCGCCGGAATTCATGTACTGCACCCAGGCCCGGCCCCATCTATCGGGCAGATAGTCAAACCAGCCGACGCTGGGCCACATGTCCATGACATTCCATATGGCAGTGGCCTGCAGATCATTGGCCAGGTATTTCTGATTAATCAAGCTCCACTCGCCGGCCTTGACATCAGTATCAATGCCTACCGCCTTCCAGTATTCGGCGATCAGTTCCGTCATGGGAACGTGATCCTGGGATAGCGGTCCCGGTTCGAAAATGATTTGGAACGGGTCACCGTCCGGGTCCAGCCGAAAACCGTTGGCGTCCCGCTCGGACATGCCCATTTCATCCAGAATCTGATTGGCCTTTTCAATGTTGAATTCCGGATGGTTGGTGTGGACGGGCAACTGTCCGAATTCTCCCAGGTAAAAGGTATCGATGATCTCTTGCTTGTTGATCGCCAGCGTCATGGCCTGGCGGAAGCGGACATCGTTGGTAACCGTGCGCCAGGCGGGATCCGGGTACGTGAGATTCATCATGAAATTGATCGGCGTACGGTGCATGCGCGGAATGATGACGTTGAGCACGCCATCGTTCTCGGCCTGTTTGAGAAGCGGCAGATTGTTGAGTGAACTCCGCTCTCCCAGATAGTCAACTTCGCCACTCAGAATCTGCAGGACCGTAGATTCGCGATCCTGCATCAGCAACATCTGGACCTGGTCAATGTAGGGCAACTGGTTGCCGGCCCTGTCCACTTTGAAATAGTAGGGGTTGCGATCAAAGGTCCAGGAACCCCCGCCGAATTCCGTCAACACCCAAGGGGTCAGCACTGGATGGCCGAAACCCGCTTCGCCGACAGCACGCCAAAGATTGCCCGGCATCTGTTTGGCATTGAAGAGGTTGTACCACTGCCCTTCCTCTATGCCTTCCTCATCCAGTTTGGCTGCCAATTCATCTGCATCGGCATAATCTGCGTGGAATTGCTCCAAGTAATGGCGAGGCTTCAGGAAATCCTGGTAACCGCGCCAACTGGCTATAGCCAACGCGGCGGGGAAACTGCCATACCGCCCGTCGAAAGTAACGGTATAGGTGTAGTCATCCAGGATTTCAATGGTGGCGAATCCCGCCTCAAGGTCCTGAGCCGTGTGGAGAAACACCGGTTTGGAGGGTGTAATTTCGTCATGGAGCATCACATCGTTCACGGCGAAATCCACATCTGCGGTAGTCACAGGTACGCCATCCGACCACTTGAGGCTTTCCCTCATGTGGAACGTGTAGGAGTCATGGTCTTCATTGACGTCCCAATCCAACAGGACACTGCCAACAATGCCCATGTCGTAGTTGAAAGCGCCAGGAGCCCAAAGCAAGTACTCGTTCGACCCAATATAGAAGTGGGGGTCACCTCCCGGACTATCCTGTGGCAGACGCATGGTCCCACCGTACTTACCGACCTCAGTGTCGTAACTTACGGCCAACATGCGATTGGAAACTACGAACGGCTGGACGGGCAGGCGTTCCTCTACGGGAGGCAGTTCGCCAGCTGCCACTCGCTCCGCCAGCATCGGCGACTCGCCGTACTGGCCTTCCGGCATGGCCTCTTCGGCCGCCGGCTCTTCCATCATCGGCTCTTCCGCCGCAGGTGCCGGTACAGGACCGCACGCCGCCAGCAACAGGCCAAGCGCGGCCACCGCCAAGCCCAGTCTCAACTTTGTCGTCAACATCTGACTGCTCCATTCACAAGTGGACACCATCATGCGCGGGATTTGCCACCGCAGTTTCCACCCCTGAGCCAACCACACAACGTGCACCGGCACTATCCGAGCAAATGAGACTGTGCGGAGCCCACCTCCGGCACGAAATCGCAATTCGGCGATTTACGCGAGTGAATCCTGACATATCGAAGAAATCGCCCTACAAGGCCCTGTATTTAGGCCGCTTCTTCGGCAATCCGGACTGCCTGGGCCAGCGCCTCCGCCTCGGACAGGGATGGCCGGAATTCCAGTCCCACATAACCCGAATAGTCCGATTTGTCGATGGCCTTGAAAACCGCCCGGTAGTCGATTTCGTTGTCCGCCAGTTCGTGCCGGCCCGGCACCCCCGCCGTATGGATGTGGCCGATCAGGGGCAGGTAGGTCCTGAGGTTGGAGATCAGATTGCCCTCGGTGATTTGCTGGTGATAGATGTCGTAGAGGATGGTCAGGGCCGGTGAATCGACCTCGGCCACGATGTCCGCCGCCTGCGCCATCGTGGTCAGCCAGTAGCCGTGATGGTCCACGACCGGGTTGAGCGGCTCCAAATAGATCTTGAGCCCGTGGTCGGCGGCCACCGCGGACAGAACCTTCAGTCGGCGCACAACCCGCCGCAGGGTGATGTCCCATGCCTCGTCGGCCAGGATGTTGCCGGTGGTCACGATCAGGCCCGGGCTCCCCAGGCGTTCGGCAATGGCGGCCGACTTGGACACCCCCTCCACCAGGGCCTGTTCCGTCTCGCGGGCGGTCAGGGCAAACGGCGGCTCCAACAGGTGTCCGGCGCAGGCCAGGCCGGTCTCGGCCTGGGCCGCGGCCACGGCATCCACATCCTTGTGGCTCCACGTCCAGAATTCGTAGGCCCCGATCCCGGACTCCTTGACGTTCCGAACCTTGGCCGCCGGATCCGTTTCGTCGAGCCAAAACATTTCGATGCAGACAGACAGATTGACCATGGAAAATTTCCCGCATGCGTCGCTGACAGGGTGCAAATGCTGTCTGAAGTCTATACGGGGCCCTGTACAGTCGGAGCTGCACCCAAGCCCCGATCCGGTCCACGGCAGTGAATGAAGACGAAGTCGGACGCGCCCTCCCTGCATCCGATGGCAGCTCCGCGGTCCAACGAATCATGAAAAGGACTCAATTGGTCCTTCGGGGCGCGGACATCGGATTGGGACCGGGATCAGCAATCTGAAACGGTGCCGCGCATGGGGGTTCAGTGCACAGCGAGTACGATATTCCCGCGATACGGCCGCATCCACGGATACTGCTTCTATCCCGAGTTCCTTCCTGCAAGCAGGCGGCATCGGTGGCTAACACCCACCGGCACAAACACATCCTGAGGATCGGTTGCCCCTCAAGGGATTCATGCTGCCCCTACAGCCCACACTGGTGTGAAGATGCCAACACTGCGATTTGTCCATGCCGCCGACCTGCATTTGGACAGCCCGTTTGCCGGCATGCGGGCGGACGCGCCCGACCATGTGGCGGCCGCACTGCGCGAAGCCACATTCCGCGCCTACAACAACATCATCGAGCTGTGTCTGGACGAACGTGTGGATGCACTCTTGGTGGCGGGAGACGTGTACGACGGCGCCGACCGCAGCCTGCGAGCCCAGTTGAAGTTCTTGGAGGGTCTCGAACGTCTGGATCGCGTCGGCATCCGCTCCTTCGTCTGCCACGGCAATCACGACCCATTGAACGGATGGGAAGCCCGTCTGGATCTGCCTTCCGGATGCGTCCGCTTCGAAGACAAAGTCGAGGCCGCGCCCATGTTCCCCGACGATCCGGATCGGGCCTGCGTGTACGGGTACAGCTATCCCCGGCGCGATGTGAAGAGGAATCTGGCACGCCTGTTTCCACGGCAAGGACCGGACAGCCGGGGCTTTCGGATTGGCCTGCTCCATGCCAACGTGGGGGGCAATCCGAACCATGAAGCCTATGGGGCCTGCAGCCTTGCCGATCTGGAGGAAGCCGGCATCGACTACTGGGCCCTGGGACACGTCCATACCCGCGATGTGCCGAAGGCGGAAGGACCGGTCATCGCCTATCCCGGCAACCCCCAGGGACGCCATCCCAACGAAGCGGGCTGCCGCGGGGTGTATTTGGTGGAGGTGGACGAGGCCGGCAGCCCGCGGCTGGAGTTCAGGCCCGTGGACGTGATTCGCTGGCAGCACATGGACTTGGACATCACCGGCCTGGTCACCGAACAGGCGGTACTGGACGGCATCATCGATCTGGCCGAATCCGTACTGCATAACGAAGGACGGTCCGTGGTGTCGCGGTTGGCTCTTACCGGCAGGGGAGCCGCCCATCCATGGCTTCAACAGGCCGACACCGCCCAGGAAATCCTCGATCTCCTGAACGAAACGATGGCGGACCGCGAGCCGTGGCTTTGGTGCGAACGCATCCAGGTACGAACCGCATCACCCGTGGACAGGCCCCAGGTTCTCCGACGGGAGGACTTCATTGGTGACTTGGCCAGATTGGCCGATGAGCTGCGGCAGGACCCCGATGCCCTCGCAGACCTGCAACAGGAACTGTTGACCCTCTACGGCTCCACCGGGGCCCGAAAGTACCTGAAAGATTTGATCCCCACCGAGGAGGAACTGCTGGCCCTCCTGGACACCGCTGAGGCGGAATGCCTGGCGGCACTGACAGGAGACAGGGGTGCATGAGGCTCGAAGAATTCCACTTGGACGGTTTTGGGCGGTTCCATCAGCAGGCCATCGGCCCCCTGCACGCACCCATCACCGTGATTTACGGTCCCAACGAAGCGGGCAAGAGCACGTTGTTGGCATTCGTTCGGGCCGTTCTCTTCGGCTTTCCGCTGCGGAAACGCAGGGAACACTATCCCCCTCTGGCCGGAGGCAGGCACGGAGGCCGGATCAGGCTGACCAACGACGCGGGCGAAGCCTTCACCCTTGAACGGTACAACGGTTCGAAAGGGGGTCCTTTTGTTCTGCGCAACGAAGCCGGCCAGGAATTTCGCGCCCCCAGTTCGTTGGAGCAACTCACGGGGCGCGCCCCGGCCGACCTATTCCAGAACGTTTTCGCGTTTGGCATCGATGAACTGCAGGACACGGGTCTGCTGGAAAGCCCGGACGTGGCCGACCGCATCTACAGCGCAGGCATGGGAGCGGCCAAGCTGCCGTTGTTCAGCCAGTCGCTGGCCAAGCGCAAGGACGAACTTTACAAGCCGAAAGGCAGTGCGCAGCGCATCGCCAAACTGCTGCGCGAGCTCAAGGACATCGACCAGCGGATCAGGCAGGTCCAGACGAACGCCGACCGGTATGGACAGCTGCTCCGCAAACGGGACGACATCCAACGGGAACTGGACCGATCGGATTTGGAGCGCGGTGACCTGAGCCGCAGACACGCCGAAGTACTCAGAATGCAGGATGGATGGGAGGACTGGGAAACCCTGGTGGAGTGCGGGACGCGTCTGAGGGACATGCCCGGATACGAACAGCTGCCGGAGAACGCGATTGAGCGCTTGGACAACCTCGAACAGCGGATTCGGCAAGCCAGGGAAGATCGCGACGATGCCGGGGAACAGAACAGAAAAACCCGCGCGGCCGCCTCCGTCGTCATTCCCGACGAGGCCCTGCTTCCGGATCGGGATCTCATCGAGGCCATCCGCCGCGACCGAAGCAGCTACGACAATTCCGTGCGCGATCTCCCGGAACGGCAGCAGGAACTGAGGGACATGGTGCAATCCCTGGAGGAGAGATTGCGGCAACTGGGCCCCGACTGGAATGAAGCCAATCTCGACCGCGTTGACACCTCGCTCGCTGTTCGCAGCGAAGTGGAGCGTTGGCAGAAGCGCATTCGCCAAGCGGAATACGAGGCCAACAAAGCCGACACACGCTTGGCACAGGACTCGGAGCAGTGGGAATCGTTCAATGTGGAGGCAGCGAATGCCCAGCGGTTCCTGCGGGTGGATGGGGACACCCGATCCGCCGCTCCGCGACCTCCGTCGGGAAACCTGGAGTCATTGCTGGAGGATCGGGAACCGATCGAGGCAATGCGGCGTGGACATCAGGAATATGGCAATTCGGTGGCGGACTTGCCGGAACGCCAAGCCGAGTTGCATGCACTGGAATCCGGCCTGCGGGGCAAGTTGCGGGATCTCGGAGCCGACTGGGATGAATCCCGCCTGGAGGGCTTTGACACCTCCATGGTGTTCCGCCAGAAGGTTGAACATTGGCGAGACGTCCTCAACGAGCACAGGGAACGGACGCGTCAGGTCCGGCAGCAGCTCGAATTGGCGAAGTCCGCGCTGGAGGAGCAGAGCGAAGCCGTGCGTGCCGCGGAGGCCGGCATGGCCGGACCGGAACCGGATTTGGATGCCCCAGCCCTGGACCAACTCAGGGCAACCCTGCGCCGATCCCGAAGCCGTCTGGGGGAATTCGAAAGGGCACACCACAATCAGGAGAACCTTGAGGGCCAGGTCGATGCCCTGCGTAGCCGGCAGGCGTCCGGAATTCCCGTTGCGAAGGAGCCGTCCCCAATTTGGTTCGCGGCACCGCTTCTGGTGATTGGAGCGGGCCTTTTGTTGTATGGCATCTTCGGTCCGGAGGGAGCCATGGGGCCGGGCCTGGCGGCGGGCGGGCTGTGCACATTACTCGCCGCCGGCTACCTGCTGTTCGGGCGCGGCACCACCACCAAGTCCGAAGCCCCGCCCCAACTGGCCGGGCTTCCCCAAGCCCTTGATGCTGCCACCGCCGCCACCAGGGAGGCTTGGTCACGATTGGTGGCGGAAGCCCAACCGCTGGATTTGGATGCACCCCCCTCGGCCGATGCATTGGACCAGGCCGAAGCCCGTCTGGATGCGGCGACCCAGACACTTGCCACATGGATCAGCCACAAGGCACAACTGGACCAGGCCCGCGATGCCTGGAGCAGGCGGCAGCGACGCCATGCCGAAGTTGTCAAACAACATCAGGCCGTCACTGCATCGGCACACAGCAGCCATCAGGCATGGCTGGCATGGCTGGAACAGCGCCACATGGACTCCGGCCTCACCCCGGAGACGGTGACGGAGTTCACCGGCCGCATTGAGACGGCGCGGGCGATCCTGAATCAGGTACAGGATCGGCGCAATCGGGTCCGAGCCATCCGGGACGACATCGAAGAGTACCAGGCACTGATCCGACCCGTGGCCGACAAATACGGAGTGGCCCTGGACGATCCAAGCCATCCGCGCACCATGGAAGTGGCCAATCTGTTTGTACAACAACTGGACCACGTCCGTGAGTTGGTCAAAGCCAGAAACGATGCCTTTCGCCGCCGCGAGCAGCAGGAGCAAAAGCTCGCGGCCAGCCGGCAGCAGTGTGAAAGGACCAGCCAGGATCTGGTGGGAGTGCAGGCCCAATGGCAGAACTGGCTGTTGGCACACCATGTGCCTGAAGGACTTTCGCCCGAGGCCACACTGGAATTCCTGGCTCAGGTGGAGACGGCACGTGCGTCTCGCAACGAGGTGGAACGGATGCGGGCCCGCGTCAAGGCCATTGAGAACGACATCACCAAATTCCACGATCAATTGGCACCGCTGGCCGCGGCCCACGACATCCCGCTGGATGGCCACAATCGGGGGCGGCTGGGGGCTCCGGCGGACAATCTGATTCAAAGGTTCGACTTGGTTCGGTCCCAAGTCGCCGAACGGGATCAGGCCCGCCGCCAGAACGAACTGGACCTGGAGCAACTGCAGCAGTGGGAACGGCGCCTCAAGCATCTGGAGACGGGACACCGGGACCTCCTGAAGGCGGGGGACACGGAGGATGCCGAAGAGTTCCGGCGACGAGTGCGGCAGCAGAAAGAACGATTGGAATGGGAGGGCAGACAGGATGAGTGTCTACGGAGTCTGCAGCGCCTCAGCGGTCCCGACCGTTGTCTCGACGATTTCAGGACGGCCTTGGCCGCCACCGATCGCAGCCAACTTCGACAGGAAATCCTGGACTTGGAGGAGAAGCAGGCTGGCCTGGAAGATCGCCGCAATGCATGGCGGGAAGAGCTTGGAGGCATTGACAACGAGTTGGAGCAATTGGCCGGCGAAGAGGAGTCGTCCCGTCTGCGCATCCAGCGGAACATCCTGATGGAACAGTTGCAGGACTGTGCCGCGGAGTGGTCGAAACTCACGCTTGCGGAGGTGCTGCTGGACCGTACGCGCAAGAAGTTCGAGAGGGAACGCCAGCCCAACGTCATCAACCATGCCAAGACCTTCTTCTCCGGGATCACGGGCCGCCGCTACTCCGGACTGTTTGCCCCCGTCGGCCAGCGAACCATCACGGTGACGGATGCCTCCGGCCAGGCCAAGCTGCCCACCGCATTGAGTCGGGGCACCCGGGAGCAACTGTATCTGGCTCTGCGGTTCGGACTGATCCTTGAATTCGGGGAGCACGCCGAGCGCCTTCCCGTGGTAGTGGACGAGGCGCTGATCAACTTTGATCCGGAAAGAGCCCGTTATGCAGCCGAAGCCTTCGCCCGACTCGCCGAAACCCACCAGGTACTGGTATTCACATGCCACCACTTCATCGTGGACCTGTTTGAGTCCGTGGGCGCCTCCACACTGGACATTGGTTCGGCCGGTTCTTCACCATAGCCGCGGCACTGCAGGGCGATGAAGCACAGCGGTTTAACCGCGCCGCGACCGACGCGCGTCCTCCAGACACAGCCTCCCAAGTAGAAACGACCGATGTGCCAGCCCAATTCGCGCATCGGACACGGCAGGCCTCTGTTCCGCGAGACGTTTCCCGGCTTTCCGGAGGAGGGTGCCCCACACTCGCGTCCCTGCACCTGAAGGAACGATGAAGCTGTCCCGACCTATGCCACGGACAGCAAGGGCACCTCGTTCATGTAACCAAATCGAAGGTTTTACGTCTTACATAGTAGGACGCACTGTCGGTTTGCAAGGCCGACATGGCTTTGGTACCTCCCCCTCTACCGGCCGGATTGTCCGACATACACCGGTCGGATGTGGCCGGAATCCCGCCGCGCCGTTGCCTGCACCATCTGGATCCAGCCATGCCTTCGATGCCCTTCCCGCTGCCGGACCCCGGCGCTGTCGCCCAGGAGCTGGCGCTGCTTGCGCGCACCGGAGACCATCCACTGTTCGCTGCGGTTGGCGACCGTTGCGGACGGGAGCCGGCATCCCGTTCCCTGTGGCATCGGTTCATTGCCCAGCCGGGCAGCCAAATGGCTGCGTTGGCCACGTGGCTGCAGGCCGAATTGGACCGCCATCCCGGCTTTGCACGCGACATGGCATCGCTTTGGCACCAGTGGCAGCTCAAGCAGGGACGGCTCCCCAGTCCCGCGCATCCCACCCCGGCCCTGCCCGCGGGCACCCGCAGCCGGGATCGCGACCACGGATCCGCCATGCCGCTCCTCCATGCCCTGCCGACCGGGATCCGGAATCTGTGGACAGTCGGCGTTGGACCGGAGATCACCGACTCCCTCGTGGCATTTGTCACGCGGGAGCATAGGGAACAGGAGCTTCCCGCACGCGGCCGCATTCTGGCCGAACACATGGCGCACTACCTGCGGCTCTCGGGCCAACCCGACTCCGGTGACGATCAGAATCCCCGCTACCATGACCGCCTCCTGCTCGACCTGCTGGAGGAGCACCTGGCCCTGGACACGGAAGCGCCGCGCGTGCGCAGCACGCGCAACGGCACACCACCGCCCGTTCCCGAACCCGCCCCGGCCGCCAAGCAACCGCGGAAGAACACCCTGACCCGCCACGCGGAACTGGAGTGTCCCGACCGGGTCTGGATCGGCACGCCCCTGGTGCCGATCATGGTCCGTCTCCTGGCGCCGGATCCCGATGATCCGGCCGCGCGCCTGGCCATGGAACTGCAGCCGGACCTGCCCATCCACATCTGGCTGACGGCGCCGGGCTTCGACGTGCTGGGGTCCCAGCTGTACACCCTCTGGCTGGAACCCGACGCGCCGCGGCAGGAGATCACGTTCGAACTGCAACCCCGAACGGCCGGCGCGGCCCACCTGATGGTGCAGTTCCTGCAGGAAGGAACTCCGCTCGGCTCGATCATGGCGCGCATCGAGATCGAGGAACAGGTCACCACCACGGTCAAAAACCGCTTTGTGCGGGCCGACCACCTCGCGGTCGGGGACAAGCCCGAGTCTCCGGATCTGACCCTCTTCGTACACTACGACACGATGCAGGCCCAGCCCCGACTGCTCTTCAACCTGTACCGGGACGGCCAACTGTCGGAAAGCTGGCCGCCCGCCGTCCTGCACGCGGACACCCGCAGCTACCACGCCGAGATCTACCAGCGGCTGTCGGACCTGACCGATGTGTTCGACCTCCAGCGGGACAGTCCCGACACCATGGAGGCGGTGGACCGTCAGTTGCGCAGCCTGGGCCAAAGCCTGTGGAACGACCTGATTCCCGATGGCCTGCAGCAGTTGTACGCCCTGGAACGGGCGGAATGGCACGGCCGTTCCTTGCTCGTGGTGACCGACGAGCCCCACATCCCCTGGGAACTGATGTGGCCCTACGGCTACCAGGGTGAAAGCTGGGAGGACGAACAGCCCTGGTGCATGTCCATGCGCATGACCCGCTGGCTTCACCAGGACGGCGAAGGCGCGGGCCTCCACGGACCGCCGTCCCAACTGGAGATCGAGCGCTTTGCCTTCGCAGGGCCGAGCGACATGTCCCTGGCGGCGATCGAAACAGAGGGGCAACAGTTGCGGACCCTCATGCAAACAGCCGGCATCGCGGAGGCGGGCCCGGACCTCGGTTCACTCGCCCGTATTCAGGCATTGCTCGAGAGCGGAGACTACGACTGGCTGCACCTGGCATCCCACGGGGAATTCTCGGCCGAGCGGCCGGACACGGAGTCGGCCATCCTGCTGGAGGGCGGAGAAGCCCTGGCGCCCGACGCGTTGATTGGGCCCCAGGTACAGGGACACATCTTCCGGCAGCGGCCGTCGTTCGTGCTCAACGCCTGCCATGCCGGTCGCCAGGGCTGGGCCCTGACCCAGCTGGGCGGCTGGGTCAACAGACTGGTGGGTTCGGGCGCCGGTCTGTTTGTGGGCCCCTTGTGGACGGTTACGGACAGCTCCGCCCAACTCTTTGCCGTTCAGTTCTATGAACGGCTGCTGGCCGGCAACACGGTGAGCGAGGCCCTGCACGCGGCCCGCAGGAAAATCCGGGAGCTGGGCGACCCCACCTGGCTGGCCTACAGTGCCTATGCCCATCCGAACGCGCGGCTGACGCGCACCGCCGGACCCGGATCAGGCCAAGGCCAGGCTCCTTTCATGGACGAGACCGACCGCAGCCTCCCCAACGGCGGCAATCTGGGCGCCTGAAGCCGGAGACATCGGCGAACGGGGGAGGCCCCCGTCGCGGCCCTGCAGTGCCATCGCAGCCCTTACGGCGGCCGGCAGGGTGTCGCCCTCCATGGCATTCCCAAGCGGCAGCACCCGGGGGTGCTCGCCCTCGATGCCATTCCAAAGCGGCAGCAGCCGGTGGTGCAAGGCCAGAGCCAACTCGTGGTCGCCGGCCCGGACCGCATCCCACAGAGCCACGCAGGTGGCCGGGGCGGCGGAGAGGATGGCGGCAATGGCGCCTTGGGCTCCCAGGCAGAAGGACGGATACAGCAAGGCGTCGACCGCGGACAGGATGGTGTCTTCCGGATCCGCCAGCATCAGCAGATCCGCCAGCAGCTTCATGTCGCCCGCGCTCTGCTTGACCCCCTGCACCGCGGGCACCTCGCGCATGATGCGCGTCAGAAGCTGCGGCGACAGGTAGATGTGCGGCACCACGTTGTAAATCAGGATCGGGATATCCACGACCTCGGCCATCGAGGCAAAGTGGCGGAGGTGCATGTCGTCGGTCGGCTTGAACAGATAGTGCACCGGCGTAACTTGCAGGGCGGCCACGTCCAGATCCGCCAACAGCCGCACGCGATTGCAGGCCTGCCGCGTGCTGTCCACAATGACCCCGGCGATGACGGGTACGCGGCCCGCCGCGGCCTCGACGGCCGTCCCAACCGCCGTGCGCAGTTCCTCGTCGGTCAGGGTGTGGCCTTCCCCGGTACTGCCGCCCACGGCCAGTCCGTGAACCCCGGCGCCTTCGATCAGGTACTCCACGTCGGCGGCCAGCGCCGCCGCATCCAGCTCTTCCCGGTCATCGAAGGGGGTGACCATGGGCGGGATGATGCCAAACAGGTCTTCAATCATGGTGGCGGTGTCCGATGGTTGACAAGGTTTGGGGTTGGGGCAGGCCGTTATCAGGCGTTTAGGAGGGGGCTTATATAGATGAGTTGACAACAAGGGATCAAGACCGTGCGGCAGGCATGGGCACTGTTTCAATCTCGTTGATATTGGTTCCAGGCCGTCCTCGGCATGTTCCGTGCGCGGGCAGCAGGTTTGATTCGCCGGTCTCAGGCCATGTCATGTGCCATCAGCTGAGGCGGGGGTAGGCAGGGGACGGAACACGGGAAGGTGCCGATACAGCGACCTGAGCAAAATCAACGAAACTGAAACAGGGCCAAAGTTTGAAACTCTGTTAGGAATATCCGGTTGTTGTCGTATAATCAAAGTTGTTGCAAACCGCACAGGTTCCGATCAGGAGCATAGCAATGCCACGCACAGGTAAACGCGGAAAGTACAAACTGCGTGAACTGACAGATCGCCAACGCAAGATGTTTCAGTTCATTCACGAATACATTGCGCAAAGGCAATATCCCCCGTCCATCCGGGAGATTTGCGACGCAATCGGCGTGCCCAGCTCCTCCGTGGTCAACTACAACCTTGGCAAGTTGGTTGAGCACGGTCTCATTTCCAGGGAACGGCATGCCAGCCGCGCCATCAAACTCAACTACTCCAAGGCGGAGGAGAAGGGATTTGATATTGAGGAAACGGATCGGCAGAACCACCAGATGGTGCCCGTGCTGGGCAACATCGTCGCCAGCAATCCGGTGGATGTGGGCGAAACCCGCACCTGGCTGACCGCGGACGAACACGTTCACGTGTCCCAGGAGATGATTGGATACCGCGCCAATGTTTACGCCTTGCGCGTCCAGGGCGATTCCATGATCGACTCCGGGATTCTCGACAACGACATTGTCGTCATGTCCCAGGAAGAGTCGTTCCGCAACGGAGACTTGGTGGCTGCCTGGATCGCGGACGACAACGCCATGACCCTGAAGCAGTTCTACCGGGAAGGGGAGTTGGTGGTTTTGCGGCCGTCCAGTCCCAACCACATGCACCAGCCCGTCCGACGCCATGCATCGCAGGTGGAGATCCAAGGCAAGGTTCTCGCGGTTCTGCGCAGCCTCGGCTGACCTCGACGCCCATCCAATGCGGTCGTTTGCGGCGTTTGCGACCGCCAACGTCTTCGGCCAAGCCTGCCGACACAAACGCAGGCTTGGCCTTCCCAATCCCACCCCTGACTCCGAAGCCGTTCGGCCGACGTGTTTACGCGACCCAAGCCGCGGGCCGGCCTTGCAACGGCGATCGGAGCGGCTTGTCTGTTGGCCGGCTTGATTTGGCTGGCATGGTCAGGCTCCCGTGCGGTCACAGTCAACCTGCCTTTCGACAGATTGGATTCGATCTCAGACACGCTGAGCTCCGGGACCGCAGTGTCGGCTCTCGGTCCCGCGCTGGCCGGTACGGTCTGTCGTTCTGTCAAACCGGGCACCGCCCCGGCAAGTCCGCCATGCCGGCCGCACGACGTACTGGAAGTTGATTTCACCTGGGAGGGAACCGAACTGTGGCTGGCACTGGACAGGGCGGATGTGCCGGCAGGTCTGCGCCTGATCGTTGACCAAACGCCTGCCAGCGAACTGCGCCGGTTCCTGGATCCGAAGCTCCTTCTGGGCACAATGCCGTTGCTCTCGCCTTGGGAGCACCCGCGGATGCGGCCCGAAACGGAATGGATCCTGGCACACCGGAGTGCCCATTCCGGGGTTCACACCGCATCCCTGACTGTTTGGCAGGCTCCCTGGGTGGATGAGACGTTTCAATTAGAGGATTTCCTGTCGGGTGCGGCTTCCGATCCGGAACCTGCCCGGGGGTGGCCGACATGGCCGGGGGCCGCCCTGTCGTTGTTGGGTTTGGCCGGCTGGACACTTGCGCCCTGGAGGCCCTTGGCTCCTGCCTGGCGGAAGTCCGCGACGACACTGGCAAACCTGGGGATTAAGACTGTCTTGACGAAGACGCTTCCCTCGTCCCCGGCGGTTCAGGGGACGCTTGCCGCAGTGGCTGCGGCAGGTGTCGCGGTCGGCACGGTAAGCGACGCCTGGTGGCTAACCGTGCCGGGATTGGCCCTGTTGGGCCTCTTGGGGACAAGGCAGCCAGTTCTGTGGCTGGGACTGACGCTGGCCGGTCTTCCCTTCCACCTCCACCCCTTGCCGCTGGCACCGGGCATTGCCCTGAATCTGGTCGAAATCGGCACCTGGGGCGGTTTCGCCGTTACACTGGTCCATGTTCTGGTCTTCAAGCCGATGGACCGGGTATATCCGTTTCAGCCATGCATGAGATGGGTGGTCCGGTTGCTGTTCCTGGCAATCGGCCTCGCTCTGGTTGCGGCCTTGGCCGCGGACTACCTTCCGCAGGCGATCCGCGAGTGGCGCACTATTTTCCTCGCCGGAGGGGTGTTCCTGGCCTCGTTGCTCCTGCTCCTTCAACACACCCCGGATCCCGAGCGCACAGCGTACAACCTCATGGGCCTGTGGATGGCAGGGGCCGTCGCGATTTCGCTGTTCAGCATCGTCGCCTGGACCCAAGGCATTCAGGTGACGGACGTTGAGGGTGTCAGGCGGGCACGGGGGCTGTTCGGCTCTCCCAACAACCTGGCCCTGTACTTGGAACGATGCGTGCTGGTGGCCCTCGTCATGCTTGGGTTTGCGGAGTCGTGGAAACAACGATTGGCTTGGGGGTTGTCCGCGGCCCTGACCGCAGGAACGGTTCTCCTCACGTTCAGCAAGGGTGCACTGTTCCTAGGGTTGCCCGCAGGCGGCCTGACGATCCTGCTGGCAACCATCGCCGTGAGTCGACGCTGGCCACAGGCCAAGTCGTTCATCTGGATTTTGGCGGGGACTGCGGCAGTGGGACTAGCGGTGCTAGTCCCCTTCCTTGACACTCCGCGGATGTCGGGTGTTTTGAACTGGCGTGAAAGCTTTACATCAGTGGTTCGCGTCCACCTTTGGCGCAGCGCACTGGCCATATTCGCGGATCACTGGTGGTCGGGCGTTGGGCCCGACAATTTTCTTTACTGGTACCGCGGATTCCACATTGCGCCCGCGGTATGGAACGAACCCGGCCTGAATCATCCGCACAACATCGTTCTGGACCTGCTGACCCGTCTGGGCCTGCCGGGCTTCCTGACCGGTTTGGCCTTGGCGCGGGTGGCCGCGGGCGGACTTCTGCGGCAGTTGTTGTCCGCGCGACCCCGCCCGATTGCCTTGGGCGCGCTGGGCGCTTCCGCCGCGGGCATCGCGCACGGCATGGTAGATGCCAGCTACGCGTTGCCCGAACTGTGGCTGGTTTGGATCCTGCTGCTGACTATGGGATTGGTGCACCGACAGAGCGCAGAAGCAACCTGAGGGACAGGACGACTGCATATATGCTCGCATAAAGTCGAGCCAAATAGGTTTGGGCTTGAGACCAGCCAGCCGACACAGGCAGTCCTGGTTCCAAGCTGCTGCCAGCCGCTTGTTGGCGATGCCTACTTTGAGGGACGGGTCCTACGACAGCAGGTTGTAGGCGATGGTCTGGGGATGGTCTGGGGATGACCATGTTGTGAACCGCGTAGCCCGTGCGAATGCGGATGTCGTCCTCACCAAAGACGACATCCAGTACCCTGCGGTGTTCGTATTCGATGCCCGGTGACGGCGCACCGCTTGCAACAGGGGCTTGGCCTTGGGGGCAGGCGGAAATGAAGCAGCAAACATTCATCTCGACCCGGCAACCACAGCAACGTCCGTATTTGACCCAGATCAGACTGGCCAGATCGCACCACTCGCGGTCAGGGTCGAGAAGTTTAGGGGGAGGTGAACCACCAACAGAAGTTGTTGGGCAGTTGAAAGGGCGCGGGCTTTTGTGCGCTCAACGAAGTCTGGGGTATGAACCCCAGAGACAGCGTCGACACTGGTGTGGAGTGCCTGACCATGGGCCCCGCTCAACGAAGTCTGAGGTATGAACCCCAGAGACAGCGATCCCCACAAACACACCATGTCGGTCGAACGACCGCTCAACGAAGTCTGGGGTATGAACCCCAGAGACAGGAGGTGCCGTCAATGACAGTGACAGTGTAGGCGATCACTCAACGAAGTCTGGGGTATGAACCCCAGAGACAGCCGCCGGTGGGCTGCAGCCCTGATCACTGCGAAGATCGCTCAACGAAGTCTGGGGTATGAACCCCAGAGACAGTCGCACCGGGCCGAAATCTTGGGCGCCAGGTTCTCCGCTCAACGAAGTCTGGGGTATGAACCCCAGAGACAGGAGTACCTGCAGCTGCTTCATCGGATGCTCAAGGACGCTCAACGAAGTCTGGGGTATGAACCCCAGAGACAGGCGCGTCTCGTTCGTGTCCACTGGCGGGGTCTCCCGCTCAACGAAGTCTGGGGTATGAACCCCAGAGACAGATGAGTGCCCCGGCGGCTGTCTGGGCCATGTCCACGCTCAACGAAGTCTGGGGTATGAACCCCAGAGACAGGTCGCAGCGGTACACGGCTTCGCCCTGCCCACGCCCGCTCAACGAAGTCTGGGGTATGAACCCCAGAGACAGTCGGGATCTGAACTTCGTACATGGGGTCCGACTGCGCTCAACGAAGTCTGGGGTATGAACCCCAGAGACAGATGTCCTCCCAGCACGGCATGGGCCGTTCAGTGCCCAACGCTCAACGAAGTCTGGGGTATGAACCCCAGAGACAGCCGGCGACGGTCATGTCGTGCATCACCGGAACCCGCAGCGCTCAACGAAGTCTGGGGTATGAACCCCAGAGACAGTGAGACCACGCTACAGCTTCCGTCCAACTATACCGACGCTCAACGAAGTCTGGGGTATGAACCCCAGAGACAGGCGCGCCGCGGTCCAGGACCAGGTGCACGTCCACCGCTCAACGAAGTCTGGGGTATGAACCCCAGAGACAGCAGCTTGGCGTCGCCGCGGGCGGCTCCGTCGTGCGTCGCTCAACGAAGTCTGGGGTATGAACCCCAGAGACAGGCGCGCCGCGGTCCAGGACCAGGTGCACGTCCACCGCTCAACGAAGTCTGGGGTATGAACCCCAGAGACAGTGGGAAGCGATGTCAATGTGGGGGCGCATCGTTACACGCTCAACGAAGTCTGGGGTATGAACCCCAGAGACAGGTCTGTACGCCGGTCATGGAAATCCCCTTTTACACCCGCTCAACGAAGTCTGGGGTATGAACCCCAGAGACAGGCGGGCGGGCCAATAGGACGGGTCACTGCCACCACGCTCAACGAAGTCTGGGGTATGAACCCCAGAGACAGCAGCCGTGGAGCGCGGCGGTGAGTCAGTATCAGACTCCGCTCAACGAAGTCTGGGGTATGAACCCCAGAGACAGGGAGATCCCGTTCAACGCCCTGCGCGCACCTCTCGGCGCTCAACGAAGTCTGGGGTATGAACCCCAGAGACAGTAGGTCCGCGCCGCACTCAGGGCAGGGCTCAGGCTCGCTCAACGAAGTCTGGGGTATGAACCCCAGAGACAGCAGTGATTCGGTCAAGATGGAGTCATATGGTACAGGCGCTCAACGAAGTCTGGGGTATGAACCCCAGAGACAGTCGCGCCAGCTCTCCAGGACGGTCCGGACCTCGCCCGCTCAACGAAGTCTGGGGTATGAACCCCAGAGACAGTGATTTTTCCACATCGGTTTGTGGCAAAGTACGCATCGCTCAACGAAGTCTGGGGTATGAACCCCAGAGACAGCTCGCGCTCGCGTTCCATGCGATCCGTGATATGGCCGCTCAACGAAGTCTGGGGTATGAACCCCAGAGACAGGTGAACTGGTCAGCTGTGCCGTAGCTCATGACCGAGCGCTCAACGAAGTCTGGGGTATGAACCCCAGAGACAGAAGGATGGCAGTCATTTTTGCCGCCGCTAGGAAGCCCCGCTCAACGAAGTCTGGGGTATGAACCCCAGAGACAGGCGCCCCTGCGATCCGACAGTCCCTCGCCGGTATCTGCGCTCAACGAAGTCTGGGGTATGAACCCCAGAGACAGCATCATTGAACTGATTCAGATGGTGTGGCAGCGCAACCGCTCAACGAAGTCTGGGGTATGAACCCCAGAGACAGGTGCGGGCACACACGGCTGAATGCCATGCCCTCGGAGCGGCGCTCAACGAAGTCTGGGGTATGAACCCCAGAGACAGGTGAACTGGTCAGCTGTGCCGTAGCTCATGACCGAGCGCTCAACGAAGTCTGGGGTATGAACCCCAGAGACAGCATCATTGAACTGATTCAGATGGTGTGGCAGCGCAACCGCTCAACGAAGTCTGGGGTATGAACCCCAGAGACAGCATCATTGAACTGATTCAGATGGTGTGGCAGCGCAACCGCTCAACGAAGTCTGGGGTATGAACCCCAGAGACAGGTGCGGGCACACACGGCTGAATGCCATGCCCTCGGAGCGGCGCTCAACGAAGTCTGGGGTATGAACCCCAGAGACAGGATCTGGCCGCGGCCAAGATCGAACGCCTGCACAAACGCTCAACGAAGTCTGGGGTATGAACCCCAGAGACAGGGTGTTGCCCAATGCCGCTTTGAATTCCTCCCATTTGCGCTCAACGAAGTCTGGGGTATGAACCCCAGAGACAGAAGCTGCTGGGCACGGCGGAGGCGGACGGCACGCTGGACGCTCAACGAAGTCTGGGGTATGAACCCCAGAGACAGCCCCAGTGCCTTGGCAATGGCGGCACGAGCTCTCTCCGCTCAACGAAGTCTGGGGTATGAACCCCAGAGACAGCTTCAGGGCTTCCCGCCGGCGCACGTCCACCAGGCCCGCTCAACGAAGTCTGGGGTATGAACCCCAGAGACAGGCGATGGTCACATCCACACGGAGGCAAATGACAGATGCCGCTCAACGAAGTCTGGGGTATGAACCCCAGAGACAGTAGCTCTCCTTGGCGAAGCCCAGGGCCCGGTAGGACGCTCAACGAAGTCTGGGGTATGAACCCCAGAGACAGCCGGCGCATGTACACGCCCACGCACTTCTCGCAGAACGCTCAACGAAGTCTGGGGTATGAACCCCAGAGACAGTTCGGACTCGCCAAAGAGCATGACCCGAACCGGCATCGCTCAACGAAGTCTGGGGTATGAACCCCAGAGACAGATGAGAACGTCGCCGACTTCCGCTGACGTAATCGGCCGCTCAACGAAGTCTGGGGTATGAACCCCAGAGACAGGGATACTCGACCCCCGGCCCCTGGCGCACGTTGTACGCTCAACGAAGTCTGGGGTATGAACCCCAGAGACAGCTTCGGGCGTTGAGTCGCCCGCGCCATGACTTGTCCGCTCAACGAAGTCTGGGGTATGAACCCCAGAGACAGGCTATCAGATGCACCCGATTTGATGCACAGGTAACACGCTCAACGAAGTCTGGGGTATGAACCCCAGAGACAGGGCTAAAAGGCCAAATCAGGCCTTTGGGGAGTGAAATTCAGCGGTTCGGGGCACATTATTAAGCCTCTCCACTCCAACGAAGTCTGATTATGTCACTGGAGCCACGACATCACTGGAGGTTCGCAAGCCTCTCACAGGATCCAGGGCTCGCCGAGTTTCCGTTCCTGTTTGTCGCAACCAAGACGCAGTGTAGCACTCTCCATCTCACCGGGGAAGCGGTAGATAATGACAGAGTCGCAGGACCTGTCGAAGACATCCTCGACCTCGCCGATCATTCGTTCCAGTTGCGTGTTGGATACGCGGCACTCGAACACCGAGAACTGGACACGTTGTCCGTACTTCTGGCAAACCTTGGCGATGCGTCTCAAGCGTTTCGCTCCTTCTTCCTCGTCGGTATCGGCGATGTCGTAGGTAACCAGCACATCCATTGATCACCACGGCAGGATGAAAGACGGGTACGCAGGAATATCTCCGCGCAAGTGTCTGGCCAAAAGCGTAGCTTGAACCGCGGGCAATGCCCACCGGCCAACTGGACGCCCCAGTAGACGGTGGCGAATGTCTTTGTCCTTGTGCGCCTCCCACGCTTGGAGCAACCGCTTTTTGCCTTCGTTGGTGAGGTAGACGGCACCGCCGGGCGTATGCTCGAAATCGTCTGCGCCAATCTGCTTCCGGCGCATCAGCGACACGGCAAACCGATCCGTGAGTGCCCGAAACTCTTCGGTGATGTCCAGCGCAAGGGATGGGCGCCCCGAACGAGGGCGATGCAGAAAGCCCAACTGGAAGTCAAGGCCGACGCTTTCCGCAGCACCGGTGCATTCTGTCACGAGCAAAGAGTAGCAAAATCCCAGCAGAGCGTTGACCGGATCCCTTGGTGGCCGTCTTGTCCTGGCCGTGAACTCAAACCCCGTGTTTGAGACTGCCTGTCCAAGCGCACGGAAGTAGATTCGTGCAACATCCCCCTCAATGCCCCTTACCAGATTGGCGGAATCAGCGTCCGCCAACCGTGCAACGCGGTTCTTGATCTGGGAGGCACGCTCAGCAAGTTGCTCGGCGTGTCCTACATCCTTCTCGTCCCGTGCCCACCTGTCAACCACCATCGCGCTGTTTTGGACTTTGGCCGCAACAATGGACTTGGCGATGGCCACGGACTGCCTGTCGTCCGTAGCCGCGTTGAACTGGGCCAGACGCAGGTTGACGTTCCCGCTTTTGGCTCCCGACACGGTGAACCGGACGCTCCCGCCCATGTGCAGGGCGGCGACAGTGACTCCTCGTTGCGTGCAGGCACCAAGGGCCTGCGATGTGATTTGCGCGTTGCCCAGAATGACAAGGGTATCCACGGCTTCCAACGGGATGCGCTGCTTGCCGGCTGGCGCATCGACGATCAGCGAGCCCTTGCTGTGACGCACGCGGGCGCGGTGATCCCGGACATAGACGGTGCTCAAGAGTCGCATTGGAACACCACGGATGTCATGTAGTCGGTCACAGTGTGTGGTGCACTTGTGAGTTGGGGTAGGCAGTGGTGCAACAGCTGGCACTCTGTACAACGGGCATCGTTGGGTGCATCCGGTAGTGCGGTCGTCAGCAACTGTGCCCTGATTTGCTCAATGACATCGCACACGTCTCGGCGCAACGCCGTGGAGAATTCAACCGCCTCGCGACGCCGGGGGCCTCCATACCAGACAAACCCGTGGGGAATGTGTACACCCAACATTTCCTCCAGGCAAAGGGCTTGGGCACAAACTTGGAAATCCGCTGCTGAACCGTGCCGTACACCCGACTTGTACTCGACGGGGCGAACTTCCCCGTCTCTCATCTCGACGGCATCGGCGCGACCGGACAGCCCCAGCGTGTCTGACCAGAGGGGTATGGAACGCAGAACCTTCCAGCCTCGTTCCTGCCGGTGCTTCCCACTGTCTACGCGCCGATGTGCGCGTGTTCCCCGAACGATGTGGGCATTGTCGCTCCACACGCCGTCGCCATGGATCAACGCGCATTGCCGCGGGCAGTAGATGAAGTGCTCGATGGCGGAAATCAGGACAACGGGTTCGGGGTTCATATGCGTTCGGAGCCAAAAGCCTGCGTATAGTCGCCATCCGATTCATACTCAACGCTTCGCCACGCCGAGAATATGCCAAGCAGTGCCCACCGGGACTTGCTTGAAGGTTGCCATGTGTCCAAGAGCGCGTCAATGCCATTACAGTCAAGCGGCTGTTCCCAGGCCGGCCAATGGAATTTCTGCCGCCTCTCGTGCATTAGCCAACCTTTCTGCCGCACAGTGATGTTGGCAAAACGATCCAGACACCGGTCTCCCCCGGGGCCTCTTGCTGGCAACAGGGACAGACCGAAGAAGGCTAGCACCTCAACGACCGGGTTAACTAGGCGGTCGGTTTTGTCGGATGAAGCACCAAGGCGACCATGATCGAACCCCAGTCCGTTGTCGTTTGCAAGAGCCGGTTGTCCCATCAACGCATTCTGAATGTGGTTTGCGTTTTTGTCCACATGCTTGTGAACCTTCTTCAATCTGTGATGAAGCCATTTGATGGTTCCCGGCCCTGAGGGATCGAAAGGCGCATGTACTACGAGCCCATCTTTATCAACACAGAGATCGGTCATTGACGACGATAGTGTCCATGAGTGGCAGAGACCCCGTGCAACCTGAACGCGTTCCCTGAATGCCTCAACTGGAACTTTCCTCTGAAGGCCTGTAGTCCCTCGCCACGTCTCGGCGATGGGCAGATCTGCCAGGCCTCCCGCATCCGGCCACGACTCAATCAGGCACTCAACCGGGTCGGTGCCCTGTGCTGAGAGTACGGCCACAGGCGAACCGTGGGATGCCCAGTGCAACCGAATGCGCTGGTCCAGCACGGTTGTACCGACAGCTGCGAGCCAGGCATTCACCCAATCCGCAGGCAAACCCGAACATTGCACTTGGATCATTGTTCGGTCTCCTCAATGGTGTGGTCCCCCGCAGATACCCTATGGTCGGCAAGCGTGACGATGGCTTCCATGAGGGACAAACCCCAAGGACCAAGCCATTGGTTGAGGCCACGAAACCGGGCGGGTTGCTCCCAGTCCGCAATGGCGAGATTGGCAGAAGCCTGGACCCGCATGCCATCAATCAGGCTGGACACTTGCGCGGGGCTGTCGTCAGGAACCGGCATTGTGAACGGGCGGCCTTTCCCGTGATGGCTTGCGATCAGGTGAATGAGCAAGTCTTGTTCCTGTGGGGTGAATACGGCTTTCCTCTGTTGCAACCAGATACGGACAACTCGGGCAGACAATTCTTCGTGACGCCCGCCGCGGGGCCAGCCTGCGGCAGCGCGTGTCGCTTCCCAAAGGTGGCGGGGCGTGTTGGATTTGGCCCTCAGTAGTTTGGGGGAAGTGTCTTGCTCCGGATCAAAGTCGGGTTTCAGCCAGCGTTGAAACCGATGATCGGCTTTGCCGATGTCATGGAGTTGGCCCGCCTCTTCCGCAACGCGGACCAATCGAGGTGAAATGCCAATCTTCTCGGCAGTCCGCGTGGCCAGGTCGGCTACCGCCGCACCGTGAGCATCCAAACCAATTGCTTCAACAGTGTCCTGCACCAGCGATGTTTCATCCAAATCACTACTGTTCCAGGTGTTTTCCCTATCTGACGTATACAGGCGCGGGACACTGTGCCGTGATTGCTTGAGGTCCGGTTGCAGGGAGTCAACAAAATTACTCCACTCCAACTCTTCCCATGCGTCCGGCGCGGGAGCGGCCCGGATTGCATCCAAAAGCGCCAACACCGCCTTGTTGCTAGCGTCTTGGTCGGCCCCCTCGGCCTTGAATGCCCGCTTGCAGACATCGATGTACCCCTTAACGTCAACGCCGCACAGACGCTGGATTGCGGGTGCGTCAAGCGGCAGGCCCTGCCGGGGCAGGGACACGTCCATGACCGGATTGGACGCTTCGGGATTCCAACCGAATTCGTCCATCAGTCCGCGGTCCGCAGGCAGCACAATGCGGTCGCCCGGTCGCAAATCCACAGGTGTGACTGCCTGGATGGCGAGGTTGTCGGGGGCCAGCCGATGGATGGTTTCTGCCGCGTCCAACACCTCCCGCACTTCCCTGAGGGGAACTTCCATCGCTTCCCTGTCCGTGGCACGGGGCCAAAGGCGCTTGCCACCCTTCGGAACATGCGCCCGCCAGATCAAGGACACAGAGTACTGCGCTCCGCTGATGCCTGCGAAGTAGGGTTCCACCGGGGCTTCACCTTCGGGCGGGGTTGTCGTTTTCACCCACTCCCACAAAATACCCTGCATGACTTCCGGGGCGCGTCCGGTGTCCTCGACCGGATCTTGTAGGACCTTGGCCACCCTAGCAGGAGACAGGTCTACCTTGCCGGTCCCACCTTCTGCGATGGCATCCTGCAGTCGCTTGAGAACCTGCCCGGGCTCCGCGCCGTAGACCGGCCAGGACATTTCCGGCTTTTTGCCTTTGGGCGGGATGTGAACATACACCGCCCGCGCATGGACATGGTGTCCGAAGCGGTTTAGTCGACCCAGTCTCTGCGTGAGTGCCCGGACCCCGCACGCTTCTGTCACCATGAACTCGGCGTCAATGTCCGCGCCCACTTCCAGTGTTTGCGTTGCGACGACGATGAGGTGCTGTCGGCGTTGGCCGGTGATTGTATCGGCCATGCCTTCCTGCGGGTCCAGGATGCGTGCCCGCAGCCGTTCCGCTTCCCGCTCGCGCTGCCGGCCGGTGAGTAGCAGGACTTCGGCTTCCTTGCCATGCCGTTTCCGGACATGCTCGAAGGCTTTGCGGGCTGTGCCTGGCGTGTTGGCGAAAATGACAACTGCAGAAGGCGGTCTGCCTTTGAGCAGACTGGAGCACCCCTCGGCAAGCTGTTTCCCGGCCTCGCCCTTGCACTCTCGGATTTCCAGCGGCTTTGCGGCATGGATGCGCTGCTTGACAATTGGATGTGCCTTGTCGCTGTCGTCCAAGTCAAACCGTTGTCCGAGTTGTGCCCGTCCAGTTGCCGTTAGGGATGTCAACTGAGGCCTGGAACGACGTTCGCCGAGGATTGACACTGTGCCCGGCATACATTCGTCAAGGGCCGGGATCAGGTTCTGCAAGTGGGGAACGAGGTGTGCTTCATCCAGTAGAATCAGGCTGTCGGTCCCAGCCATTGCCGCATCGACGGAACGCAGCCGGGAGCCGTACCCGCGAAAGAGAAGGCGGGAGCCGTACATGGGCAAGGTGCAGAGGATGATGGTGGGGCATGATGGATTGATCGGAGTACAGCCGGCAATGCCGCCGCGAAGCCGAATGACGTCCAAGACCCGTGTGCGACCGACGGAGAGGGATTTGAGCTGCTGTTGAACCGCCAACACAGTCTGCAATGCCCGCCCGGTGACATGTTCCCGCGGATCCTCAAGAGTGTCCGCTATGTGCTTTGCGTGGGCGGCAGTGGCATCCACCAGCAACCGGCGGTTGACAACCCACCAGATGCGCGTCGGCGCAGTGCGTGCAGCCGGTTCCCGATCCGCCTGTGATGCGAGCCACCACACGGCAATGTCAAGGCACGAGGTTTTGCCCAGCCCGGTCGGAACCCCAATTTCCGCAGGCCATGCGCCGGTTTCAGCAACGCTATTGGCCAAGCGGTCCTGCCAGGGGAAAGGTTCGTGACAGTTGCAGGCTTGGTAGAACTCTGAGAATGTCGGCTTGAGTGTCATTGACTGCTGGTTGAAGTGTGCATGGATTCGTCCATCGGGATGCAGAGGCCAAACCCTCGCTGACGGCCTGCACCGATTACGACCGGACCCGGAATGGGTTCCTCAAACCGGATTTCCATGTGCGAGTAGGGGCGCGCGGGCCTTCCCGGACGATGGACCTCGGAAGGTGCAAGGTCAATCCCGCCGGAAACGAGCGGTGTGCGGGTGGAACGGAAGTCAACCGGTTCCGGCAATCCGGCATGAGCGCACCAAACCGCGAGGTCAGCTAACGAGATGCCTTGCCTTCGCCATTGTTCATGGATTGCAGGCACTGCAGTTGCCCATATGCGGGACTTCCGTCCCCAGCGGTCGGGGTGGATCGCCCATGGATGGGCCTCGCTGTCCTGGCACACCACCGACACATTGATGCCGCGTCCCGTCAGTTTGCGGATCGAAAAGGCAGCGTCGCGCGCTCGCCTACGGTCCAACGACGAGGCCCCCGAGGGCATCCACAAGGCCAATCCGTGAATGAGTCCGTTGGACCACTGGTAGCCGACATCGGGAAGGGCCAGGTACCGAGCCAGGGCGTCGTGGCCTTTCCCGTTGATACCGTGGCCATGCAATACCGGCGGCGGTTCACCGTACGCGAACTGGTACTTGACCAGCAAAGCCTTTTTGAATAGTTCCGTCATGTCCGAGACGCGCCGCCCGGACACTGCAGGCTCTACCCGTAGCCAGACCACCACCTGACCGCGGCCCAGCGAAGGTTGCACTTCCGTTGTCGGGTTGCAGTAACGGGCCTTGTGTTTCAGGGCATGGAACTGCGTTCGACTCAGGGACGGCCCCCGTTCGATCCATTGCTCGTGCATCCGGTCCCAGATGGCAAGATCGCCGGGTTGCGGGACGTTGACCCACGTTTGACCGTCCGGGTGCGGTGCGAAATTCTGGCATTCAAGGGTCGGTAGGCAGTCGGCCGACAGGACCTGCACGCGTGCCGGGGAATCCGCCGTGCCCAAGTAGCCGATGCGCGCTGCACGTCGTTGAAGTGCAGCGAAGATGTTGGGAGACGGGAGGGGTGTGTCCCATGTGTAGTAGATCATGGGCGTGCGCGGACAGACGCGCACTCCCGGCCAGACGCGTGTCCCTTTGCGGGCAGGGTATTCCTGGTGTTGGTTTCTGATGCTGGAATTGCGGTGCTCAACGACGTACCGCGGAAGGAGCGGTGTATGAGTTGGTTGAGGATCCGCGTAGATGCTGGGTGGTTGCAACCCTTCCAACCATTCCAGTTCCGACCCGTCGGTCACGCGACACGCAGTTCCAGTACCGTCGGCCGCAACAAAGGCGGCAAACAGACGGGCAGGCGACGGCGGCCATTCCCCTTGTGCCTGATGCCCGGTATTGGCTGTCCCGTCCGCATCGCCCCGAAACACGCCATGCAACAGTTCTACGGAAACAGAGAACATCAGTCTATGATCTCCGGCCAAGTGGAACGGATGGCTTTGGTCAAATTGGGCTTGGGTTTCAACACCGTTGGAGGTTGGTCCCATCCGGCCAACGGCACACCAACTTCAAGGGCGTGAACCTTTGCTTCCTGCAGGAGCGAATCTGTTGACTCGATTTCGCAAGGTTCATCCTCCACGCCCAGCCATATCTTGGTTGTGGACCGGGGGCGAAGGTCTGCACCTGATCGAAGCGAGAACGCACGCTCAAAGGCGATGCGGTGGGCATGCAGGCCCATGGCCACCAGCAGGGCACGAGCGGCCTCGTCGGTTGCAGGCGAGGTGCCCTGCCCCAGACTGACACGCCGAAGCTGGGCAAACGATACGGTGGCCAACTGGGTCACGCGCTGGAACGACACAGCGGCAAGCGCGGCATCGGTGCCTGTGAATGGTGTTTGTCCATGTCCGATTCCCGAAAGCTTGGAAGACGAACGCTTGTCCGACTTGGCACCGTTCCCTTTGCCGATGCTCCAGTCACCGAGATCATTGGAGTTGGCTCTCACCTCCTCGTCTGTGTTCAGGTTCAGGGGATCGCCCTTCAGCCCAAAGGTTCTGGTCTCGGTGCCAGCGGGGTTCCAGCCGACAATCTCCGAGACCCAAGCGCGGGCATGCTTGCTGTTGTGCCGCTTCTTACCGAGATGGGATTGCCAGAACCCGTACAGCAGGGCCTGCGGGAACCATGACATCAGTGGACCGCACTCGCCGGCGGTTGCCCCGAAAATGGATTGTCCAATCTCTGTCTTGAGGAAATCGGTGCCGTTCCAGGTCGAATCCCGCAGGTAGGCATCAGCATTGCGATGTGGAAATTGGAACGAGGACAGCAAGCGGAGTACATGCGACGGCAACGCCCCCAACTCGGCCAAATCCAAAATGAACTCCGGAAGGCCGAGCGGTTCCCGGTTGCGACGCAGGGCTTCTTCCAAGCGATTGGCTTGGGACGGCACGTTGTCAATGACGATTACCGGTGTCGGTTCTGCATCGGAAGTGTCGGCGAACCGCTTATCCAGTTGGTACTGGCCGCCCGTGTACACGGCCGGTTTGACAAGCCCGGTCGGTCCCGACAGTGGTTGCAGGTCAGTAGCCATCTTGATACCCGCGTCGAAGGAATCGTCGGAGCAGCCATCCAGCAGTCGTTTAAGGTCAATACGGAGCATGACACACCCTCTGGTGTTCTGTACGGTCCTATGGTAAGGCAAACTAGGATAACATGTTATGGGGCTTACACACAACCCTAAACCCGGGATGGGCACTGTTTCAATCTCGTTGATATTGGTTGCGGGCCGGCAAGGGACGAGGGGCCCTGTTGTTTTTGGTTAGATGAAACCAAGTGTAGGGGCCCCTCGTCGTGGACTTCAGTCCCAGTTCCTGCCGACCCCGAACGCCAACAGGCGTTGCCTGACGACCCGGGCGCCTGCCCCCATTGCGGGGCCTGCGCCTGGCGGCGCAACGGCACCTACCCCCGCCATCTGGTCGTGCTGGGACGGCTGTGGGTGCAACGTTGGCAGTGCAAGGCCTGTCTGGGCAGCGTCTCGCCCCTCCCGCCAGCGTCCGCAGACCTTCCGCGAGCTGGTGACCGACCTGTACGTGCACGGTGTCAGTTTCCGGGGTCTGTCCCGCCTCCTGGCCCTGCTGGGCCGCGGGGTGGGGGCCGCCACCCTGTGGCGCGACGTGCAGGCAGTGGCCCCGGGCCTGATGCCCGACCCGCCGGCGGACCTGCCGTCGTGGGTCAAGGTAGACGAGACCTGGCTGTCCCTCGGGGGTGCCAAGCGTCCGGTGGCCGTGGTCCTGGGCCCCAGGGCGAACGGCTAGACCTGCGCCTGAGCGGCTCCGGCCTCGACTGGGCCGACTGGTTCACGGGCCTGGCCGCGTGCGGGGTGCAGGGGCTGACGACCGACGACGACCCGGTCTACGGGCCGGCCTTGGAGGCGGCAGGCCTGGACCGGCAGCAGTGTACCGTGCACATGCAGCGCACCGTGGGACGGCACATCCGGGGTCTCGACGGGGACGACCTGACCCATCTGGACCGGGTCCTGCTGCCCATCCTGCGACGCCGGGCCCGGGCGCGGCCGCCGGAGGCCGGCCCCGTTCTGCTGGCGCTCTGGGAGGCGGGCAGGACCGCGTGCGCCTGCACCCGGAGGTGCGGAAGCTGCTGTGGCACCTCGTGGAGCGCTGACACGAACTGGTGAGTAGCCAAGGGAACCCCAGGGTTCCCGCCTCCACCAACTGGCTGGAGGGCTGGTCGGGTGCCATCCAGGCGCGCTTCAAGCCCCGGGCCCGCCTGACGCGGAGGCTGAAGACCGAAGCCGGCACCCGCAACTTCGTGTGCCTGATGGCCCGCGGCATGGCCTGAAGTGAGGCTGGGAACCCGCCGGGACAGAGAAGGCCCATGACAGACAGCCCGCAACCAATCTCGTTGAGAACTGTTCAGCAACCGTGTTGAAATTCGAGCCCCACCAGTCGTGAGCACAGGTTCCTGCTGCCAAGGAACCTGGTCCTGGATCACACCGTTCAGGATGAGGAGCAGCTTGCACGGGACTGCGACGAGCACTACCTTCCCGGGCTTGCCCCGTCGGCACAAACGGGTGTAGAAGTTGCAGATGGCGGGGTTATAGCAGGTGGCGGTTACGGTGGTCATGCAGAGGCTCGTGCGCATGGAGGCGCGACCGCCCAGACGCGGCGCTGTCCCGGTTAGGGGGCGACAGCGACCCGTGCGGCCATTTCGCGTCCGTTGAGACGGCCCAGTTCCGGCAACCCACACAGTCGCCCCGCCCAATTTAGATGCAATCGCCCTGGCCTGAGGGCTGTCAATTCAGGATGCGCGAGATGCCTTCCGTTAGGACCGCGGCACTCATTTCCCCCGTCACCTTGGCCCTGATGACGCCACTGCGGTCTATGAAGTAAGTGGTTGGAATGCTGCGCACGTCGTAGTCCGCGTGCCCCTGACCTCTCGCAGCGTCCACCGCGAGTTCGTAGTTGATGCCGAACTCGTCCGCCATGGCCCTGGCCCCTTCCGCGTCGGACGGCACCACGACCCCAACCACGCGTACTTCCTGTCCAAAGCGCCTGGTGGCCTCCACCAGTTCCGGGATCTCCCGGCGGCACGGGTTGCACCAGGACGCCCAGAAATTGAGGACCACGGGCACCCCCACCCCGTTGACAACGTTCGCAACGGCAGGATCCTCCAGCGACACCAGTTGGATCGGCGGAGCCGCATGGCCGATGAACGGACCGGCCGAGTCTTCCAGCACCGCGGATGTGCGGCCAGGTGCCGACACCCAGATCCATGCCGAACCGAGAACAAGCGTCAGAAGCGTGGCCGCCAGCCAGAAGCGTGCCGGGGAAGCCGGCGGCACGGGACTGGTGGTTGGGTGGGCCTGGGTGGACATTGGTTCACGACCATGTTGAATGAAAGGTTCCGGGCCGATCGGTGCGCTCGTAGGTATGGGCGCCGAACAGATCCCGCTGGGCCTGAATGAGATTGGCGGGCAGCCGTGCGCTCCGGTAGGAGTCGTAGTAGGCGAGGCTGGCCGACAGCCCCGGCACGGGAATGCCGGCCTTGACCGCCTCCGCCACCATGGTGCGCCAAGCCGGTAGACGCTGCGCCAAGGCGGTCCGGAACTCCCCGTCCAGCATCAAGTTGGGCAGGTGCGGATCCCGCGCGTAGGCCTCCGTGATGCGATCCAGGAAACGGGCGCGAATGATGCAGCCACCGCGCCAGATGCGGGCGACCTCTCCCAGATTCAGTTCGTAACCGTATTCGTCGCTGGCCAGGCCCAGCAGTGCCATGCCCTGTGCATAGGCGCTGATTTTGGCGGCATAGAGCGCGGCGCGCACCCCTTCAACCAAGGTTGTCCGGTCCACGTCTCCCGGAGACGCGGCAGGGCCGGGCAAGACCCTTGACGCCGCCACCCGCTGGTCCTTGAAACTCGACACGATGCGGCCCACCACCGCCGCGTTGATGGTCGGGATCGGCGCCCCCAGGTCCAGGGCATCCTGGCTGGCCCACTTGCCCGTGCCCTTCTGGGCAGCTTTGTCCAGGACCATGTCCACCAGATCGTTGCCGGTTTCCTCGTCGCGGGTTTTGAAAATGGTTGCTGTTATGTCAACCAGAAAGCTGTCAAGCTCCGCGGCGTTCCACTCGCTGAACGTGGCGGCCAGCTCCCGGTTGTTCAATCCTCCCAGGTCGCACAGGATTTGATAGGCCTCCGCGATCAACTGCATGTCTCCGTATTCGATGGCATTGTGGACCATCTTGACGTAGTGCCCGGCGCCCCTGGGTCCAATGTAGGCGACACAGGGTTTGCCGTCCCGTTCGGCCTTGGCGCTGATCGCGGTCAGTATGGGCTCGACTCCGGCCCACGACTCCCTCGATCCGCCGGGCATGATGGAAGGTCCCCATAAGGCACCTTCCTCGCCGCCGCTGACGCCGATTCCCATGAACTCCAGACCGGCCGCTGCCACCTCCCGGCTGCGCCGCTCGGAGTCGGTGTAATGGCTGTTGCCGCCGTCAATGATCAAGTCCCCTTGCTCCAGCAAGGGAACAAGCTCTCTGATCACCGCGTCCACGGCCCCGCCGGCCTGCACCATCACCATGACTTTGCGGGGCGGCTTGAGATCGGCCACGAATTCGGGGAGTGTTTCCCATCCCGCAACGGAAACGCCCGCATGGGCGTTCACGAACTCCGTCATGCGCGCGGTGGTCCGGTTGTAGACCGCCACGCGGTACCCGTTGCGCGCCATGTTCAGGACCAGGTTCTGGCCCATCACAGCGAGACCAATCAATCCAATGTCAGCTGTAGGCATAGGCGTCCTTCAAGTCGGGGCGCGGGCGGAGCGACAGCCACATCCGCACCCAATTCGGAAAAATCAAGCGGCAGTTGCCGGACAGGCGAATCCGACCGGCACTCCAAACTTGGCGAGGCGGGCATCAGGTCACAGTTTGTGAACGCACGTCCGAAACCGGCGGCCTCCGGGAAGCACAATCGGGGAACCGATTCCGGCTCTCTTCGCCGGACCCGCCAACCGTTGCTGCTGTCATCCTTTCCACATGCATTGGACTGTAGGCGCGCTGTTTCGCGAACGAGGCCAGCCACACGCGAAGGCTCAAACGCCGGTCGGCTCGCCTCTGCGGCGGGGATCCTGCCCGACGATGTCACCGGACCCCACTTCTCCCTCGGTTGGAAACGCATCTGCTCCAGTTCGAGAGTGCACCTGGACGTTGCGTCCAATTTTGTAGCCGGGCGGCACACGGGAATTGAGACCAATCAATGTCAGGCCCGTGTTGAGCACGTCGGCCAGTTGCCGGTTGGGAGCCTCGTCCTCTCCGTGCCCGACCAGGGCGCCCGCGCCAATCACGGTGTCGTCGTCGATTACGCACCGGTCCACCACGGCGTCGGCGCCAATGTGCACGTTCCGCAGGACCACGGAATTGGTCACGCGGGCCCCAGCCTCGACCACCACTCCGGGGGACAGCACACTGTGCCTTACCGTTCCGCCCACCCGGCATCCATTGGAAACCAGGCTGTCGGACACGTCGGAATCCGGTTCAATGCGTGCGGCCGCCTGCGTTTCGCTGCGGGTCCGCACGACCCATTGGCGATTGTACAGGTTCAGGGCCGGCTCGTCGGCGATCAGTCCCATGTTGGCTTCCCAATAAGCCTGGACGGTACCCACATCCGCCCAGTAGCCCTTGTACTCGTAGGTGTGGATCCTGGCATCCCGTTCCAGGAACCACGGAATCACGTCGCGGCCGAAGTCGTTCAGTTCCGGATGGGAAATCAGGGCATCGGCCAGAGCGTTTACATCGAAGACGTAGATGCCCATGCTTGACATGGACCGGCGGCTGCGGCCCGGCTTTTCCTCAAAGGCCAGCAGGCGCTGCTCCTGGTCCGACACCAGCATCCCGTAGCGAAAGGCGTCGTGCGGCGACGTGATGTGGCGTGTCCCGACAGTGGCTTCGCTGCCCCGTTCCATGTGCTGCCGCAGCATGGGACGGTAGTCCATGAGGTACATGTGATCCCCCGCCAGGATGAGCACGTCCGTGGCGCCCTGATTGCGGATGAAGTCGAGGTTGCGCCGCACCGCATCGGCGTTGCCGCTCTGCCAGCCGCCCCACATTCCCCCCATATAGGGTTGCAGCAGGCGCACGCCGCCGGTGGCGCGATCCAGATCCCAGGGTTTGCCCACGCCGATGTGGTCGTTCAGGGAACGGGGCATGTACTGGGTCAGAACCCCGATGTTGTACAGCTCGCTGTTGGTGAGATTGCTTAGCGGAAAGTCGATCAGCCGGAACTTGCCGCCGATGTACAGGGCCGGCTCGGCCCTGGCCTCCGTGAGCGCGCCCAGGGTTTCGCTGGCGCCCCCCGCCATGATGAGGGACAGGATGCGATCCGAGGAAGCCGACTTCATAAACCTGCCGTCCTTCAACCGATGGTGGAGCCGTCCGCCACGACCCCGTCCGGCGGAAAGTGCGACGCGTCCGCGTCCGCCGCAATGTGAACGTTGCCGCCGATGACGGAGTGATCGGGAATGAAGGCTCCCTTGCCCACCACGGTCAGCCCGGTGTGGAGCCGGTCCGGGTGAACCTGGTTGGGATCGCAGTCGCCGGACACGCCAATGCGGGCACCGGCGGCGACCACGACCGACTTGTCGAGGATCGCATTCTCAACACGCACTCCGGGTCCAATCCACGTGTCGCTCATGAGAACGCTGCGGACAACCTCGGCGCCCACGCTCACCTGAACCCCGGGGCTCAGCACCGAGTCGTGAACCTTGCCCTTGATCACCGACCCGTTGCAGACCAGCGACCGTGAAATCTGCGCCTGGGCCGACACCTTGGCCGGCGGGTGTTCGGTGGACCGGGTCAGGACGGGCCATTCCCGCGTGTACATGTCCAGGGGCGGATCCGGTTTCAGCAGGTCCAGGTTCGTGGACCAGTAGGAGTCCAACGTACCCACATCCACCCAGTAACCATCGAAGTTGAAGGCATATACCCGATCGTTGCGTTCGATCATGGCCGGAATGACATGCTGGCCGAAATCGTCGCGGGGATCCTCGTCCGTGCCTTCCCGCAAACGTTGCACCAGCCGGTTCGTCGAAAAGATGTATATCCCCATCGAGGCCAGGTTGCCCTTGTCCATGCCGGGCGGCTTTTCGTGGAACTCCAGAACCCGGTTGGCGTCGTCGGTCTCCATGATGCCGAACCGGGGCGTTTCCTCCAGCGGCACCGGCATGACGGCGACCGTCAGGTCGGCCTCGGTGCGCCGATGCTGCTCCAGCATGGGCATGTAGTCCATCTTGTAGATGTGATCTCCCGACAGGATGAGGACAGCATCCGGATCGTGATCCTCGATGAAAAAGAGGTTGCGCAGGATGGCGTCGGCGGTACCCGTGTACCAGGCCTGTGCGTCCGGCGCGGTATAGGGCTGGAGCACACGTATTCCGCCCTGTGCGCGGTCCAGGTCCCACGGTTTGCCGATGCCCAAGTGGTCCTGGAGGCTGTGCGGCTGATACTGGGTCAGGACCCCGACCGTGGAGATGCCGGAATGTACGCAGTTGCTGAGCGTGAAATCGATGATGCGAAACTTGCCCGCGAAAGGCACCGCGGGCTTGGCCCGTTGCTCCGTCAAGGACATCAACCGGGTCCCGGCACCGCCGGCCAGGATCATCGCCAAGGTCTTGATGTCAACAGCTCCCTACAAGTCGACGTGGCCCACCGGATGACATTATGAACGAAAGGCTGCCCTATCGTGCAGTGTCAAGCGGCTTGAGTGACGGCCGTTCCGGACCGGTTGTCCCGGCGGCAGATACCACAACGTGCCCGTGGCCGCTCGCGGTTCAGGACCGACACCCGGGCCACGGAAACGGCGCGCGACCTTGCGGCAGGTGCAGGAACCAAATCCCGCCAATGGTATAATTATCAGTTGCGCTGGCCTGCCGCCGCAGGCCGACGCTGTGTTAAGCGAACTAGTGATTTCCCCGCGATTCCGCCCTGTCGACTCGGAGTTCCTGATTGATGCTGCGCAAGACGTTGGACCCTCACTTCTGGACATCAGAGTTTACAGTCACCGACGGGGATCTTGACTTTCTGTACGAGCAACTGGCAACCGGCCAACTGGGTGCCCCTGCACCGTTCGAGAAGCTTGCCATCAGCCTGATTGAACACCATCAGGCCCGCGAAAACAGCCAGATCGAAAAAATGCTGAAGCTGGGCACCATGTACCAGCCCGGCAAGAAGTTTGCCCACGACCAAACCCTGGTGTTCACCGCCATGGACTACCGCACCGGCACGGTCATGGACATTCGGAACGGCTACAACCCCGAACACGGCAGGTTTTCCGTACTTCAGGTCCTGATGGCCGACCCCGAGGAAATCTGCGAATTTGCCGCCCAGCTCAGGACCAAGCATCCGCTCAACGACCTGGGCGAAGAGGACTTCAGTGCCGCCGGCATGCTCACTTCGGAAGAAGTCTTCGAACAGCACGAGGAAGAGATTGAGGATGTACTTCGGTACGCCCTGGTCGAGGGCCCGAGATCCGGCGAATTCATCGAATGGAATGGCGGATGGCTGCTGCGCGACCAGCTCGTCGAAGTGGATGAACTCAGCCTAAACATGGCGGAAGCCAAGATTTACGACGAGGAACGGCCCGTCTTGTCCTCGGAAATTCTTGGCATCCTCGATTTAAAGGCCGACGAACTCAGTCCGGAACTCCTGCAACTGAGTCTGGATATCGGACTGTCACAGGATGCCCGGTTCGAGGAAGTCATGGCCGGTGGCGTTGCCTGTTGGCACCGCGCCGGCGCTCTTCCGGCGGCGGCCCGATCCGTACCCGTTGCCCTCCAGCCGGTCAGGGTCAACTACGTCTATTCGACATTCACCAGCGATCTACTCAGCCTGGAGGCGAACCTGGCGGACGAGTGGTCGGAGCGCCAACCGCAACTCGACACGCTGGGACAGGTGCACTTCGTGCTTCTGTACCCGCACTGGCTACACGGCACATTGCCCGTCACCGGGCCGATGGAAGAGCTCCTGGATCTCGATCCGGACTTCAAGACCCGGATCGAGGTGCGCGATCCGGTGCACGGAGGCACGATGGAATGCTGGTACGTGCCCGAGGGCCGCTACATTTGCGGGTTGGAGGAGTTCTACCCGAACCACAACATCCCGGCCGGCGCCAACCTGTATGTCGAGCGTCGTTCGGACGGCACGATTACCCTCAACTTCAACACGCGTCGGCCAAAACAGGAGTGGTTCTGGACCCTGAACGCGGTTGAGGATCCCCTGCTGGACGGGGAGGCCGGTGAAACGGCGCCACTCAGGCTTGAAATCGACCGGGCCAAGTCCATTATGACGATTGGCTGCGAACTGGACACGCATCAGGCCGTTGCCTGTACGGACGAGGCGAAACTGGCCGAATACAGGACCCTGTTCCGGAACCGCGAGAGCGGTAACTCCATATTCAACCTGGTGGAGGAAGTCGCGATGGAGCTCCTCAAGAAACCGGACAGCACCGTCCATGCCAGTACCGTGTACAGCGTGGTCAATGCCATCCAACGCTATGCTCCCGGTCTGGTGATCCATGCCCTGACCTCCAATTCCCGACTGCGCAGCATGTCTGATCCCCGCGAGTTCGGACTGACCAACTGACCCCACACAACGAAAGGCACCAACCGCGACCTCAGGGAGAAAAGTCTGCAAGATGTCAGAACAGTCAACGCGCGTCCACGCATCCCGTCGCTTCGGTCCGGGTGTGGACACGGAGTTCCACATCGACCTCGACTGGTGGGCCAACAGCAGCCTCGACTACCGCTTTCATCTGTACCAGCAGTTGTGCGACGAATGCCGACAGCGGTTCCGCACCCACGTGGACACGGAGGAGGTCGACTGGGTGGACGCGGAAACCGGCGAGGTCCGCAGGGTGGACGCCCTGAAGGAGTGCTTGCGGATTAACTGCACCCATCAACCGGATTTCATCGACGACACGCTGCCCCTGACGGCCGCGTGCTTCCGGATCTTTTTGTCCAATGACAACAGACCCTTGTCGCCCACCGAGTTGAGCGGCATCTTCGAGCAGTCCGGGGCATCCCGCCGCAGCCACTGGACCCCTAAGGAGATCCTCCGGATCCTCAACAGCAAACAGGTGTTTCTGGGCATTCGTCCAGCTCCCTCTGCGCCCTGAGCGGCGCGGGGCACGGTGCGCGCGCCGTCCCGCCAACATCGCTCCCGACAAGATCCCCCTCCGGGGACGGTGGGCAATTCGGGCCCGATTGCAAGGGGCTTGCGCCGTCCGCCACCGACTACTGGCACAATGCTGGGCGATGTCCGCACACGATTCCCAACACAGTTCCCTGCGTTGTTTCAACCGCTGCGGGAACACGGCCGCGTACCCCGTCGACGAGGTCGTATACCGCTGCCCGGCCTGCAATGGGCTGCTTGAGGTTCAACACGATCCGCAGCTGCTGGCCAGCCGTTCCGGCCGGGAGTGGAGAATCCTGTTTGACGGACGCAGCGGATCCAGCGCCTACCCCGTAGGCAGCGGTGTATGGCGCTACCGCGAGTGGGTCATGCCGGACCTGGCCGACGATCACATCGTCAGCATGTACGAAGGCAACACCAACCTGTTTCGGGCCCACGCCCTGAGCCGGCATCTGGGACTGGCGGACCTATGGGTCAAGATGTGCGGCAACAGCCACACGGGCAGCTTCAAGGACCTTGGCATGACGGTCCTGGTAAGCGTGGTCAACCGCATCGTGCAACGCGGCGACAGCGACATCCAAGCCGTTGCCTGCGCGAGTACCGGAGACACGAGTGCGGCCCTGGCCGCCTACGCCGCCGCCGCCGGCATTCCCGCCATCATCTTTCTGCCCAAGGGCAAAATCAGTCCCGCCCAGCTCATTCAGCCGATAGCCAACGGTGCCCACGTTCTGGCCCTGGACACGGACTTCGACGGTTGCATGCAAGTGGTGCAGGCCGTCACCGCCGACCGGTCCATCTACCTGGCCAACTCGATGAACAGCCTGCGGATTGAAGGACAACAGACCGTGGCCATGGAGATTGTCCAGCAGTGCGGCTGGGAGGTGCCCGACTGGGTCATCGTGCCCTCGGGCAACCTGGGCAACATCAGTGCCATGTACAAGGGCTTCCAACTGATGCGGACATTGGGTGTAGTCGACGGGATGCCGCGTCTGGTGGCGGCACAGGCGGAGAAGGCAAATCCGTTGTACCGGAACTTCCGGAACGGATTTGTGGGAAACGAATCCGTGACCGCAGAGTCCACACTGGCCTCAGCCATCCAGATCGGCAATCCGGTCAGCTACGACAAGGCCGTGCAGGCGATCCGGGAATCCGATGGCCTGGTGGTGTCGGTGACCGAACACGAACTTGCCAATGCGGCGGCCCTGGCGGATCGGTCCGGCATGTACACCTGTCCCCACACCGGGGTTGCCCTGGCCGCCTTGATGCAGCTCGTGGATCAGCAACAAATCCGAGAGCACGACCGCGCCGTGGTCGTAAGCACGGCCCATGGCCTGAAGTTCACAAAGTTCAAGACGGACTATCACCTCGCAGGCCTGGAGGAAGTGGAAAGCACGCTGGCCAACCCCTTGCGGGAGCTGCCGGCCAACGTGGATGTGGTGAAAGAGGAAATCCACCGTATGCTGAACACCGCCGGTGGACACTGACGGTTCGGTCCGGCAACCCTCGGTGAACACCGGGAACACGCCGTTCAGCCAAGGGCGCATGGACTTCCCGTGGGAACCCCTGACCGCGGAAGACCATCGACGCACCCTGCGGGATTGGCAACGCGGCAAGGGTCTGCTGGGCGGCGATCCGCGCCTGCGGCCATCCGATTCGCTGGAACCCGCATGGGCCGAGGGGCAGCGGTTCATCCGGTCCCTGATGCTTGACACGCCGGAATCGAAAGCCGCCGCGCAATTTCTGGAGAGCCGCGCAGCCGCCCGAGCCTTCGAGCTGGAAATCGGACCGGCCCGAGCCGACTTCATCCTGAACCGGGCCCGCCGCGAACCGGACACCCTCTTTTTGGGAGTGGAAGTCTTGACCGCAGCCGTCCGACGCGCCCTGGTTCGGGTCGCCAGGCAGGGCTTGGACAACGTTTGGTTCTGCGACGACGACGTGCGATTCGCCATGCCTAGGCTCTGCACAAGTCGATCCCTGACGGCGGTGCATGTGCTGTTCCCCGATCCGTGGTGGAAACGCAGGCACCAGTATCGAAGGCTGATGTCCCCGCCGTTCCTGTCCATGCTGGCGGAACACATGGCACCGGGAGGCCTTTTGCACGTCAGGAGCGATGTACCGGATTTCATGGCCTGGACAGGTTGGCTTGTGGAGCAGTCCCCGGACTTCCAGCCGCCCGACATGTCCCTGGCCTGCCGGTTGCAACCCTATCAGCCGACCCATCGCGAACTGTGGTGCAGATCGCACGGCCTCCCGATATCCGTCCTCTGCTGCCTCCGGGCCTAGCTCCCCAAACTGAACCCCTGCATCCGGTTTACCCGACATGGCCGTCATCCCCCAGTGGTATCTTGACAACTACAGCCCGGACCGCGACACCGAAGACGGTTCCGCGGTCCTGCCTCCGTTCACCGTGGTGATTCCGACCTTCAACGAAGCGGAGTCCTTGCTGCCGATTCTGCATGTCGTCCGACGCATGGCCGATGAGGTGCTGGTCGTCGACGGGCACAGTACGGACGGGACGGAGCAGGTGGCCGCCGCCGCCGGGGCAACCGTCCTGCGCGACAACGGAATGGGCAAGGGTGCCGCCGTGCGGCAGGGCCTGCTGGCCGCGCGCAACGAAATTGTCGTCCTGATGGATGCGGACGGCTCCCACGACCCCACTGAAATCCCCAGCCTGATTGGTCCCATCGTGCGCAACGAGGCCGACCATGTATCGGGGTCCCGCATGATTGGCGGCAGTGATGAACTGCATGCCACCGTCAAGCAGTCCGTTCGGCTGTTTGGCAGCCAGGTCATTACGCTGTTCATCAACTACAGCCAGGGGGTCCGCATGACCGACTGCCAGAACGGCTTCAGGGCTATTCGGCGCTCGGTGGCCCTGGACCTGGGGTTGACGGAGGACATCCACACCATCGAGCAGGAGATGATCATCAAGACCATCCGCTGCGGATACCGCCTGCGCGAGATGCCCAGTCATGAATTCCCCAGGGCCAACGGCGAATCGACATTCCGCATCCTGGACGTCTGGCTGCGCTTCGGGTTGACGGTGCTCTACTTCCTGTTCTGGTGGTCCCCGGAAAAACGAAGTCCGACGACGGTCTGACTCCCGGAGCTCCTGAATCGTCCGTCCCGGAAACCCGCTGCGCGCAGTTCCGTTTCCATGCCATGCACACAACCGGTCCGAAGCCCTGGCCCGAGGGTCGTGAACGACTCTGGATTGCCGGTTTGCTGTTGCTCTTCGCGCTGCTGGCCGCGTACTTTAGCATCGCGGTTCCCGCCTTTGAAACCCCTGACGAGTTTCAGCACCTAGCGTTCGTCCAGCATGTCGTGACCTGGTACGACCTGCCGCGTTCGGAACCGAACACGCCGGGTCTCTGGCAACAACAGGGCACCCAAGCACCCCTCTATTACATCGCCGGCGCGATCCTTACGGGGTGGATCGATCTGTCGGACTTCCCGGTTTTGGCCAACCGCATCAACCCGTATGCCCATCTGGGTTTGGAAACGGCCACGGAGAACCGAAACTACTTCCTTGCCCACAGCGACGACGGTTGGCCATGGTCGGGCGCATTCCTGGCCCTGCACATCCTGCGCCTGTGGTCCATCCTTCTGTGTTGCATCACCCTGTGGGCAACCTACCGTTTCGTCAGGTTGTTCCTGAATCCAGCCGTGGCCCTGTCCACCGCAGCGGTGTTCGCATTCGTGCCGCAATTTGTGTTCATCGGGGCCGCCGCCAGCAACGACAACCTGATCGCCGCAGCAGCCGCAGTGCTGATTTGGCGCTTGGCGGATTGGATGCGCTTTGGGGAAGATCCGCACCACCCGCAGGACCGGCCGATCGCAGTTCGCCAGGGATGGTCGCTGGGGGCCTGGCTCGGCATCGCGCTCGGGGCCAAGCTAAGCGGCATCGGGCTGACGGCCGTGGTTCTGATGGCCTTGGCCTGGATTGCCTGGAGGCGCGGCGACGGCCGGTTCGTCATCGGTGCGGGGTGGCGGTTGGCGGTTCCAGGTGCGGTGGGGGTTGGCGGTTGGCAGTTCCAGCTGCGATGGTGTCCGGGTGGTGGTACGTCCGCAACCTGGCCATGTACGGCGATCCACTGGCGTGGAACATTTGGGAAGCCAACATCGACCTGCGCCGGGAAGTCTTGACTGTTTCCGGGCTGGCTCGCGAGCTGCCGGCCATGTTTCGCAGCTTCTGGGGAGTCTTCGGTGGATTGACGCTTCCCTATCCGGAGGCGGTTTACACCGCTTTGGGCATCCTGACCCTCATCGCGACAGTCGGCTTTCTGCTGTGGGTTTGGCAACGGGCCCGTCGCCTGGAACCCGAACAGTACCTCTTTCACAACGTCCGATTCATGCAGGGGATGCTGGCCTTCACCTGGCTTGGCATCCTGCTGGCGGCTTGGATGCGATTCATGCTGGTTGCACCGGCGGCACAGGGCCGGTACCTGTTTCCGGCCCTCCCGGCCCTGGCCCTGGCATTCGGATTGGCAATATGCCTCTGGCCCACTGGCATCCGCCATGTCGCGGCCGCCATTCCGACCGGCCTTTTCCTGCTGTGCGCCGTAACGCCCACGTGGATTATCGAACCGGCCTTTGTGCCACCCGCGTCCCTGCGCTACGCGGATGCGGACTGGGAAGTTCGCAGGGACCGGACCGGTCCGGCCGACGAACATCCCAGCATGCTGCTGTCCGCCATTGACCTGCCATCCACGGTGACTCCCGGGCAACCAGTCCGGGTCCACCTGCAGCTGGCGGCGGTCGCGCGGCCACAGTCCGACTGGGCCCTGTTCCTGCACCTGCGCGACCGCGACGGCAACATCGTGGCGCAGTTCGACTCGTTTCCCGGAGGCGGCCTTTGGCCGACTACGCAATGGCCCATTGGAGAAGAGCGGCAGGAACGGATTACCGTATCGGTGCCCGCGCATGTGGAACCCGACGCGGAGCTGGTCTGGGTGTTCGGCCTGTACCATCCGGGCCATTGGACTCGCACCCATTGGGTGGACACGGAGCACGTCGGACCCATCAACCGGGATGCGACCCCCAACGAACTGTTCCTGGGTACGTCGCGCGTGGTGCAACCAGTGGCTGCGGAGGGCTGACGGAGGGTGCCGGTCGCGAAATCTCGCTCCGGGGGTTGGCGGATTGCGCGGGGACCCGCATCGGGCAACCTGCGCACGCGGCTAGTGAGCCGTCAGGCTTACGTCCCCAATGTAGCTGGTGTAGTCGTGTCCACTGGCATGGATGCGGACATAGGTGATCGTCTCGGGCGGACTCAGAGCCAGCAGGTTGAAGAGATCCGGGGACTCGTAGGCAAACCAAGTACTTTGCGGGATTGGTTCCCCGTTCTCGATCCAGTATCCGGCGATCGGTTCGCGGTAGTAGAAGCCGTGCCCCCAGGCCTGTTCCTGCCCGTAAATGTCCGTGTAGCCAATCTCGACACGCATCGGAAATTCGGAGCTCAGCACGCCCGCGCCCGGCAGGGACTGGTAGTCGATGCGCACCGTTAGGCGAAGGTACAGGCTCTCATGCAGACTGACATTCCGATCAACGGCTTGGCGCAATTCGAACTGGTTGTGGGCATTGTCACCGACGGCACGGTGGAAGCGGATCACCCAGCGGCCGTCCTCCTGTACACGCTCCATGGTCGGAGGCGGGATATCGCTCGCCACCACAGCGCGGGACCAGTTCTCGTCGACCGGCACCTCAAAGCGTCCATCGGTCAGGATTTCTGAGCCGATGTCCGGAACCGGCTCCGAAATGCGGTTGTGCTCGAAATTCAGCCGCTGGCCCTCACCCAACCGGAAGGCCACTCCATTCCGGCTGTGGCCCGCCACCTCCCCGTTGATGGCGACCACTTCCGTCTGTCGGCTTCCCACCGACAGACGAAACACGCCTTCGTGCAGTTGGACCGACCCGTGCGGGGTCTTGACCTGCATCCGGATCGACTGGCCTTCCGGCATCAGCGTGACAACCCGGATCTGGCCCTTGGTCAGAACGAGATCCACCAAATGGTCGGCGCCGTTGCCCGGAAACAGCGGACGTTCGACCTTGAGGATGTCGAGGATGGTGTCTGATGAAATCTGGACTGAATTGAGCATGCCGCCCGTGGCCCGGGAACGAAACAGTCCCAACACCCCTTGGGTTGCCTCTCGCTGAGTCACCAGGCGGCTGCCGCGGTTGATCTCGGTGACCGGGGAGGTTACCGCGACGGCATCGGCATGCCCGCCGTTGTGCAGGTACACCGTGCCAATCGTGGACTGCAGCAACAGTTCGCCCCGTATGGTGGCGTTGCGGTAGGTGAACACGGACCCGGCTGTGATCAAGGCGGCCAGGAGGCAAAAGCAGGCAAAGGAGACCAGAATCACGGTCCACGCAAAGCGGACGGGATCCGCCCGCCGTCCGGCCCACTGCACTTCGCTGTCCTCCGAATATGCGGAGACCGCGGGAGAATGCCGATCCAGCCGGTGCCGCGCGGCATCCCCCCGAGTCCGATCGGCGGAAACGGGCATTAGGCCGAACTCCCCTCCGGGGGACCGGCTCCCAACGGGACCATGACTTCGGCCCTCAACTGAAGGTGCTCCCGGACGGATCGGTATCCGTTTCCAAACGGTCCAGGGCCATCTCCACCGCCAGCCGCTGCTCCTCGTCTGCCGTTTCGCCGGCGTAGGTCAGGGCGCGCCACGCGACGGCACCGCCCAGATCGCCCAAGGCCGCAATGGCGCCGAGACGCAGCTTGGGCTCTTCCTCGAATTCCACCACGTTCAGGCAAATGTCCAGGAAGCCTTGCAGTCCCAGCCGTCCGGCCGCGCGCAGGGCCGCGGCCCGAACATCGAGCTCCGGGTCCTCGTGCCAGATGCCGAGAACCACCGTTTCCCAACCGGGGTCGGTGCTGTTGGCAATGCCGGCCAACGCTGCCTCCCGGCGCACCTCCCATTCCGACAGCAGGTTGGCAGCCAAGGTCTCACGCACTTTTTCCAAGCCGCAATAACCCAGATTGGCGAGAGCCACCGCGACCAGCTCGGGGGCATCCTCCGCCGACCAGTCAATCAACCTCGCGGCGGCGGCGGCCTGCATTCCTTCAGGCCACGATTTCAGTTCACCGGCCAACAGAAACCGGCCCAAGGTTTCGGCTGCGGCAAGGCGGACCCAGTCGTCGGTTTCGACCTTGGCCTGGGCCAGCAGGACCTCCAGGCTGGCAAGGTCGGGATCCAGCCCCAGACCGTCCATGGCCGCGGTTCGGACTTGGGGATCCGCGTCGTCTGCCAGGAACCTGAACAAGGCTCCGCCGCGAAAGGCCGGATTGTCCTGTGCCAACTCCCGACAGGCAACGGCCATCCTGAGGCGCCGCGCCTGGGGCACCAGGCTCCAAAACGCCACGAGCTCGGCCAGCTCGTCCGCCCACAAGTCGTCGAGGCAGTGCAGCTCCTCCCACGTCGGGGACTCCAGGTCGGTCACCAGGGCGTACATGAGTTCCTGGACTGTGTAGATGGCACCTGCCATGGTTTCATCGCCGGCGCGGCCGAACAGACATCAGGAATTCAACAGGATCAGCAGCACGGCCGCCGCTCCCAGCAAGGGTATCAGCCACGGCAACTGCAACGGGCGGGGACGAATCTCGGCTCCGCAGCTGGCGCACACGACCAGTGCGGTCGACTGGGTGTGCCTGCATCCCGAACATTGGACCCGGCGCGTCACGAACCTCAGGGGCGTGCCGCACACCCGGCACTTGACCGCAGACGCGAAGTTGCCGGCCCCGCACCAGCCACAGGGGTGGCTTCGTTGCACCGGATAGCGGCCCGCTGCCGGGAATTCAGCGGGCCGGATCCGGCCGGTCCGCGTCGCAGTGCCTCCCGTATTCCGTCCGTGGGCACCGGATTCAGTTGCCGAGGAGTCCATACCAGTCAATGGGCTGCTGTGGGTCAGTCACATCCTGCACCGTCAGGGCCACCATCAGCACCAGGAGCAGCGCCATGCCCACAAAGTGGACCACCCGAGCCCGTTCGGGATGCACCGGCCTGCGCCGAACCACTTCGATCACGACGAACAGCAGGCGGCCGCCGTCCAGTGCCGGCAGCGGCAACAGGTTGACCACGGCCAAGGCGGCACTCAAGGCACCCGTCAACCTCAGGACCGGCAGCCAAAGTCCTGTCCGCGTTGTGGCTTCAATCGCATCCCCCACCATGGAAGCGATACCAACCGGCCCGACCAGGCTACCGGACACATCGGATTCCCGGTCCCGGATCATTTCGGCGGGAAGCCGCAGTGTGGCCCATACATACCCGAGCGTGTCCGTCAACCCCAAGAGGGCCGCACGCACCGACCTGACGTAGCCAATCCGCGATGTCGTCGATACGGTGATCCCCAAGGGGCCCTGGCCATCGGGAGGATCCATCCGGGGCGTAATGCGCGCGGACACCCATTCGGTTCCGCCGCGCAGAACCTCAATCGAAACTTCACGCCCCGCATGAGCCTGGGTCCGTTCAATCAGCGAGTTGCCGAACAGCGACACCGGCTCCGCCGCCAGCGAATAAATGCGATCGCCGACTTCCAATCCGGATCCTTCGGCGGGACTCGCCGCCTCCACCGCCGTAATCATCGTGCTGAGCACCGGTCGGTATTGGGATCCGTCCAGGAGATCCTTGAGGTCGATGTCCCCAGTCAGGGGCAGCTGCTTCAGAGCTCCGTTGTTCATCACAGTCACTTGGCCGGACGCCTCCGACGAACCGACCGGCGCACTGCGCAATCCGTTGATGCCCACCCACTCCGTCAACATCGGCACACTGGCCGCCGCACCCTCCACGGTGAGCACAATGTCGCCTTCCTCCAGGGACAGGATTTCCGCAACGGACCCCCGGCCGATTTCCGTCAGTTCCGGCAGGCCAGCGGACACCGGGACGCCTGCCCGGTAGGTCACAGCAAAGCAGACGATCGCGACCAACAGATTCATGCCGACCCCCGCCAGCAGAATGAAGGTCCGGTTCAGGGGCGAGGCGGCGTCGAAGGCATCCGGAGCACGATCGCCGTCATCGGTGCCCTTGAGGCGCGCGAAACCGCCATAGGGAATCCAGTTGAGAGTAAAGTCCGTGCCCTGAAAGCGGAACAGTTTGGCCAGGCGGGGAGGGTAGCCCATGCCGAACTCCTCCACCTTGACCCCCGCCAGCCGGGCAGCCAGGTAGTGGCCCAGCTCGTGGACAAAAATCAGAAAGCCGAGAATGGCGAAGAAGCCAACGAGCCGCAAAATCATGGCCCTGATCCACAGTCAAGCCTAAGGCGGGAGTAACCTGATCAGAACCTCTTGCGCAGGTGCCCGATCATCCAAATTATAGCGATGGGAAACCCCAACGGGCGGCGGGTTTGGCCCGCAGGTCATGCAACTACCGAGGTTGGTCCGGTCCCACCACTCGCGTTCCCACCTGCAGGTCCGCATCCATCAGGACTGCCTGTACCGCACCCGACGGACGTCCGTCGAAGATGTGCACTTGCACTTCCGGGCATGTCTCAATCATCTCCAGGCACAGCTGCAGCTTGGTACGCATGCCGCCTGTTACATCCACGCCCCTGCTTAAACCCGGGACAAGGGGGAGTCCTCCGCTGCGCTCGGGTTGTAGCCGGGGAATGGGTTTGGCTCCCCGCCATTGTTCCGCCGGGCCAGACATGATCCCCGGGACCTCGCCAGCCAACAGAATGCGGTTGGGCCGGAGACTTGGCGCCAGAAAGTGAAAAATCTCCTCCGTGCTGGCTATGCACACGCCCTGTTCAAGGTCGAACATCACGTCGCCGTGGACCACGGGCACCAGATCGCTGGCCAACGCACGCGCCAACACGCCGGCGGGGCCACCGCGCACGCGGCGCCCTTGGGCCAGCCAGGCACTGCCTGGCTGGCAGCTCCAGGCCTTGACACCAGCCTTGATGAGGCAACCGGTCACGTGGCGAACCAGTCGCGCCGCACTGTCGGCCGTGATGGCCGCCCCCATCCATGCATCGGGATGATCCGCCCCCTGGGCCAGTCCGTACTGGAATGCCGGGAAGTGGCCAAAGCTACCCGATCCAATCCCCAGAACCAATTTCAGTTCCGGTCTTTCGTCAAGGACCGTCGCGATCTGTGCACAGATTGACTCCACTCGATTGGCCCGCAGGACCTCCCGCGCGGTCTTGTCCGTCAACAGGGAGCCGCCCAGCTTCAGGAAAACCGTTTCACCGCATTCCGTCATGCATTACCGGCCATGCACTGTCAGCAGAGCCTGTACAAGAACCTGATCCTGGTCGGGAAGAACCGTACGCAGGTCAAGCACCAGTTGTCCTTGCCGAATGACGGTCACCACCGGCGGCTCCCCGGCTCGCAGGGCCGCGGACCACAGATCGGGACGCTCAACGCGCACGGCAATCCCGGCACCGGGAATGGGGGTACCGGGCATGCTGCCGCCGCCGGCAGCCCCGTCCAGATCCACGGGGGCCGCCGGCAACCCGTGGTCCGACAGTGTGCGGCACAGGGCCGCGGCCCTGGTTTTGAGCTCGGCCGCGGACTTGGACGCCATGGCCAACGCAGGAATCGCCGCCGTGGCCTCGCCCCGAACATACGGCTCCAAGGTGGCGCCCAAGGCGGCCAGAATCAGCTTGTCGACCCGAAGCACACGCAGAAGGGGATGGCGCAGCAAAGGGGCCACGGCGTCGGCGGTACCCACAACCGCTCCGGCCTGAGGCCCACCCAGCAGTTTGTCACCACTGAAGGCAACCAGATCCGCCCCGGCCGACACGCTGTCGGCCACTGTGTGCTCCGCTTCCAGGCAACCACCGACCGGCAACAGGAGACCACTTCCCAAGTCGTGGACCACCAAGGGTCTTGCGGCGCCCCGTACGGTGTCCCGTACGGCGTGGACCACGTCGGCAAGTGCCGGTTGCTCCGTGTATCCGACTTGATGGAAGTTGCTGGCGTGGACCACCAGCACCGCGGCGGTCCGGTCGCTCAGGGCCTCCAGATAGTCGGACACGTAGGTACGGTTGGTGGTACCTACTTCCCGCAGGTGTGCCCCGCTCTGCTCCAGGATGTCGGGGATGCGGAATCCACCGCCGACTTCCACCATCTGACCGCGGCTGATCACCACTTCGCGGCCACGGCAATGCGCTGCCAGAATCAACAACAAGGCCGCCGCATTGTTGTTGACCACCACCGCATCTGCGGCGCCGGTCAGGTAGGCCAGCACCCTCCGGCAGTGACGGTAGCGATCGGAACGCGCGCCGGTCGCGAGATCGAACTCCAGGTTGCTGTAACCCAGACCCACCCGGTGCAGGGCGGACAACGCGCCATGACTGAGCGGAGCCCTGCCTAGATTGGTGTGCAGAATCACCCCGGTGGCGTTCACCACCGGCATCAGCGTGGGAGTCAGGTTGGCTTGCACCCATTCCGCGAGCCGGTCGGCCAGGCCGGCCGCATCCGGAACCGGTTCGCCCCGCTCCAGGGTGTCCATGCGGGCCGTTGCCAACACTTTCCGGGCACCCGCCGCCACGGCGCCCCGGCCGCCCCCCCCCGGCCCCGGTCCCCCCCGCTCCGGGGTGCCCATGCGGGCCGTTGCCACCCCTTTCCGGGCACCGGCCGCCACGGCGGCCTGGCCGTATTCGTTCGCCAAACCGGCCGCCGCCTCGGTATCCAGCAACCGATGCAGAGCCGGCAGGCGTCTCAGTTCCCGGGCCATGTTCATGCCATGCGGTGACCGTTGGTACCGGTCCGCCAACCAGCGCGGGTGAAGCGTCGGGAATCCATCCCAAACCCGAGAGCATCAATTTCGTGCAGACGGTTCCGGTGTGCGATGACAGAACCTCTCCCCCTCAAACAGGATGGCCCGGAGAAGTCGCAGTACTTGTTGATGGTCCCCGTGCCTGCTACCTGCGAGAGGCAGCGACCGGTGCGGCCTGCATGCATGTTCCGACCGGCAACCTTTGAACTGGGAGTCCGGGGCCTTTGCCCCCTGCACTGGTCAACGGCGTCCAGTCCCAGAGGCCAACTCCATCCCGGACAGATGGCAACGCTGTGGGCGGAGAGGGACTCGAACCCCCGACCTCTTCGGTGTAAACGAAATGCTCTAACCAGCTGAGCTACCCGCCCCGATCCCCGTCCGACACTTGCGTTGAATCGGAAAGGGAGTATAGCAACATTATGGCAACGCGAACCGGAGCAGGGCTGACAGCCGTGGCAAACTCGCCCCTGCATCGGGCAGATGCGGAGGAAGCAAGTCCTTGGGACCGGATCCCGGCCACCCTCCGGCGGACCGCAGACACCGACTCCGGTACATGGCCTGGGGCAACCCAAACGCAAGCCCGGCCGTATCAGTGCCCTTCGCGTCCAAAGAGCCCGCGCCATGGTTCGACACGGGTGGCGGGGGCAAAGTCGTGAGCCTGGTCGCGCCAGTGCGCCACCACTTTCTTCAAGTCGTCCTCGTCAACCCAACTGCCCTGCACACGCTGCTGCCGGCTGCGTCCCTGGTTTTGGAAGATCATGTCGCCCTTGCCCATCAGGGTTTCCGCCCCGGGCCCGTCCAGCACCACGCGGCTGTCCGTACTGCTCGACACCGCGAAGGCCACGCGCGCCGGGAAATTGGCCTTGATGCTGCCGGTCACAACGTCAACGCTTGGCCGCTGGGTCGCGAGGACGATGTGGATGCCCGTGGCCCGGCTCTTTTGTGCAAGCCTGCAGATTCTCTGCTCGATCGTGTCGTCGCCAATCAACATGAGGTCGGCCAGTTCGTCAATTACCAGCACAATGTAGGGCAGGGCTCCGACACTGCGTCTTTCCTTCGCCAAGCGGTTGTAGGCCGCGATGTCGCGGGTGGCCACGCGCCTGAATTCCGCGTAGCGGCTTTCCATTTCCATGATCAGCCAGAGCAGCATCGTGGGCACTTCGGCCGGAGAGGTCGCCACCTTGCCGATCAGGTGGGGAAGACCGCTGAACTGTGTCAGCTCGATCTGCTTCGGGTCCACCAGCATCAGGTTCAAGGTGTCCGGCCCATGTTGCATCAACAAGGACACCAGCAACGCGTTCATGAACGTGGACTTGCCCGTCCCGGTGGCGCCACAAACCAGCATGTGGGGAGCAGCCACCAGGTCGGTCACGACTTCGGCCCCCGAGGTGTCCTGCCCCATGGCGATGTGCAAACCCTGGGCGCCGCCTTCAAATGACGGACTTTCCAGGACATCCCGCAACGCGACCACCAGCCGCTGCTGGTTGGGGACCTCGATGCCGATGAAGTTCCTGCCCGGCACCGGAGCCTGAAAACGGAGACTCTCCGCCTCCAGCCCCATCTTCATGTCTTCCCTCAGTGCCAGCACGTCCTTGACCCTGACCGGCCGGTAACCGTCTCCCCGCCGCACCTGCAGCGGTTTCACCCCGAAGCGCGTCACGGCCGGACCCGAATCGATGCTGGTTACCTCCACCGGTTGCCCGTAGTCGCTATACAGGTTTTCGATCCGGTTGGCGTACTGCTGGACCGCCACCTCCAGTTCGGGATTCAACGCCCTGCTCAGCAAGTCCAGCGGCGGCAGGATGCGTTGCCGCCCGGCGTCCGCCTCAGCCACCGTCGCAGTGTGTTGGTCCTCCAGGATTCGTTCGGCCTGTTCGCGTCCGGAATCTCCGCGTTTCCGGTCCACCGGGAGGCTCGCCTTGGACGTTGCCGGCGCCGGCCCGGTGCCCGCCACCGGTCCCCGGGGGGCGGCAGCCCGAACCGGTGCCGGGTCCATCTCCTCGTGCCCACTCTCCTCCGCTTCCTGAACCGGAGGATCCGACGCGGCAGACGCGGTGGTTGGATCGATTGGCGCGGCCGGGACCTCGCCGATGCGCAGGACATGCATCAGACGTGCCATGATCCAGATTGGGACCGACATCAGCGGCGAATGCCTGACAAACAGGTACAGCCCCAGCAACGATGTCACCCACACGATCATGCCGGCTGCGGGTCGGCCCACCCGTTCCATCAGCATGTTGCCGAACGCCCTGCCAATGGCCCCGCCATGGCTGCCGTCCAGCGCGAAGGCCCAGTCGACACCCGGTTGTTGCCAAATGAACGTGCCGGCCATCTGCGCGAGAAGCGCCAGCATCACACCAATCATGGCCTGAAGACGCCAATTGGGCAGGCGGTCGTCGTACAACAGGAGAATGCCGGACCCGATGCAGGCTGCGCCGACGAGGGGCCCCAGCCAGCCTGTGACTACGGTCAGCACGGGCACTCCGTTGGACAGGACCAAATTGGCAAACGCGGCCACGCCGAAGGAAAGAATGCCCAGGCCGAAAACCTCCTCCGGTATCAATCTTCTGACTTCAAGTCGGGACGTACGGGCCTGGGCCTGCGATCTGGACGCCACGGGGTGTATCCTGCCGAACAATGCAACAAAGGGGACCGGGCCGCATCAACGCGGTCCGAAACCGGACGCAATGCGGATCCCCCCTAGACATTAAGACGACGGACGCACCGATTCGTTATGCCCCAATCCGGTTTTGCCCTTCCGTTTCGACCTCCTTGTCCAGTTCGGACTGCTCCATTTCCTGAATGATTCCGGCCACCTGTCGAATGGCAATCCGCTGCTTGCGATACAGATCGCTTTCGCTCATGGCCAGCTTGCCGGCAATGTCGCGCACCTTGCGCCCCTGAATGAACCGCATATCCAGAATTCGGTACAGCAGCGAGTCCAGGTGCCCCAGTTCCGTACCTTCGTCCGGCCGCATCCGCTCGATGGCATCGCCCATGACCAGGCGCAGGGCCTGCTGGGCATTGCCGTTGGTCCGCTCCAGGTAGGTGCCGACCACCTTGAGTTTCATCAGGGGACTGCCACTCAGGCGCGGTCCGCCCCACAAGTCCCTGAGCGCGTCGCGCACCCATGCCGGGAATTCGGGGTTCAGAATCTCGGTCTCGGTCCACAAGGGGGATGTCCGGCCGGCCGCTTCGATTGGATGGGGGAGTTGGGATCTCAGATGCTGGATGCGATCGATCTCCGACATGATGGGCTGGAGGCCGGCGATGACGTTGGCCTGGATGCGGTGGTCCGTCAAGGCCTCGGCCATCTGGGAGCGCATCGATGCAAACACACGGGCGGGGGCTGCCGCCAACGGCAGCGGACCCTGTTCGGCAGCCACGCCAATCACACCCAGGAGGATGGTCTCCCGCCGCGGCCCCGCATCCCCGCGCAGCGGCCACATGCGGAAATCCACTCCCGATACCGCGAAGGCCTCGTGGCGACCCTGCTCGTGGACCAGCGCCGTCCTGAGCACGTCCCGCCAAGCCGCTGTCGGCATCACCCGTTCCGGATCCATCTTGGTGCCGACAACCGCTTCCACAACCAGACTGTCGGCAGCCAGCGAGGCCACGAATCCCCGCCCGGCACCCAGGTATTCGCAGGCCGCAGTCAAATGGTTCTCCAGGAATTCCCTGACATCGCTGTGTGTCAGGAGGCGCCGCTCCAGTTCCCGGTACAGTGAAATTTCGCGGATATCGTCCCGATAGATCACATAGTCCATCAACCGCTTCGTGGCCGATACGGCTAGTTGTCCAACCACGATCACAGCGGTGACCACATAGAAGAGAATCAGATCGCGCGGGATCCCGAGCAGCAATTCCACCCGCGGGACCACTTGAATCGCGATGATGACGCAAATGGCAATCGCCGGCCCCCGAATGAGGTACCGCATCAGCCGGTACCGGACCACCCGATCCGGCAGGTGCACGCCGTAGAACGCAACCGACATCACCATCAGGGTCAGCAGCAGCGAAACGGTGCCATTGACCAGCAGCGAAACCGTGTAAACCAGAACGGTGAATCCTCCCAGTTGCGGGCCCAGGAGCAGCAGGAACGGAAAACACCCCAGGACCGGACCCGCGAAACCCAACAGCAGAATGTGGACGCGCTGGCGGCTGCGCAGGGTCAGGCTGCGGCCCCGGGTTAGAAGGAGATCGCGCACCGAGAGGGCCAAGGCAAGGGCAAACATGCCGGCGAACAGCCAGAAAAGGGGACCTGGCGCGAGGAAATGGAACGCTTCGGAGGCAGCCGCATCGCGTACGACCAGATCCCCAAACTGGGTCAGCGCCACCAGCCCCAGGCAGATCCCCATCAATACCCAACCGGCCCACGCGCGCGCGGGGGAGTGCAGGTTCGTGGCCTGCAACACGCCGGCCGCAAACCGGTAGTAGACGGCCGGCAGAACCCCGATCCCCACCCATTGCAGACGAAGCCAGAACTCGGCACTGTCCAGGTCCGTGACCCGGTGCAGGGCCACGTCAACGGCGTAGACCACAAGGACGCTCAGGGACAGATAGGCATACCGGCGAGCGACCGCGGAGCGGAAATTGAAATACAGGGCATAGACACCCAAGGCAAAGGCCAGGATGGCCACCACCGAGGTCGACGCCAGGAACAATGCCCGCAAAACATCCAGGAGCGTGATGCCGAACAAGGGTTCCATGCCGGTTCAGCGGGCCCACTCCCGTTCTTCACGCGCGATTATCCAGTCGTCGCCAACACGCGTGAAATGCAACCGAAAGCCGGCTCCGGTCAAGAGAGAGCGGTAAATCCTGATTTTGAGTGTGGCCTGATTGAGGCTGGTAAAGGAAATCGGATCGAGCTCCACCATCGGCCCGTCCGCCAGGCGCGGCCGGTGTTCGGGTCTGAGCCAATGGATGCGCCCGGCGAATCCCAGTTCGCCAGGTTGTTCATCGCCGTCGGTGAACACCAGCAGTTGCGCCGGTGCCTGGTTGTCGCCGGGCGGAAGCCATCGGCGCTGTCCCAGCTTGTGGATCAGCGCCGTTCTGCGAATACGGAGGCTGGCAGCCTCCGATCGATCGGCACAGCGGTAGTAGTTGACCAGGGCCTGGACCGGCGCAAAGGCATGCTGAGCACTCATCAGGCGCAGCAGTTCTTCCCGCACGGGAGTCCACTGGCCCAGCCAAAACGCGTCCTCGACCTGATCACCGTACTCAAGCAGTTCCTCCACCCGTTCGCTGCCCAGCCGCTGCAGGATGGCGACGGGCGGAAGGGAGGCCGGGCGCCGCTTGAGCCGTGCAAGCAAACCGGCCGGCTCCGCCTCCGCCTCGTGCCGCACCCCATTCACATTGGCAATCCGCAGTCTCATCCAGACCGCCAGCAGCAAGGCCCCGAGCGCGAATCCCAGCATGGTCCAGGCCACCGGATCCATCGCGTTCACCAGAGCCGCCGGCGGCGGCAGCGAATCGCCGTCGAAGCCGCGGCGCAACTGATCTAGGAGTTCCTGAAGTCTCTCCATGTCTAACCACCAGCCGGTGAAATCGGCCTGGACTCGGCCGCCCTGGCACAAGACTCCCGCGGGTCAGCAGGCAACTGCACTTCCACCGGACCGCGCCGGTCGTCGCGGCGTTGCGCCAGAGAGCTTCAGACCTTGTTGGCAGAAGGGCAGATATCCTCCATTGGGCACTCGCCACACCGGGGCCTGCGGGCCTTGCAAACCGCGCGGCCGTGCATAATCAGCCGGTGGGAAAAGTCGATCCAAGTCGCCTCCGGCAACCGCGACATCAGGTCGACCTCGACCTTGGCCGGGTCGGTCGCGCGCGTGAGGCCCAGAAGCTTGGAAATCCGCTTGACATGGGTGTCCACGACCACGCCTTCCGCCTTGCCGTAGGCAACCCCCAGCACCACGCTGGCGGTCTTGCGGGCCACACCGGGCAGTTTGAGCAGCTCGTCCATCGAGTCGGGCACCCAACCGTCAAATTCCTCGACGATCATGCGGCTGGCCAGGTGAAGGCTCTTGGCCTTGTTCCTGAAAAAGCCGGTGGTGCGCACCAAGGCCTCGATCTCGTCGCGGTTGGCCCGGGCCATGTCTTCCGGCGTACCCATTCTTGCGAACAGCTCGGGCGTCACTATGTTGACCCTGACATCCGTGCACTGAGCCGACAGAATCGTGGCCGCCAGCAGCTGGAACGGGGTTTCGAAGTTGAGTGCACACTCCGCATCCGGGTAGGCCTGCCTCAGCCGAGCGGAAACCTCGGCTGCAAAGGCCCGTTGGCGGGCCGATGTCCGCTTCTTCCGTTGCTGGGCCATGTTGCACCTGTGCGTTTGACTGCGATGGTTCCGGCAGGACGGTCGGCGGCGGCCATTCCTACGCGCTTTCAGTCGTCGGGACCGGCCTCGGACAAGCTCACATATTGCGACACGGATTCCTGAAACGAACGCATCAATGACCGATGCACCTTGGAGTCCGCCGCCTGCTTCTGAACGAACTTGACGAGCTCGGGACCCTGAACCACGGGCAGGCTGGAGTTCGAGATCTCCAACGTCATTTCGGGATTGATGAAGGCCACGGCGCCGGCAATTGGAATCGAAGCGTACTCGGACTGGCCGAAGGCTTCCGGCATGTCTTCGATGAACCGGTTGATGCGGCGGGTGTATTCCTCAGCCTCCCGGCCAGGATGGCCCAGCCCTTCTCGGCTGAGCAGAGTGAAAAGCCGTCCCAGGCTGAAGGGCTCGCGCCAACGGTCGCCTTCCACCATGACCCGGCCCTTGTCGCTGCGGACCGAGAAGGCCAGCATGCCGCCCGGTCCAACCAGCAGGTGCGGGACACCGGGAATGGCGAACAAGTACAGGGCGTATTGATTGCCCAATCCTTTGAGACACCGGGCAAAAAACTGATCCGGCCGCTCCAGTGAGCTTGCCCTGTGCCACCGCCGCGGCGCAAACCGATTGATGAAGTAGCTGCCGACGGTGGCTCCGATGAAGCCAACCAGCAACGCAGCCATGCTGAACACCGCGTAGTATTCGACCAGGAACTGCAGCAACGGGTTGGCCGCCTCGGGACTGCGCGCCCACTCCATGTTGGGCAGAAAACTGACCATCAGGCCGCTGGTCAGCGCCAGCACCGCCACCAGGAACAAACGCCTGCCAAGGGTTTCGCGCTTGGTGATGTACTCGAGGTTGCGATAAACCTTCATCCTTGGATCCTCCCGAGAGGGTCGCCGAGGCGCCGCACGTGAATTTCCGGGGTCTCGCCCAGACCCCGCGCCATTCGCTCCAACATGCGGCCGGCATGGGCATCGCGCGCCTGGCGGACGGCGCTGCACACCGCCTCCGGATCGGCTCCGCTGTGCGCCACGATCACCACGCCGTTGATGCCCAGGAGCGCCGCGCCGCCGTATTGGCCCGGATCCGCCTTGGCTCGAACCGCGCCCACCTGGGATCGGACCAACACATACCCCAACCGACTGCGCCAGGTGGCGGCAAAGGCGGTGCGCAATCCGGTCGCGAACATGTTGCTGGCGGTCTCCATGGACTTGACCAGTATGTTGCCACTGAAACCGTCCGCGACTAGGACATCCACATCTCCGGAGGCGAGCGCGTAGGGTTCCGCAAAACCCGCGTAGCCGGGAAATCCATGTTCCGTCAGCGACCGGTGGGCGGCCTGAACCAGTTCGTTGCCCTTGGCCTCCTCGTGGCCAATGTTCAACAAGCCGATGCGGGGTCGATCCACCGACATGCAGGCGGACGCGAAGGCCCGGCCCATCATCGCAAACTCGACCAGGTGGCCAGGCTGGCAACTGGCGTTGGCGCCGACATCAAGCACCAGCACATGCGCGTCGGGGGTCGGCACCGCGGCGGCAATCGCGGGCCGGTGGGCGCCGGCAAGACGACCGAGCCACCGCAGCGAAGCCGCCAGGACCGCCGCCGTGTCGGCAGCGGAAACCAGCGCGTCCGCCGCTCCCGCACGAACCAACTGCGCGCCCTTGGCTGCGGCGGACCCGGGATCGCGCAGGGCCGATGCGTCGTCCGACCGGTGGCCGGCGGCGACGATGTCCAATCCGGTGGGTCGGCACCGACGTGCCAGTTCAGCCTCGATCGCGTCGGGATGCCCCAACAGCGTCAGGCCAATCCGGTACCGCTCGGAGGCCAGGAGGGCGCCGGCGACCAGCGCGGCCGGTGCATGGTCCCCGCCCTGCGTGTCAACCGCAACGCGCATCCGGCCTCAGGCGACCTCGCCCACCGGATGGGCCGCGATGCCCAAAGTACCGATACCAGCCAGGGCCACGATTGCCGGGTCCAGCTCCACGATGTAGGTGGTTTCGACATTGAGCAGCGATCGGGCCCGTTCCAGTAGTTCGGACGCCTCATCCGGTACCATGGCGTGGGACACGGCCACCGCCACGGGTTGATCCCCCATGTCGGCCGCGATCCGCTGCAACAGTTCGCTTACGGCCTTGCGCCGCCCCCGCGCCTTCGCTACGGGAATCACCTTGCCGTCGGCACCAGCCAGGATGGGCTTCAGGTTGAGCATGTTGCCCATGTTCTTTTGCAACCCGCCAACGCGCCCGCTGCGCGCCAAGGCATCCAGATTGTCCACCGTCAGGTAGCTTCTGAGCCGTGAACGAACCTCGGCCATCCGGGTGATCGCGTCCTGCCTGGCACCACCCGCCGCCAAGAGTTGGGCCGCCGCAATCGCCTGCAGACCGCTGCTGATGCTGACGGCACGCGAATCCCACAGTTCGATGTCGGCTTCAGGCACTTCGTCGATCGCAAGGCGAGCCGAGTTCCAAGTACCCGACAGTTCCGCACTGACAACCACCACCAGGATTTTCTCAGCCCCCTCGTCCAAGGCTTGCCGGTAGGCATCCGCAAACAGCGTGGGGGCCGGCTGGCTGGTGGTCGGGTGTTCCGGCCGGGTCTGCAGCAGCTCAAAGAACCTGGGCAGGTCAATGTCCCGATTGAGCTGGTAGGCATCGGAACCGAAGTGGACCGTTGTTGGCACTTCCAGAATGTTGAATTGGGCCAGAAGGTCGGGCGGCATGCTGCTGCTGGTATCCACCACCATTCTGACGCGGGTGTCCGAAGTCTGTAGGTTCATGTGATCGCTCCTGGTGTTGGATGTGGGATCTGCTGTGTACGGACCCGCCGGCTTCAAGGGGGCGCACCGATCAGGCGCGGCGTGCGATGCCGAACCGACGGCAGCCAATCCGGGGCACGATCTGCCGAGTCGCCGTGCGCCGGGCGGCCCGTTCACCGAAGATTTCCGGAGTTGGCCTCAACGGGGGTGCTGTGCGAACACCCTGGGAACATCCTGCAGGACATCGGAAGCCAAGGTACTGTCCGGCCCTAGGCGTGTGCCGCTCAAGCGGCCCGCCTCCGACAGCACCAGCATTGCCGCCGCGGAAGCCTGCAGGGGATCGGCTACACGGGTTCGCAGACCAGCCAGCAGTCCCGCGAGCACATCGCCGGTACCCCCCGTTGCCAAGGCGGAATTGGGTTCGACCAGCACCCGGACCTGGCCATCCGGCGCGGCGGCAAACGAAGCATGGCCCTTCAAGACCACATGGCAGCCCCAGGCTTGGGCCTTCGCCGCCGCCAGTTCCAGGCTGTTGGCCGCCACTTCGGAGACCGGCAATCCGCACAGACGGGCCATCTCGGCCACGTGGGGAGTCAACACGGTCCCTTCGGGCAGAAGCAAAGGCCAGTCCGTTTCGGAGGCGAGGCAGTTCAGTCCATCCGCATCAATCACCAGCGGTATCGGGCGGGCGTCTCGCAATCCGATCAGCAGGTCCCGCAGGAAGGCGGCACTGGCATCCGTGTTTCCGATCCCGCAACCGACCAGCAGGGACTCGTAGCGGGAGACTTCCTTCAGGACAAGCGCGGCGGCTCCGGGTTGCACCGTTCCGTCCTGGTCCGGCAACGGCAGGTGTGTGGCTTCGGGCAACCCTGCCGCCAGCCCGGTGAGGACGGGACCCGCGCCGGCCACCGTCACCAGTCCGGCCCCGGACCGGAGGACCCCGGCCGCAGCCAGGATCGCCGCCCCGGGGAACCTCCCGCTGCCAACCGCGCACAGGACGCGACCGAATGTTCCCTTGTGACTGTAGTTGCTCCGCCGGGGAAGGAGCCAATCCAAATCCGCGGCACGAAGCCCCTGGGCATCCGTGTCCCGAGATCCCTCGGGGAACAGACCGATGTCCACCACCTCGATGCTGCCCAGATTTGGCAGGCGCCCATCGCGGCAGACCTCGGATTTGAACGTGCCCAGCATGATTGTGAGATCGGCAGGAAACGCAGCCACATCCGCCCCCGTCCCGCTGAGGGCACCGGCGGGCAAATCGGCGGAGCACAGCCGCAGGCGCGGCCGATGCCCGCGAACCTCGTCCAAAATGGCGACCAGATCCGCCGGCAAGGGCCGGTTGGCACCGGTGCCGAGCAGTGCATCCACGCACCAGGAACTGTGGCGCAGCCAACGCGTCAGCACAAACATTCCCGCGTCCTGCTCCGCGTGCACGATTTGCACCTGACGGCGCTCGAGATCGGCGATCAGGGAATCCTCTGGGTCGGAGCGGTTCCAGAGGTACACGTACACACGTTCCCAGGCGTCATGCAGCCGGCGCGCGCAAATCAGCCCGTCGCCTCCGTTGTTCCCGGGACCGGCCAGCACCAACACGGGGCCGGTGGCAACCTGTCGCGCCCGTGCCCATGCATTCAAGGTCGAGGCAAGTTCGGTGCCGGCAAGTTCCATCAGGGCCTCGACGGGGATCCCCGACTCGACAACCCGGCTTTCGAGTGTCCTGGTTTCGGCTATGTTGGCTATCGGATACATGGCCAGGGAGTCCTGTACTGGAATGCTACTTGCGAGATACCATCGTTGGCAACGATTGTCCGGGATCCGGTGTTGCGCTCTTATGATGGATTGAGGTTCGGCACGGCCGCCCGAGTGGACGGACGACGAGCCATGCTAGGCCGAAGCCCCCGCGGCGGAAGGCGCCTGGTCCGCAGGGTCGGCATTGTCGGCTCCGGCCTCCGGATCATAGCCAACCAGGTATACAGCGCGCCAAGGTTGGTAGACACTGCGGAACCTTTCCGTCCGGGAACGACCGTGCTCGACGATGGTTCTGTCCACCGTGACCGTCATGCCGAGCTTTTCCGTCTCCACCAGCCGTTGTTCGCCCGGAGCCAACGCGGAATCTTCCAGATAGAGAGGCTCCTCCGGTTCGATCACGTCGGAAATCACCGGTTCGGCAACCGTGACGACGCGATCGAAAGCCGTGCCAAAGATGTCGAAGGTCAAAATTCCCTGAGCCAGGTCCAACGTCGGCTGGATCAGGATCCAGGCGCCGGTGTCGTTGCGGAACCGAAAGTCCACGTACGGCGAGTAAATTGTGGCGTCCTTGCCCGGTTGGCCGTACCAGCTGACCACATAGCCGTGGTTGTACCGCTCCACAATCGGAAATCCGCCGTCGAAGGCCGCGCGGAACAGGGTTGTGCTCACTTGGCAGACCCCGCCCCCGACCCCAACCGCCGTGCGATCACCCCAGATGATCGCAGAGTCGGCATACCCGGCGGCTGCGGTGATGGCGCCGACCGTGTCGTTGAAACTGAAATCCGCCCCCGGGGGCACCATGACGTTATGCAACTGGCTTGTGGTCAGTTCGATGTTGTGGATGCGGGAGGCGCTACTGCCCTTGAACCAGGTCGTACCGGACGCGACAAGCTCCCGGATCCCGTAAGCCTCGGGATTGTCGGTGCCTACCACCGGCTCGACCACCTCGAACTGTGCCTGGACCCGGTTGTGGCCAAGAGCCACGGCATCCGCGACGGCACGTGCCGTACCTTCCACATCCAAGGCCAGCCCCGTCTGGCTCGGGGCAACCACCTGCAACCTTCCAGTGCTGCGATCAAAGGCGAACCGACCCTCGCGCGGGGGCCTGGCCAGCAGTGGTTCCCATCGCGCAACAAGGGCCACCAGAACCTCAAGATCGAGATCTCGGAAGCCTGGTCCTTGCATTGCAAGTGACAGCTGGAACGGATCCAGGGCCAACCTCAGCCCTCGTGCGGAGTCTTCAACCACCACCGTGCTTCGATTGAAATCCGTCGGCAGGGATACCGGCATGCCGGCGGTCGAGCTGTCAGCCACAACCCGGATCGCATCGGAGTGCCCGCCGTCCGCCGCCGCCGCGATATCGGCCGCCAACTGCTCGGTATCCACCTCCAACCCGTCAATCGCCGGGACCTGAACCGAGCCCATGCTCACGGAGGGCCGGCCGGGCCGTTCAAGGGAATGCTCGACATGCGCCACCAGCTCGGCGGCTTTCACGGGGTCGTAGACCACCGGCGGATCCAGGTAGGCGCCTCGCAGCGCCAGGCGCCATCTGGCGATCTGATTGGCCACGGGAGACCCGTCGCGCCCCTGACGCCAAGCCCGGTATGTCAGCAGATCCAGCGCCTGATCGGATGCATCCCACGTGCCACCCAACGCAAACTGGCGGGCATCCAGTTCAACCAGGACGGGCTCCAGACCGTCCCTCGGCTCCAAACCGGCCAAGACAGCCCGTGCCTCGGCCACGGTGAGGCCGCCCAGCGGGATCTCCGCCACGTACACCCCGGGGTAAATCCGATCGGTGAACCACAAGGCATAGACGGCACCGACCAAGATCACCAATGCCAGGATCAGCAACGGCAACAGCAACAACGAGGCCACCAGGCCACGGCCGCGCGGGATTCCCCAATTCGATGCATGCCCGGGTTCGCCTGCGGAATGGATCCGGGAAGGTACTACGGCCAACGGACCTCCACGGCCAGGCCGTAGCCAACACGCGGCCTGATCGGCCCGTTGATGGCAGGACCGGTCCGCTTGGTTGGGACTGGGACGGCAATCATCCGGCTACGTCTCCCTGGCCAGGACCTCGTCGGCATCCAGTTTTGTGAACAGGACCCGCGGCTTGCGCATCGGTTGGCCGGCCGACAAATCGGTGGCAGCCCATTCACCGCGCGCACCGGCATGGTCGTAACGCAGGACAAGGTGCTCGCCGCGGGCATCCGGCACCGTTTCAGTGTACTGCCGGCCAAACAACCGCCCCTCGTGTCCCAGGTCCTCGTGCAGCATCTGGGACGAAAACGGCAGTATCGGCGCCCACATGATCTTGAGCCAGTCGACGGCCTGCAATGCGGTGTAGATGATGGTGTGGGCCTGTTGCCGGTCGGACTTGATGACCTGCCACGGTTCGCGGGCGTTCAGGTACTGGTTGACCTTCTGGCTGAGCCGGCGGCAGGCCTCCAGGGCGGCCTTGAGATGCACACCCTCGTACAGGGTGCCAACCTCCATGAATCCCTTGCGGATTTCCGCCAACAGGGTCGCATCGACCGGTTCCAGCTCGCCCGGTTCCGGCACCATGCCGTCACAGGCCCGATAGGCAAACCCCGTTACGCGGTTGACCAGGTTGCCCCAATTGGCAACCAGTTCGTTGTTTACCCTTTCGATGAAGTCGTCCCATGTGAAATCGACATCGGAGGTCTCCGGCGCCATGGCCGTCAAGGCATAGCGCCAGGCGTCGGCCTGGTACCGTTCCATCATGTCGTTGATGGAGATGCTGATCCCGCGGCTCTTGCTGAACTTCCGGCCCTTCATGTTGAGGTACTCGTTGGCCGGCACATCGTACGGAAGGCAGAAGCCGTCGCGTCCCAACAACATGGCCGGCCAGATGATGGCATGGAACACGATGTTGTCCTTGCCAATGAAGTTGTACACCCGACTGCCTTGACCGGCACCGGTTTTCCACCAAGTCTGCCAGCCATCCGGATCGCCACTCAGGAGCGCATGCTCCACGACTGCGCTCAGGTACCCGATCACGGCGTCGTACCAAACGTATATCCGCTTGTCCTCCCAGCCTTCAACGGGGACATTGATGCCCCAGTCGATGTCCCGCGTAATAGGCCGGCCGCGCAGTTCGCCGCGCTCCAGTTCCGACAGTGTCAAGCGATAGACCTGCGGACGCCAGTACTCCTCCTTGCTGTCCTTCAACCACGCCAGCAGGTCCGCGTTCAGCTTGTCCAGAGCCAGAAAGAAGTGCTCGGTTTCCCGCACTTCCAGTTCGGTGGAACCCGAAATGGTCGACCTTGGTTTGCGCAACTCGGTGGCGTTGTACAACTTCCCGCAGTTGTCGCACTGGTCGCCCCGGGCCTCGTGGCTGCTGCAATAGGGGCAGATGCCGACAACGTACCGGTCGGGGAGGAACTGCCCGGCGACGGGGTCGTAGAGTTGTTCCTGGGTGTCGGCGTAGATGTAGCCCTTCTCGCGGTGCACCAGGAACATCTCCTGGGTCACGTCCCAATGGACCTCGGTATCCGTGTGGGTGAAGAGATCGAACGTCAAGCCCAGTTTCAAATAGGCATCAATGAACATCGGGTGGTAGCGTTCAACCACCGCGTCGGGTTCGATGCCCTCCTGCTGGGCCAGGACGGTAATCGGCGTGCCGTGCGTGTCCGACCCGCTGACCATCAAAACGTCGTTGCCCCGCATCCGGTTGAAGCGCGAGAACACATCCGGAGGCAGGTATGCTCCGGCGATGTGTCCGATATGCTGCTGGCCATTGGAGTATGGCCAGGCCACACCGACAAGAACCCTGTTCTTAGCCATGTCCTGTCCTGTCTTGCGACGACTTCCGGGATACACCGCGACCCGGGCCCGCACCTGTGCCTGACTTTTCGTCCGGCGGCCTCGCCCGGCCCGTTCCCTGACCGGAACCTGCCTGCATTCTAGCCTGTCCATTCGGGGCAGGGCATATAATCCGCAGCGACCGGCCATTCCCGGCAACACAACGCGGCCCGATACAGGTCCCGGTCACCCACTCTCCGTCAGGCTTGACCCCATGAGCTTCCTGCAAGGCATCAACGATTCGGTCGTCCGCTCCGGGACGGTGTTGTGGAAGACGATCAAATCGGTCTATGGGGACCTGTTTCCGTATGTGTGGATGAGCGTCCTGTGGTGGGTGGGGACGTTGACGGTCATCCTGGCTCCCCTCGCGCACACGGCAATGCACCGGGTGGCCCACCGTACAGCAACCTACCGGCGCATCGACAGCGACTTCTTCTACGAAGGCCTGCGCATGCACAAGGGTCTGGCCTACCTGATGTACTGGGGCAATTTCCTCGGCTCGGTGGTGATAGTGGTCAGTATTTGGTTCTACGGCAATATCCAGTCCCCGTTTGTGCAGCTTCTGGTAATCCCCCTGATCTGGGTCGCGTTCCTCTTCCTTCTGGTCACCCAGTTCGTGTTTCCCCTCCTTTGGGAACAGGAAGACGTCTCCCTGGCGTTGATCTACAAGAACGCCCTGATTCTGGTACTGCAGCACCCCTTGTTCTGCGTCCTGGTCACCTTGTTCAAGATCACGATCCTCTTCCTTTTCTCGCTGCCGGCCTTCATTCCCCTGTTGCTGTTTGGGCCTGCATTCTCAACCGTGTTGTCGAACTACGCGCTGAACTACCTGTTGATCAAGGTGGAATTGGCACCCCCTCCGCCCAGCTGGGCGGACTGACCCGGACACGGCCGTACCGTCGGCGCATCCAAGTCCGGTTCGGACATCCGATGCCCTCCTGCGATCAAGGCGTCCCCCGCCTGTGCCGCGGTCGCGGCACTTATGTCAAAAGGTAAGGGATTCGAATACCTGGCCGGGATTGTGGTTTGTGGCCGTTTTCCGTGTCTGCAACCGGCCTCAGGCAGTTGGAACTGCGCTCTTGGTCCTTGTTCCGAGCCTGCAACCCCACACGGGTTGTGGATGCGGATGGCCGTCTGGTGTCCACAGGCTGCAATTGCCGGAGGGGAAACAGCCCAGGTTGGGGATCACACAGCCCGGCCCCTGTGATGCCGGGCGCGCACGTGGTCCACGGACGCGACCTCCCGGTAGCGTTTGCAAACGGCTAACCGGAGCGTTTTGCAGTCCTGGCGGAGCGACTCCCGGATCTGGCGCCGGACTTGGATCGGGACGTGCCCTTGGACCGCCGGCGCTTGGGTGCGTTGCGCCTTTTCTCTATCAGCTCCAACGCCAGCTGCATGTCCACCGACTCGACCGGCGTGTCCTTGGGCAGGGACGCGTTGACTTTCTGGTACTTGATGTAAGGCCCGTACCGGCCGTCGAGGATTTGAACCGGTTCGTCGTCATCGCTGCCCGGAACCGGGCCCAAATCCGCCAGAACACGGGCTTGGGTTGTCCGGCCCGGACGCGCCGCGGCCAGCAGTGCCTCGGCCCGGACCAGTGAAATGTTGAAGATGGTGTCGTCCCCCTTGAGCGATGCCGACTTCCCGTTCCACGATACGTACGGTCCATAGCGCCCCATGTGCTTCGTGACCTCCATGCCGTTCTCCGAATGGGAGCCCAGCACGACGGGCAATGCCAGCAGTTCCCTCGCCTGTTCGAGCGTGACCTGTTCGGGAGACAACCCGTCGGGCAAGGACACACGCTTGGGCCGTCCGTCCGCCCCATCCAGCAGGCCAAGTTGAAGATACGGGCCGAATCTCCCATGCCGCAACTGGATGTCCGCAGAATCCATGGCATCGCGGCCCAGCACCGCGGGTCCGGCTTCCTTGCGCCGAAACAGTTCGTCCGCCAGTTCCGTGGTCAAGTCGGCAGGTGCCAGGTCCTCGGGCACCGAGACAATCACGCGCTGCTCCGGCTTGCCGGCGTTGGCATCCGTGGATGCACCGTCGCCTCCGGCCGGTTTTTCGATGAACGGGCCATACCGTCCGATGACCACCTGATAGCGGCACCGGGACAGCTCCACGGTCCTGTAGATTCCCGGATCGATGTTGGCCTCGTACTCGGCGATTTGCACTTCCAAACCCTGGTCGCCGAGATAGTAGTCCTGCATGTACGCGAGCCAAACGGCGTCGCCGGCTGCGATGTTGTCCAGGTTGTCCTCCATCCGGGCCGTGAACTCGAAGTCGACCAAGTCGTTGAGCGACTCCTCCAGCAGCTTGACCACCGCAAACGCCGTGAAGGTGGGCACCATCTGCTGCCCCCGCTTGAAACAGTAACCTCGACTTTGCACGGTCTCGATGATGGTCGCGTAGGTGCTCGGCCGGCCGATTCCGTTATCCGTCAAGGTCTTGATCAGCGAGGCATCGGTATACCGGGCCGGCGGCCGGGTTTCGTGACCCTGACCTTCAAGCTTTCGGACTGCCAAGGCATCCCCCTCGGCCAGGTCGGGCAGCGACTTGGAGACCACCATGTCCGGGTTCGCGAGCAGGAAGCCGGGAACGAGCACGGTGAGGCCCGTGGCACGGAACTCGGCGGACTGGACTGTCAAGGAACCGGCGGGAGATGCCGGACTGGGCCGGGACGGGTCGGTGGCAACCGCGACATCCACGGTCACGTTGCGAATCCGGGCATCGATCATTTGCGTGGCGACCGTGCGCCGCCAAATCAGGTCATACAGATCCCTTTCACGACCGGACAACCCCTTTTCCCCAACCGGCAGCATGCGTTCGCCCGCGGGCCTGATGGCTTCGTGGGCCTCCTGGGCATTCTGCTGCCTGGCCCTGAACACGCGCGGCTTGTCGGTGAGCTGTTCCGCCCCAAACTGGACAGCCACCCGCTTGCGGGCGGCCCGCACCGCCTCGGGAGCCAGGCTGACGGAATCGGTCCGCATGTAGGTGATGTGGCCGTTCTCGTACAGGCTTTGCGCCGTTCGCATGGTCTGTTCGGCCGACATGCCAAACCGGCGATTCGCCTCGATCTGCAGGGCACTTGTGGTGAAGGGCGGACTGGGTTGCCGCCTGCCTTCCCGTTCCGCGACCCGCTGAACCCTCCAGTTCATCGCCTCCAACTGCCGGACCGCTTCGCCGGCCTCAACCTCCCCCAGCACCAGACGATCCAGGCTCTCCCTGATTTGACCGGTGTTGTCGTCGAAGTCGCCCGACGTTGCCAGGCGCCGGCCATTCAGCTTCCTCAGTTGGGTCCTGAATACCCCATCGGCACCCGTCCCCGAGGCGCGCGCCAAGGCGGCCTCCAAGGTCCAGAAGCTGCCCTGAATAAATTTCGCGCGCTCGCGTTCACGGTCCACCAGGATGCGAACGGCCACGCTCTGAACGCGTCCCGCCGACAACTTGCTGGCAATCTTCTTCCACAACAGGGGGGAAACCGAGTATCCAATCAACCGATCCAGGATTTGCCGGGCCTTCTGGGCATTGACCAGATTGGCATCCAACCCGCGCGGATTGGCCAGGGCCTCTTCGACCGCCGCACGGGTGATTTCATGGAAGACAACCCGCCGCACCGGAACCTTGGGTTGCAGTTCGTCGCAAAGGTGCCAACCAATGCTCTCGCCCTCGCGGTCCTCATCGGTCGCGATCAGCAGTTCGTCCGCCGAGCGCAATGCCTGCTTCAGCTCGCGCACCGTTTCACGGCTTTCCGGAAACACGATGTAGATGGGCTCGAAGTCCCGGTCGACATTGATGCCCAGGTTGGACCAGGGCTCCTGTTTGTACTTGGCCGGAATTTCGCTGGCCGACCGGGGCATGCCCCGGATATGGCCGCGGCTGTCGAGGACGGTGTACCCGCTCGGCAGGAACCGCTGAATCGTCCGGGCCTTGGTGGGGGATTCAACAATGATGAGTTTGGTCATTGGCTCTCGTACTGACAGGCCGGGTGTGCGGCCCGTACGCGGACAGGCGGTTCGCGGCACTGTACCGCGTTGAACCTACAATGCGGCCCGGGCGGAGTCCACTTGGTCGGACACAGGCCGCTGTCCTTTCATATTACAGACATCAGGGTGCCAACGACCATGTCTGCCGAAAATCGTAACCGTTTCAGGGCCGGATTGACATTCCTGATCACCCTGTCATTGGCAAGCTGCGTCCTGCCACAGGTCCCGCCAACTCCGGAGACGCCACGGGTCGAAACGTCGGTTCCGGTCAAGGTTCGGGTCGCGACCGAGCGCGGCGCGACCGCCTGCGACAACTCGTTTCACAGGCACACGCTGCCCCACGAGACAACGGCACCGGAATGGACCGTGACCGGGTTCGATGCCAACGGGTCCGGCATTGCGGCCGGGGATCTGGACCGCGACGGTAGGCTCGATCTTGTATTGGGGGGCTATGCGCAGTCCAACACCATTCTTTGGAATGCCGGCAACCTATCCTTCGAACCGCAACCACTAGGCGAGGGCCTGACCCGCGAAGTCCAGCTGGTCGACGTGGATGGCGACGGCCTTCTCGACATTGCCACCACGCGCAGGGGATCCGGTCTGGCGGTTTGGCGCAACACGGGCGCGGACGAACGGGCCGCCATGTTCGAGCCCATGGTATTGCGCGGGATCGATCGGCCCTTCTACTCCATGGATTGGCTGGACGTGGACGCCGACGGGGATCTGGACCTAGGGGCGGCCACGTACGACGCGGAACTCAAGGACCTGTTCGGCAGCGAGTTCCTGATGAACCATGCGGGGGGTGTCTATCTCTTCAGCATGGAGAACGGCCGATTTCGCCTGCGGCAGCTGACATTGCAGGCGCAGGCCCTGGCAACCCTGTTTCTCGACGTGACCGGCGACGGAACGGCGGAACTGCTGGTCGGCAACGACTTCGCCACGCCGGACTTCATTTTCCAGCAGGAGGCCGACGGCTGGCACACCATCGAGCCGTTCGACGTGACCACCCATTCCACGATGAGCCTGTCGGCCGGGGACATCAACAACGACGGCCGGTTCGATCTCTTTGCCACCGACATGAAACCCGTGCCCGACGACCAGGACGCGCTCGCGGCCTGGCAGCCGGTCATGGAGGCCATGATGGCGGGGGCGATGGAGGACCACGATGCACGCCAACGCATGCAGAACGTACTGCAGGTCGCCGCGGACGACAACGGCGGCTGGGTCGATGCCGCGGACTCGCATCCGTTGGCGGCCACCGGCTGGAGTTGGGCCGGAAGCTTCGGCGATCTGGACAACGACGGTTGGCTGGACCTGTATGTGGTCAACGGCATGATCGAGGCCACGCTTTTCGCCCATCTGCCCGACCACGAATTGGTGGAGCGGAACCATGCCTTTCGCAGCGGCGCGGACGGGTCCCTGATGCCCGCTCCGGAATGGAACCTCGGCGATCAGGCAAGCGGCCGGGGCATGGTGATGGCCGATCTGGACCGGGACGGCGACCTCGACATCGCGGTCAACAATCTGCGCAGTCCGGCGGCCCTGTTCGAAAACCGGTTGTGCGGAGGCGTCGGACTGCAGCTGGATCTGCGGCAGGAATCGGGCGGCAACAGTCATGCGATTGGCGCACGGGTGGTCGTGGCTGCGGATGCCAACCGGTGGGTCCGGACCGTGCACGTGGCCGACAGCTACCTTTCCGGCCGCGCGCCCCGGCTGCACTTCGGCCTGGGCGAACCGGAACGGGATGTCCAAGTGACCATCGCCTGGCCGGACGGCGAGCGTACGCTCCTCGGGAACGTGGCGCCCGGCAGCCTGGTCACGGTGGTCCGGAAGTAATCCTGGCTCGGTCCGGAGCCAAAGTCCGGCCTGTTTTATAATCTGGCCGTCCCTGGAAATCGTTCCCTTGGATTGTTCTTGCCCGTCCTGCGAGGAGGCACTGATGCGAACCCGAGTTCTTACCATCCTGGCGTTGCTGGGCGTGCTGGCGATTGCCGTGACCGGCTGCGCCGCGGCACCGCCAGCTGCAACCGCGCCCGGAGAAACCGTCGTCACCTGGGCCATGTGGGGCAGTCCGGCCGAGCTTGCAACCCACCAGTCGGTGGCCGACGCGTACATGGCCGAAAACCCCGATGTGACAATTGAGATTTTGTCCGAACCGTGGGGCGACTACTTCACCAAGATGCAGGCCCTGTGGGCCGGCGGCGACGGTTCCGTCATTCCCGACATCCTGTTCCTGTGGCCCACCCCGTCCTATGCGGCCGAAGGTGTGTTGGAGAACCTCCAGCCCTTCATCGACCGGGACGGCTACAACGTGGACGACTACTGGCCGGACCTCCTTGAGTCCGCGAAGTACGACGGCGACGTCTACGGCTTCCCGCGCGACATTGGCCTTGAAGTCCTGTATTACAACAAGGACGTCTTCGACGAGGTTGGGGTCCCCTATCCGGACGAAACCTGGACCTGGGCGGACCTCGAAACCGCGGCCAACCAGCTCAAGGTGGTGGACGATACGGGCCGGGTCTCCCGCTACGGCCTCGGCATGGAGGGCGGCAAGTACATGCTGTGGGTACTCCAGAACCACGGCGCCCTGCTGGACGACTACCGCAATCCGTCCGCGTGCACCCTAGACCAGCCCGAGGCGGTACAGGGACTTGAGTTCTTCGCCAACCTGATGGCCACCGACGCCGCCATGACCAGCGACAACCTGAACCAGGCCGGCGGCGACGCAGCCGTGTTCCAGGCCGGCCAGGTTGCCATGATCATCCAGAATGCCAGCCGCGTCAGCGCATTCAACGCGGCCGAGATGAACTACGATGTTTCCGTGGTCCCGATTCCGGACGGCGGCCGCCGCGCAGCCAGTGCCGGCGGAGCAGCCTGGACCATGAGCGCGGGCAGCGACAACAAGGAGGATGCCTGGCACTTCCTGCAGTGGCTGCAGAGCACCAACGGCGGCCAGCGGATCTACACCGCATCCGGGGAGATTTTCCCGGCGCTGCAATCCACCGCCATGTCCGATGCCTTCCTCAATCCGGACAACCCGCCGGCCAACCGCCAGGCGTTCCTGACGGAGGGCCTCAACGCCACCGTGGGCCGTTTCGGCTACTTCCCGGAGTGGGGTTACCTGAGCGGCAATTTCGTGTCGCCCCACATCAACCAGATCTGGACCGGCGACCTGACCCCCGCCGATGCGGCGGCAGCGGTTTGCGAGGGCGTCAACCAGTATCTGCAGGATGAGGACTTCCCGAAGTAGGCAAACCCGAGCCTGACATTTCGGCGGGTGTCGCTGTCCTCGGCGGCGCCCGCCTTTTTTTACCGGCCGTGGCTTCCGGCGCGTCCCCGTTGCGTCCGCTTCCCCGGTGGCGGCGCTGGCGCGCCGACCAGCAGTCCGAGGGCTATCTGTTCCTCCTGCCCAGTCTGGCGGGCTTCATTCTGTTCGTTCTGATCCCGGTCGTCGCAGCGCTCGTGCTGAGCCTGTACGAGTGGAGCCTGCTGTCGCCCGGCGAATACGTCGGCCTCACCAACTACCTGAACCTGTTCCGCCGCGATCCCACCTTCTTCAAGGCGCTCGGCAACACGCTCTACTTCACGGTGACCATTGTGCCGCTGCAGTTGGCGGCGGGCCTGGCCGTGGCCCTGGCCCTCAACCAGGCCATCAAGGGTCTGGCGGTCTACCGGCTGATCTATTTCATGCCGGTCGTGACCACCATCGTGGCCGGGGCCTTGGTGTTCCAGTGGATCTTCAACAAGGACTTCGGCATCCTGAGCGCCGCCATCTGGCGCCTCAACGAACTGACCGGCATTCCCGTCCAGCCGCCGGACTGGCTGACCGATCCCGCCTGGGCGCGACCGGCCGTCGTGATTCTCACGCTGTGGAAAAACGTCGGCTTCACGATGGTGATCTACCTGGCGGGTTTGCAGGCCATCCCGGTGGAGCTGTACGACGCGGCGGAGGTGGACGGTGCCACCAGCTGGCGTCGGCTGCTGTACATCACGCTGCCCATGATCTCGCCGACCACGTTTTTTCTGATGGTCATTCAAATGATCGGGGCATTCCAGCTGTTCGACGAGGCGTTCGTCATGACCCGCGGCGGTCCGGCCCAGGCCACCACCACGATCGTGTACTACGTTTATGTCAACGCGTTTGAGTACCGCCGCTTTGGCATGGCCAGCACGGTGGCCTGGGTTCTGTTCGCGTTCATCTTTGCCTTCACCTTCCTGCAGAACCGCATGCAGCACCGCTGGGTTCACTACGAGACCGAAGATGGCCGTTGAACCGTTGGCGGCGGAACAGATGCGGCCAACCCGACGCGTGCGCCGACGCATCGGCAGCATCGTGCTGCAGGTCGGATTGTTGGCCGGCAGCTTCTTCATGGTCATGCCGTTCCTGTGGATGCTGTCCACCTCGCTCAAGTTGCCGAAGGAAATATTCAAATACCCGCCAATTTGGATTCCCACGGAAATTGCCTGGTCCAACTACAGGGACACCCTGACCGCCCTGCCCTTTGACCGCTTCTATCTGAACAGTGCCATCGTCAGCGTGTCGTCAACCCTGATCCAGGTGCTGGCCGCGGCCCTGGCCGCCTTCGCCTTTGCCAGGCTGCGCTTCAAGGGCCGCAATCCCCTCTTCCTTCTGTATCTGGCCACGTTGATGATCCCGTTCCAGGTCACGATGATTCCGAACTTCATCCTGATCTCCCGGGTGCTCGGCTGGTACAACACCTACCAGGCCCTGATTTTTCCGACCTCCTTTTCGGCCTTCAGCGTGTTTCTGCTGCGCCAGTTTTTCTCCAGCCTGCCCATGGAACTGGACGAGGCCGCGCGCATGGACGGCGCTTCCACCCTCCGCATCTGGTGGCAGATCATCCTGCCGCTGAGCGGCCCGGCCCTGGCGGCCCTGTCCATCTTTTCCTTTCTGGGTTCCTGGAACTCCTTCCTTTGGCCGCTGGTGGTGACCGCCTCCAACGAAATGCGGACGATCCCGGTGGGCCTGAGCGCTTTCCAGGGCGAATACAACACCGCCTGGAATTTGCTGATGGCCGGATCGGTGATCGCGCTGGTGCCCGTGTTGGCGGTGTACATGGTGGGGCAGAACTGGTTCCAGCGCGGGATTACGCTCTCCGGCATGGGCGGGCGGTAACATGGACCCGACTGTCAATTCTTCGGGGACCGTCCGTTGTCCGGCAACAGCGCCTCAGCCAACGCCATCGGCTGCATCGTAAAGACCAACTCCCATGTGGAGTACCTGTGCCGCATCTACCGCCACAGGGAAATCGACCACACACCCCACGCCGAGGACTTCCGGTTCGGCCGTTTCGTGACGGTTGAGTCCGGAGACAACCTGGGGGGAGCCCTGGGCCGCATTGTGGGGCTGATCTGCAACACGCATGTGGTCAATCCGGACTTCGGGTCGCCCTTCAACCCGCAGATGGTGTCCGACGACTTCGACATCACGCTGCCGCCCTACCTGCAGGCCGACTTCACCGCGGTGGAGGTCGTGGGGATTGGCTGGGAGACCCCGGACACCGAGTACCTGCAATCGGTTCCGCCCCACGCCCCGATGATGAACGCACCGGTCCACCCCATGCCCAAAGCCGATGTCGCGCGGTTTCACCAACAAGGGGACCGCGGGCTGCAGGTGGACTACCTGCCGTTCCTGATCAACTGGAACCATCCCCTGGCCCAGGATCTGCTGCTGCATCAGTTGCGGTTCCTGCGCGCCAACTTTCCCGAACACGGCGATGCCCTGACTGTGGTGGAGAACATGGTCAAGTGGAAGTCCATCGTGGGAGGCCTGCGATGAGCCGGACCGGCGGCCCCCTGGGACTGGTGCGGGGCCCGGGGGAGTCGGTGTCCGAGTTCGTGTTCGTGTCACCGGATCCGGACCAGTCGGCGCGCATTGGGGAATTCGTCTACTTCGAGGATCCCGCCATCGAAGGCGGCGTGCGCATCTACGGACGCGTCACCCAGCGGGAAGCGGTGCGCCTGTGGCCGGACGAGTTCATGGCGAACCCCGACATCGCTCCCGCAAGGGTGGCCGGACTGCTCGGTTTCGATCAGGGGTCAGCCAGGTCAAACACGGATCTGTTTGCCCTGACCGTCTCCATTCTGGGTCACTTCGACAGTCAGGTCAGGGACTTCATCAATCCCCGCATCACGCCCAGCAGCGGACTGCCGATTCACCTGACCTCCAGCGCCGAACTGACCAGGATTCTGAATGCGGTGGAACCGACGGCGGCCGGCAGCGCCCTGGTGGGGGACCTCATCACCCGTGCACCGTCGGAGGTCCCAATCGCTCTCAACGTGGCCGCCTTCACCAGCACCCATCTGGCCATCATTGCCACCACCGGCAGCGGCAAGAGCTACCTGGCCGGGGTGTTGTTGGAAGAAATGATGCGGGAAAAGAACCGGGCCGCCGTCCTGGTCGTGGATCCGCACGGCGAGTACGACACCCTCCGCCAAATGGCGGAGGAACACCGGACCCGTTTCGCGTCCAACGGGTACCTCCCCACCATCCGTGTCCTCCAGCCCGATCAGGTAAAGGTGCGCATTGACAGTCTGTCCGAAGCCGACCTGAACGCCTATCTGCCGGACATGTCGGAACTGATGAAGCACAGGCTGCGGGAAGCCCTGAAACGGGTCCGGACCCGCAAGGAGCGGTATACGTTAACCGATCTGCTGAAGGCGGTCGAGGCGACCGGCCGAGACTCCGAGGACGATGCCGGCAACGGATCCAGGGAGGACGGCACCACGCAGGCCCTGCGCTGGCGCCTGGAAAGCCGCCTGGCCAACAGCAGCCTGTTCACCGACAGCGAAGAGCTGGAACTGACACAGCTCTACCAGCCGGGCCAGTTGACGGCCCTGCAACTCAACGAAATCGACACGTCCGAGCAGCGGATGATTGTCACCACCATCCTGCGGCGGGTCATGAAGTCCCGCACCGACTCCATCAAGAACCGGGGCCACGGCGACGCCAACGACCTGGGATTTCCGGTGTTCACGCTGCTGGAGGAAGCGCACAACTTCAGTCCGGCCCACGAACACGCGGTCTCATCTCCCATCCTCAAGCGCATCCTGAGCGAGGGACGGAAGTTCGGGGTCAGCATTGGCCTGGTCAGCCAACGGCCGGGACGCTTGGATGCGGATGTCCTAAGCCAGTGCATGACGCAGTGCCTGATGCGCATCGTGAACCCGGTGGACCAGGCGAAGATCGCGGAATCCATCGAGAGCGTGGGCCGCGATCTCATCAACGAACTGCCCAGCCTGTCCCGCGGCCAGGCCATTCTGGCCGGTGCCAGCGTGAACACGCCGGTGCTGGTGAAGGTCCGCCCCAGAATCACGGCTCACGGCGGACAGGACATCAATGCACCGCAGGAATGGCGCAACTATGAACCCAGACGCAGGCGGACCGCCATTCCAAGAGACATGGGGAACGGACGCAGGCCCGACGGCACCGTCCGCTGAATCAGTGCCCGCGATGCGCAACTGGCCAAGCAAGAAAACGATTTCGGAGGCGTGGTTGTTTGACCCGGTCTTTGGGTTGGTTCAGCCATACCACTTCCAGCGATCAAGGACAGCGAGTTCACCGGCCGCACAGCGGCCCGTAGGGCGGAGTCTCAAGGCCGCCGTAGCAGGAACAGTTCACGGATGCCATCGGATGTGCCTGATGTTTGACACACCGTGCTCCCCTACCGCGGCGTGGGACCGCAATCCAATGGCAGCCCTACATCCAGTCCGGGAGCGATAAAGTCACGCTTGGTACAAGCCGGTGCGCCAAGCAGCACCAAAGCGAACAGATCCGCCACCGGTGGCTTGATTTCCCGATACTGCAGTTGGTAACCCTGTTTCACATTCGTTGATTTCGCTCAGGTCCCTGCATCGACACCTCCTCCGGTTCAGGCCCCCGCCAGCCCCCGCCTCAGGCCATGATGTGTGCCATCACTGCCTCCCAGAGTGCTACCAGGACCGATTCCGCCGCCAGCGGCCGCGCCCGGACCAGCCATTGCAGGATCGGCAACACGGTGCGGTCCAGGTGTGTCAGGGAGTCCTTGTCCAAGTGCCGGATGTGCCGTCCCACGGTGCGCCGCAGGTGCATGGCACACAGTTGCCGGTCCAGGCCCGTGGCCTTCAGGGCTGAGCCGTAGACGGGATCGTCGTCGGTCGTCACCCCCGCGCACCGCGCGTCTCCAAGTGCTTGAACCAGCCTTTCCCGTCGAAGCCCGGCCCCGCCAGGCGCAGGTCCAGCTGTTCGCCTTTCGGTCCCAAGACCACGCCCACCAAGCGGTGGTTGCCCCCAGTGGGCAGCCAGGTCTCGTCCACCGCCAGCCACGCGGGCAGAGAGGCCTACGGGTCGGGCACCACCGCCTGCACGTCCCGCCACAGAGTGGCGGCACCCACCCCGCAGCCCAGAGTCGCCAGCACCACCGACCATCCCCGGTAGTTGACACACCACACGTACAGCCGGGCCGCCAGCCGCCGAAAGGCCTCCGGGCGCTGGCGGGCGGCAGGGGCGAGGCACTGCAGAGGCAGGCTTTGCACGGCCAGCGCTGGATCCGCAGCCGACCAAGGCCGACTAGGTGACGGGGATTGGTGCCGTTGCGGCACCAGGCAGGGCTCGGTGGGCGTTCGGGGTGGGCAGGGACTGGGACTGAAGTCCACGACGAGGGGTCCGCTTTGGTTGATTGATGCAAACCAATTATCGAGGGCCCCTCGTCCCACTCCAGGCCTTGAACCAATATCAACGAGAGTGAAACAGTGCCGCCTGGACGCAGGGCGATTGCATCTAAACGGGTTTCGGGGTCGAGGCCGATCAGCCGGCACAGATAGTCCTTGTCCCAGGCCCCGCTCCCGGTCGTGGGACCCGCGCCCGTGCTTGGGCACGGCCTGGCCCTCGGTCCGCACACAGACATCCTGCACCCCGTCCCGAAAGTCCTCCTCGAACCGGGCCCATCCAGCCGCGCGCAGAACCGTCCCAGCGTGTCGTGCGAGGGGATCCGGGGGTAGCCCGGGAAGGTGCGCCGCCAGGCCTCGTTGGGCCGGCCCAAGAGGGTGATGGCCACAAGACGGTCCGCACCGCAGATGACCCCGGCACGGACAGCACCAGGATGTCCGTCAACTTGTGCAGTTTGATCCGCTCCACCCGCGGGGATCCCCTTGACAGGTATATGTGAGAGGCTCCGGGTGTGGGGGATCGGCAGGCGGATCCGCCTGCCGTGCGCCCGCGGGCCGGGCGTTCCATGGGGGTCCTGCGGGTGCGTAGGCCGCGGGGCCGACCGGATCCCCGGAGGGGCGGTGTGGGAGACGTGC
>MPMO01000080.1 GCA_002238555.1 Caldilineaceae bacterium bin34
GACCCGCGGGGCCCACGGATCCCGCGCGCGGAGGCCGCGCTGGGGGTTTCAGGGTCCCGCGGACCGCCTAAACACCCATTCCGCGCACCTTTGGGGGTACCGCTGGCATCCCAAACCTATTCTTCAGCAGCCTGTTAACAAGGTGGTCCGGGATGGCTTCCAGGTCGGTCATGAAGTCGTCCACCAGCCGATGGACCGTGGTGGCGGAGAGGGTGTCGAGTTGTGGGACAATGACGGGCATGAGGGCTGCGATGCGTCTGTGAGGTTGCGATATCCCATTAAGACGCAGAACGGCCCTCTTGGTTGCGAAAATGGTTGGGAACCCCGAACCACTGGTTTGGATCCTATTTACTGCATTAGGCTGTTCATACCGCATGCCTATTCTGCCCTGACGCCAGGCTCAGGTCGTGGTCAAGCGACGACTGTGGCGGTGACCAACTGGCCCTGACGCGACTTTGTCAATGCCCTGACACTGGCCAATTCGGACTTCAGGTCCCCGCAACGGTTCGGGCTCCTGCAAAGAACGGGCGTGACGCGTCCGGAGGGCACCCGGCTGAACAACGGTCTCGGCTCGCCGGACCCCGGTACCTTCGCGGTCTGTCACGCCCGGGGCACACCTCCGTAGTTGATCGGCTGACGGACCAAACTGCCGTGTACCATGGCGGAATTGAAGTACGATTATCCGTCGGCAACTCTCTCTGTTTGCCCAAGGCTGCCACCATGTCCAAGAAAGCGAAATCGCATCATATCGTTCCCCATCCCGACGGAGGCTGGAGTGTCAAAAAGGCCGGGAATCCGAATTTCATCGGCCACTTCGCCACCAAGCAGGAAGCCGTCGCCGTCGGCAGGCGGATCAGTCAGGAGCAAAACACCGAACTCGTGATCCACGGCCTAGCGGGCATGTACCAGGGCAAGGTGGAAATCCGCGGGGACATCGTTTCCGCCCCGGACACCGCTGATGCATATCGCGCGGACCAAGCGGCGCCTGCGTGATCCTGCTCGATACCCATGTGGCCCATTGGTTCACAATCAACGATCCCCGCCTGGGACGGCGAGCGTGGAACAAGATCCAGAACGCCTTCGAGATGGACACGGTGGCCTTGTCGTCATTTACCGTCTGGGATGCAGGCTATCAAGTGAAGCGCGGCAGGGTGTTGTTCCCTGACGGCCTAACCATCGCCAAGTGGTGGGATGGTTTGTTGGCACAGGGCGTGACGGAACTCGTTGCCAACAGTGCCATCCTGTTTCGTGCCTTTGCGTTGGCATGGGACGAAAATGATCCGGCCGACCGCATCATTGTGGCCACGGCCCTGCACCACAACATCGAACTGGTTACGGCCGACCGGAAAATGCTGGATTGGAATTGCGCCGATCTGAAAGCCCTGAATGCCCGCAAGTGACTGCAACAGGCAACCCTGCGCCTGCCTGTAGCACGAGGAGTCGGGCGCAGTTCTGATCCGGGGCACCGCCGTTGCGTTTTTGGCGAGCCATCGGCGGGCCGCGGCTGCCCGATGCATGGGTGGCCCTGATGGTCAGCGTGGTCTACCGCGGGCATGCGATCCCGGTGCACGTCCTGTGCGACCAGGGACTGGGCAGCCGGGACCTGTGGCGACAGATTGTGGACCTGGGCTGACATCCGGTCCTGCGCTACCTGGCGCACATCACCTCCCGCCCGACCGGCGGTGAGTGGGTGCCGACCCGGGACCACAAGGAGCCCTGGCTCCTGCTGACGGACACGCCGCCGGCGCAGACCGACGCGACCCTGTACGCCTGCCGCCACTGGATCGAGCAGGGCTTCCGGGGTTGCAAGCGGGGCGGCTGGCAGTGGCAGCGCACGCGCCGCACGGACCCCGTGCGCGTGGCCCGGCATGGCCTGGTCCTGGCCGTGGCCTCCCTGCTGGCGGTGGCCTACGGCACCCGCCACGAGGATGCCCGCGACCGCGGCCTGGCGCCGGGCCGGCTGCGGCGACCGCCGCCCGAGGGCCGGCCGCCCGACGCCGGGCCCCAACCTCGCCGGCGGTCTGCGCTGTCTCTCGCCCCCCGCCGCCCGAGCCGCTCATGGCCGCCCTCTGCTACTCGGCCTGACACACCCCCCATCCACTCATCGCCCGCGCCGACTTTGTACAAAGTCCAGTTGAGAGTTGACCCAAAAAGGGGAAGCCGCACGGAATGCAAAGCTCTCAACACCCACATTCCGGGGGGCCCCATAGCCGCGCAGCATGGCATTCGAGGGCTTGGCCACGGTGGTCCATGTCCGGGTGGACGACGGGTACCAGGCCCATGCGGCCGGCTGGCGGCGGGGCCAGGCCGGAGCCATGCTGCGCACGCTTCAGCAGCATTTCAGCAAGGATGTGTCCATCGGGCTGTTGCGCGACCGCATCGGACGCCAACCCTGGATGCTGGCCGCCGCCATGCCCTGCACCCGACTTTGCGTTTGCCCTGGATGTTTGCCAAGCTTCAGCCGTAACCTTCGATGCTTAACAACCGTGAATTAGCCGCTCTGATCTTGGTCAGTGTCTTCGTTCTGTGGGCTTTCTCGCAGAAGAGCGTGCGTGAAGGCTGGGTCGGGGTCGTCAGGGCGTTCCTCGATCCCCAGATCCTAGTCTCCTTGGCAGCGATGTTGGCCTGGGTCGGCCTTGAACTTTGGGTGGGCGTACGGCTCTCGCTCTGGAACCCCGCGCTAGCCAAGGGCACCATCCTGTGGACGCTCGGCTCTGCGGGGTTTCTCCTATTTAACGCGCAAATCGACTCCGACGGCGACGAGCCGCACTTCCTTCGGCGAACGATTCTGGCCACGGTCCGCTTGGTCGTTTTCGTTGAGTTCTTTGTGAACCTGTATGTAATGAGTCTGCTCAGAGAACTCGTACTCCAGAGCGCGGTGGTTGTACTCAGTCTGATGGTTGCGGCAGCCGGCCAGAAGCCGGAATACAAGCCTACAAAGGCATTCTGCGAATGGGTGCTGGCCCTGATCGGGCTTACCCTTGTTGCTTTTGTGTCACGACAAGTCTATCTGCATAGGCATCAACTCGACGCACGGGAATTGATGCTCGACTTCGTGCTACCGGTTTGGTTGACGGTCGGTTTGGTGCCGTTCCTATACCTCTTCAGTATCTATGTTGCCTACGATGCGGTCTTTCGACCCATCAGCTGGCAATCCCGACTGGCCCTGCTGTCTATGCTCCACTTCCGTACAAGTACTGTACGGAGGTTCGCGAGGTTCTGGTACTTCAAGAGGAAATTAAGTGAAGCCCAGACGTTCTCCACTGCAAGAGGAGTAGTCGCGGAATTCCTCGACGACTTGAGGCGCAAGGAACAGGCAAAACTCGATGAGGAAGAACGACTAAGGCGCTACAGCGGCTCTCAGGAACTGGACGACGAGGGCCGACGGTTGGACCGCCGGGAGTTCACAGCAACAATGGACGCTCTCCGTTGGCTGGCAACCTGTCAGATGGGATGGCACCGAAGATGCGGCCGCTACCGCTGTGACCTGCTCAATCTTGACGACGACTTCACGGAATACGGCTTGCCCAGGGAATCCGGCATCAGGCTCCATGTCGCCGAAGACGGCCAGACTGGGTACGCGTGGCGGCGGACTGTAACAGGCTGGTGCTTTGCCATCGGAGCGGCCGGCCCTCCGCCCGATCAATGGAGGTACGATGGCCCCGGGCCGCCAAAGGGCTTTCCCGGGAAAGCCTCTTCGTGGGGCGACGGACCGTTCGCGGATCGGGATCAAAATTGGTTTTAAAGGTGTCAAAATGTCAATTCGCCGCTTGCGCAAGAGGGTGGCCCGCAACCCCGCCCAACTGGAGCCGATCATGGCTCTGTGACGACTTTGTCAACGCCCTGGAAGCCCGTCTCGTACCCCTGCGGGATCCCCCAGGTGCTCCGCCACGCAGGCGTACAACGTGTCCCGCGCCGCGTCGGCCGACCAGACGGCCCGCTCCAGCAGTTGCTGCAGGCTGTAGGGGGTGGCGTCGCCGGCCGTCTCGGCCAGCTGCCAGCCGTTCCTGCGTTGGGCATCGCCCAGCAGGCCGTCCAGGCAGGCCGCGGCCAGGGACATGGGAACTCCGCAACGACGGGGAACACGGCCCCTTCAGTATGCCGCAACCATCTACAACCGTAGTATCAAGTTGAAGGCCATGCACCGTTTGCGCGCGGCCGGTTTCGATGGGGATCGTTGTCGGCATGGGGTGCTGCGGCCGAACACAGGCATTGCAAAGAGGAGGTTAAAAGGTTAAGGGCATCGGATTGGCCATGGAGATCGGGGCCTGTCTGCATGTGGGACAACCCTCGGGGCTTGCGGGCCCTATGAAAAGCCGTGCGCAGAGCGGGACGGGGTGTGATGGAGGCCGCAGGGAAACCAAGGTGCCTCTTGTAGCCGTCACGGGTCCGCAACTCCGCGTACCGGCTGCAGTCGCCGGTACATTGGGGTACCGGTGCGGGTACTTCGCTCTCGGTTGACGAGGGCTGTGTGGCAAGCCCCCGCAACCCGAGTCCGGGGCGGGCAGTCCCCACCGCGGTCCGGGTTCGTTCCACGAGCAGGGCCTTGACGTCCCCGTGGGGCGTGTACAGCGCAATCTTCCTGTCATACAGCCTCGCCGGAATGTTGCAGGCGGCATGGGTGTCCGCGTCCCACACAACCCCGTCGCGACAGCAAAACCGGTCCCCGCGACGCGTGCCCTGCAAACAGGCCCGTGCGGGAGTCGATTTGCGATGTGCAGGCCGGATTGACCAAGGCCAACGCAGAACCTCTGCGTCGAGACACCAAAAGGAGGGTGTCCGCCATGGCGCCCCTGTCTCAGCCGCGCAGGCACCGCCGGACATCCTTGGGGCGGACTGCCTGGGTGCCGTCAGGTCTTCGCAGGCGATGACAGCCACCTTGTCGACGACGGCATGGGCCGCGTGACAGAGCCGGTTGCGCGTCCGCTTTGGGTGTCGGCATTGGCGTTGGTTCCTCTGGTTGCAGCCGAGATTGTGCCGCGCGCTGTGGCGGAGACGACCCTTGGCTGCGGACCGTCCGCGACCGTCCCGCAACTGCCCGCGCGTCCGTCCCTTGCCCTGGCCCCGGTCGCTCTCCGAGGCCCGCAGGTCGCCCCGGCGCTCCCCGTTGCTGTCCGTGCAGACTGCGGTGCAGCCCTTGTCCACGCCCACGGTCCCGGAACCGCGGCACACTGCGAACTCCGCAACCGCGCAGTGGACGGCCACCTGCCCGTTGGGCTGCAGCAGCATGCGGACGGTGCCGGAGGGCAGGTGTTCGCCCTTGAGCGGAAGGGCGATGCGCCGGCCGCGTTCCCTGCCCTGCAAGTACACCCAGCCGCGTCCGTTGGCGAAAACCTGAACATCCTTGAATTGCGGTGATTTCACACAGATAGCGCACCGCAATGCCGTGTACTGCGGAAAAGCAGAGAGGCCGGCTGGCACCGACCCCAACCGGACAAGGTGAACGAAGCACCATGACCAGCGAATCCAGGCATGGCAGAATCCAGGCGTTTCGGACGGGTATCCGGCCCAGCCCGACGCAGGCACGCCGGATGGCACAGCACATCAGCTATCAGCGCTGGTCGTACAACCAGCACCTTGCCGCCCGGAACGAAGCCAAGGCCGGGTTGAAGGAGGGCGAGAGGCGCCCCTCCGTGGCGGCCCTGAGCAAGCAGATCCGCAAGGCGCGGCCGGAATGGGCCAAGGCCCATTCCGGAACCCGTTTGACAACGGCCGGTGCAACCTGGAGAAGGCATTGACGCGCCACTACAGGGGCCAGCGCGGGGAAGGCCCCAGGAGCGGCTACCCGAAGTTCCACAAGCGCAGATCCAACGAGGCCTACGAGGCCAGTTGCGGGCATCCCGAACGCCTACGCCTTGACGGGCACAGCGTGCATCTGCCCAAGGTCGGTTGGGTCCGCATGGCCGAGCCGCTGCCGGACGGAGCCCGGCCGTTGCAGGTGCATGTCCGCAGGGATGCGGGCCGGTGGTTCGTGAGCACGGTTTGCGCGTATGACACGGAGCACCCGAAGGCCACGGGCCAAGGCCCCGTCGTCGGCGTGGATGTGGGGATCAAGACGCTGGCGTTCACATCGGATGGACGCCGGTTTGCCAATCCCCGCGCCCTGTACCGTGCCGAACGCAAGCTGCGTCGGGCGGACAAGGCCGTTTCCCGCTCCCGCAACACCCACGGCCGCAACCGACACAGCGAACGCAGGAGCGAGATGTACGAGGAAAGGGCCAGGCTGCACCGCCGGGTCCGCTGGCAGAGAGAGACCGCCCACCGCGAGGCCGCTTCCGCGATTGCGAAGTCCGCCGGCACCGTGGTGATCGAATCCCTCAACGTCGGCGGCCTGATGCGGAACCGCCGCCTGTCCAAGGCCCTGTCCGATGCCCGCATCGGACACTTCCTGCGCGAACTCCAGTGGCAATGCACCAAGCGCGGCGTGCGGCTGGTGGTGGCCGACCGATGGTTTCCCTCCACACAGATCGGCGCCCGCTGCGGGTGCCGACCCGACCGGAAACTCGATCTCGGCGTGCGCCTGTACCGCTGCGCCGAATGTGGATGGGTGTGCGACCGCGACGAGAACGCGGCCATCCATCTCGCGCACGTCGCCCCTGCTGCCTGGGAGACGCAAAACGGGCATGGAGACGGTGTAAGCCGGACGAGGTCGCACCCGCCCGCGGCGGTCGATGAAGTGCCAAGGAACCCCGACCCCGTGCCAGGGGCACTCATGCCCGATGCCCTGCTGTAAATGCAGTGGTGTTCGGGCATGTTCAGGGTTTCGGCAAGCGATGATGGATTGCGATTTCGCAATCACTTTGCGATCCGGCATCCGAGGCGCCAAGGCAGGGGTGGGCCTGTCGGAACGGGGAAGCAACTGCTCGTTTCAATCCGTGGGCATCTCTTGGGCATGGGCGCAATTGCACCATCTTCCGCGCGGTGCCCTGCGCCCCCGGAAGCAGGCGGACCCGGTGAAACGGACCCCATGCCCGGCCCCTCCCATCCTCCCACGCCCCCGGCCGACAGTGCGCCCCGCGGCCGGGTCAAGGCACACCGCATGGCCCTGATCCCCAACGACCGGCAGGCGTCCCTGATGGCCGAGCACGCCGGCTGGGCGCGGGTGGCTTCCAACCGGGCCAGCGACCGCTTTGTCGAGGCCTGGTTCACCGGCGAGGGCGAGGACCACGAGTGGTTGTCGGACAGGGACCTGCGCAAGCTGTTCAACGCCGTCAAGCGGGATCTGTTCCCGTGGTCCCGGCAGCTGTCCCGGAACGTCGCCAAGAACGCCAGCATCCACACCAGCCGGGGGCTGGATGCCTGGGGCGCCTACAGGTAAGGCGTTGAAGAAGGGCCAGCGGCCGCGCCGGGTCGGCTTCTTCCGGTACCGCAAGCGCGGCCGGCACATGGCCTTTACGCCGACCAACGGCCGCAACACGATCCGGGTGGCCGGCAACCGGGTCCGCATCCCGGCCATCGGCCGGGTGCGCATGACGGAGCCGCTGCGCTTCGCCGGCGACATCCTGTCGGCCACCGTCAGCCTGGAAGCGGACCGCTGGTTCATCGCCTTCCAGGTGGACACCGGCGAGCCGGCACCCCCCAAGCGCCCCGGCCCGACCGTCGGCATCGACATGGGCCTCCAGGTGTTGGCCACGCTGTGGGACGGGGACGAACGCCCGCAAATCGTCAACCCGCGTCCCCTGCAGGAGGCCCTGGCCGAACTGCGACGCATCGACCAAGCCATCAGCCGGTCCCTCAAGGTCCACGGCCGGCACCGGACCTCCCACCGCCGGGAAGCCCTGTACGCCCGGCGGCAACGGCAATATGCCCGTGTCTCCCATCTGCGCAACGACCACCACCACCGGACCACCACGGCGATCGCCAAGCGTGGCGGGACGGTGAAGGGGGAGACCCTGCCCATCGCGGGGATGCCGCGCAACCGGAGACGGGGACGCGCTCTCGGCGACGCCGGCCTGGGTGGGTTTGTGCGCCAGCTGGCGTACAAGTGCGCCTGGTACGGCACGGCGTTCCAGCGCAGCGCCCGCTGGTACCCGTCCCTTGAAGACCTGCAGTGCGTGCGGGGCCGTGAAGCAGTTGCTGCTGCTATCGGAGCGCACGTACCGCTGTCTGCCATGCGGCTTCGCGTGCGACCGGGACGCGAACGCCGCCCGCAACCTCCAGGCGTTCGACACGGCAGCCAGGTCGGCCGTCGCCAACGCGGAGACCCGTAAGTCGAGCCCACCTGCGAGCTTGCCAGATCGACGAAGCGTCAACCGGACAGGCCATCCGCTTCCGCTTCACGCCGGAAGTTGAGATTGCCACAGGTTCCGGAGACCGGATGACGAAGGACTGGCTGGTTGCCAGGCAACATGCAGGCCCTGGGTGAAGTTCGGGGGATGAGGCTGACGGGAGAGGGATCCGGATGGGAATGCAACGGAGGCCGGCAACGACGGGATGTTGGTTCTGTCAAGCCATGCGGCCGTTGTCACCGCGCGTCCTGTATCGGGTCGCGTGTCAAAGTCATGGTTGGGGGCGATCGGTACCGGTCCTTGTCCAGGAGCCAGCGCCGCCCCCGGTTTGGGGCGTGGACACCGGCAGATGCAGCGCGACGCCTTGCGCGGAATTTGGCGGCGGCGCGGCCATGCGGAAGGGGATTCCGCGTCGAATCGGAGAATCCCGCAGTTTTGTTAGTTTGCAGTCCGAATTGGGACCGAATGAAAATCGGCCCTGTTGGGAAGGTCAAATGGGCGAATCCGGGCTGTCAACCAGTACGGGCAGGAGGGTTCGGCTTGGAGTGGGGAGGGTTCCTGGTTGCCGTTGCATGAGACCTGTGGGAAGGGAATCGCGCCCAATGCCGACACGGTGGAATCCTTCCTTAACAAAGTTGTGACCGGTGCCCAGTATGAGGCCGGCCACCGCCGGAATCCCTGTGCCTGCCGGCCATAGGAAACGCGGTGCAGGGGGGCGTCCCTGTCGGGGGTTGGGGGGAGGTTCGGACGGAGCACGTCCCACCGGTGGACGAGGGGGTGCGGCAGAAGCCGGAGGACGACGGTTTCCGGTCGCTGTCGCCGGGTCGGTGAGGGAGGCGTGATCCTTCCAAGGCGATGCTGTCGCGGAAAGAGTTTCAACGTCGCTGCCTGCCGGTCCATGCAACGACGGGCGGGCCCTGGCCGGCCGCCTGTTGGCGGTGACGGAAGGCCTTGAACCGACAGTGTGGATGCAGGGAGCCAGGACAGGGCAAGAAGGTTTGGAGTCCAGGGTCGCGGGGGCCCCGCCACTGTCCTGGCCGACCTTGGATTTGACGGGGCCAGGCAGCCTGATCCCGTGTCGAGCCAACAGCCCGGATTCTGCACCAAACCATTGAAATAGGCTTATTTGTACCGTTTCCATAGGTGATTTCCGTCTGTTTCATTGCATTGACGGCTTCTCCATTGAGATTATGTACGTTGTTGAGACTTGGGATGTCTTCAGGGACGAGGGGCGACAGGCTTGTATTCGTGCCTGTTGGGTGCTCGGGGGAGGTGGGAGATCGGTGGAGGCGGGAGGTGTGGATGATCCGATGGCCACTGCCGTTGAGGGTGCTGTGCAGCCACCTGGGGAGACGACTGCAACGGGCAAGGTCCGACCAGATTGTGTGCTTGTCACGGCTGGGTGAGCGATGAAGTTGGCAGTCGAGGCGGGGTGTCTTGGCGCGGGCGGAACCGAGGGCTTGGATGTACGGTTGGCCGCGGTCACGGGTCGGTCTGAATCGGGGTGGAGGTAGGGGAAGTTCCGAGGTAGGGATGGCCCGAGGCTGACGGGAAGCCCTCTTGGCAGCCGAAGGCACCTGGGGCAACCAGGCAAATGATGGTGTGTTGTGGGGGTGCGGGGCGTTGCGACGCTCGCTTCAGGGAAGCCCCAAAGTCGGCCTACACACGGTGTACCAACCCGGCTCTGGGACTGAACCGACTCAGGGATGTGGGGGTGGAGACAGAGGGGTTGAGAATCCCCCAAATCCACTGCGATGCTTCCACCGTTTTTGCCGATCATCTTCGTACGGGAACAGGCCATGCCCTGGTGTACGATGCACCCAAGCGCAAGGAAGGGATTCAGGGTCTTGGCCTGCCCATTTCCCTCATGCCGACTCAGTTGGCAGCGAGGGGCCAATGCGCTACAATTACCCTAGAGGAGGCGCCGAGACGCGTCCGTCCGTATGACCTGTAACACGAGGAGACGCACTGTGACCAAAGGAACTCACTTGCTCAGGAGTGCCTTGCTGGCGCTTCTGGCGTTGGCCGTGATCAGTGGAGGCAGCTTGGCGGCTGGCGACCTGTTCGACGACGACTACAAGGACTGTCCCTACAAGACCCGTTTGCGGGACGGCCAGATTGACGACTTGGCTGTGGCTCGCGATTCCGAAGACGCGGATGAGGTCAACGTCTCGTGGTCGGCCACCGATCCTGCAACCTGGGGTTTGGGCCCCAACGCCTACCGTACGTCTCTCGTAGTGATTCTGGACGACGACGAGGGCGACCCCAACACCGAGACCTTGTCGCTAGGTTCGAGGAAGACCACCTTTGACAGCGTTGAGACCGGCAGAGAGGTGACGGTCGAGATGGCGATCGTGGTCGAAACCGCGGATGGCAAATATCTCATCAGCGATATCATGAGGAAGAAGATCGACCAGAGCCTGACCGCGCCGTCGTTCATGGCGAGTGTCATGCAGGTCACGACTGCTGGAACTGCTGGCCCCGATGGGGTCGTTGGCAATGAAGACGATGTCATGGAAGAACTTGGGAAAACCGGCGGTACCATGTACTACGTGGGTTACAACGAGAACTTCGGTAACTACAAGGAAGACACGTACAACTTCAATACCCGACCGGCTACGGCGAGGTTGAGAATTGGTCTTGCACACGCTGTCAACGAAGCCGGTATGGAGGTGGAATCGGATGACGATCGGGACGAAGTGGACTTTGATGCCTACATCCTGCGGATCACCGACGAAGATGGCGATGTGGTTTCTGAAGGAGACGACGTTAAATCCACGGAGTCCAGCTACGGCACTGCCAACAGGCTGGTTTTTGGGATCTTGACTGTACCCGCCACCGCCACCGTGAAGTTCAGCAACGTCAGGATCGACGACGGTGCTCTGGCTTCGGTGTTTGAGGTTGGTGGTGTCCAGCCAGGTGCCGCTGGCGTATTTACTGTAAACCCAGGAACCGCCCCCACTGGATTAGGCCTGTCCTATGTCGCCCCGGCGGCCGGTATTGCTGAGAATACCTTGTTCGCAGAAGTACCGGACGAGCATCGGGATTTCCCAACCGACGCGCTCTCCAGTGATGTGACCTACAAGATCACGGCGTGGGCCATTAACGACGATGACGAAGTCATCAGCCCTGTTGCCGAGATTAGGGTGCGCCCGATCGACGAGAGGGTGACTCTGACAGCAGCTTTGACAGACTACGTACCAGACGGCGATACCGCCAATGTCGCTCCTGTTGCGGACTCCGACAGGATATTGGTCACCGAGTTCACGGTGCTCAAGTAGAGGGGCAGGACAGTGTTACTGTCTGGAACCACGAATGTAGCTTGGAAGCAGGACGGGTGCTAGACGATAGCCCCAAGGTCATTCAAGGCTTCTGACACACAGAAGTGTGAAGACAGCCACCCGGAACGGGTGGCTGTCTTGTTTGTTGGAGGCACTGTCTCACGTTACATGGGCTGGTGATGTGCCTGAACGAACGCGGACAAGACTTGAGATGTTTTTGACCATGGGTACAGACCTTCCGCGTGATAGCCTGGGCTGCTTAGGCGCACGCCGCGGTCCGGCGGCAGGGCGTGTGCAGTAAGGCGACCAGAGTCGCCCTTCCCACTGCGGTCGATGGCCCACCAAGTCAGGGGTGGCGGTGCCTCTTCGTCGGCACCGGGGGCGGCCAGGGCCGCTAGCAGGCTGCTGAAAAACGCGGTCGGTTAGGATAGAGGTCCCCTTGGCAATGGAGGAAGCCCTGATGCGCGGTCGTCCCAACCCCCAATGCAGCATGCTGGCCATCGTGGACCCGGGGAACGGGTACCCAAGGACCATCCGCTGCGGTGGATCAAGGCGGTGGCCGATGCGGTCCTGGAACGGTTGTCACCGGAGTTCGACCGCATGTACGCCTCGGTGGACGGGGCCTCGGTGCCGCCGGAGCGACTGCCGAGGCCTCGCTGCTGATCGCCCTGTACTCGGTGCGCAGCGAGCGCGCCTTCTGCGAGGAGATCGAGTACAACCTGTTCTATCGCTGGTTCCTGGACATGGACCTGATGGAGCGCAGCTTCGACCCACGGTCTTCACCAAGAACCGGCCACGGTTGCTGGCGCACGATGCGGGCCGGGCCCTGTTCGACGAGGTGGTGTGGGCGGCCGATACGGAGGGCCTGCTGTCGGACGAGCACTCGGCGTGGGCGGGACCCTGATCGAGGCGGCCGCCAGTCTCAAGAGCTTCCGGCCCAAGGAGGGACCGCCCCCACCTGAAGACGACGATCCGGGCAACCCGTCGGTGGACTTCCGCGGGGAGCGCCGCGGCAACGAGACGCACGCCAGCACCACGGACCCCGAGGCGCGCCTGCTGCGCAAGGGGCAGGGCAAGGAAGCCCGGCTGGCGTTTTGGGCCATGCCCTGATGGAGAACCGCCACGGCCTGCGGATGGACTTCACGGTCAGCCCAGCCACCGGCACGGCCGAGCGGGATGCCGTACCGGAGCTCCTGGACGGGCTCCGGGAGCGGGGCTACCGGCCGCGCACGCTGGGGGCCGACCGCGGCTACGACACCAAGGACTGTGTGCGGGACATGCGTGCGCGGCGGGTCACCCCGCATGTCGCCCGGAAGAAGAAGCACTCAGCCATCGACGGTCGCACGACGCGGCCTGCCGGCTATGCGGTGAGCCTGCGTATCCGCAAGCGGGTGGAGGAGGTCTTCGGCTGGATGAAGACGGTGGGCGGCTTGCGGCGCACGCGCTACCGGGGCGTGGCGCGCACGGGGCTGGCCGGCTACCTGGTGGCCACGGCCTACAACCTGGTGCGCATGGCCAATCTCCTGTCCGAGCCGGAGACCGCAGGGGTGCCGCCCGGGTGACCTGCCGGGGGCTCTGCGCGCCCTCCAGGGGGTTCCACGCTGACAGCAACTGTGTTGAAAATCAAGTCCCTGGCATAGCCTGAGGGGGTGTCCGCCAGGGGGTCTTGTCTCGCATGACCGCGTTGAGGAGGGTCAGCAACTTGTGCATGGCGGCGACCAGGGCGACCTTCTTGGGTTTGCCCCGGGCCACCACGCGCGTGCCGTAGGCCAGGACCCAGAGGGTGGCCACGGCCAGGACCAGCCCGTGCCGGTCCACGCGCGCCGGGTCCAGGCGGCGGGTGCGGTGCCACTGCCAGCCCATGCGCTTCAGTGTGCGGAAGCCCTGTTCAATCCAGACCCGCAGGCCGTAGGCGCCGAGATCCACATCGTCGGGGGGCTCGTCCGTGAGCACCACCCAGGGGTGGTCCTGGCCGGGGACCCGGAGCACGATCAGGGTGCAGGCCCGCTTGCGTGCGCGGAAGGCCTTCTCGGCCGTCACCGTATATTGGCCTTCCCGGGCCACGAAGCGCCAGGCCGAGCGGGGTCCGGTCGTGGCCTGGAAGGTCATGTGGCGGTCGTAGCGCATCGTAGCGCATGTAGGGGTGCCAGTCCTGACGGCGGATGGCCTTCCACAGGCGGGGGCTCTGCAGGTCCCGGTCACAGAGCACGCGCACGGTCATGTGCGGGGGCACGACCGGACCCAGGTGGTCCAGCAGGTCGCAGAGGTCCGGCATCCAGGGACCGGGCTGGCCCCCGGTCTTGATGCGCCAGGCCACGGGGATGGCCAGGCCACGGTAGACGACGCTGACGACCAGGGCCACCAGTTCCTCGCCCTTGGAGTCGGGTCGACGGCCAGCGTCAGTTCCGTTCCCTGCCACCAGGTCAGGACCCAGCGCAGGAGGGGTGCGAAACAGGCCTGCACGTCCCGCGGCACCCGGCAGGGCGCGGCCCGGTCGGCTCCGTCGCGCAGCCACTCCCGTAGGTACTGGCGGGTCATGTGCCAGCCCAGGCCCAGGCTCTGCAGGGCCCCCAGGACCGCGTTCTGGCAGCTGCTGCGGGCTAGGATTGTGGCCCCCACCTACAGGGCCAGGCCCTTGACTTGGCTGGGCCGCAGATGCGGCAGGTGCTTGGCGATGCACGCTGCATGCGGATAGAATGCGGACGGAAGAAGCATGGTCGGCTCCCGGTATCGTTTTGACAGTCGATACCGGATAACCCGCCATGCTTTTTCTGCTTCCTTGAGCGTTTTTTCACCCCGGACTGGCTTTACCTACCCCTGTCAGCTGCCCCGGCCCGGACCGATGCGGTCCTGTACGCCTGCCGCCACCCGGGGGCCGACCGCCCGATGCCGCCCCGCGCCGCAGGGCGATTGCATCTAAATTGGTCGGGGTGACCGAGGCGGGGGGACACAAGCCTACAATGGGCGGTTCCGGAATCCAGCCTGTGGAGAACGCCTCATGTCCAGCCCGCCCCCGTCCCTGGTCGAGACCATGGAGGCCTTGGAGGATCCCCGTGTCGATCGCACGAAACTGCACCCCCTGACGGACATCCTGGTGCTGTCCGTGCTGGCCGTCATCTGCGGTGCCGACAGCTTCATGGCGATCGCGCCCTCTTCGGCCGGCTCAACGAGGAGTGGCTGCGCACCTTCCTGGAGTTGCCGCACGGGATCCCCTCGCACGATACCTTGGGACGGGTCTTCGCGCGGCTGGATGCGGCCCGTTTCGAGGAGGGCTTTCGGGACTGGGTGCAGGATGCCTTTGAACTGACCGCCGGCTAGGTCGTGCCCATCAACGGCCAGTGCGTGCGCGGCTCCCACGACCGGGGGCAGGGCCTTTGACAGGTATATGTGAGAGGCTCCGGGTGTGGGGGTCATGCGGGTGCGTAGGCCGCGTGGCCGACCGTATGCCCGGATGGGCTGTGTGGGAGACGTGCCGGCCGGCCCGCGGGCGCGGGGCCGCGGGGTCGGTGGCGGAAGTTGCGTAACGGAGGCGGGGTTGCGCGTCAGGGCCCCCAGACAGGCCAGGCCCTGGCGCAGGAGGCTGAGGCGCCGGGGCGTCGACCGGACCCGGGCCGGTGGCCGGGGGCGTGCGCTGCCACTGCCAGCTGGCACGCCTGGCCCGCGGAAGCCCTGCTCAATCCAGTCCCGGCCGGCATACAGGGTCGCGTCCGTGCGCGCCGGCGGCGTGTCCGTCAACAAGACCCAGGGCTGTTCATGCCCCCGCCCGTGGAGCACCACCCGCGTGCCTTGCAGGGGGCTGTGGTGGGGCGAGGCCACCCCGCGGCCCACCCACAGCGTGCCCTCGCCTGTCCCCAGGCCGCGGCCGGACGGGCCTCGAGCTGCCCGTCCGGCGAAAGGTCAGGTCGGGGTTGCAGCGCAGGCAGGGAGCCAGCCCAACGCCCGGATCCGGTGCCAGAGCCGAGGGCTGTATAGCCCCCGGTCGCACAGCACAGGGACTGCCATCCCCGTCGCCACCGCCGGGGCCAGGAGCTCCAGCAGACGGCACAGGATGTCCATCCAGGAGAGCGAGGCCTGCGCGGGCACCCTCTGCCAAGCCACCGGCAGGGCCGTCTGGCTAATACCAATCAATCACGATTG
>MPMO01000081.1 GCA_002238555.1 Caldilineaceae bacterium bin34
CGACAAGTTGATCGCCGTGCTGGAGACCACCCATGGCCCCATTACGTTCGAGCTGTTCCCGCAGATCGCGCCCAATGGCGTCAACAACCTGATGGTGCTGGCCAACCTGGGCTATTTCGACGGTCTGAAGTTCTACCGCAACCCCGACATAGGCCTTCTGATCATGGGATCCTTGGATGGGTCCACTGCCAACGTTGGATACACACTGCCTTTTGAGCAGTACAGCGGAGAACCGAAGGAGGCCGGACTGCTGGGATACGTGTCCGACCGCACGAAAAAACGGCAGGTTTTTGGCGGTGTGTTGTTTCTTACGGTGGGCAATGCCTTCGGTGACCAGTTGGACGACATTTACATTGTGGGTGCCGCGACCGAGGGGCTTGACCTGTTGACGAAGATTCTGGAAAACGAAGAGGCCACGATTGCAAGGTTTGACGTAATGGTCCTGTCGGAATAGCGGACAATAACGGTCCTGCCAAGAAGAGGTGTTACCAATGACAATAGGCCATCCGTCCACATCCACCAATTCGATTCGGTCCACCGCCGTGCGCAACGGTTGGCTGCTGGTTGCTGTGGGTCTGTTGGCCTTGTCCTTGGCGGCCTGTCAAACCGACGGCCGTGGGACGAGGGAGGTGGCCTATTCGTCCGTTGTGGCGGAACCGCAGGCCAGTACTGCCTCCACCGAATTGGAGGTGCGTGTTCAGGAGGACTTTGGCGGTCAGGGCCTGGACACGGGCTTGCGTGTGTCGGTGTCCGAACACGGGGGCCGGGGCGCGCAGGCCCAGCCTCAGCCGGCAGCGGCGGTGCAGCTTTCGGAATCGGAACTTCTGCAGGCTCTGGATGCCCTGCCTGTCCTGACGGTGAACGACGACACGGCGGCGGGGGTTCTGCTGCCGACCGAGCGGCGCGAACCACCGGCCCATTCCGGTGTGCGCCCGTCCGTGTTTCCGCCCGAGGGGGCAGCCGAACGGCCTTCACCGGTTGCCGAGTCGTTGTCTGTCCTGCGGTATGCCCCGGAAGGCGAGGTGGCCCTTTCCCCCAACGTGTCGCTGACCTTCTCCCGACCCATGGTCCCGATTTCGAGCCAGGCGGTGGTTGCGGACCAGGATCTTCCGGTCGAACTAACCCCCCAACCGGAAGGCGAGTGGATGTGGCTGGGCACGCAAACCCTGCTGTTTCAGCCCAAGGGGCGCATGCCGGGTGCGACCCGGTACACCGTTCGTGTTCCGGACACGGTCAAGGATGTAACGGGTACGCAGCTGGAATCGGAGTTTGTCTGGGAATTCGAAACCGAGCCGCTGAAGCTGCTTGAGGTTTGGCCCAACGACAACGCGCGCGATCCGGGAAGGCTGGACACACCCATTGCCCTGGGTTTCAACCAGGCGATCGACGCGGCCACGTTGACTCCCTACCTGAACCTTCTGGCGGGCGGGCGTGAACTCGAGTTCACGGCCCTGCGGCCCCACCTGCACGCGTTGCCCGACGGTGCCTGGCAATTCCTGGAGCATTACCCGGACAACCGCACCCTGGTCCTGCAACCGCGGCAGCCACTTCCGGCCGGAACCACCGTCACCGTGGCCCTGCAGACGCTCGCGCCCTCGGCCGAGGGACCCCTGCCGACCACGCAGATTCAGCGATCCTCATTCGGGACGCGCGGCGAGTTTCGGCTTGGGGACGTGTACTGCTCGTGTCGGCCGGGAGAGCCGTTCCACGTTTGGTTCAACCATGAACTTGATGCGCAGTCCGTTGCCGCCGATCTGATCCAGGTGGAGCCGCCGTTGCCGGGAGGCGTGGTGGAGGCTGGCTGGGGCAGCATGACCATCAGTGGCCAAACTCGGGCCAACACCACCTACACCCTGACGTTCCTGCCGGGGCTGCGGGATTCGTTCGGACAGACGCTGTCCAAGCCGCAAACGGCCCGGGTACATGTGGGGGAACAGGATCGATTTCTTTACAGCCCGCAAGTCATGGAAGTCCTGCCGTCGGACACGGGTGGACAGTTCCAAATCGTTTCGGCCAATGTCCCCCGGGTACGTCTTCTGGGCTACCGGGTGGAGCCGGCCGACTGGCCGGAGTTCCTGGCGGCCAGGGAGTTCCTTTGGGAATCCCCGGGCGGGGCGGACCGACTTCTTGACCGGGAGCCGATCATTGACCAAACCTTGCGCCTTGAGACGTCGGCCGAAGGCTTGACGATCACAACGCTGGACCTTCAACCCTGGCTGCGGAGCGGCAAGGGCCACTTGGCGCTTGTGCTGGTGCGGCCCGCCCTGCTGCCGTGGGACATCGAGAACTATCCGGTGTGGGTGCAGTCGACCGAACTGGCGCTGGATGCCTATGTCGACAGCCGGCAACTCGTGACCTTGGCGACGGACCTGGCCAGCGGCGAGCCGCTGGCGGGAGTCTCGATCACGCTTCAACCACAGGGGGTTGTGGCCAAGACCGATGCTGCCGGCAAGGCCGTGTTTGATCTAACGGGATCGGGGACCCGGCAAGCAGCGGACAGCGGGAGCGGTTCAGTCCTGTGGCTTGAGGCGAGCATGGGCGACGACCTGGCGCTTCTGCCCCAATCCGTGTGGAGCGAATGGGAGGCCCGCTGGCATTGGTCGGACGACGAACGCCGCCTGCAGTGGCACTTGATCACCGACCGCAACCTGTATCAGCCCGGCGAGCAGGTGACCGTGCGGGGATGGCTCCGGGAAGTCGAGCAGACGCCGGAGGGCGATGTTGGATTCGTCTCGCCTCCCGGCAGTGTCGTTCGCATCAACTGGCAGGCCTATGACAGCCGCGGCAACGAACTGAAGGCGGGCAGGGCCAACTTGGACATCGAGGGCGACGGCGGCTTCGTGTTCGAATTTCCCGTGCCGGAGGACGCCAATTCCGGCCGCGGCTGGATTGAGATGTCCGCGGCTCCGGAGAACGAAGTGGAAGAACACTGGGCCCACCTCGAGTACCGGATAGAGGAGTTCCGGCGACCGGAATTCGAGGTGTCGGTGATGGGTCCCGGGACCGATACCTGGCTGGGTTCGGAACTCCTGTTCGAAGCCGGGGCCGGGTACTACGGCGGGGGACCGCTGGACGGCGCCGATGTCACTTGGCGCATTGCCGGAAGCCAAGCCGAGTACAGTCCGCCCGGTTGGGACCGCTACCAGTTTGGTCTTGGCCGGTGGTTCCCGTGGCGGCACGGAGTCTGGTTCGAAGGCCCGCGGCGCGGCGAAGACGACGGGTCTGCGTTGTTGGACGGCAGTCTGGATGTCCGGGGACGCCACGCGGTGGCGGTCCTGGCGGAGGCGGACCTGCCGGTACCCTATGCCGTCACCGCTTCGGCGACGGTCCAGGATCTGTCACGGCAAACCCAGACCGGGTCGAGTCGGACCCTGGTGCATCCCGCCTCCCTGTACGTCGGGGCGCGCACGGATACGTACCTGGCTCGGATTGACGAGGCCTATCCGGTGGAGTTGGTGGTCGTTGGCATCGACGGATCCCCGGTGGCCGGGGCCGAGATCATCGTCGAAGCCTCGCTCCCGGGTCTTGAGACGGGTTTCCGGCTGCCCGTGGGCACGGACGAGGTGCGCTCCTGCACCTTGGTCTCCGCCCTTGAGCCGGTGTTCTGCGATCTGAAGTTCGCCAGCGGTGGCCAGTGGCAGATCAGCATCACCGTGCGGGACTCGCTGAGTCGTCCGAACCTGACGCGCCTCGAGCGGTGGGTGTTTGGCTCCGGGTTGTTCCTGCAAACCGGACAGCAGGAGAACGTTCAATTGGTGCCGGACCGCGAAACCTATCAGCCCGGGGACACCGCCCAGGTAATGGTGGTTCCGCCGTTCACCCCGGCCTACGGCCTGTATGTCACCAACAGATCCGGAATCGTGGAGGCAAAACCGCTGGCGATCGAGACGGATCAGGCCATGCTGGAGATCCCAATCACGGACAGCCATTATCCGAACCTGTATGTGCAGGTGTTCCTGTCCGGTGCGGAAGTTGACAACGGGCTGCCGGTGATGGCCACCGGTTCGGCCGACTTGGCCGTGCCGCCCCTGGCCCGGGAACTTCAGGTGGAACCGAACCTCGCGGCCGATACGGTGGAACCGGGTTCCGAGGCCGCGCTCGAAGTACTGGTAAGCGATGCCGAAGGCAATCCGGTGGCGGACGCCCCCGTAACCCTGCTGGTGGTGGACGAAGCCATTCTGGCCTTGGCGAACTACTCCCACGGCAACCCCATGGATTCGTTCTACCGGCACCGGTACCCGTCGCTGTCCGAATATCGGTTGCGGAACTATCTGAAGTCCACAGTCGACATTTCGGCCATGGACCTTGGCGGCTCTGGCGGGGGCATGGATGTCGCCGAGGAAGAACAGTCGGCGCGGTTCGGGCTGGACCGGTTGATGGGCGTGGCCGCGACTGCAGCCGCGCCGGAGCCGGCGATGGCCATGGCGGAGTCGGCCGACATGGCCGCGATGGATGACGGTGCAGAAACTGCCGGCCCGGACATGACAGGCACGGTGCGCGCGGACTTCCGACCATTGGCCGTCTTTGTTGCCGATGGCACCACGAATGCCGAAGGGGTGTACACACAGGCCTGGACGATGCCGGATACCGTCGGCCGCTACCGGGTCGTGGCAATTGCCACCTCCGGCGAGCAACACTTTGGCAAGGGGGAAACCTCGCTGACAGCCAGCCTGCCACTGCAAATCCGCACTCAGTGGCCCCGGTTCCTCAATTTCGGTGACCAGGCCCTGCTGCCCCTGCTGGTCGAAAATCCGGCGTCTACGGATCAGGACGTGACCTTGGTGCTGCAAAGCGACCGGCTGTCACTGGCGCGTGCCACGGCTTCGGGGCTGGCCGCTGACGGATACACGTTGGCGGTACCTGCCCGGAGTCGGAGTTTGGTGGAGATTCCGTCCAGCGCAGAGGAAACAGGCATTGCCCGGCTTCAGGTCAGTGTGTTCAATGCAGCGCATCAGGACCATGTCCTGGAGGAGCTGCCGGTCTATCGGCCAGCCGCCCGCCAGGGGTTCGCGACCTACGGTGTGGTTGAAGATGCACCCGCGCTGCATGCGTTGCAGGTCCCGCCGGATGTCCTGCCGGGCTTCGGCACATTTTCGGTGACGACTTCGTCCACGCAGTTGCAGACCCTGGTGGACAGCTACCGATCCCTGCGGGAGGTTCGGTGGGAGGATCCGTCCGCCCTGTCTTCCGCGATTCTGGCCAACACGTCCATGCGGGATGTCCTTTACGCCTTCTCCGTCCCTGATCTGCCGACTTCGCAGGAAGCGGACCGGGAGATCCAGGACCATATCGATGCACTCCTTGAGTACCAGAATGCGGACGGAGGGTTTCCCTGGTGGCGCAAGGGTCGGCCTTCACGGGTCTATGTGTCGGTGCAGGCCATCCATGCCATGGTCCAAGCCCGCAACGAGGGTTACCGGGTGGATGCGACGGCCCTGGACAAGGGTCTGGACTATCTGCGGAACATCCGTCAGGCCTTCGATTCCCGCGATTCCTTGGTTAGTTCCAGAACCCGGCGCCTGATCAGGGCCTATGCCCTGTGGATTCGGTCCCTGGCCGACGATGTCGACAGTGTCCGGGCCAGCCGTCTCCTGGCCGAAGCGCCGTGGGACGAGCATCCGCTGGAAGTGCTTGGCTGGTCAATGCTGGTCCTGGCACGGGAGCCGAGTGCTGCCGACGAGGTGGCGGACCTGTTGCGGTTCGTGCTGAACCGCGTGGAGGAGACGTCCGGCAAGGCTTCCTTCATCCAGGGCTATCGGGAGACCGACGGGTACACCGTGTTCCAGTCGTCGCGCCGGGGCGAGGGTGCAATGCTGCAGGCGGTCATGACCGTTGATCCGGAGTCGGATGTGATTCCCAAGATCGTGTCCGGCATGCTGGGCGGATTGAACCGTCAGGGACATTGGGGCTCTCCCATGGACAATCTGTCGCTGCTGCTTGCCATGAGCCAGTACTTCCGGCAGTACGAATCGGACGAGCCGGACTTCGCCGCCCATGTCTGGCTGGACGACACCCTGGTGGTGAGCGACGAGTACCGGGAACGGTCCACCGCGACCCATCGGTTGGACCTGCCCATGGCATGGCTCATGGAGCAGAACCCGGAACGGATCCACACCGCCCGGGACGGCACGGGCCGGCTGTACTACCGGTTGGGCTTGCAATATGTGCCCGAGGATATTCGACTGGACAGCCTGGACCGCGGCTTCACGGTACTGCGGACCTTTGCACCCATCGACAACGAAGAGGACGTTTGGCAGGATGCGGACGGTGCCTGGCATGTTCGGCTGGGAGCGCGGGTGCGCGTGGAAACCACCCTGGTGACCCCCGGTCCCCGGACGCACGTGCGGTTGTCGGTGCCGCTGCCGGCCGGTCTGGAAGCCATCAACCCGGCCCTGGCCGGTTCACAGCCGATCGAGGATCCAAACACGGACGCATCCGGGCGCAGCTGGTGGTATTGGTGGTGGTGGTGGTACGACCATGATCAGCTGCTGTCGGAACGGGCCCTGATCCATTCTTCCCGTCTGTACGGCGGCGTCTACAGCTATGCGGTCATTGCCGAGGCGACCACGGCGGGCACGTTCCAGGTTCCGCCGGCCCACGCCGAAGAGGTTTATGCTCCGGAGACCTTCGGTCACAGTGCCGGAGACATCGTGATGGTTGAACCTGTGTCTGCAATGGAGGCAACCGACGAATGACATGGCAATTTGAACAACTGACCAAGCTGGACGGCATTACCGAGGGTCCCCTGTGGATCAACGGCATGCTGTTCTTTACGCATATTGCGGGCAACCGCATCATGCAGTACCGGCCCGACAGCGGGGTCGGCGAGGTTTGCGGTGGTACGGAAGCCAGCAACGGCCTGATGGCCGACCGTGCCGGCAACATCTATGCCTGCGTGGGCGGCGGTCGCCGGATTGCCCGGCACCACCACGAACGCGGGCTTGAGGACCTGTGCAGTGAACTGGACGGCAAGCGCCTTAACAGTCCCAACGACTTGGCCATCGACAGCCAGGGCCGCATCTGGTTTACCGATCCCCGCTATGGGGACTACCGCGACGACATGGAACTGGATCACGAGTCGGTGCTGCGCTTGACCCAGGGAGTGGACGGTGCCTGGGCCTGCGAACGGATGACCTTCGACACCACCTCGCCCAACGGCATCCTGCTGTCCCCGGACGAATCAATCCTCTACGTGGCCGAAAGCAAGTACGGTGAAGGTCAGAGCCGCGACCTGCGGGCCTATTCCGTGCTGGACGATGGCAGCCTGGGCAACGTCCAAATCCTGCACAACTTCTATCCCCACCGGGGCATCGACGGCATGTGCCTGGACAGCGAGGGCAACATCGTGGCCACCGCGGGCTGGGAGGAAAGCGGTCCCGGAGGCATGATTTACGTGTTCACGCCGCAGGGGCGAGTGCTCGAGACCCATCCCCTGCCCTGCAACCGGCCGACCAACTGCGCGTTTGGCGGTGCGGACCTGAATGAACTGTTCGTGACCTCGTCGGAGGGCCACCTGTTGCATGCCCGGACCGACAGGACGGGCTACCTTCCGTACATGGCCTGATCCTGTTCCGGCCGCATCCCGGCATCGCCACAGGATTGGCGCAGACCATCCAAGGAGCATCGATTTCCATGCTGGATTCCCAAGACGTCGCCTTTTTCGAGGACAACGGCTTTCTGCACATACCGGAGGTCTTCACTCCGGAAGAGACACAGGAACTTTCGGACGAACTGGATCAGCTCGTGGCCGAGTGGGCCCTGACCAGCCCCGGTTGGGAAGGCAACTGGCGCAACATCTACATGGACCCGGACGTGGCCCGCCAGTCCAAGCTCACGGCCATGCACGACCTCCAGTTCTACTCGGAGGTCTGGTTCCGCGGCATCACGAATTCCAGACTGGTGGACGCGGTCAGCGACCTGATCGGTCCCAACGTCGAGCTGCACCACTCCACGCTGCACATCAAGCCGCCGCAGAGCGGCCATCCGTTCCCGATGCACCAGGACAGCCCCTTCTACCCCCACCGGGCCAAGGGCTTCGTGGACGTGCTGGTGCACTTGGACGACACCAACGAGGAGAACGGGGAGATCCGCTTCCTAGCCGGCAGCCACAAGCAGGGAGCCCTGGAGCACCTGACGGCGGAGGGTGTCTACTACTACCTGCCGCCAGACGACTATCGCCTGACGGACACGGTGCCGGTGCCTGCGAAGAAGGGCGATGTCGTGGCCTTCCACCTGTGGACGGTCCACGGGTCCTACATCAACCAGACCAACCAACCGAGACGGCTGGTGCGGATTGGATTCAGGGATCCGCAGAACCCGCAGGTGGCTGGTCAAAGCTTCCAGCGGCCCAACCTTTTGTTGAAGGGTTATCGTGACCGGGCGGAGGGCCAGGAACTGTTGCGAAACAGTTGATAACGGCCCTCAACCGTAGGAGCGGACCGAAACGCATCCGGGGGCATTCCCATGATTCTTCAGGAACTGAGTCGAGACGCCATTGCCATGCATGCGCCGCGGGGCACGGCAATTTTGCCGACGGCATCGATCGAACAGCATGGTCCGCACCTGCCGGTTGGTGTGGACACTTTGCTGTGCTCGGAGGTGGTGCACAGGGCTGTTGCGAAGGCCGAAGCGCGGCTTGGACCCAACACGCTGTTCGTCGCACCGGTCTTTTCCTGGGGCAACTCCCATCACCATCGACCGTTCGCGGGCGTGCTGTCGCTGGAGAGTGATCAATACATCGGTGCCGTTCACCAAGTTCTGGAAGGACTGCTACTGGCTGGTTTCCCGCGGCTTCTCATTGTCAACGGCCACGGGGGCAACACCGCACCCAATCGTATCGTTGCCCAGGACTTCGTGCATCGGCACGGGAAGCAGGCCGTGACCGGGGCGGCGGACTATTGGGACATCGGGCGGCAGGCGTTGACGGATGCCGGCCTGATCACCAGTGACTTGATCCCGGGCCATGCCGGCATCTTCGAATCCGCATTGATGCGGGCCGTGCGGCCCGACCTGGTTTCCGAGGCCGCGATGGCCGAAACCCGGGCCACGCAATCCAAGGCAGAGCAGAATCCCTGGCACGCCGCGGTGCCGGGGGCCTGGGTCGCTGCGGACGGGTATTCGGATCAACCGAGTTTGGGTACCGCGGAACAGGGACAGGCCATGCTGGACGTTCTGGTGGACAGTGTTGCGGAGGCCATCATTGCCTTCCACCAAGACAATTCGGCTCCGGATGCTGAGGCCGTCTGCTGCCAATAGTGCAATGAAACTTGATGGCGCATCCCACTGTGGTGTTTCCTGAGCATCAAGTGTTGCCCAGGGTTTGCCAGTCAATTCAGCCAAGCGCGGTAGATGCGCCATGACATACAGCGACACGGAAGTCAATTCCCATCTGCAACTGGGCGAAGACGGTTATTGGGAATTCAAACAGGTTGTATTCAAGGGCAACCGGCCGGACGAACCGAAACGCGGCAGTTGGGCGGACGAAATCACCGCCTTTGCAAATGCAAGCGGCGGAATGTTGCTGTGTGGAGTCACCGACACCGGGGATGTCGTGGGGATGTCCCGCGAACAGATGGATGCATTGGAGAAACTAATCGTCGAAGTGTGTTCGGATTCCATACGCCCGCCCGTCAGGGCAGGAATCGTTCGCAGGACCGCCCCCAATGGCAGTGCATTCCTGAGTGTCGAGGTACCCGAGGGTCATGTCCTTCATGAAAGTTCCGGCGTTGCTTTCATCCGGGTTGGCAGCGCCAAGAAGAGGATGTCCGGTGAGGAGAGGTTGCGCCTCGCCCAAAGACGCGGACAGTCCAGCTTCCTGTGGTTCGATAAGCAACCTGTGGAAGGGACCGGATTCGGAACGCTTGAAGAAGCCCTCTGGAAACCCTTGCTCAGCCCCGAACAACTGTCGGCTCCTGAACTGACTCTGGAGAAGATGGGCTTCTTGGCGCCGGACCAGAATCGAACGGTTCGGGCTACTGTCGCCGGCATTCTCCTCTGCAGCAGTTCTCCGGAAAGTTGGCTTCCCAACGCCTATATGACCGCTACCCGTTACAGGGGCGGTGACAGAGCGTCCGGGCAGCTTGATTTCCAGGAAATCAGGGGGCCTCTCAACAAGCAAGTCACAGAGGCCTTGGCTTTCGTTGTCCGCAACATGAGCGTTGCAGCGCGCAAGGATCCTGCGCGCCAGGATGTTCCCCAGTACAGTGTCAAGGCACTCTTCGAGGCTATGGTCAACGCCGTGGTGCACCGGGATTACTCCATACAGGGAAGCAGGATCAGGCTGTCCATGTTCGAGGATCGGCTGGAAATCTGGTCTCCCGGTGGGTTGCCCAACAACCTCACGGTCGAGAGCATGGGGGAGCGTCAGTCCACCCGCAACGAGGTCCTCACCTCAGCCCTCGGGAGGATTAACGTTGGCGGCCTGGAAGGAGCGGAGGGCCGACAGTTCTTCGTGGAGCGGCGTGGAGACGGTGTTCCCATAATTCGACGCGAAACCAGAGAGTTGTGTGGTTCCCTTCCCAGTTTCCGATTAGTGGACGAAACGGAGCTGTGTCTCACCATCCCCTCCGCGGTCCTGGAATTCGCACCTACAAACACCGTGGTATCCGTACGCAGTTGTGCAGGCGAGCCGTTGGCGGGAGCCACCGTGTTGGCGCTGTATCCGAACAAGACTTGGAAACTCGCCGTCACAGATGCCAACGGAGAGGCCAGAATCGACCTGTACACCACCGATCTCCCGATGGTCGTTTTTGCAGGACTGCAAGGATTTGCCGCCGGCCTGGAAAAGGATTGGATTCCTGCACAACGACCACTGGCTCTTGAACTGTCGCCCCTGTCCGGTGGCGGATCCGTCATCTTTCAGGAAGCCACCGGCCACATTCCGGGAATATCGGGGAGACTGAATCCGATTTGGGACACACTGGACCGGACTTACTTGTATGCGTCCAACATCTCCATCAACCAAGGCAAGCAACAACCTGTCCACTTTGCCTTCAACGAAGATCTGCGGCTCACCGATGCCGACGGCAGAGAGGCGATGGTTCGCATCCTGGATGTGGTGGGGCGGTCAGCTCTGTTGGAATACCGCTCTCGGTCCGGATCACCGGGCCGCGCCGAATGAATGGCAAGACCTTGGGCGACCACTGCGGCAATGAGGGTTGCTGAAACCAACAAAGGGGTATGTAGCGGACTTCCGGGGATTCCTCCAGGTTCGGGCAGTCGGAGGGGATCAGCCGTTCCGCAATGGACCATCTGAGATCTCGACAAGGGCCGCACACGCAGTCCTTGTTTTCTGTTCCAGTTGGCTTCAGAGAGGATTACTCCGGACCAAGGTACGGCCCGTTGCGATCCGGCAAGGTCGATTCCTCGTGATCCGTCAGCAGTTCGGCCAGATCGTCAGTCTTCCACTCCAAGCGGGGGCCTGCTTTCAGATCCCGTCGAAAGGACAGGGATACTGCAACCATATCCAGGCCGGTCCCCACGTATTCACGTCCGTACTGCCTGTCTCGAATCTGGTTCCGAGCCTCGGTGACAGGCCGGTTGTACTTCACCTCAAAGACATAAACCCGGTTGCCGACTTGGATCTCATGGTCTGAACGTCCTCCCAACGTGGACTTCTCCGACTGTGTGGGGAAGTCCATCTGCATTAGCAACGCCTGCAGCAGAGTGCGGAAACTTGCTTCGCCTTGCAGGTTCACGTGCGAGATGCCAAAAATAAAGTTTTCCAGCCGTTGGCAAAAGCCGGACACATCCTTGGCCGCCAAAAAAGCTTTCAGGTCCGAGATTAGACTTCCGTCCCGCTCAGGTGCGTGCTCCCACAGCCCTAGGATGTCGTAGGTCCACGACTCCGCCACTTCCCGGTTGGGGAAGTTCAGGTACGCCGATGCACCGTTGTGTCCCCCGTGCCAGGTGTAGTACCCAGTATCCAGCATGAGGCGGGCAAAATCCGGCCGCGTGAGGTTGGCAAGTCCTGGTTCCGGAGTTGAGAAGAGGAAGCCATCCCCCTCTCGCACGGTGTCGGGCAACGGATTGTTCTTGTCCGCTGCGAGACGGGCCAACAATCCTGGATGCCCGGATTCGCTCCACGGGGATGGCCAGTGTCCCTCCGCGGCCCGTTCCCGGGCGTCGCCGGAGTTCAAGGCAAGATCCAGGCTGCGAAGCAGGGAGAACGGGTTGTAGACGCGCGGGGTGTCCGGATGGGGCGCGAAGCGGTAGCCGTTGTAGAAGCTTCGCCATTCGCCCAGTACATCCTGTTCCTGAAACCGAGGGTCCAAGGTTTCCAAGGTTTCCCGGTAGGGAGCCAAATTCCGGTCCACCTCACGTTCCGTAAAGCCACAGAGGGCACCGTAGGCAGACATGTCGGAAATGTCCGTCATGTTGTTGACGGCGGAGAACAGGTGGTTGCGGGCGAAACGAGTGATGCCCGTCATGAAGACGCAGTAGAGTTTCCCTTGGTCGTCCTTGAGCACCCGATATAGTTGACGCAGTTCAGCCAAGGCCCGAGACGGGTCCACATCCGTGCCAATGAATTCCACAAGGGGTGCGTCGTACTCATCGACCAGCACGGCGGGGCTTCGCTTGTAGTGTTGCCCCAGGGTTCTGATCAAGCCGGACAGGATGACATCCGGCGCATCATGGCGCGTTGGCGGTTCCCAGTCGGGGTTGCCCCAATCCACGCCGCGTTGTCGCCAAAGTGTGGCCGCCCCCCACAGGCAAGCTTGCAATTTGTCCTGCAGGGAGCCAAGGTTTGGGTTGACGGCCTGCCCCATGTCCAGCCGGATGACGGGATGCCAGCCATGAGTCCCATGCCATTCGATCCCGGCCAAGCCGTCCCACAACCATGCGGGAGATGTCCAGTGCTCGGGAAGATCCGTCGCGAGCTGGGTGCTGGAACCGCTTACCCCCGCGACACTGGCAGGGTGTTCCGGCGGTAGTCCCTGAAACCAGGTTTCAAGGGTGTTGATCAACAGGGTCTTGCCGAAACGGCGGGGGCGCGCCAGGAACAAATGGCCATGGTGCAAGGGGGGTGGTTCGTTGTAGAGACGGTTCCACTCTCCGGTTACAGCCAACAAGTCCCTGAAGAACCGAGTCTTGTCCACGTAGAATTCACGTCTACTACGGATATTGGGAAAATCTGCCCGGTTGGTATGGAGCGGGGGGAGGTTGAAGGGTTCGGGCATGGTTTCCGTGTTACCGTGACGGCACGCCCCATTGTGGGAGTGTGATTACTGCATGTCAAGCCGATGGCCTCGGTGGCACGGTGTCGGTTTTGTTGGTGAAGCGTCTGCTGGAATGCAGGCATGGCCTGGTCCGCCGTATGCGTGACTGCCGCATCTCCCGACCACCAATTGCCTGGTGAGTTGGTTCGCTCCACTGTCTATTTGGCACGCCGGAGCCAGGATCAAGGGCATTCAGGCGTGGTGTTGGCGGTCCAGGGGGCCGGCCCGCCGGATGGGGTAGTTGCCCATCTTGCGCTTTACCCCGCGGGGACGGCACTGGCCCTGGCTTGAGACGACCCGCTCCCCCAGGGCATCCTCCTTGCCCGGCGCAGGAATCCTCGTGTGTGCCCGTCCGAACTACCACAAGTGTCAGAAGCGACAGGCACCAAGCGATTGCTGCACCCCCACGTTGTGCAAGGCCTCAAAACGGAGCGACGGCACCTATTCCCGGAGCTGTTGTGCAGGATGACACGCACAAGCGATCTGGCGGGATACGGTACGGTCTCCATGAGGATGATCAATCAACCTCCCTGCCGTTGGTGCCCTGCAACCTGTCCAACTCCTCGCGCAGTTTGTGCAGGCCGGCCTCGTCAATCCCGGTGAGTGTCTCGATGGTCTCCCACGAGCCACCCCGTTCCAGCATGCCTTCGAGGTTCGCAATCCGCTCTTGGATTCGACCCTCATGCTCAAGCTTCGCCTCCAGGAGTTTCAACATGACCACGTCTTCCCGGGTCATGCCGGAGTGCTCGTGTTGTTCCAGGTACTTCTCATCCTCCGCGGTCAGAATGTCCTTCATGGCTCCTCCGTACTCCATTGCGTAATACCGCACCAGCGTCACCACCTTGTGGGGGCCGCCGGGCGTGGCCCGAATCGCCGACAACAGCGGCGGCGGCAGCTGTGCCAACCGATCAGCCTGGGTGCGTCCATGGTCGCTCAGCAGCATCTCCATGGCCCTGGCGCAGGCATTCTCGTGTGTGCCCGTCTGAACCAGAAGCGACGGGCACCAGGCGATTGCTACAACTCCATGTTGTGCAAGGCCTCGAAACAGAGCGACGGCACCCATTCCCGGAGCTGTTGTGCAGGATGACACGCACAAGCAATCTGACGGGATATGGCATGGCCTCCTTGAGGACGATCAATCAATATCACTGTCGTTATCGCCCCAGAACCTGTCCAACTCCTCGCGAAGTCTGTGCAGGCCGGCTTCATCAACCCCGGTGATTGCCTCGACGGTCTCCCATGAGAGTCCCCGTTTCAGCATGCCTTCAATGTTGGCAATCCGCTCTTGGATCCTTCCCTCCTTCAGGCCCTGCTCCCGGCCTTCCTGCTCAAGCTTCGCCTCCAGGAGTTTCAACATGACCACGTCTTCCCGGGTCATGCCGGAGTGCTCGTGTTGTTCCAGGTACTTCTCATCCTCCGCGGTCAGAATGTCCTTCATGGCTCCTCCGTACTCCATTGCGTAATACCGCACCAGCGTCACCACCTTGTGGGGGCCGCCGGGCGTGGCCCGAATCGCCGACAACAGCGGCGGCAGCAACTGTGCCAACCGATCGGCCTGAGTGCGCCCATGGTCACTCAGCAGCATTTCCATCGCCCGGCCGTACTCGTCGCCGCGCGCCTCCTCCAGCCGCATGCGGTGCAGCTCCACCAAGACATGGCTGAAGCGACAGGCACCGGGCAGGTTCCGCACTTCGTCATTGTACAAGTCTTCGAAACGGGTGGGCGGCGACCATGGCCGAGGGCCGTGGTGCAGGACCACGCTCACAATCGGGCTGATCGTGCCCACCCGCGGGCGTTGGGTCCTTTCCCATTCCCAAATGCGAACGTGGTAGCGGAGCAGCCGCAGGCGCAGCCAGAAATCCACCGTGGACTGGTGCTCGACCAGTACATATACATACACCGGCTGGTCCGTGTCGTGCCGGACCTCGAATAATACCAATCCAATATGGTTA
>MPMO01000082.1 GCA_002238555.1 Caldilineaceae bacterium bin34
GCGCCGTTGCCATCGTGGACTACCGCCGGGCGCGCAACGCGGCCGCCCGCCGTTCCCACGCCCGCCGCCGCCGGAAGTACTGTGAACGGCTGTTTCAACGCCATCAAGTTTCGTTGCCCTACTAGGCCCCTGGATCAGGCCACACGGCATGCCACCACCGAAGTATCACGTTGGCTTGTTGACGAATGCAGCTACGATTTGGAGAGGGTCCATCTAATGATGGGGCAGCAGGTCAGGTACGACCTTGGCAACATCTACGATCCGGCCTACACCATGGTCTGTAGGCTGTCCCGCGCTATGTTGGCGGACTGGAACTTGGACCCGGGGCGGACGGGGCTGTTGCCGGCCTACACCGGATGATGCCATCGTCCGCCCGGTTGCAACCGGTGCTTTCGGCGTAGTTGGCCTTGATTGATCACGGCATCCCATTCTGCGCCCGGCGTCCAGCACGAAGTTGGATGGATTGCCCCTTCACCGACATAGTGCAGCAGCTCAGTCCCAGGCATGCCGGACTTCCACGCGAGCACCGGGAAACGGCAGTCACGGCCTTTTCTCTGCCCATAATGAGATTCTCTATGCGAATTGTTCTGCTAGCTCGTTGATTTGAGTTCGCTCCATCCGCATGTGATCCAACACTCCTTCTGATGCCAAGGAGGCAGCCAATTCCTGTACATTGCCTCCGATCAATCCCAATACTGGCTTGTGAGACCCTTGATGCTGGTGGATTGCCCTGTGGTTATCTTCATCACTGCTTCTGTTTCGCATAAATTCCATGTAGGCATACACGAGCAAGACACCATACGGATGGCAGGGTTGGATTTGGCCGGGTGGCAAGTTCACCGATCCGGCAGTCGGAGTCCCGCACCCACTCCGTCCTTGGGCATGCAAACCAGGCGGTTTGGGCTCAAGCCTGAATTCGGCAGTTGTCCCGGCCCAGAACTTCCGGGTTGATCACGCTGTCCGGAACCTGCCCCATGAGAACGGATGCAACGTTTTGGGCAGTTCGGGTAGCCAGGGTTCGGAGCGATTCCTCGGAGAGGAATGCGGAGTGGGGAGTCATCAGCACATTGGGGTGGTCTCGCCACGGGATGTCCGAGGTAGGAGGTTCGGTCGTCAAGACGTCCAGCACTGCGCCGGCAATGGAACCACTCGTGAGTGCGCGGTTCAAGGCTGGTTCGTCAATGATGGCACCGCGCGATGTGTTGATCAGGATTGCGGAATCCTTCATGGCCGCGAAAGCCCGGTCGTCGAACAGCCCGGCCGTTTCAGAGGTCAGCGGTGCGTGAATGGAAAGCCAGTCGGACGTTTCCAACAGGTTCCGGAACGACTGGGCCCAAACCACGTCCTCGGGCAGATCGGCGGCTGCCAGGCGAGGTGTGTAGGCAAGCACATTCAGGCCGAATGCCTGCGCTTTTGGCACAAGGTGCCGGGCCGTATTGCCAAACCCGAGCAAACCCAGTGTCTGGCCGCGCAGTTGCCGCAGGGGCACGGCGGTGTCCCGCGACCACTCGCCCCGTTTGACGGAGGCGTCGCGGGCGGGGTGCGCGCGGGGGCAGGGGGTTGTCCCGCACCCACTCGCCCTGTTTGCGGGAGGCGTCGAGGACGGGGAGTTGCCGGGACAGAGCCAGGATGCCCGCCATTACTTGGTCTGTCAGTTCGTCCAGGCAGAAGTCGGGCACGTTGGCAACCACGATGCCCAGTTCCGTGGCCAAGGCGACCGGAATGTTGTCCAATCCGATTCCGTAGCGGCAGATAACCCGGCACTGTTCCGCCGCGGACACAACGTCCGGCGGGATCGTCCTCCAACAGGTCATGATCGCGTCGGCGTCCCGCGCGTATTCCGCCATCTGTTGGTCCGTGCAGTCCGGTGCGATTTCCAGGACGGCGTCCAGAGAATCCAGGACCTCAAGTTCGGCGGCCAGGGAGGGCCACCCAATGTCCGTGACGTAAACTTTGAACTGTGGTGACATCAAACCGTATAATCGCCGCCGAATGGCTCGGGCGGTGCCGGCCCAACCAGAATGTGTGAGTATAGCAACGGGCGGTTCCGCAGCATGACTTGGCATTCGAACCGACGACGGTGCGGGCTGGGATTGGGTTCGGCGCCATGTTGATCGTCAAGGCCGGCGGTGGGTTGTCCATCTCGATGGAATTCGTGGCCGATGATCTGGCACAGGCGGTCGCCCAGGGCGAACAGTTGGTGTTTGTTCACGGTGCCGCGGAACACACAAACGCAGTGTCCGAAGCATTGGGCCATCCACCGGAGTTTGTCGAAGGCCGCAACGGATTGACCAGTCGCCGCACGGACCGGCGAACCCTGGAAATCTTCCTCATGGTCTACTGTGGTCAGATCAACAAGCTGTGGGTTGAGGCCTTGCAGAAGCGCGGTGTGAATGCCGTCGGTTTGAGCGGGTTGGACGGGCGGCTTGTCCGCGGCACGCGCAAGAGCCGGATACGCGTACGCAAAGGCAATCGCTGGGTGATGATCCGCGACGACTGGACCGGCACGGTGGATCATGTGGATACCCGTCTGATTCGACTGCTCCTGGATGAAGGGTATGTACCGGTGCTGACTCCGCCGGCCCTTTCCCACGACAACGAGGCCATCAACGTGGACGGCGATCGGATCGCAGCGCACATGGCCGTCTCCCTGCAGGCAGACACCCTGCTCTATCTCAGTGATGTGGCCGGGCTCCTGCAGTCGTACCCTGATGAGTCAACCTTGATTTCGTCGATCAAGCCGAATCAGATCGACCGGTTCATCAACCTTGCCGAAGGGCGCATGAAACGGAAGGTGATGGGTGCCAAGGATGCCCTGCAACAAGGGGTTGGGGAAGTTGTAATCGCGGATGGGCGGGTGGAAGATCCGGTCACCAAGGCATTGGACCAGGCACACGGAACCCACATCGGATGAATCACCACTCGTCTGTGAAGTTGGAAGACTTCGCCAAGCTCAGGGAAATCGAGCTGCGCATGTCGGGTGGTTTCATCCCCAAACGGGCGGAAATCACCTTCGCGCGCGGTGACGGAGCCTGGTTGTTCGATACCGACGGCAATCGTTTCCTGGACTTCACCTCCTCCCAGGGCATCGCGATGCTGGGCTACTCGCATCCCGACTTGGCAGCAGCGTTGTCCAAACAGGCGGAAACGCTCACTTCGCTGTCTTCGTTTCTCTATGGCGAAACTCGAGGTCGGTTCTACGCCAAGCTGTCGGAGGTCCTGCCCGATCACCTCCCATATGCGTTTCTGCTCAACAGTGGCACGGAGACCATCGAAACGGCACTCAAGCTGGCTCGGATCACCACCGGTCGAACGAACCTGGTTGCCGCGTCAAAAGCATTTCATGGCAGGACTTCCGGTTCCCTGGCACTGACTTGGAATGCCCGCAACCTGGATGTCTTCGGTCCGCTGTTGCCCGGGGTCAGTCATATGCCCTACAACAATGTGGATGCCCTTCAGGACGTGGTGACCGAGGAGACCGCCGGTGTGTTCCTGGAAGTGGTCCAGGGCGAGGGAGGTGTGAACCTGGGTACGCCCGAGTTTCTTCAGGCGGTCCAACAGCGTTGTCGGGAGACGGGGGCACTACTAATTGCCGATGAGATTCAGACCGGCATCGGACGTACCGGCAAGTGGTTCGCGATCGAGCATCATGACTTGAAGCCGGACATCCTGTGCACCGCCAAGGGATTGGGCGGAGGCTTCCCGATTGGCGCCGTTGCGTTTGGGGATCGAGTACAACAACACGTCTTCGTAGGCGTCCACGGCAGCACCTTTGGCGGCAACCCGCTGGCCTGTGCCGCCGGCCTAGCCGCGCTCGCCACCTATCACGAACACGACCTGATCGGTCACAGTGCCAGAATGGGCGCTTATCTGATGGACGCACTGAAGGACGCACTCCGCGGCATCCGCATCGTCCGCGAAATTCGCGGAATAGGACTGATGATCGGGATAGAGTTGCGCTCCCGGGCGGCACCGATCCTCCGTGCGTTGCTGGAGGAGCACAGGATTCTGTTGCTCAACGCCGGACCGCGTGTGCTGCGACTGCTCCCGCCCCTGGTCATCACCCGCCAACAGGCGGATATGGTCGTGACCGCGTTGACCGCGGTGCTCAAGGGCTGATGGTGTTCGTGTGTTTGCCAACCTTGACCTAAGGGACTTTGTTGAAGTCCGGGAAGCGCGCCTGGCCCATGGCACTCCGTTTGTCATTGCGCACCGTGGCGCATCGGCAGTGGCGCCTGAGAACACGATGCACGCCTTTGCCTTGGCCATTGATCAAGGTGCATGCCTCATCGAGACGGATCTGTGGTTCTCCAAGGACCGCGAGTTGATCCTGTTGCATGACCGCAACCTGCAGCGCACAACTGGCCGGAACGCGTATGTGACCGACCTGTCCGCTGCCGAGGTTGTGTCGACTCCTGTGAACATGCAGGAACGAGACGCCCCTGAACCGCAGTTCGTTCCACCGCTGGCTGCGCTGCTGGAACTGGCGTCGAAGGCAAACGTGGCTTTGCTGTTGGAGTTGAAGGATCCCAGGTTTTCGATCCCTTCCTGGGCACGGAAACTGATCGATGTCCTCGGCACCCACGAGTTCCTGTCCCACGTTCTGGTGACATCCTTCCAACCGCGCTGCCTGCTGGCGATCCGCGAGGTGTATCCCGAATTGCCCGTGGGGCCGGTGGCCATGAACATGCTGTTCCCGGCACCGGATTGGGACTTTGTTGGGCCAGCCTGGCCCAACCTCGCTGCAAATCCGTTGTTCGTGTGGCACGCACACCGGGAGCGGATGTTGGTGGCACCGTTGGACACCGATCCGACGACACGAATGTCCATGTATGCCCGACAGGGAGTGGACGCAGTTTTGACGGATGACGTTGCGGCCACGGTGGCCGCGTTACCGGCCGCGGCCGGCCAACCTGGACGACGCCACGGCCTCGCGTAACTTCGAGTGCATAGCCCCAACCCGACATCGGTGCGGCTCCCGGTTTGGAGCCGTTTCGGTTGGATTGCAGGTGATGCAGTTGCTTGGAACCTCGCACGGGATGCTGCAAACTGCTGCGCAGACAGACGTTCGTTGGCATTCCCAATGATCTCTTGCAGGAGCATCGCAGCGCGCTGGTCCAGTTAGGTGCAGGTCAGATCCCACCTGCGGCGAAGGGTTTGTCACTCGCCGCGGCATCGGATGATATATTCCAATTTTTTATTATAAACAGATAATTTGATGAATTAGAATACGTCGGCACCATGCTGTGCCGACGCAAGTGGCGCCGTAGGCATCCGCAGGGTTTCGGACGGGTCTCGTTTCTGCCCTGTTTTCGTGGTCAAGGGGATTAGGCCCGAAGCAAGGTCACTCGGGACCTTTTGCCTGAGCTGGGGAATTCCACGTGACCGGCGAATGCCAGCAATCTCAGACCTTGGGCCCGCAAACCCCTGGCCCGCGCCAAGCCCATGCCCAGTTCCTTGGCAATCACGCGCGCCAGCTGTTCGGATTCCAAACCCTCCTCGTGCTGCAGCAACGCGGCCCAAATCAAAGCCGCGGCCTGCTCCTTCTGGTCGGACTGCTTGGTGGGCGTCCGCGGCAGAGGACAGTACCCCCCAAGATCAAAGAGACTCATTGACTTGGCCTGTTCCTTGGTTGGGTTCCGATAGATCGTCTGCACATGACGGTTGCGCATTTCAAACCCGATCTCGACGAAGTCCCCCAGCGTCCTCATCAGGCTGGTGCGCCTCCGGAATTTGTCATGCATCCAGATTATGAAATTGCCAACATGGGCTTCCTGTCCAGGCAACGCGAACATATGGCGCACAAGCATGGCGATGACATCATAAAATTTCTGACCGGTCCCTTTGTTGAGATATTCCGTGACAAGGTTCTGATAGAGTTCGAAACAAGCCTCGGGGAATCGATCATGGAGATAAACCAGCAATTGGGGATGGTCAGGCAGGACATGCACATGTTGGCGGGCATAGGCCAGAAGCTCGTCCCAATGTTCCTCGACATTCAAAACCTCGACAACCGTGTCCGGACCGCATTGCTTCAGCACCTGTTGCTGCAACCTCCGATGCTCGGTGGGGGTTGTCAACAATCCCCGCAGGAATTGGTAGTCTGGCAAGGATCCGGACTCAAAAAAGAGGGCTTCAGCATGGCGACAAAGCTTGTCCCTTTCGCTTTGGGGATCAAATATCTCAATCAGGAAACGCAGCAGATCTTGACGCGGCACAGTCGGTGTAGGCAATCCAAAGGGATCGAAATCCCGAAAGGAATCGGAATCCTGCTGGGCAAGTGACTCTTCAGCCAGCTGAATGGCTGTCGAACGATGTCCCAAGGCCATCATCTTCTCCACTACCGGCAGAATCCAGTGGGGTAGCTTGTGCGCGGCGGTTTGAGCAACCCGTACAAAGCGATCGAATTCCTCGGAAATTTCCAGAAGATATAACAGAACTCCCGCCTGTGAGGGGGCATCAAGTCCTTGGTTGTGTGCATCCAGCAGATTTAGTGCCATCGCGGCATCGGCCCGGGTGTGAATTGCCAATCGGAACGCGTTCTCCCAATATAACCCTCCAAAACCATAATCATCGGAAATGAAAAGGGCAACGAATCGTTTGATAGATTCGGATTTGCTCTGGCCGTGCTCCAACTTGGGAATCAGGGTGGCCCAATCCATCAAGGCGGCGCGGGCCTCTTGGAAACAGGCATATTGAAAGGATTCGCCGTACCCAGTGTCGTATTCATCCTCTTCTATCCATGTGTTCCCCTGTTGAACCTGGCCGCAGGCATGGATGAGTGCTTCGCGGATCTTGGCACTTTCCAGCCAGTTTTCCTGCATGTGATACTTTGCGGCGAGATCCCGAAACGACACCAGTTGTTCCTGCAGAAACAAATGTTGGTCATATACTTCAGCGAATTCAAAATAGGGGTCGGCCGCCGCAGCAAGTTCAAACTTTCTGTGGATGGCCTTCAAGGCAGCGGAAATTTCGTCCTTGTAGCCGTCCTTTGTGATGACGGTATCTACTGTGCTCCTGGCGAAAGTTCTCAAATTGTCAATTATCTGAGGATGTTCGTCAGCAAACTGTCGAATGAAGATCTTCAACTGGAAGTGAGTGGTTGCATCCAACAATTCACCCAGCGACATGTTGGCCACACCCGATGGCCCGGAAGAGGTTTGCACTTCGGTGTCCGCTTGGCCGGAAACCTGTGCTTCCAAAAGCCTTGTCATAACGGCAACGACGTGCTTGCATATCCCTCCCCAGTCGTATGGGCATGTGCAGGACGAGGCAATGATCCCATCCTGTCCCCAAAGGCACACGGTGTAAAGATGGCTGCCTTGGACCAATGCTCGGAAACCATCTCCATCCGAGGTTAGTTGGCGAACTGCCCCGTGGCGGGCATACTCCACGCCTCTGGCATGGGAGTTGGCAGTGGCCAGTTCCATGATGGTGTCTTCATTGAAGTTGGGAAGGGACATGAGGTTTGGCTGTGTTGCAGTAAGGTGGGAGCTGTTTCACTGAATGTAGTCTGCCATGCCGAAAGTGGTTGCGGTTGCTGCAAGGAGAGTCGGCAAGTCCGTCTTATCGGCGGCTGGCAGCGAACTTGTCAGGGTATTCGGTTGTTGTTGATAATTGCTAAAATTATATGAAAAATTGATTATTCCGACTCTTCCGCGGGCGGGTTGGGCCTGACCGCTTGACCGGTGCCGTGTGGTCCACATGGCTGCAACGTTGGCTGTGCCTTCCTGTTCTGACCGCGTGGCGACGGCAATCCGAGCGCGCCGCGTTCCCCCGCGAACACCTGGCGGCAGGGCCAAACCGCATGCCGCTGGCTGCCGCCCTGTATGGCGCACTGGTCGCCGGGACCCTGTTCGCGCGGCTTGCAAACGGCGGTTTGGCGGTTTGGTGTTCGGTCTGGGGATTGTATAACATTAGGGGAGTAATGTGATACTTTTGCCTAACTCATCGTCTAGGGCAGCCACAATGACCGAATCCCCTCTGGTTCCCGGCCCGCCACCCCTGATTCGGACTGAAGAGCCTCCGGCACCGGTCGAATCGCCCGAAGCGCAGCGTGCCGCCGCCTTGGTGGCGGTTGAGCTGGACAGGATTCAGCAGGCGGCCCGCAATGTGGACAGGATTGTCTCCGACCAGGAGATGATCGCCATTTGGCTGCGCCGGCAAGTCTCCGAACATACCCGAACCTCCTATGAGCACGCCTGGAATGCGTGGCAGGCACACAGCATGGGACTGCCCATGTCCAACACGACTTTGGCCCACCTGCAGGACTTCCAGGGGTTTTTGGCGCAAGGCCGCAAGCCGGGCAGCATCAACACCATGATGAGTGCGCTCCGCTCCGCTTTTGCCATGGCCCACCGCAGAGGCTACGTGAGGTCCAACCCTTGTGCCGAAATCAACGATCTGCCCAATCCCAACCAGAGCTCAACCGCCTCCGCCCTTGGTCGGCGCATCCTGACTCGCACCGAAGTTGCCCGCCTGCTCGAGGCCGCCCGGGCCGGCCGCGACTTTGCACTCTACCTTACGCTCTACCACACGGGTTGCCGAGTTTCCGAAGCACTTGCCCTGCGGTGGGGAGACCTGAACCTTGACAGCCAACCACCCATACTGACGGTCCTGCAGGGGAAGGGAGGCAAGGGCCGACTGATTCGCCTGTCGGACCGCCTGCGGCAAACGCTGATCGAGTTGCGGCCCCCGGACGCGGAGCAGGACGGTCTTGTGTTCGCCACGCGCACGGGCCGTCCCATCGCCCGCAACAACACCTGGAAATCCCTGCGCCGCACGGCACAACGGGCTGGAATTGATCGCGACATAAGTCCGCACTGGTTCCGGCACGCCCATGCCAGCCACGCCCTCGATGGTGGTGCGCCTGTCCAGTCCGTTAAGGAGACGCTGGGCCACGCCTCACTGGCCACCACATCCATATACGCCCATGCCCGCAACGGCGGTGACAGCGGTTTGTGGCTCGACTGACGGGGTTTCCAATGGTCTGCCCCGCAGTTTCGAAGGGCGATTGCCCGGGTGCTGTTCGGCGTGTCCGGAACCGCTGACATATCCATTCAATCCCTCAAGCTGTCTGCCACACGCCTCAAGGCGATCGCGATTCGCACGGCGCGATCAGCGTCGAATTCTGCCGGCATCTGCAAGCAGGGATGCCATCCCTGCGGCTCTCGTGGAATGGCCCGGACGGGCCCGACCTCAAATGGGGTGGAGACCGGGAAACGTCAAACCGGTCGTTTCATCCAGTCCGAACATCAGGTTCGCCGATTGAACCGCCGTTCCGGCAGCACCTTTCATGAGATTGTCGATGGCACAGATACAGACCAGCCGTTGCGAGGAATTGTCCAGGGCGAAGCCAACGTCGGCCCAGTTGCTGCCCGCCAGGATTTTGGGTTCAGGATACCTGTAGTTGCCCTTTGCCTCCTTAACCACACGCACGAACGGCTCGGACTTCCAAGTGGTGCGGAACGCCTTCCAAATGCCGCGTTCACGGGTGCCGGGCGGAACAAAGAGATGGACCGTGGCCAAGGCCGCGCGCACGTTGTCGATGGCGGTTCCGCTCATGTGGACCCTGGCACGGGTGCGGTTGACGGCAAGGAGTTGGAGGACTTCGGCCGTATGTCGATGTCCGACCGGAGCAAAGCTGCGCATGGCACCGGAGCGCACGGGATGATGGGAGGAGTCGCTGGCCTTGTTGCCGGCTTCGCTGCTGCCCACCTTGACTTCGCAAATCAAATCGGTGTCGGCGACCATCAGTCCCGACTGCACCACCGGCAGGATGGCCAAGTTGATGGCCGTGGCGTTGCATCCAACACCGGAGACGTATTGCGCTCCCCGGATTCGATCTCGGTTGAGTTCGGGAAGTCCGTAGACAAATCGGCCCAGCCATTGGGGGGCGGCATGGGGTTTGCCATACCACTCGGCATAGAGGTCGGGATCGTCGAGCCGAAAATCGGCACTGCAGTCCACGATCCTCTCAGCCAACCCGGTGAACCGCTCGATCTGCTGCATCGCCTGTCCGTGCGGCAGGCAGAGGAACAGGAGTTGCACGGGTTCAAGTTCATCCAACCCGGTGAACTTGAGCCGAGTTCGTTGGCGCAGGTTGGGATGGGTGAAGTGGACAAACGAGCCCTTGTGTCGTTCGCTGGTAATCTGGGTTACCGTGAAGGTGGGGTGATCCAGAAGCAGGCGCAGGAGTTCGCCGCCCACATAACCGGATCCTCCGGCAATGGCCACGGTGATGCGGTTGCTCATGGGACCAGGAAGAATGTTTGGGGCCTGGAGGTTTGGCAACAGGGTCCAAGGACGGACCATGGGCGCCTGTTGATGGACCTCTACCCGTGGGTTAGCCGGCCGCCGTCTCCAGGGCGAAGTCGACGATGCGGCCCGGAATGTCGACTCCCGTCGGCTTGACGCTGTTGCGGAATTCCATGGTGTGGTTCACCTCGTTCACCAGCAGTCCGCGGTCCGGATCCTCCAGCACGTCGACGGCAACCACTCCGCCGCCCACCGCCTTGGCCGCGTCCACACACACACGGTTCAGATCGGGTGTGACGGGGCAATTGCTCGAAACCCCACCGCGCGCGGTGTTGGTGATCCAGTGTGGCGAATCCCGGTAGATGGCGCAGATGGTCTCGTCCCCAACGACAAAGGCGCGGATGTCGCGCATGGGCTTTTCGATGTATTCCTGGACGTAGTAGATCTTGTGCTGGTAGGTGCCGAGTACCTCCTTGTGCTCGATTACTGCCTCGGCGGCCTCGCGATCGTTGACCTTCGACAATAGGCGGCCCCAGGAACCAACGGCAGGCTTCAGCACCACGGGATAGCCGATTTCCTCGATGGCCGCCAGAGTGCTTTCAGGAGTAAAGGCGACCGCCGTGCGCGGCGACGGGACTTCCGCTTGGGTCAGGGCTGCAGTGGTCAGAATCTTGTCCCCGCACACATCCACCACATGGGACCGATTGACGGTCTTCAAGCCCCAGGACTCCAGAATACGCAGGCTGGTCAGCGCCCGGCTGTGGGCCAGGCATCGTTCCAACACGACATCGAACCGGTCCCATTCGGCCCGGTTCCGGTCTTGGCAGCCGGCAATGTGAAAGGCCAGTTGACGGTCGTCGAGCAACTCATACTCGACGGCACGCGCGTCAAGAGCGGCCAGCAGCATCTTTTCCTCGACCCGAAGGCGGCCGAAAATGACTCCCATCAACATGTGCCCAGGTTGCCTCCGAAGACGGATGGCGGATGTGGATTGACCGCCTATTCGCCGTAGTCCTCGTCGTCCTCTCCGAGTTCTTCAAGGGTGAATGGATTGAGGGTCAGCACCTCGAATTCGCCGGCACACCCTTCGCACTCCACAATTTCGTTTTGCATCACGTCGGCGAGAGTGACTTCCTGCGCGCACACGGGACACTCGACAGTGCCGCTGGCGGTTTCTATGTCGGACATGGTGGGTTTTGCCTCGAAACAGGTGGGACTTTCAAAAGGTGTCTCTGCAAATTGACGCGGCGTCGGTCAATCCGCCATCTGCTGTTTGATGTACGGAATCAATCCCCCGGCATCAAGAATGCGCAGAACGTCGTCGCTGAGCGGTTTGAATGCCGCGGTCCGCCCGTCCCCTGCCGTGACAAGGGCCTCGGTCAACGAGATGGTGGCGGTGTCGCCGGCGGAGGCGAGATCGACGAAGGCTGGGCACTCCAGGGCAAGCAGGCCATTGTTCAGGGCATTGCGATACCAGATGCGGCTGAAACTCCGGGCAACGACGGCCCGCACCCCCGCCAAAACCAGACAGGATACCGCCTGTTCCCGGCTTGAGCCACATCCCCAGTTGCTGCCGGCCACCACAATGTCGCCCGTTTGGACGTTGGCGGCGAATTCCGGATCCAGGTCCTCAAGCGCGTGGGCCGCAATGTCCTCGGGCGTCTTGAGCGTGTAGGTGTACTTGCCGGGAAAGATGACGTCGGTGTTGACGTTGTCCCCGTATTTCCATACGCGGCCTGTGAATTGACGGACCATGCCGGAGGTTGTCATGGCTATCCCAGTTCGCGCGGGTCCACAATGCGGCCGGCTACGGCACTGGCCGCAACGACCGCCGGGCTGCTCAGGAATATGTCGGCCGACGGAGTGCCCATGCGGCCGCGGAAGTTTCGGTTGGCACTGGAGATGACCGTTTCGCTCGGAGCCGGAATTCCGAAGTGGTTGCCCATGCATGGGCCGCAGCCCGGCACTCCCAACATGGCTCCGGCACGGGTGAACGTCTCCGCGTATCCAAGTTCTATGCAGGCCTGAAGTACCTGGCTGGAAGCAGGAATGATGACCAGGCTCAATCCAGGTGCCACCCGGCGATCGGACAAAACGCTGGCAGCGGCGGACATGTCCTCCAGCCGGCCGTTCGTGCAGGTGCCGATGAAGGCCGAGTCCACCTTGACGTTGCCCAGTTCGGAAAGGGGAACCACATCGTCCACGCTGTGCGGCCGGGCAATGTACGGTTCGAGATCCTCGGCGGTGTAGTGGTGCTCCGATTCCAGTTCGCAGTCCGCATCCGGATACAGGCATCCATCCTGCAACGAGTCCGACAAATCGGCCCACGCCGAACTGCCTGATTCGATTCCCCGGTGCATGGCCAGTCGTTCCAGGCACCAGGTCAGGACGGGTTCGTCGGGACAAATAACTGCGTTTTTGGCGCCAAACTCGGCCATCATGTTGGGCAGCACCATGCGCGACTCGAGGGTCATGGCGTGGATGGTGTCACCCGCGAACTCGATGGATCGGTACAAACCGCCGTCCGCCCCCATGTCGCCGATGATGCGCAGGGCGAAGTCCTTGGCCGTGACCCCATCCGGCATCGTGCCGTTGAGATGGATGCGCATGGTCGCAGGAACCTTCAGCCACAACTGGCCCTGGGCCCACAGGGCGGCGACCTCGCTCCGTCCAATGCCGGCTCCAAAGGCCCCCAGCCACCCAAAGTGGGGGGTATGGGAGTCGGCACCCAGGATGACCTGCCCGGGTTTGACCACTACCTCCTCCGACAGGACTTGGTGGCAGATGCCGCGGCCAGCTTCGAAAAAATGGTTGATCCCCTGCTCGCCGACAAACTCGCGGATTTCACGGTGGTTCTGGGCATGCACCGCGGTCGGTGCCGGCACGGCATGGTCGAGGGTGATGGCCATGCGGTCCGGGTGCTTGACTCGATCCTGGCCGAATTCTTCCCAGATCCGTCGAATGGCCGCCGTGTTGTCGTGGCTGAGTACGACATCGGGTTCGACATCCAGGATTTCGCCAACCGCGCAGGAATTCCTGCCGGCGGCCTTGGCCAGGGCTTTCTGTGCGAATGTCTGTCCGGGCATGGTGCAGCAACACTCCGGTGACTGCTCGATCGGGTGATTGGTAATGGCCGGACGATTGTCAGTCAGGCAACGACCGAGTTTGAGTGGAAATCGCGCAGGAGCGCATCGACCTCGTCCTCGCGGATGCGGCGCTGGTCGGCCATCACCTTAACGCGGGCCGTGATCTCCTTGACCTCATCATCGGTCAGGGTCAACTGCAACTGCGAGGCCCGTTCGCGGATGGCATTCCAGCCCACAAGGCGGTGGGCCACATGAATGTAACGGGTGAGGCCGAAGTCGGTCGGGTCCAGGGCCTCGTACGTACTGGGGTCGTTGATCATGGCCTTGGCGTGAATCCCGGCCTTGTGCATGAACGCGGCGTAGCCCGTAATGTAGTTGTTGAAAGGGACATTGACATCGACCAGATCCGCCACGAAGTTCTCGATTTCCCGCAACAGGGGCAGATTGTACTTGGACTTGACCAGATCCCTGTTGCGCGTGTAGAGGCGGGCGATCAATCCGCCCAGAGGGGTGATGCCGTTGCGTTCGCCGATGCCCAAAACCGAGGTGTCCACATGGGTCGCGCCCGCCTCCAGCGCGCAATAGGAGTTCGCGATGGCGCATCCCGAATCGTTGTGACCGTGGAACTCGATGTCACAGTCGACCACGCGGCGTACCGTGCGCACGAGATCGAACACCTGCCTGGGATCGGCCACGCCCACCGTATCGGCGATGCCCACGCGGTTCACCTGCATGCCGCTCACGGCCCGGTACACCGTCAGCAGATCCTCGATGTCGCTCCTAAAACTGTCCTCGCTGCTAAAGCGGACCTCGAGGCCTGCTTCCTGAACGAACTGGATGACTTCCCGCGCGCTCTCAACGATGTACGGGATGTCCTTGCCGTGTGAAAACTCGCGCAGGATGCTGCTGGTGCCGAAGAGGATGTCAATGCCGTCCACGCCCGTGTCGATCGCCATGCGGGCGTCGTCCATGTGGCAACGGGTGTGGGTCAGGATTTTGGCCCTGAGACCCAAGCCGCAGATGTACTCGATGTCGGCACGGCTCTGGGGGCTGGCCGCGGGAGAAGTCAGTTCAATGTACTCGACGCCAAATTCATCGAGCAATCGCGCGATGTCCCCTTTTTGGTGCTGGGTGAAGAAGGTGTTGGAGAACTGTTCTCCTTCCCTCAATGTGGATTCGATGATGCCGAAGTTGTCAATGCTCATGATGCTGACCGCGGTGTCCGGGTGGCAATGCAGCCGTTCTACGGCATCGATCGCCGCATCCCGCTCCATGCCTACCGAAAAGCAAGCCGACTCGTTAGCATAACCGAACAACGGGCAATCGGCAGTGAATCGGCAGATGGCGGCACTGTTTCAATCTCGTTGATATTGGTTGCGGGCTGGCAAGGGACGAGGGGCCCTCGATAATTGGTTTGCTTCAACAACCAAAGAGGACCCCCCGTCGTGGACTTCATCCTAGCCCCTGCCCATCCCGAACACCAACGGGCATTGCCCGACGACCCGGGCTCCTGCCCCCATTGCGGAGCCTGTGCCTGGCGCCGCAACGGCACCTACCCCCGCCATCGGGTCGTCCTCGGCCGGCTGCGCGTCCAGCGCTGGCAGTGCAAGGCCTGCCGCGGCAGCGCCTCGCCCCTGCCGCCCGACGTGACCTCCCGCCAGCGGCCGCAGACCTTCCGCGAGCTGGTGGCCGACCTGTACGTGTCCTGTGTCAGTTTCCGGGGCCTGTCCCGGATCCT
>MPMO01000083.1 GCA_002238555.1 Caldilineaceae bacterium bin34
AGGAGCTGCGCCGGGCCCTGGGAGACCGGGTGTATCCGACCCTGGAGGCCAAGCAGGAAGCCCTGGAGCCGATCCTGAGGGCCTGGCAGGCGGATCCGGAGCGGGTCAAGCAATTGTGCGGCTGGCGTTGGATCCGGAAGGCCCTAACGGATTTGCCCGCGGACACACAAGTAATCTAACCATATTGGATTGGTATGAGACATCTTGAGTTCGATGAAGACAACCTCATCCGCCGGGGAGATCGCAACCAAGTCTGGGGTATCGGGCTGAGTACAACTGCAGTACTTACCACAGGGAATCGCGAAAGGATTCAACTCTCGATGATGCCACGAGATGGTCTTGAGGTCTGCTGACAACCATCGCCAACTGTAGGATTGTGTGGCATCCAACCCATTCCATCCCGTTCCCAACCTGAACCAGAGAGCTTCTTTCCATGCCAGATGATGTAGCCCTGCGTGTGGCACCCGGCATGCGCATTGAACTGCGCAGCGTGGAGTGGCTGGTGAAACGAACCCAGACCACGGGGATGCGATTCCACCTGATCGATGCCGTCGGCATCTCGGACATCGTCCGCGACCGGGAGATGTCCTTCATCCTCGAATACGAGCGCGAGGGCAGCGTCAAGATCCTGGACCCGGCCGACGTAACCCTGGTTCCCGACCGGTCTCCACACTACAACCAGACCCTTCTTTACATCGAAAGCCTGCTCCGGTCGGCGGCACCGTCCCAATCGGCAGTAGCTGTGGGTACGCGGGCCGCCATCGACCCCATGCCGTACCAGTTGGAACCTGCACGCAAGGCCCTACAGGCCACCAGGCCCCGCATCCTCATTGCCGACGATGTCGGCCTTGGCAAGACGATCGAAGCCGGCATCCTCGTCTCCGAACTCATAGCCCGGGGCCGGGGCAAGCGGATTCTGGTTGTCACCACCAAGGCGATGCTGACCCAGTTCCAGAAGGAATTCTGGATTCGCTTCTCCATTGCCCTGACCCGGCTCGACAGCGATGTCCTGCAACGAGTCAAGGAACGGATCCCGGACCGTCACAACCCCTTCCACTACTTCGACCGAGTCATCATCTCCATCGATACGCTCAAGAACAACAAGCGGTTCGGGACGGCGATTGAGAACGCGACCTGGGACATCATCGTGATCGACGAGGCCCAGAACGTCGCCGAGCGAAGGCACGGCACGGGCAAGAGCCAACGGGCGCGTCTGGCCCAGCAGTTGACCAACCGCTCCGATGCCTTGCTGTTGTTGTCCGCAACCCCGCACGATGGGAGTAAGCGCAGCTTCGCCAGCCTGATGCGCATGCTCTCGCCCCTGGCCATTGCGGACCCGGAGGACTACGGCCCCGAAGACATCAAGGGCCTGTTTGTCCGCCGGTTCCGGCACAGCGAGGAGGTAAGCCGGGATCTGACCAACGTGATCCCGGAGCGGGACACCCAAAGGTTGACGGCACAGGCATCGCCTGCCGAGGAGGAGGCGTTCGAGTTGCTGGCAAACCTGAGGCTCAAAGCCGACGAATCGGTGAGGAAGTCCACGCGGCTGTTCCGCATCGTGCTGGAGAAGGCCCTGTTCTCGAGTCCGGCCGCCTGCCTCGAATCCATCGACAACCGGATTGCCCGTCATCAAAGGGAACTCGATCAAGGCAAGAACACACACGGTTCGTTCCATGACATGGAACGTCTGGAGACCCTGCGCGCAGCCGTCGAACGCATCGACAGGGCGAACTTCAGCCGCTACCAGCGGCTGTTGGCGTACCTGCGCGAACAGGGCTGGACCGGTCGTGACGGCAGCGATCGACTGGTGATCTTCACCGAGCGCATCCCGACGCTCCGGTGGCTCAAGGAAAGCCTGCAGGAGGATCTGGGCCTGCGGGAAAACCAGATAGAGACCATGTCCGGCGACATGAGCGACAACGAACTCAACGATGCCAAGGAGGCGTTCGGCCTGGGGGATTCACCGGTGCGGCTGCTGGTGGCCAGCGATGTTGCTGCCGAAGGCCTGAACCTTCACTTCCAGTGCCACCGCCTGGTGCATTTCGATCTGCCATGGTCCCTGATGACCTTCCAACAGCGGAACGGTCGCATCGACCGGTACGGACAGCAGAACCAGCCCCAGATTGTCTACCTGTTCACCCGCTGCCGGGAAGTACGAATCCACAACGACCTGCGGATCCTCCAGCTCCTGGCCGAGAAGGAGGAGAACGCCCGTGTCAACATCGGAGACGTATCCATCCTGCTGGGAACCAACGACCCCACCGAGCAGGAGGAACTCCTCGCTGATGAAATTAACCGGGGTACCCTGGAGCAGGAGTGGGAGGAAACCCTCGACACCAACGCCCAGGCTGCCGAGGACAACGAGATCAACTTCCTGGAGATGATCCTGAGACAGGGATCTGGGGAGGCCCCCGGCCCGGCACCTGATTCTGCCCTGGACAGCAGCAGTACCATTTACTCCTCCTTCTTCGACTTCGCGACCGCGGCCCTCAAGGAAGCCCGGGAGCGGCTGGACATGACGGTGCAGATCCATGAAATAGAGCGGATCATCGAGATGGATGTGCCTGCATCGCTGAAGGATCCGATCTCGAACGAGCCGCGCTGGATGCCGCGGGAGGCGGTCAAGGAAGGGCTGATCCGCCTAACCGACAATCCCGCCCAGGTGAAGGAATCAATGGAACGCGCCCTGGCCTCGGACGACAGCTGGCCCGAGACCCAGTTCCTGTGGGAGATCCACCCGTTCGCCGTGTGGCTTGGGGACTTGATGAACCAGCTGTTCAACCGGCGCGAGGTGCCGGTGCTCCTGTTGGACGATCACCTGGCCGAAGGCGAATCGATCTTCCTGTTCTTCGGCCGGATCCCCAACCAGGCGGGGTCAACGCTACTCGACTCGTGGATCGGCGTACACTACCGAAACTCGGAGTTCACGGGGTGTCTTGACATCGACGAGATTCTAAACTTGACCGGCCTGCGACCGGATGCATTGGTCAACCGGGGAGACTTCCAAGTTGAGCATCTGCAGAACCGGGTGGCACAGGCGGCCCGCCGGGCGGAGGAACGCTTCGGGCAGCAGGTACAGGAGCTTCAGGATAGGTTTGATACCCGTCAGCTTGAGGAACAGGCTCGTCTGGATGAACTGAGCGAGCGACACTTGAAGTTGATTAAGGACTGGTATCAGAGACGACGAGGGAAGGGGATCACCGCGGTGGTCGAAGCCGAACACCGTGACAGAAAGGCTGAAGTGGAGCGTTGGAAGGATGAGTCCTGGGAATGGTATGCACGGTCCCAGGCCACGGATGCAAGGCTGCATCCGCATCCCAGGCTGATCGCGGTTCTCACCGGAGAGTAACGCCGGACATTCACAACCATGGCTGAAACCTACACCGGCATCACCAGCGAGAGCGGCCTCTTTTCGTAGCACTACTTGCCGGACCTGTTCGAAGCAAGCCGACACGGCGAGGTTTGGGCACAGGTTCAATCTCGTTGATGTTGGTCCAAGTCCGGTCGGTTCCCTGAGGGGTACGGAAGGGTACTTCGCATGGGGAACCGGCATCGCCAGGCTGGCGATTCTCCCAATCCGCCCATCCCGCAAACGCTTTTTTGACACAGGCGCGGGTCCTCCGGATTTCGCGCCGTGAGCCCTCGGCCGCACCTGTCGCAAAATGCAGTCCCTAAATCAACGTCCCGATTGCTGGTCCAATACCTCTTTTTGATACACTCGGGATGCCATGAGAATCGGCTATGCCCGCGTCGGCGACCATGAACAGACGCATGCCCTGCAGCTTGAAGCCCTGCAGACCGCCGGTTGCGAACACATCTACCGGGATGCCTGCAGCAGCAAGGTGCCATGCACCCGGCGGCCGCAGTTCCAGGCAGCCATGGCCTGCCTGCGGGAGGGCGACACCCTCGTCACCTGGCGGCTCGACCGCCTGGGCAACCGGGTGGACGACCTGGTGCACCAAGTCGTCAGTCTGGCCCAGCGCGGCATCGGTCTCGAAACGCTCAAGGAAGACCTGGCCATCGATTGCAACACGGCGACGGGCAGGATGCAGTTCCATGTATTTGCGATGCTGTCCGAGTTCCAAAACGATGTGGTCAGCGAACGCACCCTGGCCGGCCTGACAGCGGCCAGGGCCAGGGGCCGCAAGGGCGGCCGCAAGGCCAAGCTCACCGGCGAGGCCCTGCAGAAGGCTGGGGAACTCATGCGGGAGAAACAGCTGTCCATCAACGAAATCGCCCGCATTGCCGGTGTGTCGCGCAGCACCCTCTACCGCCACCTGAACCCCGACGGATCGCCGCGGAGGACGACATGACGGTGGAAGCAGGGGTGTCCGTGGTCGATCTCTTCTGTGGTGCGGGAGGGCTGTCCCACGGGTTCCGCCGGGAAGGCTTCTCCATTGCGGCGGGCATCGATCTGGACGACCGCTGCCGCTACGCCTTCGAGACCAACAACCACGCCCCGTTCACATGTCGGGACCTGGAGGAGCTGGCATCCCCCTTTCGGCCCGGAGCCCGCAAGGTGCTGATAGGTTGTGCGCCCTGCCAGCCCTACTCGCCCTACAGCCGAAAATACCGACGCGGCGGCGACGATCCGAAGTGGCATCTGCTGACGGACTTCGCACAACTGGCCGCCGACCTGAAGCCCGATGTCGTGTCGATGGAGAACGTACCCCATTTGCTCACCTTCCGGCAGGGCCATCCCTTCCGCGGTTTCGTAGCCCGCTTGGAGGAGGCGGGTTATCAGGTTGCTTTCGGCAAGCTGTACGGACCGGCCTACGGGTTGCCCCAGCAGCGCACCCGTTTGGTTCTGGTGGCCTCGCTTTTGGGTCCGGTGGCCCTGCCGGCCCCGACCCATGCGCCCGCGGCATACCCGACCGTGGACGAAGCGATCGGGAACCTGGCACCGATACCGGCCGGCGGGACCGACATCGCGGATCGTCTGCATCGCGCCCAGAATCTGTCCCGGCTCAACCTGGCCCGGATTCGGGCTTCGCGGCCCGGGGGCACCTGGGAGGACTGGCCGGAGCACCTGGTCGCCCCCTGCCACCAACGTCACACCGGCCGTACCTTCCGTGCCGTGTACGGCCGCATGGAAGGCGACCGCCCGGCCCCGACCCTGACAACCCAGTTTTTCAGCTACGGCAGCGGTCGTTTCGGTCATCCGTCCCAAGATCGGGCCCTTTCCCTGCGCGAGGGAGCCGTCCTGCAGGGCTTCGCTCCGGACTACGCCTTCGTGCCGCCCGATGCCGAGGTCGGATTCGAACGGCTGGGACGCATGATTGGCAATGCCGTGCCCGTCGCGATGGCCCAAGCGGTCGCGCGTTCGATCAAGGCGCACCTCCAGGACCATTCATGACGCAGCCCCCACCCCTGGAGATGCGGCTCAGCCTCAACGTACTGGAGCATCTGGGCCTCAATCTCTACAGCCATGTGCCCGCCGTCCTGTCCGAAGCGGTGGCCAACGCCTGGGATGCAGATGCCACTGAGGTGCATATCGACATCAATGCGACTGCCGGCCGCATCGATGTCCGGGACAACGGCCTGGGGATGACCCGGGACGAAGTCCCGGACCGCTTCCTGACAATGGGCTTCCGGCGGCGGGACGAAATGCCGGGTCCCACGCCCCGCGGCCGCGACCCCATGGGGCGCAAGGGGATCGGCAAATTGTCTCTGTTTTCCATCGCCCATCAAGTGGAAGTGCATACGATCAGGGCCGGTGCATCCCCCTGTGCCTTCCAAATGGAAGTAGAGGAGATTCGCCGGCAGATCCAGTGCGATCCGCAAGGACGTTACTTCCCGCCGGAAATCGAGCCGCAGATCGTATCGAGGACCCATGGCACACACTTTGTGCTGACGGATTTGCAACGCCGGCACACCATTCGCACGGTGCCGGCACTACGCAAACGGCTGGCCCGGCGTTTTTCCATCATCGGCCCCCAATACGCTTTTCAGGTGTTCGTGAACGGCGAAGCCATCACGACCGCCGATCGGGATTACTGTGCCAAGCTGCAATTCCTGTGGACCTACGGTGATCAGACCGAAGTGCAACGGTTGTGTCCGGATGAGGTTCGGGTCACGGAACGTCCCGAGCACTTCGGCGCGGCGGACAACTCCGTTTCCGGCTGGATCGGTACAGTGAAGGAGTCCCGGGATCTCAAGGAGGAGCAGGGCGGCGACAACTTGAACCGCTTGGCCATCTATGTCCGCGGCAAGCTGGCCCAGGAGGATGTCCTGGGGCAATTCAGCGAACGCGGCATCTACGCCAGCTATCTGATCGGAGAACTGCGGGTCGACTCCTTCGACCTGGACGACCAACCGGACGTGGCCACCAGCAACCGCCAGCAAATCGTCGAGGACGATGAGCGTTTTCAGGAGCTACAGGTCTTTCTCCAAGCGGAACTCAAGCACGTCCAGAACCGCTGGACCACATGGCGCAACCAGGAAGGGATCAAGATAGCCCTGGAAATTCCGGCGGTCAGGGACTGGATGGGGAATCTGGGCACCGAGCACAGACACAAGGCGGAAGCCTGGATCGGACGCGTCAATCGCATGCAGGTCGACGAGCTGGACGACCGAAAACAGCTGATCAAGCACGCGATCCTGGCCTTCGAGTTCTACCGGGCCCACGACAATCTGGCCCGTTTGGAGCATGTCGGTGATCGGAGCCTGGACGACGTGCTGGTCCTGTTTCGGGATCTGGACAGCCTCGAGCTGGCGTTGTACGGACAGATTGTTCAACACCGGCTGTCCATAATCAGGACCCTGCAAACCAAGGTGGAGGCGAACAGAATCGAGAAGGACATCCAGAACTTCCTATTCGACCACTTGTGGTTACTGGATCCCCATTGGGAGCGGATTGACTCCACCGGGTACATGGAAGCCGAAGTCGGGAAACTGTTCGATGAGATTGAGGCCGATCTGACGGAGGAAGAACGGAGGGGCCGCATCGACATCGGCTATCGAAGCACGGCCGGCAAGCATGTCATCATTGAACTCAAGCGCCCGGAAATCCGTGTCAGCGTGTGGACACTCACCGCCCAGATCGACAAGTACCGTAGCGGTCTGGCCAAGCTTCTGGAGAGCATGGGCAAGCAGCGGCCTTCCATTGAAATTGTCGTCCTGCTGGGCAGCCAGCCCCGGGAATGGAACAACCCGAACGGTCACCAGGTAGTGGAGGACGGCTTGGCCTCCGTCGGTGCCCGCTGCGTGCTGTACAGGGAATTGTTGCAGCATGCCTACGAGGCGTACCGAGACTATGACAGAAAGCGACGGGATGTGGACGAACTTCAGGAGATCATCCAGGAAATCGAAGACTACGCACCTGAATGACCCGGTCGAGTCGGGATCGGATTCAACCGCTCCCGGACCTGGATTGAACGATCCCAACCCGCCTTTTCCAAGCGGCATCCGTGTCCCGAGCCGATCCCGGTTTCAACCGGAAAACCACCACGAACAAGCAACACCATGGCTGAAACCTACACCGGCATCACCAACGAGAACAGTTTCTTCTCGGACCACTACCTGTCCGACCTGTTCGCCAAGGACAGGAGGAAGTGGGAACAGGACACTGACGCGGAACTGGTCGGCCAAGCGGACCGGAGACGGCTGGCAAACCTGTACCTGCAAGGCAAGCGCGCCTACGGTGCGGGCATGGAGCGGGGCGTGTTGCCGCGACAGGCCGGGGAGTTCCAGCAGGCCCTGCTTGAAGCCCTGGGTTATGAGCGGCGTCCGGAACGAGTACCGGTCACCATGGACAACCACCAAGTAGCGGTGCCCCTGCTGGCGCGCGTGACCACCTCAAAGGAGCAGGACGCGCTGTGGGTGGTGGAGTTCCGGGATCAGGTCGGCGATGACGAATGGGGTGGGGACCCCTTGGCCGGAGCATTCCATGGGGGTCTTTATCCCTGGTCCGACGGAGACGAACTGGACCTGCCAGAAGGTAACACGACCGTAGAGAAGGTGATTGAGGCGGGAGTATTCGGCCAGAGCAGGCCTCCGCGGTGGGTCATGGTGGTGTCCCTGGCCCGGATTGTGCTGCTGGATCGAGTCAAGTGGGCCGAGGATCGGCTCCTGCGGTTTGACCTGGAGACCATCCTTACGCAGCCGGATGCAGAGTCGTTCCGGACCATGCAGGCCCTGCTGCACCGGACATCCCTGGTGCCGACCGGCGAGGTCCGAGGCATGGAAGGTTTCGACGAGAACTCACGCCTGCACGCAGTCGGGGTTTCCACCGACCTCAAGTACGCCATGCAAGAGGCGGTCGAACTCCTGGGCAACGAGGCGTTGCGCCAATATGCCGACAGAAACCGGCCGACACCTTCTGCGGAGGATCTGACCCGGGAGTGCCTGCGCTATCTGTACCGGCTGCTGTTTCTGTTCTTTGCCGAAGCGCATCCGGAACTGGGCCACGCGGGGATGCGTTCCCCGGTCTACCAGAACGGCTACAGCCTGGAGGCACTGCGCGACGCGGAACTGGTACGGCTGCCGGACAACGAGGACAGCTGGTTCCTGCACGAGTCGCTGCAGACGCTGTTCCGGATGCAGCTGGACGGAACACCCATGCGCGATCGGGAAGCCCTGAGAAGATCGGAGACTCATCACGACTTCGTACTGGAGCCGGTGGGGTCGGTGCTGTTCGAACCGGAACAGACTCCGCATCTTGATGCCGTTCGGTTCCCGGACCGGGTGTTGCGCCGGGTGCTGGAACTACTGTCGCTGTCTGGAGCCGGAACACACCGCAGGAAGGGACGGCGCACCGGCAGAAGAGGCCGCGGCCGGATCTCCTACGCCCAGCTCGGTGTGAACCAGTTGGGGAGCGTCTACGAGGCGTTGCTGTCGTTCTCCGGGTTCATTGCGGACCAGGACCTGGTGGAGATGAAACGGGCACAGGACGACCGGCCGGACATCCTCGAACGGGCCTGGTTTGTGCCGATCGAAAAGATTGACGAGTACGAGGAAGACGAAATCGTCTACGACGACAACGAACCACTCATCTACCGCAAGGGAACGTTCGTCTACCGCCAGACCGGCTACGACCGGGAGGCCACAGCCTCGTTCTATACGCCGGAGTCCCTGACGCAGGCCACCGTGCGCCATGCCCTCAACGAACTGCTGAAGGACCGCAAGGCGGACGACATTCTCGACATCCGCATCCTGGAGCCGGCCATGGGTTCGGCGGCGTTCCTGATCGAGGCCGTCAACCAATTGGCGGACCGCTACCTCCGCCTGAAGCAGAGAGAATTAGGGAAGACCATTCCACAGGAAGATCTGCCGCGGGAGCGGCAACGGGGCCGGGCCTACATCACGGCGCGGAACGCGTTCGGGGTGGACTTGAACCCGGTGGCACAGGAGCTCGGGGCCATGTCACTGTGGCTCAACTGCATGGAGCCGGGAGGATTCCGGCCGGACTTCAGCCATACCCTCTACACGGGGAACTCGATTATCGGCGCGCGCCGGGCCGTGTTGACGATCAGCAAGCAAAGACGCGGCTACAAGGTAGATAACGACAGCCTGCGGGAGTTGGGGTTCGGGGACAGACGGGCAGATGACGAGATCTACCACTTCCTCCTACCGGTGAAGGAGATGGCCGCGGTCACGCGCAAGGAGTTGAAGGCCTTGGTTCCGGAGGCCGTGAAGCAGGGAGCGACCTGGGGCAGGGAGCATGGGCGGCCCTTCACTGACCATGAGTTCGCCGTGCTGCGGGAACTATCAGCCGCGATTGACGAACTTTGGGTCTCAGTGGCCGATACACTGCACAGCCAGCGTGCCAGGTACGAGGCAACGTTGCCGGAGATCTGGCCTGCCAAACCTACTGCAATCCTAGACCGGACACATCGTCCATCGGACCTCCCAGACGATTACAGCAGGCTGAAACTGGCCCTGGACTACTGGTGCAGCCTCTGGTTCTGGCCCATCAGTACCTATGGCCTGCTGCCGTCGAGGCACCAGTTTCTGCTGGAGATATCGCTGATCCTCACGGGGAAGCCTACGGCAACTGAGGGCACTTTGTCGTGGATACTGGAGACCGAATTAGAGGACGTAGATACAAGTGCGATTCGGACCCTATTGGATGAGCCTGAACATACACTGGAGGTTGATGACCTCGCGGAGTTCATGTCGGGACGGCTAAGGGTTGTCACGGAAACCGTAGCAGAACAGCGCTTCCTCCACTGGCCGTTGGTATTTGGGGACATCATTTCACGTCGATCCGGGTTTGATTTAATCATTGGGAATCCACCGTGGGTCCCATTGCACTGGACCGAAAAGGAGGTCCTAGCCCAACACGAACCGGCCATTGTGCTGCGCAAGTTGAGCGCGGACCGGATTGCCCAACAGCGCAACATCATACTTGGCAGCAGTCGACTTGATGCATTCGTCGTCGATGCGCGCATGGGCAGCGCTCTCGCCGCGTTCTCCCGACACTCACACAACTATCCCCTATTGAAGGGGGTTGGTCCCAACACGTACAAGTTTTTCCTAGTGCAGTCCTTCGCGCTCATCTCGCGAAACGGTGCCATTGGCTTGGTGCATCCAGTCGACCACTTCCGCGATCCCAGGGGTGGACAGCTCAGGGATACATGTCACAGCCGGTTGGCCCTGCTGTTGCAGTTCACCAATGAACGATCAGCCAGTTTGTTTGAGGACGTCGACCACCACACGGCATTCTCAATATGCGTCTACCGCGGTTGTCCAAGTTCCATATCGTTTCGTATGCTGGCCAACCTGTTCGCGCCGGAGACCGCAGACGAGTGCCTAGCCCACGACGGTGCCGGACCCGTACCCGGCATCAAAGACGTCAACAGCCACTGGCAATTGCGGGGCCACCGCAACAGAATGATAGAGGTTGACGACACGGTGCTGGCCAACCTTGGCAGCATCCTAGATCCGGGCAGGCCCCCTGCCACCTGCCGGCTGCCCATGCTGCACTCCCGCGAACTAGCGGCTTCCTTAGTAAAGATCACATCTCAACCGCGGCGGTTGGTCGATCTGAAGGGTGAGTACCTGCAGGATTCGATGTGGCATGAGACCGGTGATCGGAAGTCTGATCCACCGGTATTCAGGCGGGAAATAGCTTTCCGCGACTATCCATCCGACTTGATCCTAACCGGACCAAACATCAGTTTGGCCAACCCGCTAGCTAAGTGTCCAGATCGCGACAGTCGCAACAACAACGACTACGAAATCATCGATCTGACAGTGATCCCGGACGACTACCTGCCGCGATCCAACTACACTCCAGCCATGCCTTGGGAACAGTACCGGGGTCTGGTACGGCCCGTACCGTGGGCGCCCAATACCAGACACATTGACTGTGGGCGCGTTGTGCTCAGAGAGTATGTTGGCGCAGTAAGTGAACGAACTTTGCAGTGTTGTCTGATTAGCCACCGAGTGCAGCACGTTCACGTGCTGCACTCGGTGGCTTTCCAAGATCCCATGAACATGATTTTTTTATGCACACTTTGGAATTCACTTCCCTACGATTTCATCACGAAATCGATGCAGATCAGCCATATGCAACCGTCTTTCACTTCTCAACTGCCCTTAGTTGACCTTCCAGACACTGCATGCCACCGCATGCTGCAGCTCAACTGTGTAACTGCCCATTATGCCGACATTTGGAACGAGCTTGCTCCGAACTTCACGCAATTGGGATGGTCAGCGACACACCCGGGCCTGGAACATGAGGATCCGCTTTCAGCATCTCTGACGTGGAACCGAAACTGTGCCCTGCGAACTGATCTGGGCCGTCGCCAAGCCTTGCTGGAAGTGGATGTGCTTGTAGCTATGGCACTTGGGTTGACATTGGACGAACTGATCCAAATCTACACTTTGGTCTTCCCCACGTTGCAGAATTACGAGAACAACACTTGGTACGACCAAAATGGACGTATCGTTTGGTCCCGACGCGTCGGGAAAGGAATTTCGATGCCACGCACAGAATGGGAACGGCACCGAAACATGTTACGGGGACATTTAGTTGAGGACGTAACAGTCGATTTTCTTCCAGATGGTCCGCACATGTACACCATCAAGTACGAAGCACCATTTTTTCGACCGAATAGGGAGATGGACTACCACGCGGCTTGGAAATACTTTGAGAATGAGGGGGACACGCCTAAGTCAAGGCTCTACTCTTGACCATCCAGGGTGCGAGGCAGGGCAAACGTAAATTCGGGTTCAGGGCAGGGCCACCAGCAGCGTGCCCAAGAGCACGGCCAACGGATAGCGCACGCTGGGCGGGTCGGGGAGGTGGCGGCCAGTTCGTCGGCAAAGCCGCACAGGGCCTCCAGGAAGGCGGGGTCGGTGAAGGGAGGGGGTATTGGATAGGATCCATGAGGGCCACCACGCGTTCTGTGAGGATGATCTACACCCCATGGGCGTACTGCGACCCGTTTTGTTGCGCGCCGAGTGGATGCAGCCCGGTCACCGGCATAAACCTTATGTGCCGGATTGGATTGATTTACGAATTGATTTGTTCTGCACTAAGGCACCGTTCACGGGTGCCACACGGGGCTCTGGCAACCCCCGATCCGGGCCTGACCGCGGCTTTTCGGTTGCCCTGCATGGCTGGCGAGGCTTGACTTTCAACACAGTATCTGTGTTGGCAGTCAAGCTATTGAAGGTTCAGATTGCCACTCCTCCTGTGGCAACCACTGTATTCGGGCGATCCAGCGGTCTAGCCCAACGCTCTTCTTGGTTTGATCTCCTCCGGTGGCCGTCTCATATAGCACCCGAACCGGTCGCGCAAGGCTATGCTCCGTCCAAACATCGCCATGGGCGTCCAGGCAATAGCGCGTCAGTTCTCATACTACAATAGGTAGCGGCGACGCCAGCCGGACCAGGCCAACACCTGCTTGATGTCCTTCGCCACGAGCAGCAGCAGACTCCACCACAGCCGTCGGCTTGCCGGCACGGTCAGCCCCCGGCCAGGCCGCGGGCCTGTCGGAAAGCCACCAGGCTGCCCCGCCCGGCCCCGCAGCCATTTTTTTGGGGCCTGCATACCTGGCTAGACGCCGGGGCATCAGTCCTGCACTTGGTCTCGTGCTCGTTGGCACACGGTGGGTTCGATGGAAATCAGCCTGCGCCATTCCGCAATGACAGACGCGGGTTTCCCCAGCACTTCGGCGGATGCAGCATCAAGCTCTTTTCGCACGTTGCAGTCCGCCATGTCAGGCCACGGGGTCAGAGGCATGTTCCGGTACTTCCTGAAAACTTCCGTCAACGGTGCTAGCGACACGTTCGGATGCCTAGGATCGGGGATTAACAATTGTCTGAGCGACGTCAGGGCGTACCGTGGATAGATGAAATCCTTGGCCCTGATATGCAACAAGGTCAGGATGCCGGGCGATGAGTTCCACCACGCACACAGACCTTGATGAAATGCCTCTGTACTTTCTACCACTTCCGAGACAACAGACTCCACACCGCGCACCGGAACCCATGCTGAACCCAAAATCGGGCTGTCGGCGTAACAGGCTGTTGTTCTAACTGTTTTGGTACGCATACGAGTAGCGATCACAAGACGGGAAGACTTGCAGGGCAAACGCAAAGTCGTGAGACGGGGATGAATCGGGGCGGTGAATGGCCGGTTCGGGGCGTTGGCCACGACCAATCGGCACTAAACAAATTCACCGTCAATTGAAGTTAATACAGTACGAAACATCCATGTTGGTGTTCGCATCCGGAACGTCGGAGGACCGCAAAAAAGAGGGCTGCCGTGCATCCTGTGGGGTGTAGTAATCCTCACAGTCCCACGGCAACCCCCATGACTTACATTGTCGCATGCCCCGACCGCGAACTCCTGGAAGCCCTGCACGCCTTTGCCGGGCACCTGGCCACGCTGCCCGATCCGCGCGACCCGCGCGGGGTGCGCCACGCGCTGCCGGTGCTCCTGGCCACGCTGCCGGTGGCCCTGGCCGGGGGCGCCAACGGCATGGCCGCGGTGGCCGCCTTCACGCACGACCACCAGGCCTGGTTCCGGCTGTGGCTGCCCCTGGGCCCGGCCACCCCGTCCCGCGACACCTACCTGCGCCTGGTCCGCCGGCTGGACGAGACGGCCATGAAGGCGGCCCTGTGGCTGCTCGACGGGACCAGCCTGCCCGGCCTGCGGGAGCTGATCCTGGCCCTGGACGGCAAGGTCGCGCGCCGCTCGGGCGACCCGGGCGCCGGCACGCGGGCCCTGCACATGGTGAGCGCTTTCCTGGTGCGGGAGGGGCTGACCCTGGCCCAGGAGCCGTGCGCGGCCAAGAGCAACGAGATTACGGCCCTCCCCCGTTGGCTCGACCGCATGGCCCTGGAGAGAGCCGTCGTGACCATCGATGCCGCCGGCTGCCAGACGGCCATCGTGCAGGCCCTGCGGGCGGCCGGCGCCGACTACGTGCCGGCCCAGGCGCAACCAGGCTACCCTGCACCGGGAAGTGAAGGCGGCCTTCGACGATGCCGAGCGGGGCGCCTTCCGACCGGAAGTGCAGGACCGCTGCGAGACCGTCGAGCGCAACGGCCCCCGCCGCAAGCGGCGCACCTGCACCGTGCCGGGCGGTCGCGGCCCCCGAGGCCTGGCCCGGCCTGCGCAGCCTGATCCGCGTGCAGGCGGAGCGCACCGGTCCCCGCGGGCGCCGGCAGCGCTCCGTGCGCTACTACATCGCCAGCCGCCCGGTGGACGTGCAGGCCCTGCTGGACCTCGTCCGCGGCCACTGGGGCGTGGAGAACGGCCTGCACCGCACCCTGGACATGCAGTTCCGCGAGGACGACTGCCGCATGCGCACGGGACACGCGCCCGCCGTGATGGCCATCCTGCGCCGGGCCGCCCTGAACATGCTGCGCACG
>MPMO01000084.1 GCA_002238555.1 Caldilineaceae bacterium bin34
CGCGCGGCCTGGTCGCCGGACGCGGGCCGGGACGCCCTGCAGGCCTATGTCGTGGACCACCTGGCGGACACGGGCGGGGTGGGCATCATCGACGAGACCGGGTTCCTGAAGAAGGGCGCGCACTCGGCCGGGGTGGCGCGGCAGTACAGCGGGACGGCGGGGCGCATCGAGAACTGCCAGGTGGGGGTCTACCTGGCCTACGCCGGGGCGCGGGGGACGGTGCTGGTGGACCGGGCCCTGTACCTGCCCAAGGCCTGGACCACCGACCCGGCGCGGCTGCGGTCGGTGGGGCTGGCGCCCGACACGCCCCTGGCCACCAAGCCGGAGCTGGCCCGGCGCATGCTGGAGCGGGCCCTGGATGCCGGTCTGCCCCTGGCCTGGGTCACGGGCGACAGCGTCCATGGCCACTCGGCCAACCTGCGGCAGGCCCTGGAGGACCGGGAACAGGCCTACGTGCTGGCGGTGGCCGGCAACGAGAAGGTCTGGTGGGGCTGGCAACAGCCGGCGGTGTCGGCGATCCATGCGACCCTGGCGGCAGCCGACTGGCAGCGCCGCAGCGCGGGACCCGGCAGCAAGGGGGAACGCTGGTACGAGTGGCAGTGGGTTCGCAGGGAGGTCGTGGGGGAGGAAGACCCGCCCGCGCCGCGGGTGCGCTCGCTGCTGTTTCGGCGTTCCTGCAAGGATCCGGACGCCTGGACCGCCTACCGGGTGTATGCGCCCCGCGACACGGAGCTGGACACCGTGGTGCGGGTGGCCGGCACCCGCGGGTGCATCGAGAACGACTTCAAGGCCGCCAAGCAGGAGGTGGGCCTGGACGAGTACGAGGTGCGCAGCGCCACCGGCTGGTACCGGCACATGACCCTGGCCCTCTGGGCCCTGGCCCTGCTGGCCGTGCTGCGGGCCGCCACGCTGCCGGCGGCGGTCCCGTCAAAAAAAAAAGCCCACGGGCAGCCTGGCGGCCTTCCGGCGGTCCCGCGGGCTGGCGTCGGCCTGAGCCTGGCCGCCGTGCGCCATCTGCTGTGGCAGACGCGGCTGCGCATCGTGCCCGCCACGGACCACGTCCTGGCTTGGCTGGACTGGAAGCGGCTGCATGCCTGGACGGCCCAATGCTGCCACTACCGTAGACAGGCACAACTTGCTGCTTTACAACTGTAGTACTAGCCAAAGCAGAATGCGGATTGCCCACTCCAAGAGGCTTTCCGGCGTTGCGCACCCGGTTTCCCTGTAGGATCAGAAGATCTCCAGACAGACGCGAGACCACAATGGAATGAACAGCCCCAGGATCAACGGCGAGCGACTCTGGGACAGCCTCATGCGCATGTCCTCAATCGGTGCCACACCCAGGGGAGGCGTGTGCCGCCTGGCCCTCACTGATCTCGACCGGCAGAGCCGAGAGCTCTTTGTCCGCTGGTGCAAAGCGGCTGGTTGCTCTGTGGCAGTGGACCGGTTGGGCAGCATATTCGCGCGCCGGGCCGGACTGAACCCGGAACTTCCCCCTGTACTGCTGGGGAGCCACCTGGATTCCCAGCCCACAGGCGGCAAATACGATGGTGCCTTCGGGGTGCTGGCAGGGCTTGAGGCCGTTCGGACATTGAATGACTGCAACCTGCATACGGAGGCCCCGATTGAGATTGTGTCCTGGACCAACGAGGAAGGGGTCCGGTTCGGGCCTCCGATGCTGGCTTCAGGGGCCTTCGCCGGCACCTTTGAACTCGACTTCGTGTTGAGTCGCACCGATGCGGACGGCAAAACGCTGGGAGACGAACTGGAGCGCATCGGCTATGCCGGCGCCAGACCGGTACGAGGGCATGAGGTCGCAGCCTACTTGGAGGCCCACATTGAACAGGGCCCGATTTTGGAGAAAGAACGGAAGACGATTGGGGTGGTGACGGGAGCACAGGGCCAGCGTTGGTATGAGGTCACCGCAACCGGCATGGAGGCCCATGCCGGACCTACGCCGATGGACATGCGGCATGATGCCCTGGTCGGCGCGGCACGGATGGTGGAAGCCGTGCATCGAATGGGCCTTGGACATCCGGAAGCCCGCGCCACGGTGGGCAAGATGCAGGTATATCCCGGTTCCCCCAACACGGTTCCGGGAACAGTCTTCTTCACCGTGGACCTCCGACATCCGGATGAAGAGTATCTGACCCTGATGGATGCCCGGCTCAAGGCAGACTGTGCCGCTGCCGCCGAAGACCTTGGCCTCCAATTGCAATTGGAGCAGATCTGGCACTTTGCGGCCACTCCGTTCCACGAGGAGTGCATTGCGGCGGTGCGCAATGCCGCCGTGGGCAATGCCATTGCCCATATGGATCTCGTGAGTGGAGCAGGCCACGATGCCTGCTATGTGGCCCAGGTTGCGCCTACGGCCATGATCTTCGTGCCCTGCAAGGATGGCATCAGCCACAACGAGATCGAGAGTGCGACGCCCGAGGACGTCGCTGCGGGGTGCCAGGTTCTGCTTGACGCGGCAGTGCACCTTGCCGGCCCCGCCCGCGAGGCCACGGAAGGCGAAAGGCATGCGATTTGAAGAAGCGGCGTGATGTCAAAGGTAGGTGCGGCTCATCGGGGAAATCGGCCGGCTGGACCTTGCTGTTCACAACGCCGGGGTACCCCGGCAGGGTAATCGCATTCCAATTTGGGTGGTGGTCTGGGAAAGACCGGTGTACCGGAAACCGGAAACTCGCCCCTGTACCGGGAATTCACACCATTGGAGCATCGCAGCCACGCGCGGACAGCCCGAATGGAATCGCGTCTGACTGCTCGCGGACTCATCGAAATGGAATGCGCTTGGTCAGGACTGGAGGGCGATCGGTCGGGGGTAGAATGGGTTCTTGGCACAGTCGGGGAGAAGAGATGGCGACAGCCGTACGGGAAGCAGCGCGGGCGATACCCAACGGGCGCGCGGAAGAGCGTACGCCGGAGGTTTGGGACTGGCGCGTGCCGCCTTGGCGCGGCGATACCGACGCGGCTACGGCGCGAGCAGCCCGGACCCGGCGAACGGCGTGGCGCCTGGACCATCCGGCGGCCTGGCGCGCCGGTCTCGAACGACTGGACCACTATGAACCCGGGTACACGTACGACATCGCCCATGAATACGAGGACGACTGGACCACCGACCCCGATTATGGCGGCGAGGGTGTCCATCTTCGCGAATACGATAAGGACGGCTTTTTGAGTCCGGAACACCGCAGGCACATGCCCTTGCTCATGGTCATGCTCGACGCGCTCGTTGACATGCTTGGCAACCGTGTGGAGCACGAGGCGGAGCTGCACTTCCCTGCGCGGATTGGTGAAATACTGGGTTTGCTTACCGGCAAGAAGGAAGGCAAGGGCCAGGTGAAGCCGGATCTAATGGTGCTGCCGCGGATCCTGGAACTGCCAGCGGGTCGGGAACGGAGCAATGAGGGCCGCACCATTCGGCTGGATCAGGGCCATCCCGTGCCGGAAATGGTGGTCGAAATTGTGTCGCCAACCTCCGAACACCGGGATCTGGAGGACAAGTTGGAGTTGTACGCAGTACTTAGTATTGTCGAGTATCTGGCGTGCGATCCCGGAACCCCGCCCGATCCCGATGCGGATGAACCCGGTTCCCCCGCGAAACTCCTCCTGTTCCGGCTGCAGCCGGACGGGACGTACCGGGAAGAACAATCACGGGAGGATGCGCGGGGGATTTTCAGCCGTGTATGCGGAACGCATATTCGCCTGTGGCAACCGGATGTGCAATTGGCGGACGGCTTGTTGGCATCGACTCCGGGGATGCCGCGCTTTCAGTGGTGGGACGAGGGACAGGGCCGCTGGCGCGACCGCGCGACCGACCTGGAATACGCACGCATGGACCATGCCGTCGCGACGATGCGCGAATTCCTGGGGGATGAGCTGACACCGGCAGACCTGGACACTATCGAAACAACTTGGCGGGAGCATGGCTTGCCACCAGACCACCTTCGGCGCATTAAAGCCGCGTTGCAGGCACCGAGCGAATGGCGTTCGCTGCTACCGAACGAACCGGACGACTGACCGCCGCCATCTCCTGCGCGGGTGCTAAATATCCATGTGCGGAAGGTAGCCAAGTCCCAAGTCCGGTTTTCCTTCCGCCATGACCGTTCCCGACCCACAGACCGTCACCACTGCGGCAACTTGGACACCCGGCGAACTGCAGTCCAGCAAGGGTTGCTGGTTTGGGACGCCGGTACCGCCGCGGCGCGACAACGTCATCTGTCTTGCGTCTTCCAAGGTCCAGTTGTCAAACGACCCGGATCGCCCTGCCATGCTGGATCAGGAATCTGGCATCCGCCCGCCAAGCTCTTGACCCGAGGGATGCGACAACGGCCCCACTCTTGATCAGGATGCCTGCGAACCGGACAGCCGCCTGCCCCTGCACATGACCGCGGCTATGGTTTCCCGGGTACAACTGCTACCGTCCGTTCATGTGACCATCCGAATGCAGGAATGGTCCAGTAGCCAGAGGCTGCCAAGAGTGTGAAGATCAATCGACCTCTTTCGGGAATCCATAGAGGTAGTACTTCTTGTTCCTGGACAAGTCGGCGGGGAGATTGTCCCATGTGTCCGGAGGAACGGACTTCCTCAGCCTCTCGAACATGTCCAGCATGGACTCCGAGCCGTTGCCGGATGGAGGTGCGTTCTTGATTGACACCACTACGTCCTTGCCCTCTTCCAGGTCGAGGGGCTCGAGGGGAACGAGCACACCGTTGTTGTATCTGGCCCTAACGTTGGCAATCATGACAGGCCTCCTGAGGCCCCCTTGTGCTGTGTTCGGCGTTCTGTACCGATGAAGTGTACAGTCGAAGGTCTCGTCTCTGGTTGGTGGTCATCCTACTCGTGAGTGACACCGTACCGACGGTCCCTGTTCACCATCGTGTGAATTGGTACACGGCATTATGGTAACTATGGTGTTACCATATCTGTATGATTGAGATCAGGGAATACATTGATGACCGTGGCCGCAGTCCCTTCGGTCGCTGGTTCGATGGTCTTGATCCCGGGCGGCGACCAGGGTAAGAACTGCCCTCGTCCACATGGAGGCGGGTAATCTTTCGAATGTCAAAGGCATTGGCAGCGGGGTGTTGGAACAGTGCATACACGTTGGCCCGGGCTACCGGGTATATTTCGGGGGATGGAGACACCTTGAAAGTCCTGCTTGGAGGAGGAACCAAGGCGCGCCAGCAAAGAGACATCGAGCAGGCCCGTGAGCTTTGGCCAGAGTACAGGCGTCGCAAGCAACATGAGGTGTGAAACATGCCGCTAACCCATGAGTTCAAGAAGACTGTACAAGCCCGCGCCCAGCGTGACCCGGCTTTCAGGGAGGGGTTGCTGATAGAAGGTGTCGAGTGCCTGCTGGCCGGGGATGTCGACGCGGGCAAGATCGTGTTGCGCGACTACATCAATGCCACCATCGGGTTCGAGGAGCTTGGCACTCTCACGAACAAGTCCCCCAAGAGCCTGATGCGTATGTTCGGACCGGCCGGTAACCCCCACTCCCGCAATCTGTTCGAGGTCATCAGTCGCATTCAGCAGCATGAGGGCATCCAGCTTGAAGTGAACACTGTTCGATAATCGGGGAGGCCATCCCGTTCTGGGACACCGACCTGCGGCTGGTCCGGCAACCGGACCCCGAGACGGCCATGAAGGTCACCCTGCTTCTGTTGGACGGAACCAGTCCGTCCGGTTTGTGCAACCTGATCCGGGTGCAGATCAGCACATGGGTTGTCATTACACCGTCAGCCGTCCCATGGACATCGAGGAACTGCTGGCCATCATCCGTGGCAACTGGCGGGTGCTCTCTTGCCGCGAAAACGGCCTGCACCGAGTCCTGAACATGCAGGTCCGGGACGATTGCAGCCTGCACATAGGTCGCGTTACCGCTGTGATGGACATCCTGTGACGGGGCCCTCTACCCATGGCTTGGACGGTGTAGCAGAATTTCGGATCGGATGCGTCATTGTGACTGTTGCACAACTGGAACGAGTGCCGTCCTCGGGGAGCTTCAGGCACTGGAAACGCAGTGTGACGAATTTGATGCTTCGAGGTTTCGTTCCGCATTGGCCCACATCAGGGCATTGACACGCGCACCGATGGAAGACGCGATGCAAGAGGCTGTGTCCCTTTGCCGGGGAGCCGGTGTCGCACTGGTCTACGTTCCACTGCTGCCTCACACCCATCTGAGCGGTGCGGCTCGATGGGTAGGAGCGCGCAAGGCAGTAATCCAGTTGAGCGGGCGTCACAAGACCAGTGATCAGGTTTGGTTCACCTTCTGCCACGAAGCGGCCCACCTGATCCTCCATCGCACGAAGAATCGCAACAGCATCTTCGTCGACGAGACGGTATTTGAGGATGGTTGCGAGCAGGAATTTCAGGCCGATGAGTGGGCAGGCGATTTCCTGATCCCCAAGGATGCCTGGTTGGATTTCACATTGGCAGGTGACTTTGGCGAAGCCTCCGTGTCGAGCTTCGCGGCCGGCATCGGCATTGCACCGGGGATTGTCGTTGGGCAACTTCAACACGAACGATTCGTTTCCTGGTCATCGCTCAACCATTTGAAGACGAAGGCAGAGCTGCCTTGGGAAGCCCAAGGGCGCCCCATTCGTGTACGAGAGGACACACATTAGGCCACTTCAGAGATCTCCATGGATTGTGACGAGCCAAGCATCGATACTGGGGGGGCTAACACGGTGAATGCCAACCACCGAACAGACCCGACACAGCTGGACGCCTGTCCGCACTCATGGCCGACCCGAACGTGCCCTCACCACACAACCGGGCGGAGTAGGCTTTGCGCATGGCCAAGCGGCACATGGAGATGGTAGGCGGCTTCTGCACGCGGGTCGGGGTCGGGTACTTCGCGCCAATGGAGGGGTGATGGACACCCCCCGCAAGCAGGACCGGTCAATCCTGGACGCCCTGCCGCAGGCCCCGAACGCACCGGTGCCGCAGCCGGGAGCGCGCAACTTTCTGCAGCTGATGGCGAGAGGCGAGCATCATGATCTGACCCGGGTGAATAGGATTTTTCATGCGCGGAAGATGCCGATGCCGGGCTCGGACCAATATCAAAACGAAACCGAAACTGTGCCGCCGAGCTCTGAACGGGCCGGCGCCAGATTGCTTTGCGATATGATGTATATCGGAAATTATCCCTAAACAGGCAGGCTGACTTAATCATGCAGACGATTCTGGAAGGTGTTCAGCAGCACTGGCAAGACTTGCGAGGCCGCACCTACGACCTGATGGATGTCTTGTCAGATACCGACTTGAAAGCCCGGTTGCCATTTCAGGAATCCCAGGACGTGCTGTATCAGTTCCGCTGTATGCTGGGTACGCAGGAAAGTTGGGCACCGGTACTGCTGGAAGGAAGAATGAAAGGATGGAACTGTAGTCTGCAGTCTGTTGAACCGGGCGAAGCGGTGTCCATGGAAAGGGTTCGGGAGGCGATGATAAAGGCCGATGTACAATTACAGTCAACTTTCGAGCGGGTTGACTGGCTTAAGGTATTCGGGAATGATACTTCGCCCTTGATGGGATACTTGCGCCTGGCGGAACACGAAGCCCACCATCACGGCCAACTAATCAATTTCATCTATGCCTGCGGTTTCCCGATTCCTGAGAGCTGGGCCGACTCTTGGGCATTGAGCCGCAATGTAGAGTGGTAACCAGCACTGCAACAAGAAGTCTGGGGGATGTTCCGCCTGGCGTCGCCGGGCATGGGAGCGGGCGGAGCACTTGGCCCATGTTGCCGTCCAGCCCTCGCCGGACCATCCGCTCGATTGACTTGCGCCGCTCTCCGGATTGTAGCCCCGGTGCAGACGAGGAAGGACGCTCTCTGATCGCGACATGAGAACAGTGGCAGAAACCAGTCCAGATAGGCCTGCAAGGAGAGCTTGAGCCGGAGCAGGTCGTAGCAGGGCAACTGCGGTGCCGGGGACGCGGCCGTGGCCCTGGCGGAATACCGTGGACTGAATCAGACACCACATGCATGGTACGTCTCGGTGCATGGGGTGCCTGCAATCTCCATATATTGGTAGCGCTCTTGGCTTGGAGCAACTGCAGATCGCCCAACTCGCTGCTGGAGAACACCTCGAACATGCCAAGGTTAGCATTTGTTCGGCTCAGGACAGGCCCAGTTGCAACTTGAAGTCCATACTCGGCATCGATGTTACGTGTCTTCGTTGCCGAACTGGAAGCGGCACTTGCCGATCATAGCGGCCCATTTGGTTCAGCAGGAAGGTGGGAACTGCTGCAGGGTGACAGTGTGCGAGCATAATGCGCAACCATGCTAAACTAACATTTCATGAATACCCAACCGAATCAGGAATACCTGCGAAGACAATACAGGGACTCGTCCAACCTGAGTGCCAGGGCTGGTCTGCACGCTCGTTTCAGCACGGAAGAGTATCCTTGGTTTCACTGGGTCTTCGACCATTTGGACATTCCGGAGAATGGGCGAGTACTTGAACTCGGGTGCGGCACAGGATTGCTGTGGCGTGAGAATCTGGGACGGATACCTCACGGCTGGGTGGTGACCCTGTCCGATGCTTCTCAGGGGATGGTACAGGAAGTGGAGCAGAGTCTGCTCCACACCGGTTTGCAGTTCACCTTCGAGGTGGTTGATGCCCAGTCGATTCCCTATGAGAAGCACAGCTTTGATGTTGTCATCGCCAACCACATGCTGTACCACGTTCCAGATTTGGCCAGAGCACTCTCAGAGATTCGTCGGGTGCTACAGCCGGGAGGAAGCTTGTACGCGACTACAGTTGGACTGAATCACATGGCCGAACTCAGAAGAGTGCCGCGAAAGCTGGGGATCGGAACGTTGGACAGCAGTGAGCAAACGATTGCTCAGTTCAACCTTGACAATGGTGCCGGAGAGTTGACACAGTGGTTCGCCGAAGTCGAAGTCGAATGTAAAAAGAGCACCTTGGTCGTAACCGAGGCAGCGCCACTGGTTGAATATATAATGTCCTATATATGCCTATCCGATGGGGAAGCCGTTGAGCTGCATGCCTACTTCGATAGGGAAATTCAATGCAAGGATGCGTTCCGCATAACTACGGAATCAGGCATCTTCAAGGTGGCCAAAGAGGCGCAGCCAAGGCATTAAGCAGAACGGAACTATTCCCCTGTTGCTAGGTTGGCCCGCAAACCTTTGCCTTACGGAATACCACGGGAGTATCCCAAGTGCCCGACGAAACATCCGTGCCGATGATCCCGTCCAATGGCGGATTGACCTTCTTGGACTGTGCCCAGAAGGTCCTAGAAGAATTCGGTGGTGATCAGCCATTGCATTATAAGGTCATCACGGAGACAGCTCGTAAGCAAGGTTGGCTGGTCACGGCGGGCAAGACGCCCGAGAACACAATGTATGCCCAAATCGTCACAGCGATCAAGCGCCAACAGGCACGGGGGGAACCGCCGCGCTTTGTCCAGCATGGTCGGGGTTATTTTAGTCTGAGCCAGAGGCAGGATCCGGGCTTGGTTTCCCTGATCGAGCAGCACAACCAGCAGGTGCGACAGGCCTTGCGGAAGCGGCTCTTGGCCCTGGCGCCACAAGCATTTGAGGAGCTAATGGCACAGCTGTTGGCGGCGATGGGGTTCGAAAGAGTCGAGGTCTCGGAGTTGGGGGGCGATAGGGGCATTGATGTACGAGGAACTCTGGTGGTGGAGGAGGTGATCCGCATCCGGATGGCGGTTCAGGTCAAGAAGTGGCAGCACAATATCCATTCTCCAGTGGTGCAGCAGGTCTGTGGCAGTCTGGGTGCGCATGAGCAGGGCCTGATCATCACCACCAGCAATTTCAGTAAAGGAGCGATCCAGGAGGCCCAGCAGGCCGACAAGACTCCCATCGCGCTCATGAACAGCGAACAACTTGTGACCCTCCTGATGGAGCACGGTATCGGAGTTCGTCGCACTACACCTGATCTGTTCGAGATTGATGAGAACTTCGCCTCAGGAGGAACAGAGCAGGGGGTTTAGCGTTGATTCCTTTCCTCGGCGGAGATCACGGGGGTATGAGCCAGACACTACTGTTGACTGCTGCCTGACGCTGGCTAGGGACCTCTGTGGAGTTAGTGAAAAGCCATGAGCTAACTCCTGCCGATTCTTGCTTCCCTGTCCCAGTTCGGTTGTTGCCGTCCATGTTTGTCCTGAACCCATCGGATTCCGCGTGGCTTATGTCCACAAAGAGGCGGTTGCCATGCACTGAGTCTCCGTCCACATCAAGCACCCTGATGTAGGAATTGCCGTCCGGGTCGTGGCACGTGGTCTTGGTGACAACGGTTGCCGGCAGTGCGGACGTTGAGTCCCGATCGCTTCCGTCCACAGGCGGTAGACCGACCGGCTGCCCACCATGAACAGCCGGTTGCGACGGGGGCCGCCGAAGCAGATGTTGAAGCAGATTTCCAACAGGCGGATGCGGTCAATGAGGTCTCCGCCCGGGTTGAAATCCTGGACACCGTCCCGGCCCAGGCCGGAACTGGTCCCAATTTACTCCGGCGGACGGAGATCAGATCACCGCGAAATGGCAACAGGCATTGGAACCACGTCCCTTCATTCCGCCGGCATCTGGCTGACAACTTCGACTAGTCGATAGCCGTAGGCGGAAGCGTCCTGCGGCGGCTCTTCCAGATCGGGCCAGGCATCGTACCGCTCCATCCTGATCCGGTAGACATATGCTTCTTCGTACTCGAAGCCCTCAATGGAGTCGTAGAACAACTCTCCATCCACGACGAGACACTGCATGGGGCCAACACCAACGCACTCCACCCGTTCCGGACCAACCGTAACCTCCAAGACGACACTTTCCACCGGCGAAGGACCGGGCTCCATCGAGATGCAGGCGGTAGCCAGCATCGTGACCAGGGCGGTTGCCAACCAACAGCCATGTCTTTGGGCAAGCCGAAAATCGAGGATGGCAGTCATGGTTGGGTGCTTGGAACCGTCACGCAAATGGCAATGGTCGGCACATGTGCTCTCAGTACCGGAGGCTGTGCTTGGCATGGGACCAATACACGGCCGCGTTGCATGGTCGGAAGTAGCCGACGATGGTGCAGATACGCTCCGCCGTCGAACTGCTGCAGGGCAGGGCTGTGTCCACCGGCAGGCAGGTCCGGGACGCGGTTAGACCGGGATGCTGCTGTCAAACGCACTCTTGGCGGTCCGCATATCGGACAAGCCTACGGATTCTGGGCCCCGATCGCTTCCGTCCACAGGTGGTAGACCGACTGGCTGCCCATCATGAACAGCCGATTGCGATGGAGGCCCCCGAAGCAGACGTTGGCGCAGATTTCCGGCAGGTGGATGCGGCCGATCAGGTCTCCGGCAGGGTTGAACACCTGCACCCCGTCCAGGCCCGGACCGGCCCAGCCGGAACTGGTCCAGATGTTGCCGTCCATGTCCGCCCTGAACCCGTCGGACACCGCCGGGCGCATGTCCACAAACTCCCGGCCGCCGCGTACCGAGTCCCCGTCAACCTCGAACACCCGGATGTGGGCATTGCCCTCCGGATCGTGGCTGGTGGCCGTATCGCTGATGTAGAGGAGTGATTCATCGGGGGAAAAGCAGAGGCCGTTCGGCTTGGCAAAGTCGGTGACGACTGCTTCAAGCCGGCCCGACAGGGGATCCAGGCGATACACGTTGGTCGGAAGCTCGGATTCCGCAACTCCGCCTTCGTAGTTGTGCAGGATGCCGTAGCCGGGATCCGTGAACCACACGCTGCCGTCGGACTTGACCACCACGTCGTTGGGCGCGTTGAGCCGTTTCCCCTGATAGGAATCGGCCAGCACGGTGACGGAACCGTCATGCTCCGTGCGCGTGACGCGGCGCGTCCGGTGCTCGCAGGAAACCAAGCGGCCCTCGCGATCCCGGGTGTGTCCATTGGTGTTGTTGGACGGCTCCCGGTAGACCGTGGTCTGGCCCGACGGCGCATGCCAGCACATGATGCGGTTGTTGGGGATGTCGCTGAACAGCAGACAGTTCCGGTCGCCGAACCACACCGGTCCCTCGGTCCACCTGGCACCGGTCCACAGTCGCTCCAGGGCGGCATTGGCGTTGATGTACTTCCGGAAGCTGTCGTCCACAACCTCCACCGCGGGGTCCGGATAGCGCGTGACCCCGTTGACCCAATCGCGTTGTGCCACCGCTTCCCCAAGTTGCCGCTGTCTGTCGTCCATGCCGTCCGATCCTTTGCATTCTTTGCATTGTCTGCAGCGGCCGCCTCTCCGAGGGCGGCCGATTGACTTATTCTAGGGCAGGCCGTACCTGCATCCCGGCCAGTTTGCTGCCATGACCGGAGGAACCCCCATGACATTCGATTTGCACCGGGACCTGGAGGAGCGCTTCCTCCGCTACGTGCAGGTGGACACCGAGTCGGACGCCGACTCGCCATCCGTCCCCTCGACCGAACGGCAGTTGGATCTGCTGCGCATGCTGGAAGTGGAACTTCAACAACTCGGGGCCGAAGATGTGCAGTTGACGGACTACGCCACGCTGCTGGCCACCATCCCCCCAACCGCAGGCGGTGGCGAGGTGCCGCCGATCGCCTTCATGGCCCATGTGGACACGACGGAAGCGTTTCCCGGCTTGGGGGTCAAACCGCGCGTCCACCGCTCCTGGGACGGCTCTCCCATCACGTTCCCCAATGACGAGTCCCTAGTGCTGTCACCGGAGCGTTCCCCCGATCTCAAGGCCAAGATTGGCCAGGATGTCGTGACTGCCAGCGGAGACACACTGCTGGGGGCCGACGACAAGGCCGGTGTGGCAATTGTGATGAGCATGGCGCGCAGCCTGCTGGAGAAGTCCGGTACCGAACACGGATGCATACGCCTCTGCTTTACACCGGATGAGGAAATCGGCCGGGGCGTGGACCACCTGACGCCGGAGGATCTGGACGCGCGCTGGGCCTACACCCTGGATGGCGGCAACACCGGCGAGATATCCAGCGAAACCTTTTCGGCGGACATGGCTGTCGTGGCATTCCGCGGGGTTTCGGTTCATCCCGGGACGGCCTATCACGACTTGGTCAACGCCTGCACGCTGGCCGCCAAGTTCCACGCCGCGCTGCCGGAACATGCGCGGACGCCGGAAACCACCAAGGACAGGGAGGGCTTCATCCACCTGTACGAGATGGCGGGCAACGCGGCCGAGGTCGAACTTCGCTATATCCTGCGCGACTTCGACAACAATCGGCTGGCGGAGCACGGCCGGGTGCTGTCCCTGCTGGCCGAGACCATGCAGGCGGCCCATCCGCGCGCCGGCATCCGCTGCGATATCAAGGCCCAGTACCGCAACATGGGGCAGTGGCTGCAGGAGGACATGACCCCGGTGGAGATTGCCCGGCAGGCCATGCGCGACACCGGCCTCGAACCCGTGGACGAGCCCATCCGGGGCGGAACCGACGGCTCCCGGCTCACCGAAAAAGGGGTGCCCACACCCAACCTGTTCACCGGCATGCACGATGTGCACGGTCCCCTGGAGTGGGTTACGATCCAGGACATGGCATTGGCGGTTCGCACCTGCCTTCGCATCGCGGAGTTGTGGACCGAGGCCTGAACCAGGCGCGGTGCCTTTTCCGTCAACCAGTAGGACACAGCCATGGACGCCCAAGGTTTTCGCGCATCGCTTGAGCAGGAGTCTCCGCCGACAGATCTTGGTGTGCCCCTGGAGGCGCTGTGGTGGGCCGGCAAGGGGGAGTGGCACCGTTCCCACGACTTGCTGCAGGATCAGGACGATGCCAACGGCTCCGCCTGGGTGCATGCCTGGTTGCACCGCGAGGAAGGGGATCTGCCCAATGCCCGTTACTGGTACGGCCGGGCCGGCAAACCGCCGGTGGAGACGTCCCTGGCGAATGAATGGGACGAAATCGCCACAGGCCTCCTAAAGGGGCTTATATCGATGAGTTGACAACCGATACGCAATCCGGCCCTGGTGGACCGGACCGCACAGGCGTGGGCGGACCCCGCCTGCCGTGTTCGCGGGTCGTCGAGGTCCCCAACGGGATCGCCTCTCGCCGCGCAGAAGCCCCTGCCCCTCGGGCCTGTCGGATCAGGGGGCGGCCCCGGTCCAGAATATTGATGGCGGCGTTGCGGTCTGCATTCGCAGTGTGTCCGCAGGCCGTGCATTTGAATGTAGCCCGGGTCTTGCGATTCGCCTGGCCGGCATGTCCGCAGACCGCGCAGGTCTGCGAGGTGTAGGCCGGATCCACCTTCACCACCAAGCCGGCCTTGTAGTCCAGGTTGCGTTCCAACTGCCCCCAGCCGGAGGCCAATATCTCCCGGTTGAGTCCGGACTTGGCCTTCACGTTCGTGCCGGGCTTCTCGACGGTGCCTTTCGCGCTCTGCGTCATGGCCTGGACGTTCAGATCCTCGACCACCACGGCGTGCGCCGTGTCCGCCATCTGCCGGCTGTGCTGGTGGGCGGCGTTCTCCCGCCGTCGCCTCTTCTTGCGGTGCAGCTTGCGCAGTTGGCCGCAGATGCGTCGGCCGCGGTTGGACATGGGTTG
>MPMO01000016.1 GCA_002238555.1 Caldilineaceae bacterium bin34
ACGCCGACCACAATGCGGCGCTCAACATCCTGGTGCGGGCGGGACTTCCGCCCGCACCCGTTTCGGCCCGCGGGACTGGGGCTGCTGCACGGCGAGGAGCGCTCCCTCCCTGGTCGGCCTTGCGGCCAACCACAGGGACTCCCGCGACCCGTGAACCGGATATGCATGGTGTCAACCAATGTATATAAGTCCCAAAAAGCCGCCCAACTGGTTCGCTGGGGTTTGCGGACGCCGAACAGCCACGACTACTCTGTCCCACCGGCAGGAATAGAGTGTTCCCATTCCATGACGCGGGCAGGATTCAGCCTGACAATCCCCTCCAGGCGATCGAAGTCGGTGTCTGCTGAGATGATGTGACCTGCTCCCAACCGTTGCATTACTGCAGTATGGACCAGGTCCCGGGCACTGACACCAGGATGGCGGTCCGCCAGAGCCGATGCCGCAAGAACGTCTTCCGCATGGACTGGCTCAATGCGGTCATGCATGACTTCGGCGAAGGCCCGCAGAACCTCCCGTCCCAGTACCCAGCGATCCGAAGCCAGGTAGCGGTGTATCAGTTCCTGAAGGACCTCGGAGTTGGTTACGAACGTCTGTGGCTCCTTGGCCACCATGCGGAGAATCCGAGCACACGGTTCCTTCAAGGGGTGGTCACGGCCGGCGGCATAAATGGGAATGTTGGCATCAATAAAGACCGCCGGGCTCATGGGCTGCCTCCAACTCACGGGAGACGGTCTCAGGATCTGGTGGATCTTCCAAGTTCAACCCAATCAGCCGTTCAACCGCCTGCTCGCGGCGTGTGCGCAGAATGTCCTCATAGGCAGCATCGATCATGCAACGCACCACATCGGAGATCGCCAATCCCCTCTCCCGGGCCAACTCTTCCAGTCGCTGCCGGTGCTTGCCGTTCAGTCGTACGTCCAACCGCTTCGTCATTTCGACCTTCTGTACGGTGCAATCTGTACGGAAACCATTGTCCGTCACTTTGGTCCCAAAGTCAACTGGACCTGACTCTCATCCTGCTCTCACCCAGAGGCTAGCCATGGTTCCCTGCATGCGCGTTTGACCAGCCGCTTCAGCTTCTTCGCGAGAGCCGAATGTACCGTCATGCGAGGGATACTTTGAATGAGCCTGAAGCGCCAAACAAGCTCAAAGCAGAAAACCTGCATTGCAATCAGGTTGCGAAGGTTCCAGGGATCTCAAGCCGTAGATCGCCATTGGTCACCGGGCATGATGCGCTGCATGAACTCATCGAACATCGGAACCGTGAAGTCGGTGTCCCCATGGCCGGGACTCCAAAGCATGCCCTTGCCGATCAGCTGGCTGCGCACGGGTGCCAAGGATTGCACTTGACGGTTCAGCACCTGCGCAATTGCCCCCGAACGATGCGACCCGGCGCCAAGGTGGGCCATGGCGCGCAGGTATCGTCTCTCGGATGGAGTCAGCCGGTCGAACCTGACGAGAAAGAAATTTGCGTCAAGAGCGGCCTTGGCTTGGTGTATCGCCGCAACCACATCCGAAGTCGTGATCGGGGATGTTTCCGCCACGTCCCATACATGCTTGCCCCATTCCTGCAGGAAGTACGGGTAGCCCTGAGTCCGGACCATAATTTCATCGAGCGCGTCGGGATCTATCGACACCCCTTCGTCGGCGGCAGGCTTGGCAATGGCGATTCGGGCATCTTCGGTGGATAGGGATCCGATCAATGGGAAATCAAACAGTCGTTCGGCATACGACTTCGCGTTTCCCATCTGTCCCCGCAGTTGCGGCAGGCCGGCACCGACCATGATTACGGGAAGACGTCGCTGTGCGGTGCGATGCAATGCGGCAATCAACGCTGCCAACTGATCCTTTGGTACGTACTGGAGCTCGTCTATCAACAGCACCAGGGAGGTTGATCCCTTCGTGGCAGCTTCGCCGGCGACCTCGAACAACGCCTGCAAGTCGCCTTCCAGGTTGCCGCTGTCGGCCAGCCCGCGCTCAGGCTCGAGATCGAGACCCACTTCAATGTCCTGGTAAGTCACCTTCAGGGCCTTAACAAACCCGGCAAGGCCTTTCAACGCTTGTTGCGCAAATTGCTTTGTCGCGTCCCGGCGGGAAAGTTGCAACAGGGCAACGTGCAACCGAGGGGCCAACACGGAGGGCAGGGATCGATTCTCGGCGGCCTCCATGTCCAAGGGGTACATGCCCTTCTTCTCAACCAGTTCCCGCATGGTGTCCAGCAACACGGTCTTGCCCACGCCGCGCAGACCGATCAACACCATGTTCTTGATTGGCCGCCTTAATCGGGACCTCTCCAGCGCGACGTGCGCCGCTTCCAGCACGTCGTCACGACCAGCCAGTTCCGGCGGTGGCGTACCAGCACCGGGCGCATATGGGTTGCGGATGGGATCCATAAGCTGGACTATACCCAGGTTATCCTGGTTTAGGTTGAAACGATAACATTGCTAACTTGAGTATAAATGGGATCACAGTCAACGATTCGGAGTCCTTGTACCGCTCTGAAGTTGACGGTCCAGTCGCAATCAGGCGGCTCGGTCCTTTCCGAGCCCGATTGGGGCGGCCGCAGGGCAGCGGGGACTTGATCGGAGGGGAAGCTGTGACCTTGACCTGGCAGCCGGAGCCACGGCGCCTCAACCACTCAACCCACAGTGCCTTTGACGGCGTTGAGGTGGGACATGGACGCGCACCATCCATAGCCGGTGTCGATGAGTTCCTGTCCTGAAGGGTCCTCGAAGCCGAAATGCCCCAGCCAAGTCCGCGGCTCGGTGTCGGAGGTCGTGCGGCACCGTAACGGGGTGCACCGGAACCGGGAAGTGCCCGGTCGATTCCAGAATGGGAAGGGGCCGGATCCCCCGCACTCCTCAGTGGGGCATAGAACCGTGCCTGTAGGACTCTGAATCCAGACCGGCTGGTTGCACGCATCCCGCGCACGACCGGTCGGTCATGGTCGGTATGCGATGGCTGGGAGCCAGCTATCCGGAATGCGCAATGTGGCCGGCGGTGTCACAGGGTTGACAGATCCGGGGAATACGCGGCACTCCAAACCGAGCGCGGCAGCGTACGGGGTGATGTCAAACCGAGTTGCTGCGATTTGGCCGCTGCTCAATAATAGGGGTGCTCCCGTATTGATCGGAACAGCGTACACAGAGCCTTGGGACGGGCCCTGTTGCTGAAGGATGAAGCATCACGACCAACGGGTCACGTTGGCAGGCAGTCCATGACCACATCTGAAAGGGCACCCCGGGCAGGGGCCGCCAATACCACGGAGTCCTTATTGACCGTACGGGGACTGAAGACTTGGTTCCATACCGACGACGGGATCCTCAAGGCTGTCGACGGTGTGGATTTCTCGGTTCCCGCCTGTTCGACCCTGGGCCTGATTGGCGAGAGTGGCTGCGGCAAAAGCGTCACGGCCCGATCCATTCTGGGCATCGTGCCGCGGCCGGGGCACATTGAGGCCGGCACGATCACGTTCCAGTCACAGGAGCAGGGCTCCGTGGACCTGACGGCCATGGACCCGACCGGTCGGGATATCCGTTCCATCCGGGGACGCGAGATCACCATGATTTTCCAGGAACCGATGAGTTCCCTGAGTCCGGTGCACTCGATTGGCAACCAGCTCAGCGAGACCATTCTGTTGCATATGTCCGTGGACCGCCGGGAAGCCATGGAACGTTCACACGAGTTGCTGGACCGGGTTGGCATTCCGGATCCCGGTCAGCGCCTGCAGGAATTTCCCCACCATCTTTCCGGCGGCATGCGGCAGCGGGTGATGATTGCGATGGCGTTGTCGTGCCGGCCGTCGCTGCTGATCGCGGACGAACCCACGACGGCGCTGGACGTCACCGTGCAGGCCCAGATCCTGGAGTTGATCCGGGAACTGCAGGCCGAACATCAGATGGCCGTGCTGTTCATCACCCACGATCTGGGTGTCATTGCCGAAACCTGCGACCACGTCGCCGTCATGTACCTGGGCCGGATCGTCGAGGCGGGACCCGTCCGGGAGATTTTCCACAACCCCCGGCACCCCTACACGATCCGCCTGATGGAATCCATCCCCCGTCTTGGTGAAGAGCGCTCGCGGCTGAATGCCATCGCAGGCACCGTCCCCATTCCCCTGGACCCGCCTGCCATTTGCAGTTTTCTGGACCGCTGTCCCGATCAGATGGAGGGAGTCTGCGACCAGGCGATGCCGGCCCTCGTACAACTGCATCCACACCACTCCGTTCGCTGTTTTCTGCACAGCCAGGAAGTGGAAGGCCCATGACAGACGAAAGGGCTCCGACTCCGGCTCCGTTGCTGCAAATCGAGTCGCTGCGCAAATATTTCCCCGTGCAGAAGGGATTGCTGCGCCGTGTGGTGGGGCAGGTACGGGCGGTGGACGGCGTGGATCTGGAGCTGGCGTCCGGAGAGACCCTCGGCCTGGTTGGCGAATCCGGTTCGGGCAAGACCACGCTGGGTCGCTGTGTGGTGCGGGCCCAGAAGCCCACCAGCGGGGCCATTCGCCTGGACATTGAAGGACGCGACCCCATTGATCTGGCGGTGGCCAGCCAAAGTGAGTTGCGAACCTACCGCCAGCACATGTCCATGATCTTTCAGGATCCCTTTCTGTCGCTGGATCCCCGCTGGACCGTGCTGGACATCGTCAGTGAACCGCTGCGCAAGCTTCAGATCGTCAAGGCCGGGGAAACCGAAGACCGGGTTCGCTCCCTGGTTGAGGTGGTGGGGCTGGAGGCCCAGCACCTGCATCGCTATCCCCATGCCTTCTCCGGTGGGCAGAGGCAGCGGATCGGCATCGCCCGCGCCCTGGCCACCAATCCCCAGCTGATCGTGGCCGATGAACCGGTGTCGGCCCTGGATGTGTCCATCCAGGCCCAAATCCTGAACACCCTCAAGGACCTCCAGCAGGAATTCGGCCTGACCTATCTGTTCATCGCGCATGACTTGAGCGTGGTCGAGCACATTTCCAACCGCGTCGCGGTCATGTACTGCGGCCGGGTTGTGGAAAGCGGTCCCACCCGCCGGCTGTTTCGCCGGCCGCTGCATCCCTACACGGAAGCCCTGCTCTCGGCGGTGCCTCAGCCGGATCCCGATCGGCGGTCCGACCGCATCATCCTGCCCGGCGAGGTCGCCAATCCCGCCAATCCCCCTTCCGGCTGCCATTTCCACCCCCGCTGCGGCTACGCCCAGGACATCTGCCGGTCGGAAGCCCCTCCCTATGCCGACTGGGAGAAGGACCATGGCGCCGCCTGCCATTTCTCCACTGAAATCGAACTGCAGGGCGTGTAGTCCGGGATCCATATGGTTCCGAACCAACCGGTGCACGCCCAGGACCAGGATCGCGCCTCGCAGGAGGTGTACACCCAACGGGCCAATTCTCCCGAGACGCTGGCCTGGTACCAGGATTTGGCCTTGGGCATGTACCTGTACTGGACGGTCGATGCCGTCTTCGGAATGGTCAACGCCCATTCCGTGGTAGGCGCCTCCCCGGCCTATCTCGATCGCTATTTCCGCCAGCTGCCGCTCTGGTTCAATCCGCAGCGATTCGATGCCGCCTGGTATGCGCGTCTGGCGGCGACCTGTGGATTCGACTATGTCACGGTCACCGCCAAGAACCACAACGGTTTTTGCATGTGGGACACCGCCACCACGGATTTCAAGGTCACCAACACGGCGTACGGCAGGGACATCCTGCACGAATACACCCGGGCCCTGCGCGCCAGGGACATTCCGATCGGGATCTACTTTTCCCCGGACGATGCCTGGTTCCAGTGGCGCCGGGGCCGCGAGGTCACGCGCAGTCGGGACTACTGCAACCCGGAGTTCAATCCGGAATTGCTGGCCTATGACCAGCGTCAGTTGGAGGAACTCATCACCGTCTACGATCCCGACATCCTGTGCATTGACGGGTATCGGGCGGCCACGGCCTCACTGGTTGATTTCGCCTGGGACCTGAAGCCGGAACTGATGGTGACGCGGGGTGGGATCACCACGCCCGAACAGGAAGCCCGCCAGGATGTTCGGGGGCCTTTCGAGGCCCACTACACCATTGGCCGCCAATGGCAGTATCGGGCCGGCCACGACCGGAACAAGACGGGCCGGGAACTGATCGAACTGCTTGTGGACTGCCGTTCGCGCGGCGGCACGCTGCTGCTTGCCATCGGGGGGCCGGACGCGGACGGGGTTCTGCCCCGGGACAAGGACGACAGGGTCCGGGAACTGGGCCTCTGGATGTTTGTCAATGGAGAGGCCATGCAGGCCACCCGTCCCCGGCTCCATGCCCGGCAGGGCGATCTGGCCTTCACGCAAAGCCAGGACGGAACCGTGGTCTATGCCATCGATCTGGGACCACCACTGCCATGGGGCACCTGGCGCACGGTCGCCGTCGACGGATTGCACCTGCGTGCCGATGCCCGCGTGGACGTACTCGGCTCATCGGGCCTGACACTCGAATACCGGCCCGACTTCGATCCGCGGCCACGCTGGTTTGCCACATCCACGGGGGTGGCCGTGACCTATTGCCGCACCCAGCGTCTTTACAACGACTTGAGCTGGCCCAACCCGGTCACTCTCAAATTCGACGGGGTGGTCGCAAGTTGAGTCCACCCCCCCCACCCGCTCCGGTTCCTCCATTCACCTCTACGGGACAAAGCACCATGACCCCCACATCTCAAAGCCTGGACCAGATTGACAGGGAAGAATTCGCGCCTCGTCACTCCCCGCTCGACGGACCCAGTCAGCCCATTGATCTCCTGCCGGGTGAGGGAGCATTCCCTGAGGTTCCCGGCACCATCGATCTCAGCGGTGAATGGGAAATGGCGGCGGAGATGTCGCCGGGAGAACGCCTTGGATCGGACTGGTCCGATGCCATCACTGCCAATGTGCCGTGCAGCGTGCATACCGCGCTGCTGGAGGCGGGCCGCATCCCCGATCCCTATGTGGGCCTGAACGACGAGGTTGCCTATCCGGAGGGATTTCGCACCTGGTGGCTGCGCAGACGGTTCGGGCATCCGGGCGATGCCACCCATCTGTGCTTCCAGGGAGTGTTCGACGCCTGTGATGTCTGGCTCAACGGCCACCATCTGGGATCGCACCGGGGCATGTTCGGGGAGTTCGAGTTCCCGGTGGACGAACTTCTGCTGGAGGACAACGAACTGGTGGTGCGGCTGCAACCGGCTCCCTTTCAACTCCGCGAAGACGGGGATTGGCGCTTCTTCAAGGGGATGAACCTTGGCTGGATGGACACCACCACCTTCAACAATTCCTATGGTTGGCACTACATCAACCTGCCCACCGTCGGCATTTGGCGACCGGTGTTCCTGGAGGCCCGCTCTCCGCTGCGCCTGCGGAATCCGTTCGTTGCCACCCTGGATGCGGAGGCGGGCAAGGTGTTGCTGACCATCCAGATCGAGGGTCCCGACAGCGCGTGGCAGGGCAGGCTGTCGGGGGTTGTGGCTCCCGAGAATTTCAGGGGCCGCAGTTTCCACTTCGATCATGCTGTCGAATGCACCGGCGGGACCCACGAGGTGCGTCTGGAGCTGACCATTCCCGATCCCCATCTCTGGTGGCCGGTTGATCACGGAGATCCGGACTTCTATCGCCTTTGCCTTGCCCTGGAAAGCGATGCCCCGGTCAGCACCGACAGGGTGGAAACCACCTTCGGACTGCGCACGATTGAAATGCGCCCCTTGCCGGACGGCCCCGACCCGGAACTGTACAACTGGACCTTCGTCATCAATGGCCGGCCCCTGTTCATCAAGGGTGCCAACTGGTGCACCATGGATGCGCTGATGCGCTTTGACCGGGATCTGTACGCCCGCTTTTTCCAGATGGCGCGCGATTCCCACGTCCACATGCTGAGGGCCTGGGGGGCCGGCATGCCGGAGACGGACGATTTCTTCGACCTGGCCGACCGTCACGGCGTGATGATTCTGCAGGAGTGGCCCACGGCCTGGAACTCCCATGCCGTCCAGCCCCTGGAATTGCTGGAGGAGACGGTGCGCCACACCACGTTGCGCATCCGGAATCATCCGTCCCTGGTCATGTACGGGGCCGGCAACGAATCCAGCAAGCCGTTCGGGCCCAGCATCAACATGATGGGCCGCCACAGTATCGAACTGGACGGCACGCGTCCCTTCCACCGGGCCGAACCCTGGGGCGGCAGCATGCACAACTACGATGTGTACTGGGGGCGGCAGCCGTTGGACAAGTGGCTGTCCATGAAGGAGGTTTTCATAGGGGAATTCGGTGTCGCCTCCCTGCCTTCGCTGGAGTCGACACTCAAGTTTCTGCCGCCCGAGGAGCATGGTGTCTGGCCGCCGCGCGCAGACGGCTCGCTGGCCCACCGCATGCCCGTGTTCAACAAGAAGGCCGGCATGTCGATCCATGCCCAGTATGTTGGCGACTGGGTGCCCAACGACAGCCTTGCAAACCTTATTCTGGGCATTCAGATGACCCAGGCCACCGGCATGCGGCATGTGGTGGAACTGAATCGCACGCGTTGGCCCCAGGCCACCGGCATCTGCTACTACAAGCTCAACGACAACAATCCGGCTTCGTCCTGGTCGACCGTCGACTGGTACGGCGCCCCCAAGATTGCCTATCACATCCTGCAGCAGGCGTATGCGCCCCTGCATGCCTGCGTGCTGTTTCCGCGCATGTCCGTGGCCGGGGAACCGGTGGAGCTGCCGGTATTCCTGCTTGACGATGCCTTTGACCTTGAGCAAAGCGACTGGAAGGTGCGCATACGCGCCTTCAGTCAGCACCTGGCACCGGTCGCGGTGCAGGAGTTCAGGGGGATGGCGGAACCATGGCAGCCAGTCCGGGACCTGGGGGTCCTGTCCCTGAACGCCGATCAGACCTTCAACATTCCCCTGCTGGTGGTCGCGGACGTGATCAAGGGCAATCGGCTGGCGGATCGCTCGTTCTACTGGATCAACTATACCCAGATTCAGGGGTCCCTCTTTGCACTGCCGCGTACATCGCTGGACACGCGCCGGCACGGCGATTCCATTGTCGTCACGAATACCGGCAACCTGCCCGCGGTCGGTGTCCACTTCCAGACACCGGGCATCACGGATGTGTTCAGCTGTGCCGAATCCTTCATCTGGCTCGATCCCGGCGAGCGGCGTCCGATCAGGGTTTCCCACCAGGACGAGTTGGTGAAGGCTGTGGCGTGGAATGCGGATCCGGCCTGAGGCAATCCGCGATATCAGAAGGAGTGCCCGAGCTTGGCAGTGCCGGGGTTTCGCCATCCGGTCCCGCCACCGGCGGTCAAGTTGTTGACTGCCTGCCGACCCTGGGGACAAAGTCCGGCACTGTCTCAATGCGCGCGGGAACGGGTGTGATGGTGCGCACAGGAAGCCAAGCGGTACTGGAGACCTGGCACCACCAGGCTCGGATTGCCGGCGAGGGGTCAGGCGTACACGTGGCTGACGGCGCAGAGGAAGTTGCGCACACCGGCCACCGTCCGGAAGCTCCGGGCCATGCGCACGTGCGGTTTCAGCCGGCCGAAGCGTCCCTCCACCTGGTTGGTGCCCGTTGGGATGTCCGGAGCACGGCAGTGAATGCACAACCAGTTCCAACGCTCCAGGAAGTGCTCAACCAGCCGCCGCCACGCCAAGAGAGCCGGCGAGATCGGGTTTGCCGCCTTCTCTGCCGGCTACTGCAGCTGCCGGCAACCTCGTGCCATACCCGCAGTCGATCAACGATGCGGCGACCAGGACGGTTGACGGTTCGGCTCAGCGCGACCGGGAATCCGGGCGTCGCAGTTGCGCCTCCAGTTCCCGGACCTTCGCTTCAAGGGCAGCTCGTGCTTCGCGTTCCGCCCGGAGTGCGGTTTCGGCTTGGTCGGCGCGGGCCACCTGATCATCGTAGGTAGCGATGTGCCAACCTGTCTCCGGGTCGTGCCACTTCAACTGACCCTGCTCCCAGCGAAGGTCCAGGTTCAAAACCGCACTGTGGCCCTGCAGGATGTCCTCCTCCAGTTCCTCAATGGCGATCGGCTGGTAGACCCCGTCCACCAGACGGTCCCCGGCCAGACGCGTGCCATGGCTCAGGCCCGTCTCGTCGAAGCGCCAGTACTCGGGGATGCCCAGTGCCGCGTAGTCGTCCCGCTTCTCCTCCACGTCCACGCGCCCGGTGGAGGGGGAGCCGATCTCCAAAACAAAGTCGGGTGGCTTGCCCTGCTCCGAAATGATGTAGGCGTTGCGTCGGTGGTAGGCCTCCGGATCCACGTCGAACGCAATCAGCATGTCGGGATACCGAATTCCCGCCATGTCGTCGGGTGGAAAGGGGGCCAGGTACAGGTCGCCTCCCAGCAGCGTGGTGTCAGGATTGCCGAAGTGCTTGGCCAGATGGAGAGCGCCGCCGTTGATGGTCAGATGTTGGAAGTTGGCCATCAGTTCGTCGGGATTGCGCCGGGGGGGATCCGGGAGCGGCAGCAGGGCGGGAGGCTGAAGTTCCGCGACAGTGGACTGCAAGACGGTCATATCGCACCTATTGGGTTCGGCATGTGCACGGGACCGCGATGGCGCGGGTTCGGCCAAGGCGGACGCCCCGGCACCTTGGCTGGATTGTACCGCGCTCAAGGTAGGCCACTGGTCCTGGCGGAGCCGGTGCGGGTGGTGGCGATGGACGAGACCCGGATCCCGAGTGAGGCCGTTCGCAGGCGGGGGCGTGCAACGTCCCCTGTGCTGTCAGACACGTGTGTGTCTTACCGTCCGCCGACACCCCCAAAATTCCACGCTCATGAAAACAGTGCCCGAAGTCCCAAGGGATTTCTCCCTGGTCTATGATTGGACTGGAACACGGCCCCGACGTCACATTGTTGGCTGAACCCGGGTCGCGAGGGTTGGAGCGGAATCGCACTTCGCCTTGGTCCATAGGAACAGCTCCATGTCTCTGAGAATCCGAACATGATTCACGTCCTGGCACGCCGCATCATGATTTTGATCCCGATGCTGTTTGCGCTGTCGGTGATCATCTTCGCCGTGATTGAACTGCCACCCGGCGACTACCTGACCACCTACATTGCCGCGTTGGAGAGTCAGGGTCTGCAGGCGGATGAAGCGGAGATCTCCCGGATTCAGCGCCTCTACGCACTTGATCGACCGATGTACGTGCGCTATGTCCGTTGGATAAGCGGATTTCTGCGTGGGGACTTGGGGCGGGCGATGGCCACCGAGTACGCAGGCAAACGGGTAACGGACATCCTGGCGGAGAGAATTCCTCTGACCATGGGCATTGCTCTCGTGAGTACCATCCTGGTGTGGGCTATTGCTGTGCCCATTGGCATCTATTCCGCCACGCATCAGTATTCCGCCGCGGACTACCTCTTTACCTTCTTGGGGTTTTTCGGCCTGGCGGTGCCGAACTTCCTGTTTGCCATTGTCCTCATGTGGTTTGTCTATGACTTTACGGGCTTTGGCATCACCGGCCTGTTTTCGCTCAAGTACCACGACGCGCCCTGGTCCCTGGCCAAACTGACGGACCTGCTCAAGAACGTGTGGGTGCCGCTGTTGGTGCTGGCGACTGCGGGCACCGCCGGTATGATCCGCGTCGTGCGGGGGAATCTGCTCGATGAACTCCATCAGCCCTATGTCGAGACGGCCCGCGCCAAGGGACTGTCGGAACGACGGCTGCTGTGGAAATACCCGATCCGCATTACTTTCAACCCCATTGTCAGCACCATTGGTTGGATGCTGCCGGCCATGGTGGGGGGCGAGGTGCTGGTCGCGATCGTGCTCAACCTTGAGACGGTTGGACCAATTCTGCTGGATGCCGTGCTGTCACAGGACATGCAACTGGCGGGCAGCATCCTGATGATCCTGAGTGTATTGACCGTGATCGGCACGCTGATTTCGGATTTGGGACTGGTCTGGCTGGATCCCAGGATCCGCTACGACGCATAGGTTGGGCGACGCATCTCGGAAATCAGCACCATGGCCCAGGATCTTTCCCCCGCCAAGGCCTACGAGTACACGTCGGTCAACCAGCTGATGTGGCGCCGCTTCCACAAACATCGCCTGGCCCGTATCGGCGGCGCAGTACTCATCGTGCTCTACGTGCTGGCCTTGCTGTCGGACTATCTCGCACCCTACGATGCCAACACGCGGCTCAAGGGCTTCAGGGATGTGCCGCCGTCCCGCATTCGCGTACGCGACGAAAGCGGGACATGGCGGCGGCCGTTCATCTACGGCATCGAACGCGGGCGCCATCCCGAGACATTCCGCGAGATCTATACCGAGGTCACGGAAGAGATCGTCCCCATCGCATTCTTTGTGCGCGGCGACCCCTACAAATTTATGGGCCTCGTCGACTCCGACCGTCATCTGTTCGGTGTGTCCGGCGAAAACCGTTACATTTTCCTGTTTGGAACCGACAGCATCAGCCGCGACCTTTTGTCGCGCACGTTGAAAGGTGCGCGCATTTCACTCTTCATCGGGTTTGCCGGCATGCTCATCTCCTTCCTGCTGGGCTGTCTGATTGGCGGCCTGTCGGGCTATTTCGGCGGCGTGGTCGACGAGATCGTCCAGCGTTTCATCGACCTGATGATCAGCATCCCGACCATTCCGCTGTGGATCACCCTGTCGGCCGCCATCCCCACCGACTGGAGTGTGGAAGCCACTTTCCTGGCCATCACCGTGGTACTGTCCCTGTTCGGCTGGCCGGGTCTGGCACGCGTGGTGCGGGGCAAGTTGCTGTCATTGCGCGATCTGGACTTCGTGACGGCGGCCAAGATTGGAGGCAGTTCCGATCTGAGCACAATCCTGACCCACCTCCTGCCCAATTTCGCCAGTTATCTCATCGTGTCGGTGACACTGGCCATTCCCGGCATGATTCTGGGTGAAACAGCCTTGAGCTTCATTGGCATTGGGATGCAGGATCCGGGTGTGAGCTGGGGTGTACTGCTGCAGGAAACCCAGAATTTCGCCGCCTTGGCGCATCACACCTGGAAGTTGATCCCACTGCTGTTCATCATCGTTACGGTACTGATGTTCAACTTCCTGGGAGACGGCCTGCGGGATGCCGCGGATCCCTACTCTCTCTAGGGAACTCAAATACCTGCCTGGGCAACCGGCATTTCGTGGTTACGGGTCGTTGGGTGGTCCCGCCAAGGACCACTTTTCCCGTGCAGAAGTCTCCGTTCTGCTGACCGCAAAGGCCTGTTGTTGCCAAAGGGCTAGTAGTGCAACGAACCTTCATGGCGTTGGAACAGCCGCTCGCAGTACTTGCGCCGGCGGCGGGCGTGGGCGCGGCGGGCGGTTGCCAAGAGGTGGTTGGCTGAGAGGGGAGCCACAACCCTGTGGCCGGGCACCTTGGTCGGGTCCGGCATTCCGAACGCCCTGCCCTGCGATGCAAGCGGACGGGGTTTCCTCGCCCCTGCCGAGGAGGGTTGTGCCAGTGCAAAAACTCTTGGCACCGATGGATTTTGCCGGTTTGACTCCCTTCCGTGGCCTCCCTACAATGCCGATGCCACTCGGCTGTTGACATTTCAAGGAGAGCCTTGATCCCCTGACACGCTGATTCGCAAGATCCCGGATCGTTTCCGGGTGCCTGGTGCATGTTTCCTGGCGGAGTGGTACGGAACGTCCTTGACATCATCCAGGAGCTACGAGATGTACAGATTGAAGGGAACCCGCTATTTGTGGGTCGGGCTTGTTGCGTGTCTGATGTTGGTGTTGGCAGCCTGTGGCCCGGCCGAGGCACCGGCGGATATGGCTGAACCCGAGGCCGAGGAGATGGCCGACGTTGCAGACGACGGCTGCCCCTACAACGAGGCTCCGATGCTGGCGGAACAGGTGGCGGCCGGGACCTTGCCGGGCGTCTGTGAACGATTGCCGGTCGAACCCTTGGTGTTGGGCGAGGGGCTGGCTGTCAATCCGGATTGGGTGGATGTCCAGATTGGCGATTACGGCGGTGAGATTATCTACACCGTCGTGCATGTCGAAATGAAGGAACCGCCGTTCATCACGGACAACCGCGATCCCAAAATCCAGGCGGGCGGTATCTACCGCGACTGGGACATCAGCGACGACTACACGGAAGTGACGCTGACGTTGCGGGCGGGCCACAAGTGGTCCGACGGTGCACCGTTGACCACCGAGGACGTGGCCTTTGCGGTGGAGGATGTGCTTCAGAATGATGAAATCTATCCCTCCATGCCCAACTATCTCCTGACCGGTGGTCTCACGGGGGGTGCTGAGCCAACTTTGGAGATAGTGGACGATTTCACCTTCAGACTGGTCTATCCCGAGCCCTACAAGGCCTGGGAATACAGCATCACTGCCCTGGGCACCGGGTATTACGACCTGCTCAAGCCCAAGCACCACATGTCCAGCTACCACTCGGCTTACGCAGAGGAGGACGCCCTCAATGCCATGGTGGCTGAAGAGGGTCTGGAGACCTGGGTGGATCTGTTCAATCAGACCGATATGCGGATGTGGCAGAACACTGCTGATCACTCCATCGGCTTCCCCCAGCTCAACACCTACCTCCTGACGGAACACGAAGGCGACCGGTTCACCCTCGTACGCAATCCCTACTACCACGCCGTGGACACGGCCGGGAACCAGCTGCCCTACCCCGACTACCGCAAGTACGTCAACATCGGATTCTCGGCCAAGGAACAGGCCGAGCTCCTCATGTTCTCGCGGCAAGCCCACTACCACTGGCAAACCGACCTGACGGTGCTGCCCTTGTTGATGGAGAGGCAGGAAGAAGGCAATTACATCACCCTCATCTACCCGAACAAGGACTCGCGGATGTTCTACCTCAACCTGAGCTACGACGATCCAGGCTGGAGGGCCGCGGTGAATGACGGGAGGTTCCGGGAAGCGCTCCAGCTGGCCATCGACAGTCAGGAACTGCTGGACGAACTCTACTTCGCCCAGGGATCCCTGCCCGCCACCCAGACGGCCGTGTACGACCCCGACGGGGCGAATGCACTGCTGGACGAAATGGGCATGGCGGAACGGGATGCCGACGGTTTCCGGTTGGGTCCGGATGGTGAGGAGTTCGAAATCTTCATTACCCTGGATCAGTGGGGCGGCTATTTTGAACAGGCACCGTTCCTCAAGGACTACTTCGAGGCCGTAGGCCTGCGCACCGACTACCAGCAATTCGAGTCCGGCATCAACAACCAGACCCGGACCGCCAACGAGCACAAGTCGGGCATCACTTGGAATACCGCCCCGTTGTGGCACTCCCACAATCCGTCCTATCCCGAGTATCTGCCCACAACGAACACCGGCCCCCTGTATCAGGCCTGGTACCAGTCGGACGGCGAACGGGGAGAAGAGCCGCCTGATTGGATTAAGGAATTCCTGACCATCCACGAGAACCTTGCGCAGCATGTATTCGGGACTCCCGAGTTCCTGGAGTGGGAGCAGGTGCGGAACCAGTGGATTTACGACAACAATCCCTTCTTCACCTTTGTGGAACAGCCCGGGATCTACCACCTGTTCACCAATTGCCTAGGCAATGTGGTGACAGGTCCCGTGTACCATCACGGCTCATGGACCAACCACAAACTGCTGTACGTGAAGGAAGGCTGTGAAATGAACTAGACCCGCGGGGCCTGTGGCCTTCGTCTGTGGCGGACAGCCTGGCGGCAGAGCCGGCGTTGCTGCAGACAGCGGATCGATCTGAAAGGACCGCCGGATTCTTGGGATCAGGACCAAGAATCCGGCGGTCTGTTTTTGGACAGTTGAGGCTAGTGTTGTGTCCTGGAAATAGCCATAGATAATCTCTGGATCTTGTGGAGGATGGAGTCGGCAGTGGCGGTCCACAGGAAGGGCCGGGCACCGGGGTTGTAGTGGTCGGTGAAGCGGCGGATCTTCGCCTTGAGTTGGGCGACGGAGGCGAAGGAGCCGCGGCGGATGGCCTTCTGCGTGATGATGTGGAACCAGATCTCGACCTGGTTGAGTCAGGAGGCGTAGGTGGGGGTGAAGTGGAGATGGTAGCGGGGCCGGGCGGCCAGCCAGCGCTTGATGCGAGCGTGCTTGTGGGTGCCATAGTTGTCAACGACGAGGTGGACATCCTCTATGGAAGGGGACCTCGGAATTTGTCGGTCAAGGGCAATTGCTGGCTTGTCGGACTTGGTAGATTCCCACCAAGGTGGACACGGTCGTGTAACGACTGTATCTGCCACTGAAAGACGGAACCGTGCAGCACTCTTTGCCTACCGCTACCTTGCTAGGTGAGAATAGGAACGAAGGCAGTCGGCATCAGCACGAGTTGCCAGTTCCGCTCACCTCGACGATTGTCGACTTCGTCCCGGCCCGGCTTGTCCAACAGTTGCCTTTCTCGAACATCTGGATGCGATGACGAAACAAGGAAAGCCAACCGCAGAACACTCGGAGCTTTGGCAGCGAGGCTTTGGAGAAGAAGGCACGGACGAAAACGTTGCGCGCCTAGTGACGTCCCTTCGGCTTCTTCGGAGAAACGTAAAGGTGCTGACGTCAAGGATCGCCGTGAGTCTGCCCGAACTGACGATTCACGACATCTCCCACCTAGACGCGCTGTGGGAGGTTGGAAGTACTGTGGCTGGGAGTGATTTCCCACTTAATCCAATCGAGGCGTATGTATTTGGTGCTGCTGTGTTACTTCATGATGCTGGCCTCTCCTTCGAAGCGTACTCGGGAGGTAGAGACGCTCTGCGCGAAACCCTAGAGTGGCGGGACGCATACGCACGACTTGCACGCACTCCAAGTGAGGTAGGGAACCTAGAGCAAGAGGCGGATTTCGAGGCCCTCCGAGCCCTGCACGCATCGCAGTCGGCTCAGCTCGCGGTCGAGGCATGGAGTGGTGATGAGGGGGAACTGTATCTCATCGACGATCGGGAGCTCCGTGAGAACTACGGCCAGTTGATTGGCGATCTGGCGTCATCACATCATTGGAACTTGGAAATGGTCGAGAGCCACTTTGCCGTCCCGCGGCCACCAGCTTCTTTCTTCGATGCCGAATGGGTGGTGGATTCCCTCAAAATCGCCTGTATGCTAAGAGTTGCGGACGCGGGCCATATGGACGGTACTCGGGCACCCACGTTTCTCCTTCGAGTTCTCCAGATGAACGCACTCTCAAGGGCACACTGGAAAGCCCAGAACCGTCTCGGGAAACTTACAGTCAACCGCGACGACCCAACTCAGTTAGTGATTGCGACAACGAGGCCGTTTCAACGGTCTGAAACAGCCGCTTGGTGGGTTGCATTCGATCTGATCAATACGTTTGACACGGAACTCCGCCGGTGCAACGACATCCTTGAAGCTTCGTCTAGTGGGGCGCGACCCACCTTCGCCCGAAGAAGCGTGGCCGGAGCAGGGCATGTCAAGGAGCTTGTCCGATACGTCGAAACTGCGGACTGGAAGCCTACGGATTCGACTGTGCATGTATCCGACGTTGCCGCACTCGTGACCAACTTGGGTGGTGAGCAGCTTTATGGGAAGAGTGCTGATCGCATTTATGTTGCGTTGCGCGAACTAATCCAGAACGCTGCAGATGCGATCGGTGTACGGCGATCCTTACCTGGTAGAGACGAATTCGCAGGCCGTATCTTCGTGCGGCTGAAGGATCGGGAAGACGGAGGATGGATCCTACAGGTCGATGACAACGGTGTGGGTATGTCCCAGACGACCCTCACTACTGACTTGCTGGACTTTGGCCGAAGTTTTTGGGCAAGCGAACGAGCAGCGCGCGAGTTCCCTGGCGTCCACGCAGGCGGCTACACGCCGATCGGTCGCTTTGGGATTGGATTCTTCTCGATCTTCATGGCAGCAGAGAAGATCAACGTGTACTCAAGGCGGTTTGACAAGGGACTTGATGAGGTAAGGTGTCTGTCTTTCGAGAATGGTATTTCACTTCGGCCCACACTCAGCTTTGAGCGGCCGGACGATTTGGGAATGGACCTGTGCACAAGGGTTGAGTTGGAACTAAAGCCCGGTGTCGTAAGTCATCTAGATCAGTTTACCATACATTGTGGTCTCCAGGGCCATGAGGATTTCGACGTGACGTTCGAAGATTACGTGGGTTCGGTGGTGGCCGGCATTGACGCTTCGGTTGTTGTGGAGACCGAGGGGGGGTGCTGTACAGTACATGAGGGATTTCCTCCAGAGCCCCAACAGGTTGAAGACTGGCTTGGTAAGCTGTCGTACGTAAACGGCGGCGTAAACGAAGCGATGAAGGCCAGTCTGACGCGAGCAATTCCCAGGCTGAGAGAAATCCGTGATGGCGAGAAGTGCTACGGTTTGGCTGCAATCGATGTTCTGGGGTTGAGAGATGGTTTGTTTCTGTCAGGCAATGCAGTCGGAGGCCTCGTGCATCCGCATGGTCGGTATGACAATTCGTTTGTGGGCTTGATCGATCACCTTCCTGCTAACGCTCAACGCGCTCCCGGAGAAAGGTTAGCACCCAAAGGTAGCATGGAGAGATGGATGACGGAGCAGATTGTTCTCTTGAAAGAAGTGAATCTATCAGAATTCGAGTCGATTTTTGCCAGCTATTCGATCAGTGAATTGGGCTTTGATCCAATTGACGTTCTGCAAGGTTTGTGGCTGTCTTCAGAAGAAGGCATGCGTTTCGAGCCGAAACACTCGATTCGCGACAGTCTAAGGAGTGGGTTGAGGCTTGGATTCCCCGTCTTGCATCCTGGACATCACTTGGACTCGTACTCCGGCATGTTGCAGGTTTCTGACATGTGGATCTGCGTTGTGCCGAGCAGCAGAAAGTCCAACTGCAACAACGCGAAACTGGTAGATGGCGTTCCACATGACCGGAATTCGCTCATCGGCATTGTGCATCGGGTGTTGGTTAACGCCGGAGAGAATCCCACTTGGATAAGACGGGAGAGTGTCTACTCAAACATTCTTGGCCAAGGTGACTGCCTTGAGGTGATCCTCTAATACTACGGTTATAGTTGGTGCAGTTTGAGGGTGTTGTCGGTAGTAGTGGCAACACTATGCTACCCACTGGTGATAGCGGTGCCAGTGCGACTGGGCTAGCACCGCCGCACCAGATGCCACAGCAGGTGCCGGATCGCCGGCAGGCTCATCCTCTGGCCTGGCTGCTTTCCGCCGGTCGCGCGGCCAAGCCGGGACCTCGGACTCTTTTGAGGGTCGGGCCGTGTCAGGTCCGCGGCCCGCATCACGGCCAGCTAGGGCCCACGCGCCAGCGTCACGTGCAGGTACCAGCCGCCGGCGCTGCGCACCTCGTAGTCGTCCAGCCCCGTTTCCCGGTTTGGCTACCTTGAAGGCGTGCTCAATGGACCAGTGGCGACTGGCCATGGCCACCAGCGTCTCCAGGTCGCAGCCTTGCGGGACGAAGACTACGTAGGCGTGTCCGTTGTCTGGATCTGCCAGGCTGCGTCGGAAGAGTAGGTAGCGGCACTGTTTCAATCTCGTTGATATTGGTTGCGGACCGTCATGGGCCTATTCTGCGTACCAGGGGGTGCCGTGCGTCGCTTCAGGCCATGCCGCGGGCCATCAGGCACACGAAGTTGCGGGTGCCGGCTTCGGTCTTCAGCCCCCGCGTCAGGCGGGCCCGAGGCTTGAAGCGGCCAAACCAGCCCTCCAGCCGGTTGGTGGAAGCGGGTACCCCGGGGTGGTCTTGGCTGCGCACCCGCTCATGCCAGCGTTCCACGAGGTGCCACAGCAGCTTGCGCACCTCCGGGTGCAGGCGCACGCGGCCCTGCCTCACCGCCTCCCAGAGGGCCAGCAGGACGGGCCCGGCCGCCGGCGGTCGCGCCCGGGCCAGGCGTCGCAGGATGGGCAGCAGGACCCGGTCCAGATGGGTCAGGTCGTCCTCGTCGAGACCCCGGATGTGCCGCCCCACGGTGCGTTGCATGTGCACGGCGCACGGCTGCCGGTCCAAACCCGCCGCCTCCAGGGCCGGTCCGTAGACCGGGTCGTCGTCGGTGATCAGCCCCTGCACCCCGCGCGCGGCCAGGTCCGTGAACCAGTCGGCCCCGTCGAGGCCGGGACCGCTCAGGCGCAGGTCCAGCCGTTCGCCCCGGGGCCCCAGGACCACGGCCACGGGGCGCTTGACGCCCCCGAGGGGCAGCCAGGTCTCGTCCACCTCGACCCACGACGGCAGGTTCGCCTGCGGGTCGGGCGCCAGGCCCGGGGCCACCGCCTGCACGTCCCGCCACAGGGTGGCGGCCCCCACCCCACAGCCCAGCAGGGCCAGGAGGCGGGACAGACCCCGGAAACTGACACAGTACACGTACAGGTCGGCCACCAGCTCGCGGAAGGTCTGCGGCCGCTGGCGGGAGGTCACGTCGGGCGGCAGGGGCGAGGCGCTGCCCCGGCAGGCCTTGCACTGCCAGCGCTGGACGCGCAGCCGGCCGAGGACGACCAGATGGCGGGGGTAGGTGCCGTTGCGCCGCCAGGCACAGGCTCCGCAATGGGGGCAGGAGCCCGGGTCGTCGGGCCATGCCCGTTGGTGTTCGGGGTCGGCAGGGGCTAGGATGAAGTCCACGACGGGGGGTCCTCTTTGGTTGTTGAAGCAAACCAATTATTGAGGGCCCCTCGTCCCTTGCCAGCCCGCAACCAATATCAACGAGATTGAAACAGTGCCCGGCCTGCCGGCGGGGCGGAGCGCAAGAACGGCTGGCAGCTGGCGGAAGCCAACGGCGATGCCGACCCCTACGGCATCCAGTACCTGCTCAATCGGGCGCGCTGGTCGGTGGCGGAGGCCCGCACCGCCCTGTGCGGCTACGTGCAGGAGCACCTGGGGGGTCCCCCAGCCGTGGGGATCATCGACGAGACCGGGTTCCTGAAGACGGGCGCCCACTCGGCCGGGGGGGGGGGGGGGGCCAGGAGCACGGGGGGAATCCCCAAGCCGTGGGGATCATCGACGAGACCGGGTTCCTGAAGAAGGGCGCCCATTCGGCCGGGGTGGCGCGGCAGTACAGCGGCACGGCGGGCCGGGGCGGGAACTGCCAGGTGGGGGTCTTCCTGGCCTACGCCGGGGCGCGGGGGTACACGCTGCTGGACGCGGAACTCCATCTGCCCGAGGGCTGGACCAACGCGCCGGCGCGGCTGCAGGCGGTCGGGCTGGCCCCGGACACACCCTTTGCCACCAAGCCGCAACTGGCCCAACAGCTGCTGGCCCGGGCGCAGGCGGCCGGCGTGTCGCTGGCCTGGGTCGCGGGCGACACGGTCCATGGCCACTCGGGGCAGCTGCGGTCCTGGCTGGAGGACCAAGACCAGGCCTACCTGCTGGCGGTGCCGGCCCACGAAACGTTCCTGGTCGGCCGATACGAGTATGGGGTGGGGGAGATGTTCGCGGCGCTGGCCGAGGAGGACTGGCAGCGGCTCAGTGCGGGCCCGGGCAGCCAGGGCGAACGGTGGTACGACTGGCAGTGCCTGGTGTTGGCCGAAGGGGCGGACGCGGACAAGGGGTACTATCTGCTGTTCCGGCGCGCCTACGGGCAGCCGGAGAAGTGGCGGGCCCATCTCGTGTGGGGTCCCCAGGCCTGCGACCTGCCCGCGCTGGTCCGGGTGGCCGGCAGTCGCGGGCGTATTGAGTCGGCCTTTGAGCTGGCCAAGCAGGAGGTGGGCTTGGACGAGTACGAGGTGCGCAACGCCCGGGGCTAGGACTGCCACATGATCCTGCGCTGGCCCTGCTCAGCGTGGTGCGGGCCGCCTGCCTGCCCCCGCTGGCCCCCCAAAAAAAGCGCGCGGGGCCGGGCAGCCTGGCCGTGCCGGAAGTCCGGCGGCTGTGGCGGCGTCTGCTGCGGCCCGTAGTCATGGACATCGAGCAGGTGTTGGCCCTGGTCGCACTGGTGTCGGTACCACCAGTGGGTGGCCCAATGCTGTCACTACCGGTGACAGCAGGCCACCATCCTGTGAATTACCACTGTAGGATTAGTCCTCGTGGACCGCATGCACCACCTCCGGGGTTCAGCAGTCCAAGCCGACCCACAGCGATTCGTTGCGGGGCATGGCCAGAGCATGTGGTGCAGGTCCCGGTCCTCCAGCCAGCAGTGCCGGTTCAGTGAGCGGCCGTAGACCGTATCGCCTGTCATCCAGGCCACGGGCACCCCGGCATCGCGGACCTGTTCCAGCAGGCCGCCGGCCTGCTGCGGCTTGGTCGCGAAGGGCGTATCCGGGGCCGGGTCATCCGTCCAAACCTGGGGTAGATTCAACTCCCGGTTCAGCAGCGTGTGGTCCTGGAGACTGACGTAGGCAAGGAAGATCCCCACCTGGGCAGATGCCCACCTTGCCCAGCGTGCCGCAGTACTGTGGTGCCACTCCCACCGAGTAGACCCCTGCTTGGGGAAGCTCATCTCGTCGATCACGACCACGGCACCGAGGTCCCCCAGGTACGCCGCGCATAGACGTACAGTGTATCCCGCGCCCAGTCCGCCGATCGGCGGCGCGCCTCAGCAGGTGCTGGAAGTCGTAGGACGTGGCATCGCCCACCGTTTCGGCCAACTGCCAACCGTTCTTGCGCCGGGTGTCGCTCAGCAGGCCGTCCACGTAGGCTGCGGTCCGTTGTCGGAAGTGTGAAAGACAGGCCTCTCTCAGACAGTCGCCTTGTTCAACTTGGTGAAATCCCGCGCAACGTTACGTATTTTGGTATAATTTCGGGGGTTCATTCGATATAGGGTGTTCAGCAACGGTTCCGATGACGTGGTGTCAGTTGAGAGACTTTCGCCTGTCTGCGCAATGATCGGGTGACTCGCAAGACGAGTAACAGGCCACAGATCTGTGTTGGGCACTGGGCTCCAAACTGGTATCGTTCTTAGTGCATACAGCAGTGACATCGGACAATCCCAACCTCTCAGGGGCTTGATTGTGAACTTGAGCCAACGATCTCAAGGCAGCAAAAGCGGTACGCCAACCATTGTGCCCGACACAGACCAGTCTGGACTCCTGAGTTGACGGCGACATGTGCGATCTCAAATTGATCCAGCACTCCAACAGTGAGGAGCATCTCGGTTCTCCCGATCCGGGGAACCCAGTGATGGTCTTCGACTTCTTCTGTGGTTGCGGAGGTGCCAGTGCTGGGTTTCGGGAGGCTGGCATGGAGATTGCCTTCGGCTTGGACAACGACCCGGACGCTGGACGTACCTTCAAGGCGAACTTCCCAGAGGCCGAGTTTTTTGACGACGACATTGCGACCATGCCCGACTCGGCTATCGATATCGTTGTAGATGCTTGGCCCAATCATGCGCTGCTGTTCAATGCATGCGCTCCCTGCCAACCATTCTCCCGGCAACGATGCGGTACTCTCCGGCCAGACGACGAGCGGCTCGGACTTCTTACCCATGTGTTGCGGTTTGTGCGTCGGTATCGTCCCGAATACGTCTTCGTCGAGAATGTACCGGGCCTGCAGGATGCAGGTGCCGGTGGCGGCATCTTTCAAGGCTTATTGCACACCTTGCAGGAACTTGGATACTCGACAGACCATCGTGTCGTGAAGTCACAGGACTACGGCGTTCCACAGAGAAGGATGAGGCTTGTACTCCTGGCAAGCCTCTTGGGGCCGATCACGTTCCCGGAGCCAACCTACGGCGTAGGTACGCTCAATCCAGAGTATTCCACTGTCAGAAAGTGGATCAAGTCTCTTCCCGCGATCTCGGCAGGAGAAGCCCATCCTCGCGTTCCAAACCACCGGGCAGCGCGGCTTTCTTCTCTCAACCTGCAGCGCATAGGTGCCACGCCGCAAGGCGGGGGATGGCGCGACTTGCCTCCCAAGCTTTTGCCGAAGAGCCGCAAGGCGGGCTTCAACGGGTATACAGATGTATATGGCCGTCTCCGGTGGGATGCGCCAGCACCAGCGTTGACAACCAGATGCATCAGCTATTCGAACGGACGGTTTGGACACCCTGAGCAAGATCGGGCGATAAGCGTCCGCGAGGCTGCCTGCCTGCAGACACTGCCAAATGACTTTGTGCTCACCGGGAGTTTGAACTCCCAAGCCCGACAGGTGGGAAATGCTGTTCCAACACTCCTCGCCCAGCGCTTTGGGGCATGCATTGCAGAGCATTTCGCTGGTAATGCCTGTGGTACCCAGTTCTCCTTCCCCTGAGCTTGAACTGGATTCATCGGCGTCCCTATAGAGGGTTGGCATGGCCAAGTTCAGGACAAGTGCTCGCACGGTCGACATGCTGGGCCGTCAGCAGATCGCCGGCATCCCTACCGCAATCAGCGAGCTGTTCAAGAATGCCCACGATGCCTACGCGACGCGCGTCGAGGCAGACTTCTATCGTCCTGAACAGCTCCTCGTACTCAGGGACAACGGTCTTGGGATGACCTTGGAGGATGTCATCGATCGGTGGCTTGTGTTGGGAACGCACAGCAAGGTCGATGGTGGCAAAGACATGACCGAGGTCGCTGTGTCCTTGGGGATGCAGGAGAGACCCCCCACTGGGGAAAAGGGGATCGGACGTCTTGCCATCGGGGCCATTGGCCCCCAAGTACTCCTTGTCACCCGAGCCAGGCGATCCGATGGGCTCCACCCGACCGTGGCTTCATTTGTGAACTGGTCACTGTTCGCACTACCGGGAATCTCCCTTGATGAGATCGAAGTGCCGGTTCGTGAGTTCCACAACGGCGAGCTACCCACAGCTACAGATGTTGCCGAGATGGTCGAGGCCGTTAGACACAATCTGGAACGGTTGAGCCACATGGGTAATCAGAAAAAGAAAGTCATTGCGGAAATCACGCGCAACCTGGACAGGGCCTCCTTGGATGTTGCCTACCTTCAGAGACGTTTCGACGCGGCAGCTCTCAAGGACTCTGCATCGGGCACTCAGTTCTACATCCAGCCAACAAACCCAATGCTTGAAATTTCGCTAGACGCTCCTGTCGAGAAACGGCAGATAGGTGGCTTACAGAAAACACTGATGGGCTTCACGAACACGATGATGCCCGATCGTCCCAGACCGGTTATTGCAACTGCATTCCGTGATCACAAGTCTCTCGACCTCTTTGACTCTGTCATTGGACCCGAGTCATTCTTCACTTCAGAGGAATTCATTGAAGCTGACCATCACATCGAAGGTGAATTCGATGAGTACGGCCAGTTCTCAGGGACCGTGGCGGTTTACGGAGGCAAGCAAGAGAAGCATCTGATAACTTGGCCTGAGGCACGAGGTAAACAAACTCTTTGCGGACCGTTTTCCATCAATTTTGCTTACGTACAGGGGATAGCCCATGAGTCGCGCATGCCAAGAGAGAGATGGAATAGAATCATCTGGAAACTCAACCGCATGGGAGGTCTGTACATCTATAGAAACGGCATACGGATACTTCCGTACGGCAGCACGGACAACGACTTTCTGGGCATCGAAGAGCGTCGGACTCTGGGTGCGGCATACTACTACTTCTCGGCCCGTAGAATGTTCGGTGCGATTGAGCTTCCTGTTGCAAGTTCGGCTAGGTTGATCGAAAAGGCCGGACGAGAAGGATTTCGCGACAACAGAGCATATCGCCAGTTTCGAGAGATTCTCATACACTTCCTTGTCCAGCTGGCTGCAGACTACTTCCGCGATGACTCATCACTCGGTGCGTACAGTATCCGCAAGGCGGACCTCGACAGGCGAGCTAAAGCACTCGAGCGCCAATCCCAACAGGCCTTGGTCAGGCGCCGTGAACTGACGAAAGCACTCGAGGCTTGCGCGGCCAAGCTCAACAGCCCTGAGCTCCAAGAAGAGATCGGGGCTACAATTACTCGACTGAAACAGATGCTTGAGGCCGTCTCACTCCAGAGCCGCCCAGATGCCAAACTGCGGCTGATTTTGGAGGCTGAGCGTGTCGCCCGAACTCAATTGGCGGCACTCCGATTGGAGCTTCGCGTTCCCTACCCGCGGGGATTCGCGCTCTCGACAGCGTTACGGCATAATCTCGCTGCATACAGAGTCGAGTATGCCAAGTTTGAAAGTGATGTCCTCGCGCCGGCCCAAGCCGCGATAGAGGATATTGTGTCCGAAACAACCCGAGGCCTCGACACCAGTCGCCGTCGCAGATTCGATGCTGCTGCTGAGGATGCTTGGCGAACAGCCAAACAGAAAGTGACGGCTCGTAGCCAAGCCTCCCGCGAGCAATTGAGTGAGACCAGCAAACAAGTCACCAACGCGGTCCGGCGTACGATGGCTGCTCTCGAGTCCGAGTTGAACGAAATCAGTCAACGTGTTCAGCGGGCTGATGTCTCAAATCTCACGGATGCCGAAATTGTTCAACTGAGGCTGGACTTCGACGCGGAGATCGAGGCGATCGCATCCACGAAGGAGGCACAACTAGAGGCGATTACCGAGCAACTTCAGGTCATTGTTGTCGATCCCGACGATTCCGGGCAGATTATTACGGAGGTGGATGTTGCCGGTGCGGTTGAGGAGAAAATCCGCGCCCTCCAAGAGCGCGCGGATGCAGACCTGGAACTCACGCAGATCGGGATGGCCATCGAGATTATCGATCATGAGTTTCAGGCCACCATCCGGTCTGTTCGCAACCACCTACAACGCTTCCGAGCGTGGGCCGATGTCAACCAGCAACTCGCTGATGTGTACCACGGCATCCGCGTGAGTTTCGAACATCTTGATGGGTACCTTACGCTCTTCACGCCTCTGCACCGGCGTCTGTACCGAGCAGAAGTCGAGATCAGGGGACGCGACATCAGTAGGTTCCTACTGGATCTCTTCAAGGAACGCCTCACTCGCCATCAGGTCGAGGTTTCTGTCACACAGGCATTCCGTCGGCACACGTTTAGGGGGTATCCCTCAACCTTCTATCCCGTGTTCGTCAACTTGCTCGACAACGCTGTCTTCTGGCTACGCGACCAGAATCCGCCGCGCATCATCCACCTTGATGTCAAAGACGACGCGATGATTGTTGCCGACAGCGGTCCTGGTGTACCGCTCGAAGATCGCGAAGCGATCTTCGAGCTCGGATTCACTCGGAAGCCAGGCGGACGCGGCCTCGGTCTCTATATCTCACGCGACGTGCTTGACCGAGCAGGGTATGAACTGACCATTGGTGAATCCCACTACAGCGTAGGGGCAGAGTTCAGGATTCAGCCGAAGCCGGAGGATCGCCATGAGTAGTATACCGGTTGAGTTTCGATCTCGGACCCGGGAAGTCGTCGAGTCCTTTCTTCAAACAGTTGTCGTTCTTGATGACCTCGCAGAGATGTCCCGATCCCGGGAAGAGCTTACGAATGAGACTGTATCCGGTAGAATCACTAGCCCTGAATATCCCTCATCACCTGACCCAGTTGACAACGAGAATAGGCGTAATCCCCAAGGAGCGCCCTTGAAGGCCAAGGAGGTGATCGATGGCTTTGCCGAGATTGGGTCGATATGCGCCGTACTGAAGGCCAACTCGGACGATGGATTCCAGGAGAGGACTGTCAGGGCTGCTCGGCGGGCCGACATCGTGATTCTCGACTGGACCATCTATGACTCGACTGGAACTGAGGCACTAAGGATAATGCAAAAGATTTTGGAGGAGGACAGTAGTAGTCGGCGACTCCGCTTGATTGCGATCTACACTGGAGAGCCGGATCTCAGATCGATCTACGATCAAGTACGTGATAAGGTTGATGAGATCTACCAAGATGAGGAACTTAGAGAAATCGATGGTCTTCGCATGTCTCGAGGTCCGCTTCACGTTGTCGTCTTAGCGAAGTCAGGTGTACTTGCTGCCGAACGGTCGAATTTTGTAAACCAGGAAGTTGCAGAAGATGAGCTGGCAGACCGTCTCATAAACGAGTTTGCAGACATGACAGGCGGTCTCATTCGAAATGCTGCCATCGCGGGAATTGCTGGCATCCGTGACAATGCACACAGGATCCTAGCAGAGTTTGATCCGAACCGGGATCCCGCTTATCTTGGCCATCGACTCCTCCTCGATCATCCTCCCGACGCAGAGGATCACCTCGAAGAAGCACTGGCTTCCGAAGTTGCATCGGTTCTCGAAGAGCACCGATCAGGAACGCGCGCCGATATTGGTGCCATCAGATCTTGGCTTATCCACCGACAATCTGATGGATTAAACTTATCTGAACCGTTCCCGTTTGAAGGAGACCGAGATCCGGTGGAAGGTTGGATCCCGTTGCTGGAACAAGGTATTGCAGCCGAAGTGGCTAGGCCAAAAGGTGCAAGCAAAACCAGTCTGCCAACCCAATCGACTATACCTTTCGCTGAGGATACCGAATCCGCACGACAGTCCGATCTTCACTTTGCAGCCCTCCTTAAGCTCAAGACACACTACCCTAGTCAAGCCCCGCGCCTTTCGATTGGAACAATTCTACATACACGGGAGAACGATCAAGATAGCTATTTCCTCTGTCTCCAACCGAAGTGCGACAGCGTGCGGTTGGGAGACTGGACAGGGTTCCCGTTCCTCTTGCTAGTCTCGCTAACAGCCTCCAAGGACGTGAGTCGGGAAATGTCCTTTCTAGCTGTACAGAGCGAACAAGATGTATGGAAACACTTGGGAATTATACCTAAGCCATCCAAATTGATGATACGTTATTTCCAGCCTAGAGACAGCCCACCAGGAGAAGTCTGTGCCAAGAACGAAAATGCTCTATTTTTCTTTGAAGATATTGAAAAGAGACAATATCGCTGGATCGCCCAAATGAAGGACGAGCATGCTCTGGGTGTGGCAAATCAAGTCGCGGCATTCTTAGCACGTCCGGGTCCGAATGAAGCTGAATGGCTAAGGAGAGGAGTTATCAAATCTAGCTCATGACTCTTCTTTCCCAATTTGACACGACCTTGAGAAGTTGTTCCAGCCAGCCTGTTTGCGCTTGGCGGTGGTCTTCCAACGCAATAGGTTGTGCACTATCAGGCTACTGAAGAATAGGTTTGGGATGTCATCGGTACCCCCAAAGGAGCGTGGGAGTTTAGAGCATGCGATCGAATACGATCCCCTCCTGTTCCCAAATCCGACGAATTTCACCCGGTGTCCGTGCCTTCAATGATTCCACAATACCGGGCCAATCAGCAAACAAGGTGCGAGACTCCAAATCGTGCCCCAAACGCAGGTACCTCAGTAGCGGCTCTTTGTGTGCTTTTGGGATAGTGACACCATATACCCGGTCTTCATCCTTCCATGCGACTCGACCACCATGCAGCCAGAGAGATACACCGGACTGAACCTGCATCCGAGGGTAGGTCTGATCCTGTTCAAATAGAAGGTAGTGCAATGATTTGAGGTCTTTCCGAAGGGGTACTCCACTCCGAAGCGATCCCCAAAGTGGCATGAACCACACCCGCCCATTGCAGGCAGACGATTTCCTACATGCAAAGTATAGGGCTACATGCAAATCACGGGTCCAGTCCAGAAAGTTGGTGGGAATTCCTTGATGTTGCAACCGAATCATCATGCGACGCAATCTAGGAGTCGAAAGTACAGGGTTGTCTGACATAATGGCATTCTGTTTGATGTCTGATGCCTGAATTGGTATGGAGATTCCACTATCGAATGCTAGATTCAAAAAAGTTTTTTGATAAGTGATGTACCATTCGTTGCGCTGTTTTTGATTGTCCTCACCTACTAGCGGGTGTTCAGCGTTCGCATCTGCCCAGAGATCCATTGATGTTCGCATGACATGAAATTCCCGATCCTCCCCGCGAAAGATCAACTCTCTGGCAGGAGATTCACCTTCATTCCAACGGCGTTCTGCAATCTCGATAACAGTATCTTGCAGGCGTCGCAAGGTAAAAAACCAGTCGTTTGGATCGCCGTTCGCGGCGACCTTCACACCTGGATGATCGTTGTCCAGCACCTCAGGGGCGTGGCTCTCAAGAGTGGAAGAGTCGGATTGGTTCGTCAAGCCTCTTAGCTCCCTGTCCTTTTGTTCATCGTGTACTCAGGAGTCAGATCGCGTACAGTGGCATCCATCATAGGTGTGACATCCATTTCCACCAAGTGCAGGTGTTTGGACAGCCGGATCTGTTCTTGGTTTCGGTCCGGGGGTGTCACCGGATCCGGTTTCAGGCAAAGTCTGGCCGTGTCCGCTTGCCGCCGTGCACCGACGGCTCCGCACACCACTGGTTCCGAAGCAGATCCAAGTTGGGCAGCAGGGCATCCGGCAGGTCCATGATGCGCCACAGAGCCGCGTCCAGGTTCTTGCGCACCGGATCGCGATAGGCCTCGTTGGCCGGCAACAGGGAACAACCGCGGAATTCGTCGCAGACAGCTTGGCATTGTTGCAACTGCGCATCACTGAGATGCCGTGCGTCCAGTACGTTCAAATTCGGCAACTTTGAGATCGTAATATTGGAACGGCCCTGTTGCTGACGAGTCCCTGTCCACCAAAACATCATCAGGCCCAACGTGGAATTTGTCCAGAGCAACAATAGCCATATCCATTGCTCCTGGTGTGGCAGCACGTTCGGCCACGCCCTGCCTCCCAAGGTCTCTTCCGGTGTGATGCACATGGCGAGGCTTTGGGAGTTCAACTGGAAGTCCCTATTACTGTGCAAACGGGAAGCGGTATGTTCCCAAGTCCTGACTGCCTGCTCTTTCATCCCGGAACGTACAGTACCCTGGGTGTCGGGACCGACCATAAGAAACCGCTCCGCATCAGCGGCATGTCGCCAGAGAGCAGGGAATTCGGGCTTACCGACACTCGGGTATGCCTCGATGTCGAACGCGCCCCGCGGCGAACCTCCATTGATGTCCCGGTCGACCAGTCCCCTGTCAGCGAGGCTGCCCAACTTGGTCACGGGAACAGGGCGTTCCCCATCGGTCCTTGGCAAAGCAAGACGGCCTCGACACAGGCACGCCATGAACTGGGACAGTGAAGAATCACGTACACCAGCAGCTCCTGTCTCATGGATTGTCCCCACAAAGGACGAGCTGTGCTGCTCAAGGTTTCGGGCTATCTGGGTAGCCTCAAGAATTGATCGAGGGCGATGGGTGAGGTTGTCGAACCGAATTGCTTCTGAACGGTGTGTCCCCTCCCCGCCTTTCTTGGCCAGCACCAAGCATTCGGCCATGCCCGTATCGGCGGAGAAGGCCCGGTCCTGCGAGCCGGTGGCCGCGATCGACAGAATCTGGACCTCCTCGTACAGGTCTGCCAGTGTTTGTAGGGCATCCGCCCACGATCCCCCTGCCACAAAGGAAAACGGCAGCACGAGGGCCAGGACGCCCCCTGGCTTCAGCTTCGCATGGGCGATGTCCATGAAGTTGGAGGCCAAACCCGCATTGCCGTTGCCGAAACGACAACTGCCGGAAACCGCTTTCAACCGGGCGGACATGGCCTTCTGCTCTGCCTTGGAAGTGTCAAACCCCGCAAACGACGGCACCGGCACCGTGGTCGACTCGTGATTGGTCGGACGGGTGAACGGCGGGTTCATGATCACCAGGTCAAAGGACTCGTCCGTGACCGGCAGATCCAACTCGTCCAGACCCTCAACACCCTTCATCCGCAAGCCACCCATGTCCAGCCAATCGGCTCCCAGCATCGGCTGGACCAGATTCTTGCTGAGAAGGTCCAGGGCCCCGAGATAGACCTCGTCCAGTGGCAGACCGCGGCGGCCGGATAAGACCTCATCGGTCCCATAGGGCAGCGCCTCGATCAGTGATTTTCCGTAATGGACTCCCGGATGGGTGCTGGACAGCATGGAGGCCGTCAGGTGGGTGGCGGACGGCAGGATGTCCGTGCCCAGCAGCACACTCTCCATGATTCCCCGGTGCAGTTCGGCATCGTCCCTCCCTGTCCGCCGGTGACGGCGATAGACGGCGCGCTGCACCGCAGACAGCAGGGCACCGGTGCCGCAGGCGAAGTCGGCCACCTTCAGGGCCAGAATGGCATCTCGGTCCGACCAGTCCAGATGCAGTCGGGACACGGCCAGTTCCGCCAGCAGACAGGCCGATGAAGGCAGAGTGTAGAACGTGGCCAGAAACTTCCGGTCCGCAATCAGCGTCTGGAACATGCGGCCTGCAAGGTCGTGAAAGGTGACTGCGCCGAAGTCGACCAGATCGCTGGCCACATCGTTGACAAATGCCAGGACCGGATTCGCAATGCGCTCCGGAATCCAAGTCAGGATTTCACTGGCGATGCTGAAAACGGGCCAGTAGTTGACTTCAAGAATCCGTTCCCAAACCTCCAGAACCCGCCTGCGGGACGGAGTGCCGCCCATCCCCTGCAATTCCTCCGTTCGGGGGATGCCCGGGTACCCTTCAACCGCTCGGTGAAAGATGAAGGCATTCACAAGGATTGCAATCGCCATGCGGCAGGTCTGTTCCCCCGGCTCCTGATGCAGCACCTGCCCGATGCGATCTTCCACATCGGTGTCTTCAGCCAAGGTTCGCAGTCTCGTGCTGCCCGCGCGCACCCCATCTTCCAGGCGGGACTCGCCTTCCCGCACCATCCGTTCGGACAGGGACAGCAGTTCAACAGTGTCCGCCAGATCGTCCACCGTACCCGACAACCACTCGTCATCCCGTTCGGGCCAGCGTGTTGCCGTACCATCGGGTTGACCTTGATGCACCGCGAACCGAAGCCGGGCCTGTTCCAATCCCCCGGCCGTAAGACCGTCCGGATAGACCACGGATACCCCCGTCTCAATGGGCAGGGAGTTGACCCTGACCACCTTGCCCAGGCGGGCTTCCATCTGTCGCTTCAGTTGGGAGGCGTTGCGCCCGAACTTGGCTTCGACCGCCACGGGTTGTCCGCCGCCCGCCGCAACCAGCACGTCGATCTGTTCGGACGGGTGGTCTCGCAATACCCGTGTGGCATCGACGAACACGTTGCGCTCATTCCATCGGGGATGCCGGGCAATGAGCAGTTCGCCCAGCTTGCCGTTCAGCACGGTTTCCGCCTGGGTGGCCGAAGGTCTGGTCATGTACCCTCCTGCTTCATCAGTGAATGTGTGTCCATGCCATCCCGTTCACGCACTGTTTCGGTTTTGTTGGTCTTGATCCGAAGCGTGGGAATGCCCAGAGGCCTTCCACGCTCAGTTTCGCATACCAAGACCAAACAGGTCCTTTCAATGACCTTCCCGCTGTGGGGGCGGCTGTCCTCGGGAATGCTTGTATCCTGTGTTGGCACTCGAAAATCAGGTTTGTGGCTGAGGGTAGCAGGTAGCAGGCCGTTGTGCATGAAATTTTCCGGAGGGTGCGCCACCGGCATCGGTCGATACCGCTTGTCAATTCCCCTGTTGGTTCGCAGACGCGAGCACTTCGGCAGTGAGCGCCCTTACCACACCGCTCTGATCGCAGCTCAGAAGCGAGCCGATGCGCTCGTACGCATCGGGGACAGCATCCCGCAGCCACGTTAGGGAATGGGCAATCTGCATTCGCACCCACTTGTCAGGATCAGAAGCTAGGCGATCCAGGACCGCAGGATCGGGACACTGTCGCATATTCGGCAAATCGATTGCCACCTGCCTAACCCGCGGGTTGGAATGGTCCGCTAGATCCGTGATCCGAACGTCCGAGCTTGAGAGGTGTGGCAGGGACAAAACCGTTGCCCCGGTTCGCTGCAGAACCTCAAGCTCCGCACCCAGCCACCTTTGGGCCATTGCTATAACATGAGCGCGGTTCTTCGACCCCATTGCACAGTGAGCCAACATGTGAAGGGCTGCCGCCCGAACATCGGCCACGTTTCCCAAAGAGATCTGGAATCGACTGAGTGGGTGCAAAGTGCCAGCCTCATATTCGTCAGTTGCAGAGATCTTCGTCTCGGGATCGGTCAGCGGCTTCACGAGCCCGAAGAGTTCCTTCTTCCTGCCAGTTGAGAGAAGTTCCACGGTGATCGCTGCCGATTTAAGCGCGTGGGCTCGATTCATACTCGGTTCATGGCAATTGCTTCCGATCTCAACTAGCTTCTGGACGTACCGGTTGGCAACTTCGTCTCCTTGCTCCTCAAGGAACTGCCTAGAGATGTCGTATCGTGTGCCAATGTCATACGATGAACGCTTGCACAAGGGATATTGCTCCACGAGCTGGAGCCGGTTGGCCCAGTGCACTCGTGCCGCATCGTTCAGGTGCCCCAAGTCAAACAATGGGTCAGCAAAATCACGTCCTTCTTGCTCGGCAACTCGCTCAAAGGCAGCAATGAGTTCACTCAAGTCGTCACCACACTCACCCAATGCCCGCTTCAAATTCCTATTGTTGGGATTTCCTACGGTCATCTCCACGAGGACCGTCGCAGCACCCTTTCGGAAGGCGGGCCGGAACCGATACAAGCGTGCAGCCACCATCCCACTCCCCGGATCAGTCAGCTTGTATGTGTTGGGTTCGCGGGGGGCCAACTGCTCCAGCACCGGCATGAGTTGCTCTAGGTCGCTTTCGTCCGCCTCGAGTACAACTGCCTGCAACGCTTGGATAGTCGCTGGCGCAGTCCACTTGCTGTCGGCATTTTCCTGTAGCTGTTTAATAAGCATGCGAGCAAGTCTACGTGATGTTTCAATCGGCGCGAGATCACCGAGCTGCTCAACAGCAATGAGTGTGCCCCTCCAAACCCACAACGCCGGGCTGCTTACCATGTTGGTAAGGTAATCAGGCCAGACTTCCAGCTGGGACGATATCTCTTTGATCTGATTGTAATCACCGCCGAGCAGTCCCTGCTCAAGGGCTGTGACAGGTTCTTTGGACTGGGCATAAAGCCGTGCAAGGAGTGCACGGGAATCGAACTCGTCCATGAGGCTTCCACTGCGGATCGCCTCGATCAAGCGGAACCTGGTCCACAAGTGGGCATCGGGTAATTGCTCGTTCACCAAGTGCATGAAGGCACGCTCGCGGGTGCGGGGGTTCATCGCCACATACGACCGCGAACCTTGAATTGAAAGGGCTAATTGATTTGTCCTACGACATTCACGAAAACGTTCAACACTGTCGGGCTCAATGGTTCTGATTGTGCAGAGCGCTGTCAGCGACCAGAGTGCTTTCTCGACATCTAGGTCAAGGTTGGCCTCGGCTGCCAACTTCAATGCCATACGGTACTGCCGCTCTGCGCGTTCTAATTCTCCCTCCCACGCAGCCTTGCGGGCTGCCCGTAGGAGTACGTAGGCATTCTCCTGTGCAGGCAACTCCAACAGCTCAGCTTGGCGAATGAGATCCTTCCCCGTTCCTTTGGCACCGGCATCGACCATAGCCAAGTTGATTCGCAGTGCCGTCTGTTTCTGTTTGTCGCCACTCTTATCGCATCTCTCGCTTGCATGTTGAAGGCACTCTACGCGGTCAAGCACCACACCGAATTCACGGTCGGCCACAGCCGCCTCTGTGACAAACATTGCAATGATCGGCGCATATTCGTCATTGGGACCAAGGGTGTCAAACCACTGCGCGAGGTCCTTGAGTGACTGAGGATGCTCATACCACTGCTCGAAGGACCGAATGGCAGCTGCGCGGGCCTGCCGGGTTTCATCAACTGCGTCGTGCAGATCCCCGAGTGCGGAGGCCACTCCTGGAAATAGCTGAGGTTCAGCTTGTTCAACGAGGTTGCGGACGGCAAGCTCTATCAACGCGTCATGGCTTGCGTCCGCGTTCCCTGCGGCCTGCAATGACTTGGCTCGCAACAGGTCAAAGTGGTTGGCGTGCCCCGGAAAGTGGTCCCTAAGCCCATCCGCAACCTCACGATAGACATCCGCGGCTTCTGTTTGGGGTGTTTGCGCTAGGGGTTCGGGTTCCCTGCGGCCTGCAATGACTTGGCTCGCAACAGGTCAAAGTGGTTGGCGTGCCCCGGAAAGTGGTCCCTAAGCCCATCCGCAACCTCTCGATAGACATCCGCGGCTTCTGTTGGTGATGTCTGCGCTAGGCGTTCGGCTTTTCCAACCTTCGATGTGAGTCCGAACGCTTCAACCGGCCCTCTGCGCAATGCGTCGGAAACCTCGGTGGACAGGCGGTGGTTGGATTCCTTAGAAGTACCAAAGTACTTGTTTACCCAGTCGTCACCGAAATACCTACGAACGAGGTAGTCCTTGTTACTGAGGAGATGTGTGAGTTGTTCAGCTCCCCAAAGCTCAATGGGGAAGGAGTATCGCTCATTCAACTTTGCGAGCTTGTCCAAGAGCTTCCGATTGTTTGCCTCCCTCGACATGCAGACAACAAACTTGTCGGTACAACCAGCCATCGCACCTTTGGCAAATTTTCCCACGATGTCTTTCAAATCGCTCGCAGTCAGTTCCTTCATTCGCTTCACTTGGAAGGCCGTGTACTCGCCTGTGGGAGCATCACCCACAAAGTCGATACCCTCTTGGGCTTGCCCAGATATACCGTACCGGTGGACATTCGCGAATCCGTGGGCTTGCACTATGTCCCGGCAGAGGCACTCGAACTTAGCCGTTTCGAGTATGTGGAACGGGAATTCGGTCTCTGTGGTCGTGACTGGCGGGGGAACGCTTACCGGTTCGCTCTGGTTTTCGCGGCCATCTGTGATGGTCATGACTGCTCCTTATGAGTGGAGGGCTTCATCCGCAGGGCGGGTATGGTGCTACTTCAGCTTGGCCACGAATCAAGCAGAGAGACGGAAGCAGGAAGATGGCACAGGTTGTATGGAAGGTCATAGTGAGATCACCAAGCATGCCTCACCTGCCCCGTCGAGCATAGGGAGTGTGCGTGCATAGTCCATTCCCAGGATCTACTTCAGCACTTCGGTATCTGGCTCTTGACGGTTCACGGATTAAAACGTCATGCGCTTCGTCGGCAGCCACCATCGGCCATCCGTGTAGTTGCCGATTTGCTACCTGAACCGGGCGATCCTGAATTACGGTTGACAATCAGTGAATTCGTGTGTCATGGAGTGGGGACAATGTTGGGGAGCACTGCTATCAATGCTTGGAGGTCGGACACATCGGTGGCTCGTGTTCATGGGAATACCCTAGATCCGCCAATGTCTGGCAACTGGTGGCCAAGAATTGCAAGGATGGTATCTCCAACCGGTTTCGTTGCGGTGTAAGAGCCGTGCTTGGCTTGGAGACGAGCCAGGCAGAGGACCGAGGATACGCAGCCCATGTCGGCAAGTTCCCGAGGGCAGGAACTGCATTCTGTTCTCTCACGGCTGGTATGCCACCGCCGGGGGCCAGCTGTCCAGGTCCTGGATGTGGAACATGGCCAGCGCCTCGCCGGTGGCGCAGTCTCCTGTTTCGCTGCACGTCAGGGAGCCCGTGATTCCGTCGAATCCTTCCAGATTGTCCAGGTGGTCCCTGATGGCCTGAAGGCCGATCAACAGGTTACCGTCGGCATCCGCCCGGGTGGCTGCCGCAATCGCATCCAGCAACATGCGCACGGCATCGTACATGTGGGCGTGGTAGCCGCTGGTCGGCGGGATGCCGTGCATCTCCACATATTTGCGCCGCAGTTGGTCGTAGCGGTCATTGACGATCCGGGGGCCCGTCATGTACATGCCCACGGCCGCTTCCCCCGTATTGGGCAGGAAGTCCTCCGAAAAGAGGGCGTTGCCGCCCATCAGTTCCGTGTTTTCCAGGCCCGGAATGTCGCGTGCCTGAGCGACGATCAGGTTGCCTTCCGGCTGGAAGATTGGAAAGAGCAGGATGTCCGGTTCGTGCGTTGCCACCTCAATCAGCACGGGCCGCATGTCCAGGTCTCCGACATTGACCGCGCCCTGGAACACGACCTCGCCGCCCAGGTCCTCGAAGGCCGCGACGGTCATGGCCTGGTTCAGGTCCGCATAGATGCTGCCGTCGTGAATCGTGGCCATGGTGCGAGCGCCCAGCTGGTTGAAGGCGTAATCGGCCGCCAACCGGCCCAGCATGCGGTCGTTGTGGGCCGTGCGGTAATAGCCGTGCTGCCAGACGCCGCCGGTGTCGCGGTCGGGATTGGTCAACGAAGGCGACGTGGTGGAGGCCGCAATCATGCTGCGGTCGGCGGATGTGACGATGGGCATGGCCGCGGTCGCGGCACTGGAACAGGAGGTGCCCAGTACGCCGACCACGGCCGGGTTGGCCATCAGCCTGGTGGCGGCGGTCTGGCCGCCTTCGGCACTGCACAGCGAGTCCTCGGAAACGAGGTTCACGGGATGGCCGTGGACCTCTCCGAATTCGGCCAGCGCGATCGCAATGGCATTGGCCGCGTCCTGTCCCAGGTTGGCATTGGGACCCGACAGTACCACCATCGATCCAATTGTCACCGGTTCGTCGGCCGCCACGGCAACGCAGCCGAGTTCGTCCGTGCATGTCAGGGCATCCTGCGATCCTGTTCCCTCGGAGAGTGCCGTACAGCCGGCAGCCAGAAGGACCCAAAGAGCCAGGAGGACAAGCCAAAGACAGGTTCGAAGTGAAGTCATGAAATTTCCTGGCAGTTTCTGATGGATGAAGGGTCGGCGGACGAAACCGTCCCGCTTGGGGAAGCCGGCGTTCGCTGTGGCCGCGGGTCTCGGTCCCGGTTGCCTATTGTGTGTCATAGGCCACGATCAGGAACTGGGATTCCGGTGGCTCGACGACTTGCCGGGTGCCGTCGGGCCAGACGATCTCCAGATCGGTAATCCGGGACCGGCCCAGGCCGAAGTGCACCGCGGCGTCGTTGCCGGCGCCCAGCGATGATCCGAGCCTTACTTCCCGCATGAGGACCTGTCCGTCGTCTCGGGTCAGATAGACCCTGGCTCCGGCGGCGTCCCGGTTGACATGCCGGCCGTCACCCTCAAGCCGAATCGTGAGAGAGCGGTTGTCACTGCCCCAGGGGCCTGTATTCCGGTACAGTTGCAACCCCTCGTTCCACCGGGTGCCCACCACGTCGACGAAGCGTCCGTTGTCTTCGTTGTGGAAGAGGATGTCCGCATAAGGATCGTGCATGCCTTCGTGATCGGCCGCAGCCGTTTCCTGCACGAACTTGGTCGTGGCGAGATGCAGGTTCAGCCAGCCGTGGTTGTCGAAGTCCAGGAAGGTCACCGCGAAACCGGCTCCCAGCCGCTTAGCATGCACCTCAACTCCCGGCAACGAACGGGGGGTGCTGCACTCGGCTGGGGTTTTGGACCACAACAAGGACGCGGGATTTCGCCCGGGTAATCGCGTTGTACAGCAGGCGTCGCTTACGTTCAGCGGTACCCGTGACTTCGTAAGGCCATAGGACGATCACCGAATCGAACTCACGATTCTTCGCTTGATGGATCGTCATCGCCCGCACGCCACCGTCCCTCACCCGGCGATACCCCCTCGACCTCTGATGAACGCGGTGCGCTTCGCGCCGGATCTCTTCAACTGTGAACGTTGTTCTCCCGGCGACGCGCCTCTGCCGCCGGATCCAATCGTGAAGCCCTCGCCACAGCCCGCCGACACCAGCGAATGACAGCTCATCACAGCAGACCTCAGCATAGGGATCTTCGGGCAGCCCAAGTCCTTCGATGAACTTGTTGCATTCTTCTTTCTGCGACTCCTCCCAGGGTAGTCGGTACGGACCCACTGGGGGTTTACTGATCGGTTTCTCCTCCACTCGGGCGACAAGATTGTGCACAAACTGCGAGCGGTACGGACCAACCGGTGTCAGAATTGCGATGTCGGCGCAACTCCACCACCACGTAAGGTTCTTGGAAACGAAGCTAGCGCCGACGTTGTGATTGCGCGCGCCTAGCACCCAGAAGCCATTCCCCTCATTGAGGACATCCCGTCCTGCTCGAAGGGCTTGGCTCGCTTTCAAGAGACTGGATGTTGAGGTTCGGTGAATGTCACCCAGCCTCTCGATTTCGCTGTTAGCTTGTGCCCACGCGACAGCTGAATTCTCCTCGGTGCCTTCCAGATCCTGAAAACCGTCAGCCGCTACTATGCAGGTGGCCGACCCCGAGAGCGCGGAAATCATCGCCAGCTGTCCACCCTTGCTATCCTGAAACTCATCGACAACAAGAATCGGGAATGCTTGGCTAACCCAGCGCGAGACGATCGTCTCGGCCAGCAGATCACCGGCGAGCGAGCAGACCTTGTCATAGTCGTCCTCGGCCAGTTCCTTTGCCGATAACCTGCGAGCCAGCGTTCGCCAGCGTCGCACGACGCGCCACGCGAAACTATCAGCCGTGCCACAGTGGTACCGCCCTCGAAGACCCGAGGTAGCCCGAAGTTGGCCATCCATGCGCCGCCTCGATCCGTGCATCTTGGTTAGTGCGAGAACCCGTTGGTGCTCCGCCAGTGGGCACTCGTCCAGCACACGCCCAAGTTTCTGAAACAACCGCGTCGTCTTGCCGGTCCCGGCTGGACCCTCGATCAAGTAGACGCTCATGGCTCGATACGCAGCACGGTCGTGTCCTCGGTGCTTTGCTCATCGTCCTTTTGGATCATGTCGCAACCTTCGGCCCTTCCTAGCGTAGCAAGCGTGACTGCCTTGAGCAGAACTGCGGCGCGACTCCGACACTCGGGAATCCGGCCGATGGCCCAAGCCACTTCCTCATACGCGAGGTAGTCTGTCTTTAAGCGGCTGCCCCCAGTTTGGACCTTGAACAAACGAACCAAGTCGTCGACGGATTCGAATTCACGATCATGCAGTTCGGCGAGCGCCGCGTCCTCGTTTCCCTGAAGCATCCAGCCGATCGCATCCTCCAACGTCCAACCGTCGCGCCATCTCAGGCAGAGTTTCGGCACGGTGTCGGACCTATGGACGTGGGCGATCTTCTCGGCTCCGGCATCATCCCCGTCCACGAGAGGAACCAATCCACGCCTCAACGTCCGCAGGGCATCGTAGACGTCTGCCACCGCTCCGTCATGGGTTGGCACCACGCCGATGACAGTGCCGAAGGCGGGTGTGTCGGTATCAGGTGTGTCGAGTGCGATGTCGCCTGTCTCAAGCACATAGCTCAACAGCCGAAACCACTCGTATTCGCTGCGTCCTTCGGGAATCAGCACTCGGTGGTGCATCAGCGCCTCGACGAGCCGCGCGCGATCATCTTGAAAGAGCTTGCGCCGCGCGTTGGTCGCGCTCGCGTCCAAGGGCGCTGGTAACATGGGAGTCGCGGCGAGACACTCCCTGTCGTGATCGAGAATCTGAACGGAGGGCGCGGAGTAGTAGGCGGCGACGCGAGGCGAGTGACTGGTACAGACAGTCTGATCGGCGATCGACACCGCCTGCGAGATTAGGCGACGCTGCATTCCTGGCGGAATATGCAACTCGGGCTCCTCCATCGCGAGCAGGAATGGCTTTCCCTTACGCACTCGCTCTCGTCCAAGCTCAAGCAGAAGAATGAAGGTTTGAAGCGAGAGCAGGCCCATTCCATGCCGCCCGACCGGGAGCGACACTCCTTCTCCGGCAGCGTAGTGCGGAACGAGTGCCCGAAGCAGTGATTCGGAGTCCGTGGCGGTAAGCCTTAGCTGAAAACGCGGTGCGTCGGGTAATAGCCCCGCCAACTGCCGGTTCATGCGCTCTACTAACGGAGAGAGGTCGTCCGTTTCCTCCAATGGATCGGCAGGTGCGCGCAGCCGGTCACGTTCTTGGAGGACAGTTTTTGCGGGAATGCCTGGAAAAGGCGCTGGAACCGTTTGAAGCAGCCAACCGTCACGTTCTTGGAGGACAGTTTTTGCGGGAATGCCGCCCACGGTCGCAACTGCCTTGCGGAACAGCTCTGAGGCGAACGAAACGGCTCCTCCCCAAGTACGACGCGCCATCAGGACGTAGAATCCGATGTCGTCGAAGAGCCGAGGCGGGATCAGATAGACAGCATCGTCCAGGAATGGATCTTTAATGTCATCATCATCGTGGAAGTAGCGGACTGATTCAATCGCCAGCTCCTCCAGATCGAACCGCGCCGCGAAGGCAACCTGCGCGCACAGGGTCTTAGCATGATCGCTACGGTCGGGCTCGGCTTGACCTGTCGACGAGTTCCACCACTTGGGAACCGCTCGCCCCTCGCGAAACCACATGTAGTTGCGTCCTGGATCGTCACCATCAAATCCGGCCAAGGTAGCAACGATCCGGATCCGGCTCGTCGCTTCAGGAACACTGCCGTAGAAGTCGTGTTCCGTAAGGTCACGGACCAGTCCTGTGCGGCCAAAGACTAGCGACAGGGCGTCGATGATTGTGCTCTTACCAGCGCCGTTGGGGCCCACCAGTACATCGTGCTGGCCAAAACGCAAGTCGGCATCCTGAATGCCGCGGAACCCGCGTATCGAAAGAGCGAGCAGTTTCATCGGGAGTCAGCGTTGGTCGCTCCCACCTCTGACCCGGTCTGAAATGCGTGGGGCCAGCCGCCGTGGGCTTCGATGATTGCGTCGATCTCGGCCATGATGCCGATGGTCTCCTTGAGGGCAACCACGATCCGCTAGTAGAGCTCGCGGCCCTTGACGTCAACGGTCATGACACTCCCATTCGCACTGGACCCGAGGCTCTCGGGAAATGCCGTGCAGCCGACAGCCAAGAGGACCCATAGAGCGAAGAAAGGAAGCCAAATGCGGGTTCGAGGCACAGCCATGAGCAATTCGCGTTGTTGATGGACAAAAAGCAAGTGGAGGCAACCATCCCGCCAAGGATCGCTGGCCAGAAGGCATTGCCGGTCGGGGTGTACGACAGGGCTGATTCCGATCATCTATTGTGCGTCATAGGTCACGACCAGAAACGGGGATTCCGGTGGCTCGACGAATTGCCGGGTACCGTTGGGCCAGACTATCTCCAGGCTGGTAATCCGGGACCGGCCCAGGCCGAAGTGCACCGCGGCGTCATTGCCGGCGCCCAGTGATGATCCGAGCTTGACTTCCCGCATGAGAACTTGGCCGTCGTCCCGGATCAGATAGACCCTGGCTCCGGCGGCGTCCCGGTTGACGTGCCGGCCGTCACCCGCGAGTCGCACCGTCAGCGAGCGGTTGTCCCCGCCCCAGAGGCCGGTGTTCCGGTACAGCTGCAACCCCTCGTTCCACCGGGTGGCCACCACGTCGACGAAGCCGTCGCGATCGTAGTCGGCGTAGGCACTGCCCATCGTGGGCCTGCCGTTGCGCTCCCAGCTGGTGGGCGTGACCTCGATGAAGCGCCCGTTGCCCTCGTTGTGGAAGAGGATGTCCGGGTAGGGGTCGTGCATGCCTTCGGGACCGGCCGCGGCCGTTTCCTGCACGAACTTGGTCGTGGCGAGATGCAGGTCCAGCCAGCCGTCGTTGTCGAAGTCCAGGAAGGCAGTGCCCCAACCTACCGCCGGGCTGGGGCCCACGGCCACGCCGGCCAGCCGGGCTCGGGAGACAAACTCGCCGCCGCGGTTTTCCAGCAGGGCCATGGCGTTCACCATGTTGGAGAAGTAGAGGTCCAGGTCCTGGTCGTTGTCCAGATCACCGGCGGCGATGCCCATGCCGGCCAGCCGCACGTTGGCACCGGTCTCCTCGGATGCGTCGTGCCAGCACCAGCCGCTGCAGCCCGGGCCGTCGTTGCGCCACAGGACGTTGCCGATCGGGTTGTGAAGCTCGTCGTTGACGACGTAAATGTCGCTGTCACCGTCGTTGTCGAAGTCCAGGAAGGTCACGGCAAAGCCGGCCCCCAGCCGCTTGGCATGCACCAGCAGGTTCGAGACATCCTCGAAGGTGCCGTCGCCCCGGTTGCGATACAGGCGGTCGGCGGCCAGTGCGTGGTCCGTCTCCTCGCACTCGGGGTAGCAGGACCAGTTGGCCACATACAGGTCGAGCAGGGCGTCGCCGTCGAAGTCCCCCCAGGCGGCTCCGGAGCCCTTGCCGGTGTCGCCTACGCCGGCGGCCGCCGTCACGTCCTCGAAGCCGGTTCCCTCCCGGTTGCGGAAGAGGCGGTTGGACCCCTGCGCGATTACGTAGAGGTCCGACCAGCCGTCATTGTCGTAGTCGGCAAAGACGGCGCCCCCCGTCAACTCGCCGGGCATGGCCACGTCCGCGGTCAGGGCGGAACGGGAGAAGATGCCCCCATGGTTGCGGAAGAGCACGTTGTCGGCAATGTTGCCGGTGAAGAACAGGTCCAGCCAACCGTCGTTGTCGAAGTCGCCCCAGGCCTGGCCCACCCCTAGGTAGCCGCTGGCAAACTCCGGGTTGAACATGTCCCAAAAGCCCTCGTGCTGGGCGTCCAGGCCAACCGCTGCGGTCACGTCCGCGAAGGGATCGAGGGCCGCGGCGCCGACGGCGGGGGTGATGTCCACCGGTGGATCCCCGTGACGGATCAGCAGTTCCGCATTGAGCGGGAGGTCGTCCTCAAACCGCTGCACCGATCCGTCCGGCCATTGGACCGTAATGGCCTCCGGCACGCGGAAGGGACCGAAGCCGAAGTGCAGGGCCGTGTCGTTGCCGGAACCCAGGCTGGAGCCGATTTTCACTTCCTGCATCATCCGCAGGTCGCCGTCGGTCTCAATCAGCACGCGGGCTCCCACGGCATCGCGGTTGACCGGACCCCGGCCCTCCAGCCGCACCGTAAGCCAGCGGTGGCCCCGGCCTTCCACGGCCTGGTTGCGGTAGAGGGCATAGCCGCGCCGCCATTCGCCCACCACATAGTCAAGCCAGCCGTCCCGGTCGAAGTCGGCATGGGCAAAGCCCAGGGCCGGCCAGGGCTCCTCGGTCCAGGCCGTCGGAGTCACGTCGGTGAAAGTGCCGTCCCCTTCGTTGCGGAACAGGGTATCGGGCCAGGCCAGGAACATGCCTTCCGGGCCGAGTTCGGCGGTCTCCTGCCGGAACTCCGTGGTGGCGAGGTAGAGGTCCTGCCAGCCGTCGTTGTTGTAGTCCAGGAATGCCGTGCCCCAGCCGGTGGCCGGACTGGGCCCCACGCCCACGCCGGCCGTGCGTGAACGGTTGGCAAAGGTTTGGCCCTCCTCGTTGGTCAGCAGAATCATCGGGTTGACCATGTCCGAGAAGTACATGTCCAGGTCCAGGTCGTTGTCGTAGTCGCCGACGGCCAGGCCCATGCCGTGGATCATGAGGAAGGAGTTGGTGTCGCGGGAGGCGTCGGTCCAGCACCAGCCGGCGCAGCCGGGCCCGTCGTTGCGCCACAGGACGTTGCCCACCGGATTCTGCATGCGGTCGTTGACCACGTATAGGTCGCTGTCGCCATCGCCATCGAAGTCCAGGAAACTGGCCGCGAAGCCGGCGCCCCTGAGCAGTTCGGGCACGAGCAGGTGGGAGGCCGGTTCGAAGGTACCGTCACCCCGATTGCGGAACAGGGCATCCTGTGCCAGCACCGGATCGATGGGATCGCAGTCCGGCCAGCAGGACCAGTTGACCACGTACAGATCCAAAAGGCCATCGCGGTCGAAGTCGGCCCAGGCCGCCCCCTCGCCCTTGCCCGGATCGTCGACTCCGGCGGCCGCGGCCACGTTGGCAAATCCTTGGCCCTCCAGGTTGCGGAACAGGACGTTGGGTCCATGCACCAGCACATAGAGGTCCTTCCAGCCGTCATTGTCGAAGTCCACCCACATGGCGCCGCCGGACTCGGCGGAGGTCAGGGCCGTTTGCCCGTCGAACACCGACCGCTCAAAGGTGCCGTCACCCCGGTTGCGGAACAGGGCGTTGGGCGCCTGGTTGCCCGTAACGTAGAGATCCGGCCAGCCATCGTTGTCGAAGTCGCCCCAGGCCTGGCCCATGGCCATGTAGCCGGTGTCGAACGAGGCCTCCTCGCCCTCTTCGCCGAACTGGTTCCAGGTGGCTGCGTGTTCGGCGTCGATGCCGGCTCGCGCCGAGACGTTCAGAAACAGGGGGATTTCGTCGGCCGGTCCGCGAGGCGGAGGCGGTGGGGCCTCCCGCGGCGGAATGACGGGTGCGCAAGCTGCGAGCAGCGCGGCCGCCAGGAGTGGCAGCACACGGCGCAGGTCGGCGATTCCTGAAAATGCCATGGAAGGGGTCTCGGGTTGTGTTGGAAGTGCCGGCGTGGGTGCGGCGGGGGCGGCTACCCCTTGATGCCGGTCAGGGCAATGCCCTGCACGAAGATGCGCTGTCCAAAGAAGAAGATGAGAAGCACGGGGATGAGCACGATTAGGGAGACCGCCATCATGTAGTGGAAGTCCACATGGCCGAACTGGCCCCGGAACTGGTTGAGGCCTACGGCCAGCACCTGTTCCTTCTGCGCCCGGATGTAGATGAGTGGCATCAGGAAGTTGTTCCAGTTGCCAATGAAGGCGAAGATCACGACCGTGGCCAGGGCGGGTTTGGTCAGGGGGACCAAAATCTGCATCAGGATGCGCCAGGAGGAGGCACCGTCCAGCCGGGCGGCCTCGTCCAGGTCCAGCGGGATGGTCAGGAAGAACTGGCGCAGCAGAAAGATGAAGAAGGGGAAGCCGAACCAGGACGGCACCATCAGGGGCAGCCAGGAGAGGTAGCGCATCCACAGGATGCCGCCCGGCGTGTAGTAGTCCCACCAGGGCTTGAGAAACTGCGTGATCTTGGTGAAGAGCACGTACTGCGGAATGATCAGCACCTCGTTGGGCAGGAGCATGGTGGCCAGCACCAGCCCGAACAGCACGTTGCGGCCGCGGGCCCGCAGCCGGGCGAAGCCGAAGGCGGCCAGGCAGCAGGAAAAGAGGTTGCCCACGATGTTGTTCAGCGTGATCAGGGTCGAGTTGACAAAGAGGGTGTTGAACGGCAGGTAGGCGCTCCAGCCCTCGGAGAAGTTTCGCCAGACGATTGGGTTGGGGATCCAGACGGGCGGATTGACAAAAATCTGCCGCGACTCCTTCAGCGAGGTCGACAGCATCCACAACAGCGGGATCAGGAACATCACCGCGCCCGGCAGGACCAGCAGATAGATGATGGCCATGCTGAGGATGCGCCGCTTCGAGGCGCGCTGCCACCAGGGCGTGACCGGACGGACGGGAATGACCCCCGAGTCCACGGTTTCCTGCATCTGGGCCATGGCCTACGTCTCGCCTTCGTAGTAGACCCAGCGGCGGCTGCCCCACAGTTGCAGCAGCGTCAGCGCCAGGATGATCGTGAACAAAATCCAGGCCAGGGCCGAGGCATAGCCCATCTTCAGGTACTGGAACGCGTTCTGATAGATGTAGTAGACCAGCATGTAGGTCGACGTCCCCGGTCCACCCTGGGTCATGACGAGGATGTCCGTCAGGATCTGGAAGGCGTTGATCGTGGAAATCACGATCACAAAGAAGAGAACGGGAGACAGCATCGGGATCGTGACGTGGCGAAACTCGTCGTAGACGTTGGCGCCGTCGATGCGCGCGGCCTCGTAGAGTGACTGGGGGACGCCCTGCAGCCCCGCCAGGATGATGATCATGTTGGCGCCGATGCCCCAGGTGCTCTTGAGAATCAGGGCCGGCTTGGACCAGGTTTGGCTGGACAGCCAGGCCGGGCCGGAGTCAATCGGCAGGAACTTGACCAGCAGAAAGTTGATCAGCCCCACGTTGGGGTTGAACAGCCAGATCCAGAGGATGGAGATGGCCACGCCGCTGGCAATGGACGGCAGGTAGTAAATCAGCCGCAGGAAGTAGGTGCCCGGCAGGTTCTGGTTCAGAAGCAGGGCCACGAACAAGGCACCCAGGGTTCCCAGGAGGACTGAGCCAAACGTGTAATAGAAAGTGTTGTAGACGGTTTCCCAGAAGACGAGATCCTCTACCAGGAGAACTCGATAGTTTTCGAGGCCGATGAAACCCGAAAGGTTGAGTCCGGTCCAGTCCGTAAAGCTGAAAACCAGCGACGCGATGACAGGCCCGCCGGTAAACAGGAGCAAGCCAATGAACCAAGGCGAGATCGCGATCCAGAAGTCGCGTTCCTCGCGCTTTTGCAGGGTTCGCCCTGGCTTGCGCGGGCGTGCCGCGACGCTGGCGGTCATGTCTGTCGCAGGGAAACCAAACGCAAGGGACACTGCGGCGGATCGCGCCGCCGCAGTGTCCACGCAACAACGAACTAGGCCATGCGCTCCGCTGCTTCCGCGAAGACCACGTTGGCTTCCTCAACGATGCTGGTGATGGCAGTATCCACGTCGATTTCACCACTCCGCAACAGTGTCTGGTAGCGTCCCGTGATGTCCAGCAGCTGCGGTGCCGCCAGAGTCTGGTAGGGTCGTCCTGTCACCGCGTAGTTCTCAAGCGCGTGCAGGAAGTAGTGGGCGCTATCGGAGGCAGGCTCAGAATCCAGCCAGGACTGGTAGGCCTCGGCCCGGGCTGGGCTGCCGCGTCCGGAACTGCCCCACATGAACTCCATGCCTTCCGTGCTTAGGTAGGAACCCAGGAAGCGCCAGGATGCAGATGGGTTGCCGCTGTTCTTGGTAATGCTGAAGCCGGAACCGAAGGAGCCGCAGCTCTGTCCGGCGGGACCAGCCGGCCATGGAGCAACGTCCCAGGCGTAGTTCGCAAACGAGTACTGGGTCGGGGTGCTCCAGGAGGCAAAGAGCGACATGCCGCACTGGCCCGCGATCCAGGCATTCTGTTCGAAAGCTTCCGACTCGGCCGGGGTCGGGGCGGCACCGTGCTTGTGAATCAAATCAACCCAGATCTGAACCGCCACACGGGCTTCCTCTGTGTCCAGCTCGATGGCTGTCTCTTCATCGTTGTACAGGTTGGCCCCGTATGTGTTGAGCATGTTGCGATTGGTGCCGTTTCCGAAGTTCGGCATGTCTCCGCGCCATCCCCAGATCGGGACGTCACCCTCGGTGTTGGTCAGGGCAATTGAGGTCTCGACCAAGTCTTCAATGGTCCAGTCCTCGGCGGGATAGTCCATCCCCGCCGCATCAAAGATGTCCTTGTTGTAGCCAAGGATGATGGGGCCATGGTCGTAGGGAATGCCGTGTTGTTCCCCTTCGAATCGATACAGGCGCAGGGCTTCCTCCCAGACGCCTGCAATGTTGAAATCGGGATCGGCATCAATGTGAGACTGCATCGAAACCGTGATGCCCTCGAAAGCCCAGGGGAAGGCGCGGCTGCCGTGGACATAAATGATGTCCGGCAGCGTATTCGCTGCGGCCCACGTTGGTACGACCTGATTGTGGTCGGACCAGGTGTTGTAGACCGGTTCGAGGACGATGTCGGGATTCTCTTCCATGAAGTTGGCGTCGAATTCCTGCTGCGTGGTCTGGAAGGCGGCCTCCCAGGTCAGGGCCGTGGAAACGGTAACCGACTCGGCGGCCATGCCGCCCGCATCGGCCCCGGGGGCCGTCGGGGGGGCGCAGGCTGCCAGGGCAACCGCTCCCGCGGCCACGCCGCTGAAGGCCAGGAATCGCCGTCGGCTCAGAGTCGTGGAAGCCACAATGTCTCCTCCTATTCAATTGGCATTGGTTTGCGTGGACATGATAGCCCGGCCGTTCAGCAGGACCAAGAATCCGCGCTGCCGGGTACCGTCTCGGTTCCGTCGATGTGTGTGTATGGAAACTGCCGCAGGCCAAAGGGCCTGTCGTCCCATCGCCACTTGCCAGCGTGGTCAATGTGGCCGGACTTGACAACGACCGGTGATGGCTCCATCCCAGGCGGATGGTTCCCCGTGGTCATGGCGGGAGCGTGCGTCCCCGATCGGGTGCCGCGGCTTACGGTTCGGCATGACTCGGTGCGAAAGTGGATGCAGGGACGCGCAAGAGGGTGGCCAACCGGCTGTTGGTCCCGCCACAGGGCGTTTCGGCCACCCGGATTCGGTGAGGATGGAGATGTAGAATGGGGTCTCGGCAAGCGGGGAGACGGACCATGAAGACGGCCATTCGGGAAGACATGCATCCGGCGTCCAACGGGCGCGTGGGGGGCTGCATCCCGATGCCGATCCGACCATGACGCGCGCGGCACGGGAGGAACGGGCCGCCGATGGATGCCTTCCGGCGCATCCGGGTCGTGCAGCGGACACCCCGCGAGTGGCGCTCCTTGCTGCAGATCCCGGATAACGGCTTCGGGTCCGAGCAGGTGCAATAGCCTGGGACTTCCGTGACACCCGTGGATGCGGCTGTCATGCGTCGAAGACGCCCTGGATTCCGGTATCCCGGCAACCCATACCGGATGATCTGCCGTTTGACCGCGTAGAGGCTCGTCGTCGATTGCGGCCGACAGCCCAAATCCACGATCCTGAGACTGCGATGAACCTTCCGAATGCCTGCGGCCTGGTCACCGGGCCGATTGGTTGGACAGTTGAGGGGCATCCCGCACGGAGACCAATTGATTTATGAACTTCAGACTCGGAGCCCTGGAACCGGCGTTGGCGGGGGCGGAGGCCCATCTCGAAAGGGAGCGGATCGTGCCCCGTATCTGGGCGCGGGATCACACCGTCTGGGCCCACTCCGATGTTGAGATTGCGGATCGGCTGGGCTGGCTGGATGTCCATCGCCGCATGGCCACCCGGGCCGCGGAACTGACGGAGTGGGCTCAATCCCTGGTGGACGAGGGCTTCCGTCAGGCCGTCCTGATTGGAATGGGCGGCTCCAGTCTGGCTCCGGAGATGTTCGGCGAACTGTGCGGCTGTTCGGATCGGGGACTCAAGCTGCTCATCCTGGATACCACCGACCCCGAGCAGATTGCCGCGCTGGAGAAACAGCTGGACCTGGCCGCGACCCTGTTCGTGGTGGCCACCAAGTCGGGTGGCACGGTTGAAACCCTCTCCGGCTACCGGTACTTCCGGGCCAAGCTGGCGGAACAGGAGGGTAGCCGGTCCCCGGGCAAACACTTCGTTGCAATCACCGATCCCGGCAGCAGTCTGGTTGGCTTGGCTGCGGAGGAGGGATTCCGGCGAATCTTCGAGAACGATCCGAACATCGGTGGCCGGTACTCCGCGCTCTCCCTTTTCGGACTGGTGCCGCTGGCCCTGGTGGGCGGCGATGTCGACCGCCTGCTGGCCGGGGTTTCACCGTTTGCCCAAGCGGCCGAGCGGCCGGCCGCCGACAACGACGCGGCCCGGTTCGGCATGTTGATGGGCCGTCTGGCCCTGGCGGGCAGGGACAAGCTGACCATCCTGCGCCCTCCCTCCCTGACCCCCTTGGGGGACTGGATTGAGCAGTTGATTGCCGAAAGTCTGGGCAAGTCCGGCCGGAGCGTCGTACCCGTGTTGAGCCGGGGCGACGACGTGGACCATTTCCGCGACGATCGCTTCTGCGTGGTGGTGACGCCGGTTGCACCGGACGAGGGCCTGGATCCGGCCATGGCCTCCTTGGCGGACCGCTGCGTAGAGGCCGGGCATCCGGTCGTCGTGATTCCCTTCGCCGGTCCCGAGGCCCTCGGCGGCCATCTGTTTCTCTGGGAGTTCGCGACCGCCGTGGCCGGTCATGCCCTGGGAGTTCATCCGTTCGATCAGCCGGATGTCGAAGCCGCCAAGGTCGCGGCTCGGGCCTTCGCCGCCACCTACGAACAAACCGGAACGCTGCCGGAGGGACCGGCGGTGGCGGCTTCCCCTCAGGCCCTGGACGACTTCCTTGTGTCGGCGTCGCACGGGGACTATCTGACGATCCAGGCCTATCTGCCATTCAATCTGGGCAACTGGATGGTTTTGGAGGATTTACGGCGCGAGATCGGGCATCGTTTCCACATTCCGGTCACCGTTGGGTTCGGCCCGCGCTTTCTCCATTCCACGGGGCAGTTGCACAAGGGGGGGAGCGCCAATGGCCTGAACCTCCAGTTGGTGCGCCGGGTGGATCCGGCTGTGGACGTTCCCATCCCGGGAACTGACGGCATGACCTTCGGTACACTGCAGCGCGCCCAGGCCCTGGGCGATGCGGAGGCCCTGCGCAATGGGGATCGCAGGCTGTTGACCCTCGAACTGGGAGAAAATCCGGTCGCGGCCCTGGCAAGTCTTCTGTCCTGGAGTGGGGAATACGGAAACAGGCTGGCGGGGATTGTGCACCTGCCGACAGGGCGCGATGGAGAAGCATCAGAACAAGCTCGTCTAGAGTGAATTCCACGCATGACCGATACAGAATCCCGGCTTGATCCGGGTGGCAGTCAGGAAACCGAGCCGGCCGGCAGTTGGATCGAATACGGCTTGGCCCTGTTCGATCGCTATCTGGCGCGGTTCATTGCCGGCACCCTTCTGACCGCGGTTGCGATCCTCGCCGGCACGCAACTGGCGGCTGCCGAAAGCTGGGTGCTGTTCGGTGGTGTGATGGCTGCGGTAACGGTCTGGTTGGCGGCGTTGCAGCAGCGAAGGGACGGCTTTGGTTCCCCGATGTTCATCCTGGTCAGCCTGTGCTGCCTGGCCGGTGCCACGCTGGGCCACCTGACTCCGCTTACCGGCTTGGTGTGCATCGTGCTGCTGCTGGCCGTCTGGGACCTGCACCACCTGGCCTGGCGGATGCTCAGCCTGACCGAATCCATCGACCCGGATGCCTACCTGTTCCGGCACCTTGTCCGTCTGGGTGCCGTGCTGGCGGCCGGTCTGATCCTGGCCCTTATTCCGCTGCAGACCACCTTCAGCCTGCCGTTTGTGCCGACCCTGGCCCTGGCCATTGCCTGCTGTGCCCTGCTGTTCTGGGCGATCAGCGGTGCCCGGAAACTGAGCGGCGGCTCGCCCAAGGGCGACTGACCACCGCTCCGCCCTATGCCTCCGATCTGGCCTGCCAGCGCACGCCGGTCGGAATCACATCGGTTTGCTCCCCGCGGGCCATGGCTTCGGCCGTGGCCAGGATGCTGTGGAAGTCGTGCTGCGGCTCGTAGCCCAGGATGGAACGGGTTTTGCCCAGGTCCAGCTCGAAGTAGTTGGGCGACGGGATTTCGGCGGTTACGTACTCCATGCCATGCCGTTCCGCCAGCCACGGGACAAGGTCCGCCCAGTCCAGGATGGCGGCCCCGCCCAAGTTCATTTCCTGCCCCACGGCCGCCTCCGCGTCCAGCGCCAGCGCCAGGCCCAGGGCGATGTCGCGCACGTCGGCGTAGTGCTGCCGGAAAGGCACGCCGTTGGGGTTGAGGGAGAGCAGAAGCTTCTCCTCCCCTGTCCACAGGCTGCGGATGTGGTCCAGCATGGCCTGCTCGGCCGGGTCCGGGCTGTGCTGGCCGCTCCAGGCCTGATGGGCCGTGCTGAGCAGGAACAGGGGCGGCAGGCCGTCCGCGTTCAGGAACTCCGAGGGTTCGATGATGGTGGTGAAGCGGAAGGAGACCGACGGTACGCCGTACTGGTGGTGGTAGGACATCGCCAACTGCTCGCCGATGCGCTTGGTGAGGAAGTAGGGCATCTGCAGGTACGGTGAGACGTCGGTTTCGCGGATGGCGTTGGCAAAGTAGCGGCTCTCGCGCCCCTCAAGGTGGGGGCTGCGGTCCGTCAGCTGCCAGTAGATGGCCTCGGTGCAGGCGTAGACAAAGCGGTGCAGGTTGGGACACTGGTCGCGCACCGCCTCCAGGAGGTTCAGGGTCCCACCACCGTTGATGGCCAGATAGTCGCGGTTGTCGAACGGACCGCCGAAGGCCGCAGCCAAGTGGTAGACGGCATCCATGCCGTCCACGGCCTGTTGGCAGTCGGCGAAGCTGCGCAGATCCCCCTCGATCGTTTCCACCCGCTCGAATCCCGCCAGCTTGCCGGCGCGGCCGGCGTCGCCCGGATACACAAAGGCGCGCACGTCGTGTCCGGCCGCCAGCAGGCGACGAGCCAGGTTCGCTCCAACGCGGCCCGTGCCGCCCGTTATCAATATCTTCATGGCAGGGCCTCCAAAAAAAGCTGAAGGGACAAACGCTGTCCCGGCCGGCGCTGGAAAGGATTGTAGCCAGCGCCTAATAGACTACCGCACGCCTATCCGGCTGAACTCCATACTTGGGCGCCTCCCAGTGACCGTTGCTGGATGCCTTCGCTCATTTCTTCGCTCTCCGTCCCTGGCGCAAGTCACAGATCCTCCTGACGGGGGCATTGCCAACACCTGGCGGCCGCTGAGGACTGCTGCCGTTGCCGATCATACTTGGCGGGACTTGTTACAACTTGATGTCGGGATTGGCCTGCTGACGGTCTGACGCGCGCCGGGGCGGCGTGTGTTACAACACGGGTGTCCCTGATTTGTCAACCGCCATGTCCACCCTGTCCCTGGCCGACCGCATTGCCCCTCCGACCGCGGCGGTCGGAGGGAACGGCGATCCGGAGGGTGGCAGTCGTGACCGAACTGGCCTCCCTGTGGGAGGAGAACGCCGATCGGCGGCGACAACTCCACCGGCACAGCGGCAACTGCGGACAGCCCTCCCCGCAGGACGGGCCGTCGGCCACGGGATTACCGGGCGGGAGGTCAGCCGGGCCGTGCCGGCATCGAGAACCGACTGCCGCAGGAAACTGTGCACGTCTTCTGCAACGCCCACTTGCAGCTGATTCTGGACCGCTACGCGGGCCTGCCCCTGCTTGCGGGCATTTCAGCGTGGGTAACTGGATGCCGGTTGTTTCGTTCGGTTCTTCTCCGACGAGATCAAGGCGGTCCTGAGTACAGGGGGGCCCATTGGGCTTGCGCATCCTGCACGGGCCGCTGGGCTCCTTCAATGCGCATTTCTCCGTCTTGGGACTTGGACACGTGCAAGGCAATACAGGTCGCATCCTCCGTGTTCGCCAGTTCGGCCAACAAGCTGCGTCCGTACTGTTTTCTGTCCGCCTGTTCCTGCGCCTCGTGCAGGCTGCGGTTGTACTTCAGTTCGATGATACAGACACGCCCTCCGCAGAAGGTCGCCAGGTCGAAGCGTCCGGCCAACTCCTGCCGCTCCGAAAACGGCAGGATGTTCATCCCAAAGAACAGGCCGTGGAGCGCGGCATGATAGGAGTCCTCATCCTCCATGATGTTGTAGGGGAAGGCGTACAGGCAGTCCAGCAGGGCCGTTGGCAGGTTGTCGTAGTTCCCTGTCTTCAGACAGGCACGTATACGCTCGATACCGGGAAGCGATTCCTCGACATGGGCCTGAGCCAGATTCGCGAGCATCGCGGATGCCACTTCCCGGTTGGGCCAGCCCAGCCGCGCGGGCCGGGTGTCCTCCGCGGGAAGGTAGGTCAGATAGCCACTCTGCAGCATCAGGGACTTCAAACTGCTTGATTTGTTGCTGAAGAGGTCCACATCCAATTCCGCCTGACCGCGCAACAGGCTTGAGTCCACTCGAGAAGCATGCAGTCGCAGCCTGTCCACGAGAACTTTCGCCACGCCGGATTCAGACCAGTGAGCAGGAAGTCCAAGCTCCCTGATCTCGTCTCGCAATTCAGGCACCCTGAGATCGGACAGTGTTCTGCACAGGGACCAGGGGTTGTAGACCGCTGTGGACAGGCCCCGTCTGTCAAACCGGTAACCGTTGTAGTGCTCGCGCAGAGCCATTCGCAATGCGTCCGTTGACTGAGCCAGCCCTTCCGCCGCGGTTTCGATGAAGGTTGACAGGGGAGGCCTGTCGAGATCCTCCTCGGTGAAGCCGCATACACTGCCGAGATCCGGGCGCCAAGTGCAGTCCACCAGGTTGTTGAGAGCCGAAAACTGATCGCCGTACGCCCTGCGCGTAATACCGGTAACCAAAACCTTGTGGAGAAGCCCTTCACTCTGTTTGAACACGCGATAGAAGTCGCGGAAGAGATTGAGGTACGGTTCGATTTCAGCGGGATTGAGCCTGGCCAAGGAAAGCAACGGCGTGTCGTACTCGTCCACCAGCACGAGCGGATCACCGAGTTCCAACTGGAGAGACTCGATCAGCGTTTCCAGCATGTCCTGGGGTGTATGCGGATACCTCGTTGAGTCCCGCAAGTACCGCATCTCAACGCCGGGATCGTATCCCCTCCCATACCAGCGAAGCGCGTGGCGTGCAATATGCAGCTTGAGGGACTGCTCCAACTGCGTCACATTGCGGCCTGTCACATTGCTCATGTCAAGCCGGATCACTGGACGTCTTGGCGCATTCGCGAACTCAACCTCCCAGGCCTGGCCTGCGAACAGCTGTTCGTCCGGAACCTTGGGCATGGGCCGCACCGGCTGTCCATCCGGACCGCGCACCATGGGCAGGTGGCCTTGGTACATGCACTCGATGGTCGAGAGCATCAGTGTCTTGCCGAAGCGGCGCGGCCGGGCCAGAAACAGGAACTTGCCAGTGTCGAGCAAGTGTCCCAGTTCCCGGGTCTTGTCCACGTAGGCGTACCCGTCGCGTCGCAAGTCCGCGTACTCCGAGATGCCGGGCTGCAGCACAGGCGCGGACACGGTTGACTTGCTGTCCGCTCGGGTATCGGGTTCGGAGTTGGATTCGGCCATGTTCATGCACTTGCGTCCGGGTTCGGCAGCCTAGAGAAGACGCGCTTGCCCTTGGGGTGATTGTAGTCTGCCGGGTCTGGTACATGCAGGAGATGTTTGGGCCTTATATACCTAGTAACCAACCGCCACATCCCCGGCGGCCGCCGGGGATGTGGCGGGGCGTGACGACCCGGCTGGTGCACGGTCTTGACTGGCCGGACCCAAGTTGTAAAACGGTCTGTCACGCCCTGTCAGCGGCCACTGAATTTGGCTAACCTAACGTGCCGGTTCCCGTCAGGGCATGGCCCCAAAACACCAGCCGGGCTTCCTTGCCCTGCCCCTTGCGCAGCAGGCGCGCCTCGGGGTCCGTGGTGCTGGCGTGCGTCTCGTTGCCGCGGCGCTCCCCGCGGAAGTCCACCGACGGGTTGCCTGGATGGTCGTCTTCAGGCGGGGGCGGTCCCTCCCTGGGCCGGAAGCTCCTGGACTGGCGGCCGCCTCGATCAGGGTCCCGCCCACGCCGAGTGCTCGTCCGACGGCAGGCCCTCCGCATCGGCCGCCCACACCGCCTCGTCGAACAGGGCCCGGCCCGCGTCGTGCGCCAGCAGCCAGGGCCGGTTCTTGGTGAAGACCGTGGCATCGAAGCTGCGCTCCATCAGGTCCATGTCCAGGAACCAGCGACAGGGCAGGTTGTACCCGGCTCCTCGCAGAAGGCGCGCTCGCTGCGCACCGAGTACAGGGCAACCGACAGCGAGGCCTTCAACAGCCGCTCGGGCGGCACCGAGGCCCGGCCCACCGAGGCGTACATGCGGTCGAACTCCGGCGCCAACCGTTCCAGGGCCGCATCGGCCACCGCCTTGATCACTGCAGCGGATGGTCCTTGGGTACCCGTTCCTCCGGGTCCACGATGGCCAGCAGGCTGCATTGGGGGTTGGGACGACCGCGCATCAAGGCTTCCTCCATTGCCAAGGGGACCTCTATCCTAACCGGCCGCGTTTTTCAGCAGCCTGCTGGTATGTTAGCCAACATCAGTAGCCAGCGGCGGCCTGGAATTAGGACAATCTGCACCGGCTGGTTGGCCTCAAACCCACACCCCTGAAGATACAGTCGCCCTGGAAGGGCACCCTAAGGAACCAGAACATTCTGTCGGTTCGAGTACAGGCAGACCGTAGGCTGGAATTACCCCTTGAGGCCAGTGAGGGAAATTCCTTCAATGAAACTGCGCTGGGCAAAGAAGAAGGCCAGGAAAACAGGCAATGTAATCAGTGACGAAACAGCCATCAGCCACGGGTAAGCCAGTTTCGTGTTGCCAATCTCGTCCACTGCTGACCGCAACCGCCCCACACCCAGCGTCAAGACCCATTTGTCTTCTTGGTTTATGTAGATCAGAGGACCCAGATAATCATTCCAGGCATTCATGAAGGTGAAGAGGGCCACAACTGCCAAGGCAGCCTTGGACAAGGGCAGAATGATGCGCACAAAAATACGCAATTCACTTGCGCCATCAATTCTGGCGGCATCCGAAAGCTCCAGCGGGAGAGCCAGGAAAAACTGGCGCAGCAGAAAAATGAAGAAGGCATTGCCGAAGAAGGCGGGCACCACCAGGGGGTTGAATGTATTAATCCAGCCCAATGTCTTGAAAATCACAAACAGCGGCACGAGGCGCACCCAGTCCGGCACCATCATTGTGGCCAGCACGATGGCAAAGACCGCATTCCGACCCTTCCAATCAATTCGAGCAAAGGAATAGGCAACCAACGACGAAGACAGCACGGTCCCAAATGTGGCTGGAATTGCATAGCGAACCACGGTGTTGAAGGTCCAGAGGTTGAAAGTTTCGCTGTTCCACGCATTCCAGAAATTCTCCCAGAATTGGGGTCTGGGGAACCATATGGGAGGTACTACATAAACTTGGGCATCATCCTTGACCGCTGAAGAGACCATCCAATAGAAAGGCAGCAGAAATGAGATTGCCAGAACAATCAAAACGACGTACTTGAGAATCTGCCCCAACAGATCCAAAGCCCGTCCATGCCAAGGTTGGGAATAATGGGTTACAGTCAACTGTGTTGCCATTGTCTTGAACCGGTTAGCGTGCCGCCCCTGCGTAATACACGAAACGGCCGGAGGTGCGGAAAATCAAATACGTAAACAAGAGAATGAGGACGAAGAGGACCCAGGCCAAGGCGGATGCCTTGCCCATTCGGAACCATTGGAACGCGTTTCGGTAGAGATAGATGGCGTAAAACTCGGCGGACCGACTGGGACCACCCTGGGTCATGATCCAGGGCAGGGTGAAATATTGGAACCCGCCGATGAAGCTCATGACCAAGTTGAAGAGGATTATCGGGCTGACCATCGGTACGGTTATGTTCCACAAGCGGTGGAAAGCATTGGCCCCATCCACGGTAGCCGCCTCATAGAGGGACTTGGGTACATCCTGCAGGGTCGCCAGGAAAATCACCATGGCCGCGCCCTGGCTCCACATGTGAATGACCACAAGGGACCATTTCATCAGATCGGGGCTGGAAATAAAGGGGATCGTCTTGAAGCCCCAAGCCTGTAAGGTGGAGTTAATGGCTCCATATTGGACATTCAGCAGGAAGATCCAGACGAAAGCGGTCACGACCACGGGTACGATGGCGGGGAAAAAGAAGATTGCCCGGAAGAACGAACGGAATATGATCCGCGAGTTGAGCAGCAACGCCATCAGAAAGGCGGACAACACCCCCAGCGGGGAACTCAACAGGACCCACCACAACGTGTTGCCGGCAACGAGCCTGAAATCGGCATCGTCTGCAAAGGCGACGTAGTTCTGCACCCCCAACCACACAGGATCTCGGACCAGGTCGTAGCGGGTAAACGAATAGTAAAGTGCCGATCCGATCGGGAAAAGGGTAAAGATCAGAAACCCGATGATCCAAGGCGAGGCAAACCCAACCCCCAGCAGGAAGTTGCGCCACTCACGTTGCGTGGCCGGAAGCAGTCTTCGGAGGGCGATCATATGCGTCTACACCCTAAACAGGGCCCATGCCTGCGGTCCCTAGCCTGGCGGGCTAGGGACCGTTTCGTAAAATGTCAACTTCAACCTTCAACCTGCTTTGGTTGCAATGTCAACTTTAGGCGAAACCCGCTGCCTGGTATTCCTTGGTGCAGAGTTCCTGCATCTGGGCTACCGCCTCTGCGCCGCTGATTTGGTCTCTGTACACTGCTTCGCGGAATTCCCCGTATTTTACGCGTACAAAATCTTCAATCTCGCAGCGAATCTGCGGTCCCCAATAATTGGCTTCCTGAACGGAATTGAAGATGAAATCCAGACCGGGGAACAGATCCCGGGGCGCATTGTCGAAATAGGGTCTGTAGGAAGGCAGCCAGCCGATGTTGTGGAAAATCTGGTCGCACCAGTAATCACTCTGTAGCCATTCCGCCACGGGCCAAGCCTCGTCCTTGTACGTTCCATCCCTGAATATCTGGACCATGTGGCCGCCACCCTGCTGGAGCTTTACTCCCCGGCGTCTTTCCGGAACTGGGGTCCAGGACACTCGCAGTTGTTCGGCCACGTCCGGTACTTCGTTGAAAGTTTCGCCCGACATCCAATACCCTTCGATGATGCAAGCTTGGACCTGGGCATTGAAGGACCCACCCCAAGTGCCTTGACCTTCTACGGCCCGCATGCCCACGAGGTTGTCGGGGCCGATGATCCGAATGAATTCGCCCATCACCTCCAGGCCTTCCGCGAACTCCTCGGTGTCCAGGTTGAATTCCTTCGTGTCTTCGTCAAAATAGTGGAAACCAAAGGAGTCTGAGATGCAGAAACCATCGTTGCCTGGACCGACTCCGCCTTCCGCGTCATAGGGATCAAGCCCGATCTGCAGCAGGTTGTTGTTCTCGTCGAATTGCGTCATGGTCTCGTGCCAGACCATGGCCTCGTCCCAAGTTACCGGAGGCGCGTCGGGGTCCAAACCCGCTTCGGATACCATGGCGGCATTGTAGAAGAAGCCGCGGCGCACAAAACCTTCGATTGCAGGTACGCCCTTTTGGACTCCTTCGTAATGGGTCTGTTGCCAATTGGTTTCAATGAAGTCATCTTCATTGATGACGGAACTGGCAGCGACGTAATCCGTCAATTCAACAACCACATCGCGGGCCATGAAATCCAGGTAGTAGCCGAGAGCACCGATGTCCGGAGGGGTACCGGCGGCCACGGCAGCCAGACGCGCTTCATTGGCCACTCCAGTACGGAATTCCAGGGTATTGTTCCCCATGTACTCAGGCAATGCCGGATCAGCCATGATCTGATCGGCAATGCGGCCGGGCTGGTTCCAGAAGATCCAGAATTGGACCGTCACACCTTCTTCCTCGGATCCTGCCTGTCCCGAGGGAGCAGGGACGCAGGCGGCGAGTGCGGATAGTCCAGCTGTCGCGGTCGCGAGGTTGAGGAACCCTCTTCGCGTAAGTTTGGATGTCATCCTGATTATCTCCTGATATGCAGACAAGGTGGACAAAATTGTCCAATAAGCCAACCGAAACGTTGCTGTTGGGCAATGTGCAGCGACGTATTGCAGATCTCATGACCTGACTTCAACTGTATTCGATTGTCAAGAAGCACACTATAGCAGGCTGCCGAGTTGCGAGTCAAACCCCGGCAGCTGAACCGTGTGCCCGCGGTTGCCAGGGAAACTGGTCTTGGATTACCGCGTTCAGGATGAGGGGCAGCTTGCGCCTGGAGGCTACGAGTGCCACTTTCCTGGACTTGCCGCGCTGGCACAAACAGATGTGAAAGGCAGGGGTAGCGGGATTGTGGCGGAAGGCGGTCATGGTTGCCATGTAGTAGTTCTTGCTTGCAGCAGCGCAGGCGCCCCAGGCACAGCGAAGCCCTCGTTGCTGCCCGCTGTCCTGGTTCAGGGGTGCCACACTGACCAAAGCAGCCCCCATTTGGCCGCTGAGATGCGCCGGTTCTGGCAGTTCGGAGATGGGTGCCGAGGCCGCCGCGGGGCCAACCCCGAGCACGCGGCGCAACAGCTTGGTCTGGCCACGTCAGGGGCCGCACAGGCGGGCTCCGGCATGCCGGCTCGCCATCCTGCCGCCGGATGGCCGCCAAACCCGCCGTGATTCCGGTCCGGGCGGCGATTTCCGTGGTTGCCCGTCGGACAGGTACCATGAAACAACGGCGCGGTTGCGCGTAGGAGCGGAAGGCTTGGCCACCCGTCGTGTTGGTTTGTTTTGTCTCGACTGATTGTTGGTCCCGCATGGACATCAAGGAACTGGCCGCCGGCAACGGCACCATTGGCGTCACAACCTGTCCCGGGATCCTGGCCGCGCCGGGTGATACCCGGTCGCCGGCGGACCGCCTGGTGGCGGATCTGCAGAATCTGCTGGACTGGGGCACGACCGCGTTGGTGACCCTGCTGGAGGACGTGGAGTTCGAAATCCTGAACGTGCAGGATCTGGGCAGCACGGCCATGGCCGTGGGCATGACCTGGATCCATCTCCCGATCGCGGACCACACAGTGCCGGGGGAATGGTTCGAGAACCTCTGGCCGCCCTACAGCACGGTGTTGTGCGGGATGCTGGCCGAGGGCAAGAAAGTGACCATCCACAGCCGGTCCGGATACGAGCGCAACGGCATGGTGGCCGCGCGGCTGCTCATTGAAGCCGGGCTGTCCGCCGACGAGGCTCTGGCCCGGACCCGGACCCTCGCCACCGACATCCTGCTGGACGAAGTCAGGGTCAACTGGGTGCTGAAGGGCCAGTCCCACTCATAGGGGGACGGGATTGGGATCCCGCCGACCGCGGCCGCTGATGGGCCAGGCGGAACCGGAGACCGCGGCGTGGCTGCGTGCGGTACGATGGGCCTACGGCATGAGGGCCGTGTCCATTCGTGTTCGGAGAAGATGGAAGTTGGCTTGGATAAGACAGATTCCCTACGAGGCGTCCACAGGTCTGCTGCGGCGGATCTACGACGAGGCCCTGGGCCGGGCGGGCCGCATCTGGAAGATTGTCAAGGTTGGCAGTCTGCGGCCCCGCACGCTGCAGGCGGCCATGCAGTTCTACCAAGAGTCGATGCACGGGCCCTCGGACCTTACGCGTGTGCAGCGGGAGATGCTGGCCACGGTGGTGTCGGCCGAACTGGCCTGTCCCTACTGAACGCAGGCCCATGCCCACGATCTCCGTGAAGAGATCGCCGAAACGCTACAGGGTTCGCCGGCGGACGCCGACGGTTTCCTGCACCGGCTTGTCCGCGATTGGCGGACCGCCGACCTGTCCGAGGCGGACCGGGGCCTGTGCGCGTTCGCAGCCAAGCTGACCCACACTCAGCACGACATGACGGCCGGCGACCTGGAGACCTTGCGCGGCCTCGGCTTCAGCGAGGAGGCCGTCATGGACGCGGTCCAGATTATTGCCTTCTTCAACTACATTACGCGCGTGGCCGATGCACTGGGCCTTGAGCCGGAGACGTTTCTGGAAACGGAGTGGGGCCGTCGCCCGGCCGGTTGAATTCAGATTCTGTTCCCAAGGCGGAACCATTTTCTGAGGTTGAAGCCATGAATAAAATGGCCGGCAGAGTTCTCACCATCCTGGGCTCCATCCAGATGGTGTTGGCTCTGTTTCTGGTTGTCGTAGCCAATTTTGCCGATGGCGGCACTTGGTGGCAACGGGGATTCCTCTCCGTCCTGCATCCGCTGGCGGTGGCGCTCCTGTTGGCGGCATTGCTGTCCAGGCAGCAGGGCTCATCCCTGCTGTCGCGGATGGCCACCGGTGTCCTGGGTCTGTATATCGCTGGCGCCGTTGGCATATCCATTGCCATTCTCACGGGGTTGTCGAAGGGGGACTGGTTCCTGAGTCTGGTACTGGCCATCGTCCCGGTTGCCGGTCTGGCCTACCTGTTGACAGCCCGCGCGTCCGGCAGGCTGAGGTTGGCCTCTGTTCCCTGATGCGGAACCGTGTTGGAAGGTTGAAACCATGAAACAACAGGGCGCAAGAACTCTCACCATCGTGGTGTCCATCCAGATGGTGGCATCCCTGTTCCTTCTCTTTGCAGCGGATTTCGCCGATGACGGCACTTGGTGGGTGCGGGGATTCCTCTCTTCACACCCGGTGGCGGTGGGGTTCCTGTTGGGAGCATTGCTGTTCGGACAACATAACTCGGTCGTACGGCGGATAGCCACGTTGGCCGTGGGCCTGCATATTGTCGGGGCCGTTGTCATTTCCCTCGCCATTCTGTCGGGGAGGTGGCAGGGGGACTGGTCCCTGGGCCTGGCACTGGCCGTCATCCTGGCTGCCGGATTGGCCTACCTGTGGACTGCCCGTGCCCGCGCCGAGGAGCCTGAAGCAGGCGTTCCCGAGTAGTTCCTGCTTGGTTGGCACCGGGCTTGTGGATCAGGGGATGGTGGCCATCGCTCTTGTTCGGGGCAGCGGATTTGCATGCAACCGAATGGCAGCCGTGTTGAAAGTCAAGCTCTGGCTAAGGGGTTCGGGCCCTGCTGGCCAAGCGCGTGGCCCCGGATCACCGCGTTCAGAACGAAGAGCAACTTGCGCCGAACTGCGACGCGTGTCGCCTTTTTGGGTTTGCCCCGCCGACACCGACAATTGCAGAAGGTGCGGATGGCGGGGGTTGTGTCAGGTGGCGGTCACAGTAGCCGCGTGAAGGATTGTGCGTGTGGCGGTCCGACAGCCCCGGACACTCACAGGCCGCGGACCGGCTCCTACTGTTCAAGGCAGGGAATGTTGGGAACGGAATGCGGCGTTGGGCAACCGATCCAGCGAACTGGCCACCTATCAGGGGGTGATGACTCCGGACCGGATACCTGCAGCCTTGTGGGAGATGGTCGGAAGCTTTGTGCCATCATGAGGCCTGACTTCCGGTGACGGGTCCAAATGTGTTTGCCCCGATACCTGTGGGGCAAGCCGGAGCCGTTGACAGGCATCACAGTCCGTCCTTGCCCACGAGTTCGGCCTCCGACAGGCTGCGGATACTTGGTGGAGAGGGCTGGACACATCAGAGAAACTCAAGGAGCAGGACGCGCATGCCGACCTCCGATGAACGCCATCAAGTCGATATTGCCTGGTTCAGGCATCACCTTCTGGACGAAATCCTGCCCGCCTGGCGCGCCGCCATCACGCCGGAAGGGCTGTTTGCCTGCCATTTCGATCATGACTGGACCCCCCAGGCCAAGGGGTTCGGCACCCTCGTGTCGCAGACCCGGCTGCTGTACAACTTCGCCCAGGGCTACGCATTGACCGGGGAGTCGGTGTATCGGGACGCCGTGGAATCCGGTTCCCGGTTCCTGATGGACCATTTCTGGGATGCGGAGTTCGGCGGCTGGGTCCGGGCCTGTGCGCCCACGGGCGAGATCGTCGACGATGTCAAGGACTGCTACGGCCATGCCTTCGTCCTGTTCGGTCTGGCGCATGCCAGTGCCACGACCGGTTCGCCGCGCTGTCGGGAGGCGTTGCAGGAAACCTGGACGGTTATGACCGACCGCTTCCGGGACGGGCAGGGCGGCTACCGTTACTTCATGAGCCGGGATTTCCGGGACGTGGATCCGCAGCGCTCCCAGAATCCCTTGATGCATCTCTTCGAGGCCCTGCTGGCGGCGGGGGATCTGCCCGGCATGGGCGAACTGCATGGGGAGGCCGTCACGCTGGCGGACTTCATTCTGAATCGGCTGCGGCGACCGGAAGACCTCGTCCTGCCTGAAGTGTACGACGCCGACTGGAAGCCGCTGCCGGCGGCACAGGAAGGCCGACTCGACATCGGGCACGCGTTCGAATGGGCCTTCCTGATGTCGGAAGCCGCGGCACGCGGTCTGTCCGACACCTACGCCGCCGAAGCCGCCCGTTTCCTGGCGTACGGCATGCAGCTGGGCTATGACCGGGAAGAAGGGGGCATCTTCTCGCCGGTGGCGCCGGACGGCAGCCTGCTCCACCGGCGCAAGGGCTGGTGGGAACAGTGCGAGACAATCCGGGCCCTGTTGCGGTTTGTCGATCGGCACGCGCGTCCGGACTTGAACGATCCCCTGCACCAGACCGTGACCTACGTCCGAGCCCGGTTCGTGGATGCACAGCATGGGGGATGGCACAGTTTCCGGGAACCGGGAGCCTCACCTGCCGGGCAGGCCAAGGGCCACGAAACCAAGCTGGACTACCACGTCGTGGGCATGTGCATGGAGGCAATCCGGGTGGCGGAGGCCGCCCAGGAGAATTGAGCCCGCGCACGCGGGTCCTGTCGGCGTTCCGGGCCGAGGCCCTTGCAACTTGCCGCGCGAGCTGTGTTCCACCAGCCCCACTCCCGCAGCGGAGACAGGCTTCGGGAACACCAGCCTCCGAGTCAAACCAACGAAACTGAAGCGGTTTCGCTCGGTGGATACAATGGACGGTCACTTGACCTTTTGAAACAGGACGGCACTCATGCGTACGTTTGATTTATCCCGACGCGGGTTTCTGTCGTCGTTGGCCTTGGGCACAGCCGGTCTGGCCCTTGCGAGTTGCGTGGCACCTGCAGCGCCGGGAGCCGGCGAAGAGGCGGAGGCCATCGTCCTGAACGCCCTGTATCCCAGCGGTGGTCCGCTCTGGGGCGAATACCTGGACAAGATCTCGGATGATTTCAACACCCAGACCGGAATCGAGCACCGGTACAGCACGCTGCCCTTTGTGCAGCTTATGGACAAGCAGTTGACCCTGGTGGCCGCGGGCAGTGCCGATGTGGACATTTTCGGCACGCACTACGCCCAGATCGGACGGTTTATCGAAGCCCTGTTCCCGCTGAACGACTTCGCGGCCGGAGACGGCGTGGAGAGTGCCGACTATGTGGAAGGCTCATTTGATGCGTTCACGGGCAACGGCAATCTGCTGGCCATTCCCTACACCTTCGATTTGCGGGCCCTGTACTATCGCACCGACCTCTTCGATGCCGCCGGCATCGAGGCGCCCCCCACCACCTGGGACGAACTGGTCGCCACCGCCCAGGCCCTGAACGATCCGCCGGACCTCTACGGCTATCTGATTGTGGGCAAGGGCGACCCCGCGTTGCGCGAATACAGCGATCTGCTGTGGGAGAACGGAGGCGACTTCCTGGAGAACGGTCTCGAGCCCTCGCCGCCGGCCTGGAACCAGCCCGAAGGCGTGGAGGCCCTGCAGTGGTGGTATGACCTCATTCACACCCACGAGGTGGTGCCGGCCGGCACACCCAGCTACGGGTGGGAGGAGAACGGCCAGTTGTGGACCGCGGGCCAGGCTGCCATGAGCAAGCAGTGGGGGCCCGGCGGTTCCATGGATCCGGACCAGTCCGTGATCGTGGACAATTTCAGCATCGCGCCCCTTGTCGGCAACAAGACCAACATCACGACCGCGGTCTGTCATGGCCGGGCCATCAATCTGCATTCGGCCCAGCCGGACGCCGCCTGGCAGTGGATCCACTACCTCACCGGGCAACCCGCGATGGTGGATCTGCACGCCAGCGTAGGCTCCCGGCCCGCGCACCTGGGAGCGCTCAACGAGGCCATTGAGACAGCGGAGGGCATCGTCGCCCTGAATCTGCAGGCCTCGCTGGCCGGAGCGGCCAACGGCTACACTTGGCCCCTGTTCCCCGAATTCTCCGAAATCCAGCCCATCCTGTGGGGTGAAATCGAGAAGGTGCTGTCCGATCAGAAGTCGCCGCAGGAAGGACTGGACTTCGCCGCCCAGGAAGCCGAGAAGATTATGGTGAACGCCGGCCTGATCTAGGCCGCGCCGAACGCTAACTCCATGGCGGGACCGGCGGAGAACCGCATCATCGGAATCGAATCCGGGCGGGAACGCGTCACCCTGCGTTCCCGCCTGGACGCGTGGCAGGCGCGCTATGCCCCCTACTGGCTGCTCCTGCCCGCCCTGGGCATCATCGGGGCGGTACTGCTCTATCCGCTGGTGCACGCCCTGTATATCAGCTTCCTCGACTACAAGCTGGCACGCAGCGCACGCCCCTTTGTGGGGCTGGGCAATTACATCGAAGCCTTTACCAGTGCGTCCTTTGGCACCGTCCTGGCGCAGAACATCATCTTTGCCGTGGTGTGCATCCTGGTGGAGTTCACCGTGGCCATGAGTGCCGCTCTCCTGCTCAACCGCCAATTCCGCGGGCGGGCCATCTATCGGGTGTTCTTCCTGCTGCCCATGCTGACCGCCCCGGTGCTGGCAGGCTTCAACTGGCGCTGGATCTTCAATGACCGCTTCGGTCTCATGAACCAGATCTTCATCGCGGTGGGTCTGCCGCCGCAGGCGTGGCTGGTGGAACCCAATCTGGCGCGGCTGTCCATCGTCATCGCCACGGTGTGGCAGGGCATCCCCTTCGTCATGATCCTGCTGCTGGCGGGTCTCCAGGCTTTGCCCCAACCCCCGTTCGAGGCCGCGATCGTGGACGGCGCCACGGCCTGGCAGCGCCTGCGCCTGCTGACTCTGCCGTTGCTGCGGCCTGTGATCGCGGTGGCCCTGGCCCTGCGCATCATTGACCTGTTCCGGGTGTTCGACGTCATCTACATTATGACCCTCGGCGGACCGGGCCACGCCACCGAGCTGCTGCCGTTCTACATCTATCGGGCCGCCTTCAGCCAGTCGCAGTTCGGGCTGGCCTCGGCCCTCTCCTGGATCACCGTCTTCATTACGATCGTGCTGCTGATTCCCCTGTTCCTCAACGAACGGTCCGGCGCGGAAAGCGAGAAGCTCAACACATGACCTCCCAGGCCCGAGCCTCCCGCGGCCCCCGGTTCTCCGGCCGGCGGCTGGCGGAGGATACCGCCACCTATGTTGTGCTCTCGGTGGTGCTCCTGATCATGATGACGCCCATCCTGTGGCTGATTCTGACCTCCATCCGTCCCCTGGTGGAAATCGCATCCACCCGTCTCATCCTGGTGCCGCGCCGCCTGGTGCTGGACAACTACCTGGCGGTGTTCCGGGACTACGAGATGGCGGCCTATCTCCAGAACACCCTGCTCGTGTGCGGCGGCGTGATCGCCACCAACATGGTGATCGGACCGCCGGCCGCCTATGCCATGTCGCGGTACCGGTTCCGGGGCGAGAAGGCGGTCCTGTTCGGCCTTGTGTTCATGCGCATGATCCCGCTGGTGGCCGTCATTCTGCCCCTGTTCATCATCTTCAGCACGCTGCGGCTGCTCAACTCCTACGCCGCCCTGATCATCGCCCACACCGCCTTCAAGCTGCCGGTCACCATCTGGCTGCTGCGGGCGTTCATCGCCGATCTGCCGCGGGAACTGGACGACTCGGCGCGGGTGGACGGGGCGTCCCCGCTGGGCGTCATCGTGCGCATCGTGATTCCCCTGATCAAGCCCGGCCTGGCGGCCACGGCGGTCCTGGCCTTCCTGGCCACCTGGAACGATCTGCTGGTGACCCTGGTGTTGTCGAACACCATCAAGACCGAGATGGTGGCGCTGGGGCTGACCAAGTTCGTGCTCGAGTACGGTGTGGCCTGGGGACCGCTGACGGCGGCGGGGGTGCTGATGTTCATCCCCACGGTGGTATTCGTGTTCATTGCCGAAAGGTACCTGGTGCGCGGCCTGACCATGGGGGCCGTGAAGGAATGAGGCCGGTGCCGGCACTGCGGCCGGCTGTACGTCCCGTGGGCATCGCCTGCGCCCCATCATGAAGCTTGCCGGACTCCGGCGTAGGTTGCGGGCAATCTCTGCCGCCTCTTTTGGCGGCAAGAAAATGGAAGCTCGGTAGGCTGGTACGCAGCCTGAGCAGTCGCCATTCGCCTCGGTTAAAGGGCTCCCAAAAACCAAGTTGGACGGAACTCCCGCGAGTGGTACTCTACTTTGGTCTGTGGAAGATCAGGAGGTCACGTCCAGGGAGGTCATGAAAATCGGCTAAAGTGCCAGGCGACGGCGTGGGTGCCGCTTCCTGATCTTTGTCTTGCGTTTGTTCCCAATCAGTGCCATGTCCCGGACAATTCACGGGACAAGGAGAAAGCAACATGAACGGTTCGTCACGTTGGATATCTACCGGTGTCAGTCGCCGTCGTTTCTTGCAGTTGTCGTCCCTGACCGGGATGGGCATTGCCTTGGCCGCGTGTGTCGCGCCGGCGCCGGCGGATGGCATGCAGGAGGAACCGGCCATGGAAACCATCGAGTTGCGTTTCCAGAACTGGTTCAACGAAAGCGACATGCATACCTGGCAGATTGGCCTGGATCAGTTCAAGACCGAGCGGCCCGATGTTGAGATGAAGCTCGAATACGCGGGCTGGGGCGACACCACCAGCACGATTCTGGCCGGGGCCGCGGCCGGGGACCTGCCCGACGTGTTCATGGCCAGCGACGAACATGTGCCGCCGGTTGCCTCCGTCGGCTTGGTCCTGGACCTGAATCCGTACATTGACGCCATGCCCGAAATCGATGTCGATGATTTCGCCGCCGGCGTGTCCCGCGGATTCAACTTCTGGGGACGCTGGTGGGGTTTCCCCTACGACCAGTCCACTTGGGGCATCTACTACAACAAAGGCATGTTCGACGAGGCGGGCATAGGCTACCCGCCAACCGAGGGCCAGACCCAATGGTCGCTGGATGAATTTGTGGAGGCGGCCGCCGCCCTCACCAAGCCGGACGGCGAACAGTGGGGAACGCAGATCAACGGCGGCCAGTACCTGAATTCGGCCTTCATTTATTCCGCCGGCGGCCGCAACTACGACGACGACGGCCGCGAATGCCTGATATCCTCCCCCGAAACCGCCTCGGCGCTTCAGTGGATAGTTGATCTGGTATACAAGCACAAGGTGGCGCCCACGGCCGCCGAATTGGCCGGCAGTGGCGGCATCAATTACTTCGCGTCCGGTTTGGTGGCCATGGAATTGAACGGCCAGTGGTCCCTGCAGTCCAAGAATGCAGAGGTGGAATTCGATTTCGACATTGGCTTCCTGCCCATTGGCGCCATTCAGAGCACCGTCACCGGCGGCTCCGGGTTCTGCTGCAGCAACGACTCGGATAATCCCGATGCGGCCTGGGAGTTCCTGGCCAGCTACACCAGCAGTGACACGTTGGCGGAGATGGTGGGGCGTCCCGGCCGGGGCATCCCGGCCCGTTGGAGTGCCACGCCGGCCTACCTGGAAGCGGGTGGCAAGGCGGAACATCCCGGAGCCTTTGTCGAGCAGTTGGGCTGGGCGTTCAATGACCGCGCCACGCTGGCGAGCCCGCAGTTCAACGATTCCTGGTCCCGCCACTACGGGGCCATCTACGACACTGGTGAAGGCGACATCGCGGCCGCGCTGGATCTCATCCAGGCAGAGACCAACGAGGCACTGGCCGAGAAGTGGGAAGCCGTGACCATTGAAGTCTGACCGTTAGCGTTGGTTTGATATCAGGGACAAGCGGGGGGCAGGTCCGGAACTTGCCGCCCCGCTTGTCCGACATCCTGTTTGCGTCCTCTGTCGGTGCATTCAGCGAACATGCAACAACAACGACAGGTTTTGTGGCAGGGCGGAGCGGCCTCCCGCTACCGCCTGGGACTGGCCACGGGCATGCTCATGATTTTGGGCGTCTTGATGGCCTTTCCCTTTTTCTGGATGCTGCGCACTTCCCTGCTCACGGAAACGGACGCCGCCGTCTTCCCGCCCATCTGGCTGCCCACGTACCTGGAGCTGGACGGGTACCTGGGCGTGTTCACGGTCCAGCCCTTCGGGCGCTACATCCTGAACAGCGCCTTTGTCGCCGTCACCGTGATGGTGTCCCAGTTGGTGACAGCCAGTCTGGGCGCCTACGCGTTTGCCCGACTGCAGTTTCCCGGCCGGGACAAGCTCTTCCTCCTGTATCTGGCCACCATGCTGATTCCGGCCGAAGTCACAATCGTGCCGACCTTTGTCCTGGTGAGCCGCTTTCAGATGGTCGACAGCCTGGCCGGCCTGATTGTGCCGGGCCTCTTCAGTGTCTTCACGACCTTCCTCCTGCGCCAGTTCTTCCTGACCATTCCCTACGAGCTGGAGGATGCCGCCAAGATTGACGGTGCCGGTTACGTCCGGCGCTACGCCCAGATCGTCATGCCCCTGTCGCAGCCGGCCCTGGCGACTGCGGCCATTTTCATCTTCATAGGCACCTGGCGGAGTTTCCTCTGGCCGCTGATCATCATTCGGACGCGGGAACTGCGCACGGTGCCCATCGGCCTCGCCGCCATCCAACAGGAACAGGGACATACGGACATTCCCCAGTTGATGGCGGGTTCCGTGATGGCGATTGTGCCCGTGATCGCGGTCTTTCTGGTGCTGCAGCGGTACTACATCGAGGGTGTCGCCATGTCCGGACTCAAGGGTTGATCCATGGCTGTCGGCACCCACACGCCCCCCCCACCCGTTGCGGTTCGTCGCCCATGGTTCCGCAGACCCCGGAACAAGGAGGCGTTGGCCGCCCTGCTCTTCCTGGCCCCCAATCTGATTGGGTTTCTGGTGTTGACCCTGGGGCCCGGCGTCTTCTCCCTGATCATGGGCTTTACCAACTGGTCCGGCATCAGCCGGGCGCGCTGGGTGGGGGCCGAGAACTACATCGAATTGTTGGCGGACAAGGTGTTTCTCACGGCGTTGCGCAACACCCTTGTCTATACGGTGGAATTCACGCCGCTTGTGATCGGGGCGTCCCTGCTCTTTGCCCTGCTGTTCAATCAGCGGGCATGGGGCGTGCCGGTGGTGAGGTTGCTGTGCTTTCTGCCCATCGTGACCGACTTCATCTCCGTGGCCTTTATCTGGTCCTGGATCTACCACTTCCGATTTGGTGTCCTGAACTGGGCCCTGGGGCTCCTGAACCTTCCCGCCCAGGCCTGGCTGGGGGATGTGCGCTGGGCCATGCTCGCCCTCGTGGTGATGTCCGTCTGGCGCTGGGTGGGCTACTACGCCATCATCCTGCTGGCCGGCCTGCAGGGCATTCCCAGCGAACTGAAGGAAGCCGCGACCATTGACGGCGCCAACGGCCGCCAGCTGTTCCTGCGCGTGACCATTCCCCTGCTGTCCCCGGCCCTGTTCTTTGTGCTGATCATCTCCATCTCCTCCAGCCTGGCCGTGTTCGAGCAGATGTACATCATGACCCAGGGCGGTCCCCGCGACAGCACCATCAGCATTTCCATGTTCCTGTATCAGCAGGGCTTCCGTTTCTTCAAGATGGGATATGCCTCCGCCGTGGCCTGGATTCTGTTTCTGCTGACCTTCATGGTGACGGCGTTCAACTGGACCATCCGCCGACGGTGGGTCTACCAAGAGTAACTCCGATGAAGAATTTCCATGCCCCGATGCCCGCGCGGTTCCGACTCCCGGCGCTGCTGTGCATGATCTGCGTTCTGTTCTCCCTTGCGTCCTGTGCCGCGCCCGGGATTGCCCCCATGCACGGCGGGGAGGCCGTGCACAGCGTGCAGCCCGCGACGGTCGTGACCCGAATTCCGTTTGCGGACCGCGCCGACTGTGCCGGCGCCTTTGTGCGCCACACCCTGGACAGCGTGAGCCTGATCCCCGGGGAGCAGGGTGTGTACATGTTCGACAGCAACGGTTCGGGAGTGGCCCTGGGCGATCTGGACCGGGACCTCCTGCCGGAAATCGTCTTGGCAAACCTCTCGGAACCCAGTGTGGTCCTGTGGAATCAGGGCGGTTTGCATTTCCGGCGCACGGAACTGGCCGACACGGACTCCCGGGGCGCGGCCACGGTGGACGTCGACGGCGACGGGTTGCTGGACATTGTCTTCACCCGCCGTCTGGAGCCGCCGATCGCGTATCTGAGTCAGGCCAACGCGCTTGCGGCACAGACCTCGGCGTTTTCAAGGACGGTTCTGCCGGGCATCGCGAAGATCGCCTACAGCATGGCATGGACCGATACGGATGCGGACGGTGACCTGGACCTGCTGACCGGTTCCTACGATCTGGAACTCCAGGCGTTGCTGGGGGAAGGTTTTGAGGGTCAAACAGACTCGGGGGTCTATTGGCACGAATATCGCGATGGCCGCTTCCACAGCCGCATGTTGGCGCGTCGCTCCCAAGCCCTGGCCCTCGCCGCCCTGCCCGCGCGGGAAGGCGCGGTGGTCGTGGCGGGCAACGACTTCCTGCTGGAAGACGGAGCCTGGAAGTGGCGCAGCGAAGGCTGGCACGACAGTGTGCCCTTCGAACACACGACCCAGAACACCATGAGTTACAGCGTGGGTGATGTCAACAACGACGGGCATCTGGATCTGTTTGCCGCCGACATGAAGCCGCGCACCGATGATCCGGCGGTCCTGGCGGCCTGGGCCCCGGTGATGGCCAAGGTGCTGGAGGATCCGGCCGACCGGCAAATCACGGAAAACGTCCTGCAGGTACAGGACCGGGAAGGAGGATTTGCGAATGCGGCGCCGGTTGCGGGCATCGCGGCGACCGGTTGGACCTGGTCCTCGCAGTTGGCGGATTTCGATCAGGACGGTTTCCTGGACTTGTACGTCGTCAACGGCATGAATGCGGTCGAACTGTTCAGCCACCTGCCGGACAACGAACTGGTGGAGACCAACTGGGCCTTCCGCAATGATCAGGGCCGGGGTTTTGTGCCCGCCCCGGAATGGAACATGGGGTTGCGCGAGGGGGGCCGGGGCATGACCGTCGGGGATGTGGACTTCGACGGCGATTTGGATGTCGTGATCAGCAACCTGTTGTCTCCGGCGGTCCTGCTGGAGAACCAGTTGTGCCGGGGATCCTCAATCCAGATCCGGCTGCGGGACCGATATGCCCACAACACGCACGGCGTTGGCGCCCAACTGGTACTGCACACGGACCAGGGATCCCAGTTGAGGTTGCTGGAGGTCACGGGTGGGTATCTGTCCGGTTTGCCGCCCGTCGTTCACTTTGGTTTCCCGGAGCAGACGGAATTGCAGCGGATCGAGATTCTTTGGCCCGACGGGGAAAGCCAGACGATACAGGGATTGGATCCGAACTACATGTATACGATTGTGCGAACAGGCTGACAACATCCCGCGGTTCAGGGCAACACGGCTTTGCGTTGCCTTGGATGCGAGTCCGCACGACCGACTGAACGGTTGCGACCAAATGATGTTTGGTCAAAGGTAGCAGGCAACTATGCGCGCTACGCCTTGAATAGATCGGAGTGGGTCCTCGTTGCCGGATCGACTGGATTCAGGGTTGGTCCCTGCCAGACTTAATCTCCAGCCTACGGTTCCGATCCGTCGGAACACTCCCGGGCCGTGATCAGCCTGTAGTTCCGATCGTAGAGGTAGGCGGTGTCCACATCGTTGTTCCAGACCAGTTGGTCGGTCAGACGGATGTCCGCCTCCGCGTCCCCCGAACCCAGGGTCACCTTGGCGCCGGATACCAGCAACCACTCCGGCAAGGTGAAGCGGTGCTGGTTCCCGTGGTCGTGCAGGTGCCAGTCGGCCAGGTTGTACACCTCCGTCGACGGATTGGTGATGGTGATCAGCTCGGCACGGGCATCGCAGGCCACGCGCAGGCCGTCCGCACTCCCGGCGAAGCCGGAGGCCTGGACCGATCCGGTGCCCAGGGAGTGGGAAGGCGCCAGGGACAGGTCGTCGCACAGGACCAGAATGTTCCGGAGCGCAGTGCGTTCCGCGTCGTCCACGGTCATGCCCCAACCGTGCTTGACCCGGATCCAATTGGCGGCGTAGCGGCATCGGCCCACGCGGGTCTCCGGCAGCCACAGCGCCGGATCGGCGGCACCCCGCCGCCGCCGCTGCTCGATGCTCATGAGCACATGGACCCGGCGGCTGTCGGCCGGGCCGGCATAGGTGTGCCGATCGTAGGGTGACCAGCGCCAGCCTTCGGACAGGTGGGCTTCGTAGAGCGGAATCACCGGTTCCGCCACCAGCCGGGATGGGTCGGTCTCGGTTCGATCCTCCCAGGGCAGGTACCAGGACCCGTCCGGCAGGCGACCCGCCTCCAGCAGCCGACAGGTGAGATCACAGGGTGGCTCCTGCGTTGCAGAGTCCGATGCGTCCTGCGGAATCCAAAGGTCTCGATCGTAAAGGCGGCCACCGTCCGAGGCGGGAACCCCGATCAGTTGGTCCAGGGCCAACCGCAAGGTGGCAATTTGCGCCTGACTGCCCAGTTCATAGGCGTTTGAACCATGGAAGCCGGTCAGGTAACCGGGCCACACCCGGACCTCGTCCGCCCTGATCCAGGCCGGAAGCTCATCCGGCTGTCGAGCCTGCACCCGGGCCCAGAGAACTTCCTGGTCGTCCGCGACCACGGTTTCGATCACCAGCAGCTGTCCGGCCTCGACCTGTCCCACCGCCGGTTCCTCGGCGGACGGCTGCGGATACAGGTTGGCGGCCTGGCCGGCGGTCCCAATGCCGTTGAAGATGGCACCGCTGCGCCAGAAAAGATCGAGACGGTCCGCAGCGATCGTGCGGCTGAAGTCCGCGATGCACTCGATGCTGACCAGGTCCTCCCGAACCCACGCATCCGAGCGGCCGTCCAACAGCTTGATCCTGACCCAGTTCCGCTCGTGCCCGGTGACGAGGAGTCGGGTGTCCCGGCGGGCCTTGTCGAGAATGGCGGATTCGGTGGTTCCCCGTTCCCGCAGGTTGACGACATTGCGCTGGATTACGGCAAACCTGTGTTTGCACCCATCCTCGTCCGTGCTGCCCGGCAGCAACTCCTCCACCGGTACCGGTTCCGGAAGCTCGGCCAACACCACCGGATCCCTGGGGGGGATTTGGAAGGTCATGGGCGGTTGAAGCGTGTCCGGCAGCATCGTGCAGGCGGACAACAGGCAGGCCAGGGCTGCGATCGCCGCCTTGGCCGCCACCTTGAGTTTCAGGAGTCGGTGTCCCATCGGGTAGGTGATTCCAGCATTGGAGCGCATATCGTGCCCGGAGGCGGGCCGGTGGCTACCCATTGTAGGGACTGACGTTGCAATTGCCCGGAACCCGATCGTACAGGAAGCGCTTCTGTCGCCGCCGCGGGTCTTTGCTAAGATCCGAGTTCCGTTGCAATTCCCCCATTCCGCAATTCCCCAATGTCCGCCTCCGCCATCCGGATCGACTCCATTCATGTGGGACGGCCGCGTGTGGTCGACGGCCTGCAAGGAGAGATGACCACGTCCATTTGCCGGACGTCAGTTTCAGGTCCCGTGCAGCTCAACCTGCGCGGTCTGGAGGGCGACGCGGTTGGCAATCGGGAGGCCCATGGATGGCCCAACATGGCCGTCTGCTGCCATACGCTTGACGACTACCGGTATTGGAAGCAAACACTCCAGCTGGACTTGCCGCCTGGATGGGTAGGCGAGAACTGGACGCTGGAAAACGCGCGCGAAACCGAAATCTGCCTGATGGACATTTACGACGTGGGCGGCGCGCGCGTGCAGGTGTCCAAGCCCCGCGCGCCCTGCCAGAAGCAGAGTTGGCGAGTCGGGCGCCCGGATTGGATCGATCACGTCATCAAGGCATTGCGCACCGGTTTCTACCTCGAGGTGTTGTCGCCGGGTCTGGTCAGGGCCGGCGACGAGTGGCGCCTCGCGGAACGGCTACTGCCCGATGCCACCGTCACCGCGGTGAATCGGTGCTGGTACCACGAATACGACGAGGACTTGGCACGACAGCTGCGGAAGCTGGATCCGCTTGATCCGTCTCTGGCCAAGATGCTGGACAGCGCAGAGAACCGTTTCACCCGGATGGCCTGAACAGGAAGCCCATGCCCGACAACAAGACCTCCAACAAACCGAGCACCACGGCCGACCTGGTCGCGGCTGTCCGCGCCCTGCACGTCCGCCAGTATTCGCCTCCGGTGTTCGACGACAACCTGGCATTCACGATGTGCTCGTCGTTCTGGAAGACCGTCATCCGCAACCGGCTGCTGACCCGCATCGTGGTGTACGGGATCCTGGGCAAGCTGAATCCGATTATGCCCGAGATCTATGTACGGGCCCGTTGGGCCGAGGACAATGTGGAATCGGCGGTGGAACAAGGCGTCGATCAGGTTGTGATTCTGGGTGCCGGCTATGACTCGTTTGCCTTGCGCCGTCACGATCTGATGGCGCGCATCCGGCTTTGGGAAATCGATCAGGCGGCCACCCAGCGCGAGAAGTTCCGACGCATGGACAAGCACGGCCTGGAACGGCATGCCAACGCCCATTATGTGGAGGCCAATTTTGAAGTGGATCCCCTCCACGAGGTGTTGAAGTCGGCCGGTGTGGACCTGGAGCGGCCGGCCATTTTCGTCTGGCTCGGAGTGACCTATTACCTAACAGAAGAGGCGATCAAGACGACGCTCGCCTCGATCTCCGACCACATGGCCGCGGGCACGGTGCTGTGTCTGGACTACATGGCCGGTGAGGAACACACCCCGGATGACTGGCGGGAGCTGCGGGCCGGTTGTGCCGCCTTCGTGGCCAAGCGCGGCGAACCCTGGGTGACGGACTACGATCCCGCAGAGGTGCCGGCCTTCCTGCAAGGCTGTGGTTTTTCGTCGGTGGACAACATGCTGCCGAGCCAAATCGCTCCTCATTACATGCATCAGCATCCATCCATTCCCTATCCGGAAATCATGGGGTTTGCCCGAGCCGTGGTTTGATCGGCCTCCGGTTGTAGGCCACTGCGTTGGTCGGGCCGCGACTGCACCGGCTCGACGGCAGCCCAATCAACAACACAGTTTCAGTCTCGTTGACTTTGGTCCGAGTTGGCCTTCGGTGCCCACGGGGTTTCGGTGCCCACGGGGTGAGGACTGTCCTGTAGGCTTGCGTCAGGCCATGGCGGCAGCCGTCAGGTGCAGGAAGTCGACCGCCCTGGTTTCGTCTTCAGCCCTGGGACTGGGTGGCGTAGCCGCCGGCCGTGCGATGGGCACAGGGACTGCCGATGACAGGGCCGGACGGGTCCGGCAGTGCGACTGCACTGCCAACGACTGACGGATGCGCCTCCGGGCAAGCCTGCAGGCGTTCCGCGTACGCCACCGCATCCGCCGGTCGATCCCCCAGCAGGTCTGCCGCCAAGGCATCCAGGGCAGTGACCACGGCGGCCTGCCGAGCCACTGGACCGACTGCTCGCGCGGCAGCCCCGGGTAGTCACGAGGGCGAGCGTCGCAAGCAACAGGGCTACCGCAGCGCGGTGCAGGCGCCCCCGATGTCCACTGGCGGCCTCACGTCCCGGGCTGGTTGACCGCCCGATGCCGGAAATCCACTGAAAACGGCTTTGGTTGGCCAAGTTTTGCGGTCAATATACACATCTAATATATTATTGATGAACAATGGATGTGTGACCCGCGGAGAACCTGAAACAATTTGCACTTCTGCACAGGTACAGGGGCAGTGTTCAGTCCGTCTCAACCGGGGATGCAGACATTCGGTGCCTCGCAGGGCACTGTTGGAACCAGGGCCGTCCGTGTGTCCCTCGAGTTGAGTTGCCAGCCGCAAGGAAACGCGCATGCCGCCCGGCCGCAAGATCGCCACGTACCACGATGCCTTGTTCCTGAAGACCGTGGAGGTGAAGGTCGCTGCCGCGGCCTGGTTGGAGGCCAGGCTCCCCAGCGATTTGGCCTCCGGAATCGATTGGTCCACGCTGTCCTTCCGCAACGAGACCTTTGTGGACGAGGAGATGCGGTACGGCTCCGTGGATGCCCTGTTTGATGTTCAGTACAATGGCGAGGAACGGCTGTCGCTCTATGTGCTCGTGGAGCACCAGACGGACGTGCAGCGGCTGATGGTGTTGAGGATGTTGCGGTACTGTCTCCGCATCTGGGAGCGGGAGGCTGCCAATCGGCAGCCTGAGGGCAACCTCACGCCCATCGTGCCGGTCGTATTTCACCAGGGCAGGCGGAAGTGGAGTGCGGAAACGAGTTTCGAGGCCCTGTTTCCGGAGGAGGTGCGTCGTTGGGCCACGACGCCCAGATTCACGCATGTGCTGATGGATCAGGTGGGGATTGCACCGACCGAGGTGCGTGGCGGGTACCGGGGCCGGATCATGGAGCTGTCCCTGGCCATGGCCTTCGGCTGGCACGTGCGGGAAGCCCTGCCGCTGTTGCGGCAGTTGCTGGACCAGCTGCCCCCGGAGGAGGCTCCCGACAACTATCGCGGGTTTGTCAACAACTATCATCACTTGACGGGTACGGAGGACATGATGGACGAATACAACCAGGCTGTTGGGGACGTTGACCTGAGTCTGCTTGACGGTACGAACCCGTACGACCTGTTCCTGCTCGATGGAGCCAAGCGGAAGTTTGGTCCCAAGCTGACGAACGCCTTGGCGGATGCCCGGCGCGAGGGCCACGAAGAGGGCCGCGAAGAGGGCCGGCGCGAAGCCAACCTGTCCCTGTACAACACCGTGTCCTGGATGTTGGCCCAAGGCATGGACTGGCAGGCTATAGAACGGATTACTTCGGTTGATGAAGCACGATACCGGGATCTGGCACGGGATGTGGCCACCGGAGCCAATGCCGCCTCCGGTTGAAGGAGTCAAGTCCGGGGTCTGACCAGTCCACTGTGCGCTTGCCAGGCTTTGGCTCGGTTCAGGCTGAAAGCCTTCAAGTCCAGTTGAGAGACTGCCCGCGGAAAGTTGCCATCGTTACTTGACGGATACGGAGGATATGGTGGGTGCATGCAAACAGTCTGTTGAAGACGTTGACCTGAGTTTGCTCGACGGTACGGACCCGTACGACTTGTTCCGGCCCGATGGGGCCAAGCGGTTCGGTCCCAAGCTGAGGAACGCCTTGAAAGATGCCTGGCGCGAGGGCCACGAAGAGGGCCGCGAAGAGGGCCGCGAAGAGGGCCGACACGAGGCCTTCCAGTACAACATCGTGTCCAGGATGCTGGCCAAGGGCATGGACTGGGAGGTCATAGAGGAATACACATCCGTGGATGAGGCTCGGTACCGGGAACTGGCCCGCTACATGGCCGACAGCAAGGATTCGGATTCCAACTGACGCAGCCCGGCCAAGCTTCGCAACACCTCAGGACAGCGGAAGCCCAAGCCGGACTCGGGACCCTGTGATCGAGGGGCTT
>MPMO01000085.1 GCA_002238555.1 Caldilineaceae bacterium bin34
ACGTTGTACATGCCCTACAGGGAGGTTAAGGCCCTGCTCGCCGAACGAACCAGGCTGTCGGTGGGGACTGCTCCACCCGGACTCGAGTTGCGGGGGCTTGCAACAGGGCCCCCATCAACCGAGAGCGAATTACCCGCAACCGTACCGAACAGGGCGGTATAAAGGAACAGGTAACGACATGATCCAGGCCGCTGTTCTGCACCAACCCCAAACTCCGTTGGAGGTAATGGAGTTTGAAAAGCCGCCCCTCGGGCCGGACTGCATCGAAGTGCGGATCCTGGCCAGTGGGGTTTGCCATTCCGACTGGCATGTTGTCAAGGGGGAGTGGACCCAGATCGAGACGCCCTTGATCCTCGGCCACGAAGGGGCCGGCGTGATCGAGAAGGTCGGCGACGAGATTTCGGACGTGGGCCCCGGCGACCGGGTGATCCTCTCGTGGAAGCCCCACTGCGGCTATTGCGAGATGTGCCAGCGCGGCCATCCCGCGGTTTGCTCCTTGGAGGCCGATGACAGTCTGGAGCCTGTGTTCCCCGGCGCGGACCGCACCATGTCCCAGATGAGCGGCATCGGCACCTTTGCCACGGGAACCACGGTGCATCGCACACAAATTGTGCCCATCGAAAAGGACACGCCGATGGGGCCGGCCGCCCTGATCGGCTGCGGTGTCATGACAGGCGTGGGGGCCGTCATCAACACGGCGGCCGTGGAGCCCGGCCGTTCGGTTGCGGTCTTCGGCTGCGGCGGGGTCGGCCTCAACTGCATCCAGGGCGCCCGTCTGTCCAACGCCAGCCCGATCATCGCCGTGGACCTGCTGGACAACAAGCTGGACATGGCCCGCGAATTCGGCGCCACCCATGTGGTCAACGCCGGCCGGGAGGATCCGGTGGATCGCATCCGCGCCATCACCGGCGGGGCCGGAGCCCATTATGCGTTCGAGGCGATCGGCCTGACGGCCGAGCCCTTCATCCAGGCCCTGGAGTGCACCCGGGCCCGCGGCGTGACCGTCTATGTGGGCCATGCCCCGGTGGACACGGAACTGAAGCTGGATGCGCGCATGTGGATTCAGGAAAAGACCGTGATTGGCTCCCTGTACGGCTCGGCGCGCACGCAGGTGGACTTCCCCCGCATGGTCTCGCTGTACAAAAGCGGCCACCTGATGCTGGACGAACTGGTGACCCGCGAGTACGAGCTGGGCGGCGTAAACGACGCGTTTGCGGCCCTGGAGCGCGGTGAAGTGGCCCGCAGCGTACTGATGATGGAGTGAGATTCGATGTTTGACACAACAATCGTCAAGGTGGAATGGGCGGGTCTGCCCGGGGCGCGCCCGCGCGCGGCGGGTTCCAATTCGCGGCTGGATGTCCACGGTCTGGAAACAGTGGCCCGGTTGATGCGGATCACGACCGCCGACGGGCACACCGGTCTGGGCTGGTCCGACTGTCCCAGATCCTTCGGGGGCAGTCTCCTGGGCAAGTCGCTCTGCAACGTCTTTGCCGAAGGAGTCGGTCCTGCGGACCAGTGGCAGCCCATGGAGTATCCGCTCTGGGATCTGGCGGCCCGGATTGCGGGCAAGCCGGTCTTTCGTCTGCTGGCGGCCCAGCGCGGCGTGTCACTGCCCGACGAAGTGTCGGTTCCCTGCTACGACACCTCGCTCTACATCGACGATCTGCACCTGTCCGACGACGATGAGGCTGTGGAGCTGCTGAAGTCGGAAGCGGCGTTCGGGAAGGATCAGGGCCATGTGAACTTCAAGATCAAGGTGGGCCGCGGTGGCCGCCACATGCCGCTGGAGAAGGGCACGGTCCGGGACATCAAGATCATCAAGGGGGTGCGCGAAGTGGCCGGGCCGGCCGGCCGCATCATGATCGATGCCAACAACGGCTGGAACCTGAACTTGGCCAAGCGGGTTCTGAGCGAGACCGCGGATGCCCGCGTCCATTGGATTGAGGAGGCCTTCCACGAGGATCCCGTCCTGTACGAGGACCTGCAGGAGTGGAAGCGGCGCGAAGGGATCGACACCCTGATTGCCGACGGTGAGGGACAGGCTTCACCCACGCTGATGGACATGGCCGCTCAAGGACTGGTGGATGTCGTTCAATACGACATCTTCAGCCCCGGCCTGATGGCTTGGCTGGACATTGCCAGTCGGCTGGACCCGATCGGCGTAACCTCCTCCCCGCATCATTACGGACGGGTGCTTGGCAACTACCTGACCGGTCATCTGGGTGCCGTCCTTGAGCATTTCGGCTTTGTGGAGTGGGATGCGGCGGACACGCCGGGCCTGCACGCTTCCTACACCGTCGAGGACGGATGGATTCACTTGCCGGAGACTCCGGGGTTCGGCCTGGAGGTTGATGTGGGCCACTTTGAGACGATGGTCCGGGAACATGGTTGGAGTGCAACCTTGAGTTGACCGGGGCCATGTGGTGCCGACTCTTGTCTGGTTGGAGGCTGGAACCAACCTGGTCGAACATTCCCGAGTACGTCTGCAGCTTCGTGGACTCGGGTGAAACTTCCGGCATGCCCATGAGGCAAACGGGTGCTGTTCGTGCGCGTCAAGCCATGGTATTTGCCATAGGGCACGGGGCAAGAGGCGTAGGGCGCGATTCAGGCAGGCCAGCTCCCCATCCTCCGCGGCCATGCGCACCGCGAAGTGCTGCAGGTCCGGTACGGGGGCCAGCAGATCCGGTGTCGCACAGGGTTCCAGGCCGTCACCGACCGTCAGGTGGGTGAGCCGGGGCGCGGTCGCCAGGAACGTCTCCGGCAGGGGAGTGGAGGATGTCATGGTCAGGCGGGTCAGCCGCGGGGTGTAACGGAACAGATTGGCTGGCAGGTCTTCCAGAGCGTTCCGCTCGATCCGCAGGGTCTGCAACCGGGGCGTGTGGGCCAGCAGGTCGTCGGGATAGGTGTCAGCCCCTCCAGACACCTGCAACACGGCAAGGTTGGTCAGGCCCAGCAGGCCGTGCCGCGCAAAATTCCCGCTATGGACATCCAGGGACAGGGTCCGAATGCGGGCCAAATGGCTCCAGTCCACCTGCGTACAGGGCACCGTGGCATCCTCCAGGGCATGCACGGCCGTCAGAATGCCCTCCCGGATGTTCCGAGGTCGCACACTTGGGGTTCGATGCCGGCCAGGGGCCAGGCCAGGACCGTGTCGTACCCGAGATACCCCGTCCCGTCCACGCCCGCATCGTCCACGTAGCGTACCTGGCCCGCGGTGTCCACGCGCGTCCGGAACACCCGGCGCTCGGAGGGGTCGGGATGGGGCGTGCCGTCAGTCCGCACGGGCCGGGCGCTGACCTCCCAGGTGATGTCCACGGCAGGCCGGAAGCCTGCGGGCACGGTCAACAGCGCCTCCGGTTGGTCCCGGGCCAGGAACTGCACCGGGGAGCGGTCGGTCTGGAAGGTCGCGTACACCACTCCCGCCTCTTGACAGGTATATGCATGGCTTCGGGTGTGGGGGACAGGCGACCGATTCGAACGTCGTTCGCCCGCGGCCCGGGCCTTCGGTGGCGGGATGCGGGTTCGTAGGTTCCGCGGTGGTCTGAGGGCCCGAGTGGGGGCGTTCGGGACGTGCCGGCCGGCCCGCGGGGACGAGCCCCGCGGGGACGGTGGCCGGGTCTGCGTGTCGGAGGCGGAGCGCTGCGTCAGGGCCCCTGGGCCAGAGCGCGGACGGCCGCCGGCCCGTAGGGACCGGGCCGGGGCCGCAGCCAGACCCGCGTCCACCACCGCCCCTGGGCCAGCAGGGCCCCCAGGCAGGCCATCCCCTGGCGTAGGAGGCTGAGGCGTCGGGGGGCCGACCGGACCGGGCCGGTCGGCCGGGGGCGTGCGGAGTTGCGCGGGGGTCCGGCCCAGGGCCGCGGCTTCCTCCCGGCGCGTGCCGTAGGCCACCGCCAGCAGGGTGGCCACGACCAGCACCAGCCAGTGCCGCCCCGCGCGTACCGGGTCGGTGCGACGCGTGCGCTGCCACTGCCAGCCGGCACGCTTGAGGCCGCGGAAGCCTTGCTCAATCCAGTCCCGGCAGGCATACAGGGTCGCGTCCGTCAACAGCACCCAGGGCTGCGCATGCCCCGGCCCGTGCAGCACCATCCAGGACAGAACCCAGGCCAGCAGCGGGGCCAAGCAGGTCTCCACGTCCAGTTCCTGGTCCGCGCCCCAGGCATCCTGCCGGTCCGCGTCATCCTTCAGCCCGTCGCACAGCCGGCGGCGCAGGGTGTGGACGTTGCCCCCGCGGGCCGCCAGTGCAGCCGCCACCCGGTCCAGACAGCCGTTCCCGGCCAGCAGTGTGCCCTGCAGCCACAGGGCCAGGCTGTCCTGCAGCGGTCCCGGCGGCAGCGGCAGACGGGTGTGCGGCAACTGATGGATCCTGTACCATGACCGGCACCGACGCATGACAGCCCTCGCAGGTGGGGTGGGTGAATGGCATCGCCACTCTACCCGAGGACGACCATGCGTCGGACTTCCTGCCATGGCCGCACAAAGTGCCCCGGCACGGCAGGACCGCAACGTCACATATACCTGTCAAACTCCCGCCTCCCGCCGCAGGTGGAAGGTGCCGTGGTGGTTCTCCACCAGGTTGCGGTAGGGACCCGTAGCCTCGACCGCGGGTGGAGGGACCTGGTCCTGGGCGACGACCAGGGCGGCGGCCCACAGCTACCCCAGGCCTAGGCACAGCAGCAGCAATGGCAGCACCTTCCGGGCGGAAGGCCATCTTTCCGTCGGACTGGTTGGGCCGGCATGGCCCGGCACCGGGGGCATGGGCTGTTTCCTCATGGCGGGCAGGAGGCCAGTGTTCCCCATTCTACCGACCCGAACCGGGCCGGCAGCCCGCGTTCGCTGCGGCCGGTTCAAGATTGCCGTCGGCGTCCCCGCGCGGGAACGAAGGCCCGGTGGCAATCGAAACCTGCCACTACGTCCAACGAGGCTTGAGGTTCGACACCGTTGCTGAACGATTGTTTCCCTGGCGGCCGTCTCCTACAAGTGGATGGGAACACGAAAGTCCCGCGCGCGAGGATGGGATTCCCCGGTGGTGGTCCCTGGGTCCCGGCAATCGTCAATCACTCCGCACCCGGCTCTGCCCCGTCCTGGGTTGGCCATGGATTCACGTCGCCGGACCGTGAACATATGGTCACCTTTCAACCGTAGATCGCAGCCATGACATCTCCGTACCGTTCACTGATCGGGACACACTCCTCCGGATCCCTGTTGGCGGCACAGACCTCGAACGTCGGTGCCGTAAAACGGGCATCGATCAGGTGCGGACAGGGGGCCAGGTAAACCCAGTAATTTACAAAGAGCTCGCGTTCCCGCCAGTGGGATACGCGCAACAGTATGTCGCCGTTGTCGTCGTATTCGCGTCCCTCCACCTCCAGAATGTCGCCGAGCCGGATGGTGGTCGGAATGCACTGTTGCTTGAAGTCGGAATCCTCGAAATGGAACGGATCGGGCCGGGCCACCTTCACGCGCAGGCCGGCGGCCTGCAGGGTGTCCCACAGACGGTGGTCCGGCGTCAGCAGCGGTTCGAGCAGGGGCATGGCCAAACCAAGCGTCTGGATGCGGGGGACATGGGTCAGGAAGTCCGCGGGCCAGGCCGTCAGGTTGTGCGCGCGTAGGTTCAGGGAGGCCAGATGCGGCACATCGGCCAGGAAGCCCGTCGGCAGGGCTTCAACCCGATGCACATCGATCGCCGCGTTCCGCAGGCGGGGCGTCTCAGCGAGAAAGCCACCGGGTAGCGTATCCACCCGCTGCAGGTCGAGCTTCAGGTCAACCAAGTTGGGGGATTGGGACAGGAACCCGCGGGGCAGGGCCGAAACATTTTGGGCCCGTATCCAGACTGTTTCGAGGTGTGGATGTCGGGTGAGGAAGTCGGCTGGCAGGGCCTTCGCTTGGTTGGCGTCCAGTTTCAGGTATCGGAGTTGCGGGGCATGGGCCAGGAACCGCTGAGGGAATCCAACGACATCCCCCAAGGACTCCAGATCGAGATATCTCAGACTGGGGGCGTTGGCCAGGAAATTGGCGGGGAGGGCCCTGATTGGCAGCTTTACCCTGGGATAAGGTGGGGAGGGTTCGTACCCATGCGCCAGTGTCAGTTTTTCCAGACGGGGGGCATGAGCCAGAAATGAGGGCGGCAAGGTCCACAGCGCAGGTGCGAGCAGGTAGAGGTCAACCAGATTCGGTGCGTAACTCAGGAACTCTTCCGGCAAAGAATGCAGTGCGAGAGAGTACTCGGAGGTACGCAAGTGCAACACTTCCAGGCGTGGGGCATGGGCCAGGAAGGCCGCCGGCAAGGCCTGCAACTCAGGCACACGCAGGTGAAGTTTGACCAGTCGCGGCGCATAGGTCAGGAAATGCTCCGGGAAGGATGTCAGCGAGAATGAGTCCAGGTGCAGGACTTCCAAGCGCGGAGTGTGCATCGGGAAATCCGTTGGTAGGATCGGATTTCTCCCGGCCACTCGCAGCTCTGTCACCCAGTCCAGAAACCAGGTCGGCAGGGCTGTCATGTCCTCTGTGGTGAGCTGCACCTGCTGCAGTTCCGACAGGGGTGCCAGCAGGTTGGGTGGCAAGTTCTGCAGGCGGTTCGCGTGCAGGGACAGGGCGGTCAGGCGGGGCGTATGCGCGAAGAATCCGTCCGGCAGCGTCAGGGACGTGTCCTGTGGTGCGCCGTGCAACGCGAGGTGGGTCAGTTCGGGAACCTCGGCCAGCAGTTGCGGGGATAGTTGGGTCAGGCCTCCCACATCCAAGGTCAGACGGGTGAGCCGGGGCAGGTTTGGCAGCACCTCGTCCAAGTCCCGCAAGTCCCAAAGCTCGATATGCAGCTCTCCCAGGACCGGTGTGTGGAGGCGCAGGGCACGTTCCAGGCAGGCCAGGGACGCGGAATCCGCAGCCATGTGCACCGCGAAGAGCTGCAGGTCCGGTACGGGTGCCAGCAGGTTCGGTGTCGCGCAGGGTTCAAAGCCCTCCTTGATCGTCAGGTGCGTAAGGTGGGGCACGGCTGCCAGAAATGTCTCCGGCAGGGGGGTGGAGGCCGTCACGGTCAGACGGGTCAGGTGCGGGACATGGGGCAGCAGCGGGGCCAGTGCCGCCGACGGATAACCGCCCTCCAGATGCAGGGATTCCAGATGAGGGATGTCGACCAACAGGCCGTCCGGCAAATCCGCATCCACACGGGAATTATTCCTAAGGGACAGATGGGCCAGCAGCGGGGTGTACTGGAACAGGTCGTCCGGCAGGTTTTCCAAGCCGGTTCCCTCCATCTGCAGGGTCTGTAGGCGGGGTGTATGGGCCAACAGGCTGTTGAGGTTGGTGGAGGTGGCTCCATGTATGGGAATGGACGGCATCTGCAACGCAGTGAGGTTGGTTAGGCCCACCAGGCCATGCCGCACGAAACTCTCCTCCCAAGTATCCAGGTACAGGGTGCGGATGCGTGCCAAATGGGTCCAGTCCACCTGTGTGCAGGGTACCAAGGCATCTCCCAGGGCCTGCACGGCCGCCAGAATGTCTTCCCGGATCATCCAATGGTATTCACACACCCGGGGCTCGGTGCCGGCCAGCGGCCATGCCAGCATCGTGTGATACCGGAGAAAGCCCGCTCCGTCCACACCCGCATCGTCCACGTAGCGCACATGCCCTTCGGTGTTCACGCGCATCCGAAACACCCGGCGGCCGGACGGGTCGGAATAGGGCGTGCCGTCCGACCGTACGGACCGGGCGCTGACCTCCCAGGTGATGTCCACGGCGGGCCGGAAGCCTTCCGGCACGGTCAGCAGCGCCTCCGGTTGGTCCCGGGCCAGGAACTGCACCGGGGAGCGGTCGGTTTGGAAGGTCGCGTACACCACTCCCTTCTCCCGCATCAGGTGGAAGGTACCGGCGTGGTTCTCCGCCAGATTGCGGTAGGAGCCTGTCGTCTTGGCCGCAGACGACAACGGGACTTTACCTTGGGCGGTGACCGGAACTGCGGCCCACAGCCACCCTAGACCTAGGCACAGCAGCAGCAACGGCAGCATCCTCTGAGCGGAAGGCCTTCGGCCGGCCAGGTTGGGGGACAAACCGGGGAGAGGCATGGGTGGGTTCCTTGGGGCGGACCGCCGGGCACGGTGGCGGCAACGTATTGCCGGCGCAGGTCTGCGGAGATGGGAAACGCCCCGGAGGCAGTCGCCCGGTCCCGGATTCTACCCCCTGGCCCGGACCCGGCCGGCAACGTCCCACCCATGCAAGCGCAACTCGAATGCAGGTGTCGTCCTGTGGCATCGGGGTCCAAGGATCTGTTCCGGGTAGCCCAACGCTCTCCGTCTCTTCCTGCATGGCGATCCCGCCATCCCGCTACGGTTGCCGGTGCCGTATCCGACTCCCCATCGCCGCGGATGTCGGGTCGGGACCCGGGAGTGCCATATCGTGGCATGGGACATCGGTGTTCTTGTCCGGTGTCGTCCCATCGCCACGCGCTAGGGATGACCGCGGACGGTGACCAAGAGTCACCATCCGCCGTGGCTGCGAATCTCCTTACCGCCAAGGACCACAGGCTTCCGACACTCCAAATGCCAAGGATTCCTGGCAAGCGCGTTCGAAATTCTTTGCTGATACTTAGCCCACGATCCGGTGGCTGGATGTCTGGAGACCGTGCGCGTCACTATCGATACCCGCCAAGTACAACGAGAACCGGAACCCCATCACCCGGTAGTGCTCCGGTGTGCCACAGCTACATGCCCGCCGGCCGGAGGCACGATCCAACCGGTATCTGGCTGCAGAGTGGCCGAGTTCGCACCAGAGGCTTGAAGCCACGTGCCTCCCACCGACCTCAAACCCAAAATGCGGTCGGCGACTTATCCCGACCGTCGGCTGGAAACATCCAAGGCCGGTCGAATGTATGCAACCTGCACGATGTCGGGCTGTGTTGCAATCCCCGGTGGAGGTGGCACAGCCCGGTCACCGCCGGGGATGGGCTCCACCCACCGCTCGTTGCGTATGTGGGTTGGGATCCCCTGTGACGGCAGGAGCGGCACGACGGGCACGAGCCCGGGGAATTAGGTACAGGCCCCGAGGCCTTGAATCTCGTGCAGCCGGGTTTGAAATTCGGGCGGTAAGGTGGACAGCCCCGCCGCTTCCAGGATCAGACATTGCAGATGGGGTGTGTGGACCAGGAAGTTCGGTGGCAGCTCCTTCAACCCCGCCGTCTTCAAAATCAAGTGTTCCATCACGGTGGTGGGGGCCAGCAAGTCGGCCGGTAATTCCCTCAGCTCCGGGGTCTCCAGGGTCAACGCTCGCAGTTCGGGGACATGGGCCAGCAAGTCTGGTGGCAGCTCCGTCAACCCCGCTCCCTTCAAGGTCAGGTGCCGCAGTTCGGGAACATGGGCCAACAAGTCCTGTGGCAACTCCGCTTGGCTGGCTGGGACTTCCAGAGTCAGGTCCTGCAGCTCGGGCATGGGGGCTAGCAAGCCGGTCGGCAGTTCCAACGGACTGGCCGGGACTTCCGGCTCCATGTCCCGCAATGTCAACTGTCGCAACCCGGGCGCGTGAGCCAAGAAGCCCGGCGGCAATCGCAGGTGGGAGCCGGATAGGTCCAGGGATTCCAGGGCCGGGGTTTGGATCAGGAGGTCGGCGGGCACCGTGGGGAACCAGGCATCGCCTTGCAGGTCGAGTGTTGTCAGACCGGTCAGGCCAGCCAGGTCGTGAATCTGCAGCGGGAGCGTACTCTCCAGCCACGCGCGGAGGGTGGTGGTGGGATTCAGATTCAAACTCTCCACGGAAGCCAGATCCGTCCATGTGACCTCCGCACAGGAATCCCGGACGAGTCCCTGGTTGCGCAGGGCTCGCAGCAGACGGGCCTGCACCCAGGGATGGCGCTGGCACACGTCGGCACCCGTGGTCCAAGTCATGGTGGTTCCGTAGACCAGGGGCTCATCCCCGGCCTCCATCGGTCTCCCCACCAAGTGCACCGTCCCCTGCGGCCGCACTTTCAGCGTTCGGGTGTGACAGCCGGCCGTGTCCACCGCCATGGACTGACTCACGGTTTGCGCGGGACGGAACCCCGCTGGCACAGTGAACAGGACCGAGGTGAGAGGGACTTCGTGCGCACCCGTCACCGTTGCCGTCACCCGCGTGCCGTCCCGCCGCAGGGTGTATGTCCCCGTCCCTTCGTTCCCGGCTGGCGCATAGGACTTCCGAACCTCCATCCATCCCGGATCCGCGGTGTGCCACACGGCCGTGGTGACATAGCCGGTCGGGGCCGGCGGATCCATATGCACAACCGTGCCATCCCGATTCACCCGCAAGTCAAAGGCGGATCCGGAGGCCTCGCGCGGCTCCGATCCGGAGGCGGACACCCCAGTCGGGATCAATGCCGTCACCGGCACCGTCCACGTCACCTCCTCCACCGGCCGGAAGCCTACCGGCACCGTGAACAGGAAGGGAGCCAACTCTGCGGTCGCCCTGTCCGCCGCAGGCGAAGCCAGGGTCGCCGTGACGGTGTTCCCGTGGCGCATCAGGCGGTAGGTTCCCGCATCCGCTGGAGGCGTGAAAGATCCCGCCATAAAGAGTTGCAAGGCTGCTTTATTCGTTACCCAGGTCATGGCGGTGCGGTACCCCACATAGCCCGCGCCGTCAAGGGTCGGCGCGTCCACGTGGTGCACCGTCCCGTCCGGCCGTGCTTCCAGGATCACGGTTGCTGGCGCGGCCTCCGGCCGGGACCGGCCCTGTGCGGTCATCGGCCAAGCCACCGTCGCCCAGGTCACCGGCAGTATCGGCCGATAGCCCTCGGACAGCCGGAACAGTAGCTGCGGAGGCTCTCCGTTCACTACCCGGGAGCGGTGGGTAGCCAAGGTGACTGTCACCTGCCGCCCCTGATGCAGTACGCGGTACTGTCCTCCCCAGTGTTCCGTTTGATCGGCGTAAACACCGGCGGCCGGCGGGACGCCCAATTGGTTAACCCGTCCCGGTTTCGGAGAAGTGGCGTCCGTTAACCGGTTGCCGGTCACATTCAATTCCCACAATTGGAGAAGTTGCCCCAGTGACTCGGGGATGGAACCGGTCAGCAGATTATGGCTCAAACCCAGTCCCAGCAGTTGGTCCAGCTGTCCCAGTTGCGGGGGAATGGTTCCCGTCAACTGGTTGCGGCGCAAATCTAGGCTTTGCAGTTGGTTTAGCTGTCCCAGTTGCGGGGGTCTGGGTCCCGTCAACTGGTTGTGGCTCAAATCCAGGCTTTGCAGTTGGTTTAGCTGCCCCAGTTGCGGGGGAATGGGTCCCGTCAACTGGTTGTGGCTCAAATCCAGGCTTTGCAGTTGGTGAAGCTGCCCCAGTTGCGAGGGAATGGGTCCCGTCAACTGGTTGCCACCCAAACTCAGCCATTCCAGTTGGTCCAGATGCTCCAGTGCCGGAGGAATGCCACACGTCAATTGGTTGCTGCGCAAATTCAGTCTTTGCAACTGGTTGAGTTGCCCCAGTTCTGGAGGAAAGGTTCCCGTCAACTGGTTGTGGCTCAAATCCAGGTTTTGTAGTTGGCCCAGTTGCCCCAGTTCCGGGGGAATGGTTCCCGTCAACTGGTTAATGCCCAAACCCAGTACTTGCAATTGGCTGAGCCGCCCCAGTTCCGGGGAAATGGTTCCTGTCAACTGGTTGTGGCTCAAATCCAGGTTTTGTAGTTGGCCCAGTTGCCCCAGTTCCGGGGGAATGGTTCCCGTCAACTGATTGTGGCTCAAATCCAGGCTTTGTAGGTGGCTGAGTTGTCCCAGTGCCGAAGGAACGGCACCTGTCAACCGGTTATCGGTCAAATTCAGTACTCTCAAACGGCCGAACTGCCCCAGTTGCGAGGGAATGGGCCCCGTCAACAGGTTGCGACCCAAACTCAGTTCTTGCAGGTGACCGAGTTGTCCCAGTTCTTCCGGAATGGTTCCCGTCAACCCGTTGCCACCCAAATCCAGTACCTGCAGTTGGTCGAGCTGCCCCAGGGACTTGGGAATGGACCCGGTAAGGAATGCCGGCCAATCATCTTCTATCGCCACTACCCGTCCGGAAGACGGGTGCACGCGTATCCCTTCAAATGACCCGATCGGGTTGTCAGGTTGCCAAGTGCGGAGCACTGCCGTATTGGCACCGCGCAGTGCATCCCGCGCGGCTAGCAGCACCTCCTTGTCACAGTACGAGCCGGAGGACGGTTCCATCGGGGGACAGGATGGCATCGCAGGGACGACCAGGACAGGAGGCGCCACCGACATGGGCGTGGCGGAAGACAGGATCGCGGGACCAATGGGCACAGCCGTCGGCGACGACACCGAAGGCATGGTTCCAGACGGCCGGACGCAGGCCCCGCACAACAGTGCCAGTCCCACTGCCACCAGCTTCCACTTCCGGCAATTCATGTCCGGTTCCTCCGATGGCGGACACGGCACGGCGGCCCATCCCGCCATCCCAGTCGATTGTAGTCCCAACGCAGGACGCAGGCATCCGTACGTGGTGGGACACTGTCAACTTCCGCTGATGTTGGTCCGGGGCCTGGAAAGGGACCAGGGGGCCTTGGGGCGGTCCCGCATGGAAGTGAAGGGGCTTGAAGGCGGAGGCGGGAATACACTCCTTCTTGCATCTGATGGCAACTGCCATGGCTCGAAGCGAACGAACAGGACCCGCTCATCCCTAGCAGGCTGCTGAAAAACGCGGCCGGTTAGGATAGGGCTCCCTGGCAACGGAGGAATTCCTGATGCGCGGTCGTCCCCACCCCCAACGCAGCATGCTGGCCATCGTGGACCTGGAGGAACGGGTCCCCAAGGACCATCCGCTGCGACGGATTAAGGCGGTGGCCGATGCGGCCCTGGAACGGTTGTCGCCGGCATTCGACCGCATGTACGCCTCGGTGGGCCGGGCCTCGGTGCCGCCCGAGCGGCTGTTGAAGGCCTCGCTACTGATCGCCCTGTACTCGGTGCGCAGCGAGCGCGCCTTCTGCGATGAGCTCGAGTACAACCTGCTCTACCGCTGGTTCCTGGACATGGATCTGATGGAGCGCAGCTTTGATGCCACGGTCTTCACCAAGAACCGGCCCCGGCTGCTGGCGCACGACGCGGGCCGGGCCCTGTTCGACGAGGTGGTGTGGGCGGCCGATGCGGAGGGGCTGCTGTCGGACGAGCACTTCAGCGTGGACGGGACCCTGATTGAGGCCGCGGCCAGCCTCAAGAGCTTCCGGCCCAAGGAGGGACCGCCGCCACCCTCGGACGACGATCCGGGCAACCCGTCGGTGGATTTCCGCGGGGAGCGTCGCCGCAACGAGACGCACGCCAGCACCACGGACCCCGAGGCGCGCCTGCTGCGCAAGGGGCAGGGCAGGGAAGCCCGGCTGGCGTTCCTGGGCCATGCCCTGATGGAAAACCGCCACGGCCTGCTGATGGACTTCACCGTCAGCCCAGCCACCGGCACGGCCGAGCGGGATGCCGTACCGGAGCTCCTGGACGGGGTGCGGGCACGGGGCTACCGGCCGCGCACGCTGGGGGCCGACCGCGGCTACGACACCCGGGATTGTGTGCGGGACATCCGCGCCCGGAGGGCGACCCCGCATGTCGCCCAAAAGAAGCAGCACTCGGCCATCGACGGTCGCACGACGCGGCATGCCGGCTATGCGGTGAGTCTGCGCCTCCGCAAGCGGGTGGAGGAGGTCTTCGGCTG
>MPMO01000086.1 GCA_002238555.1 Caldilineaceae bacterium bin34
CGTTCCGCAACTGCGTGAACCGCTGGCCCAGCGTAAAGAAGGTCGGACTGCCGGGACCCTCCCCCGGCTTGCCGAACGCCTTCCACATGCGGTAGTCCGTCTCGTGCCCGGCCAGCACGTGGTTCCAGGCGAACCGGCAGGCTCCGGCCAGTTGTTCAAGGTACTGGCCGTTCGCGGCCGTGCCGGGATACAGGCGCACGCGCAGGTTCCGCACGACGGTCTGCTGGCTTGTAAGACGGGGGTTGCTGGCCATGGTGTTCCCATCACCGTGTCCGGCTGCGGGCCCAGGTTGCAGTCGGATCCTCTCTTTAACCGCAATTGTAGCACAAAAGTTTGACTGTCAACTATTCGATATATGCCCCTTGCATTTCACCTGGACGGGATCGCGGATGTCGCAGACAAGGCGATCAGGGACGCGCGGGCGGTTCTTGAGCTTCGGGAAACGGACCGCTTGACCATCGCGCGCGAACTGGCACACCAGGCTGGAATTGGACATGTTCTGCTGGACAACCTCTTCGAACGACCGGTTGTCACAGTCCGGAATGTGATGGGGATGTTGGAGGTTTCCTACGACGTGTCCCGCAGGTTGATCCTGAAGATGGCCTCGTTGGGCATCCTGGACGAGCTCGGGAATCGCAAGCGCAACAAGGCTTGGCTGTACCGGGACTACTTCAACCTGATCAGCGTTTGAGCACGTGTGGTTCAGGTACCGTGGCAAGGGGGTAAGGGTCTGGCTGTACGTCAGGTTTCAGATGCCGGACAGGGGGCTAAATACCTACGCAGGCAACATCTCTGCGGTTGGCCGCGGCCGGCACCGCGCCTGCCACACTTTGTGAGGATGGTTGGAGACCGGTTTTACGAATCACAGGGGATCGCCTTGCACGCGTCACAGAAAACCCAATCCGTGAATCAAGGAGTTTCCAGCACGCGATAATGGCATGGTGTCGAAGAAGACTGTCAAGGCATTCCGCGCTGCTTCTCGGCAACCTTGCTTTCCGATCATCAGGGACTGCAAGTGAAGGGGCTTATACCGAGGGGTTGGCATAATCTCGGCTACAATGACGGAAGCCGTGAGTGGTGACACACTGCACGGCTCCCTCACAGGCAGGTTGATCATGACAACCCGGACTGCTGTTCCCGACTCTACAACAGAGCCTTCGGTGCTCCGCGCCGAACGGTACCGCGTGTGCTTCGACAACCCGCAGCAGGCGGCCCTGTGCGCCCAGATTGCGGGAGCCTGCCGCTACGTGTGGAACCACATGCTGGCCGATTGCCAATGGCGCTATCGCATGTGGAAGATGTACAGGATCGGCCCCAAGCCGTCCGTCTCCTTCTTCACCTTGGGCCATCGGTTCACGGTTCTGCGCAACGACCCGGCCCATGCCTGGCTGCAGGCGTATCCGGCCTCGGTGGTCCGCTACGCGCTGAAGTATCTGGCGGATGCATATGCGCGGTCGTTCGACAGCGCCGACGCCGGCCTGCCCCACTTCAAGTCCCGGCACCGCACCACGCCCGGCTTCACCATCCCACAAGATGTGCGCATGGACGGCACGCGTCTGCACATCCCCAAGGTCGGCTGGGTACGGCTGTCAGGCAGTGGGCAATATCTGGGCTGCCGTCCCAAGCAGGTCCGGGTGTTGAAGGAAGGCACGGAACGGCATCCCAAGTGGTATGCCCATGTGTTCCACGAAGTGCCAGCCGACCGCGTGCGGCCACCGGCACCGACGGGGGACTTGGGCGTGGACCGCAACGTGGGGCAGGCCACGGACAGCAACGGCCACGTGTACACACTGCCGGACACCTCGAACTTGGACGCCAACATCAGGCGCAAGCAGCGCAAGGCCGACAAGGCGCGCGAGCGGTCCCGGCGGAACGGACAGCCCCTGTCCCACCGCGGTCGGCGCATCTGCGGACAACTCAACCGCCTGTATCGGAAACGGCGGTGCAAGCGGGAGAATGTCGGCCATCAACACAGCCGCAAGCTGGCAGACAGGGCCCACACGGTGGTTGTCGAGGACCTGCACACGAAGGCCATGACCCAGAGTGCGAAGGGCACGGTTGAGGAACCCGGCAGGAACGTGAAGTCCAACTGGGGCCGGCTGGAACGGAACCTGGCCTACAAGGCGGGGGCACTGGTGAAGGTTGATCCCGCCTACACGTCGCAGACCTGTGCGGTGTGCCAACACGTGGACAAGGCCAACCGCAAGACCCAGGCAGTGTTCAAGTGTACGGCTTGTGGCCACACGGCGAATGCCGACCACAACGCCGCCATCAACATCTTGGCCAAGGGTGTGCCCTTGGCCCGACTGGCCCGCGGGGTAGGGGCATCTGCACGGCGAGGGGCGTTCCCGTCAGGGACCCCGACGACCCGTGAACCAGACAGGCCGGGGCCAGGTGGCTCTGCCTCCGTACCGAGTGTCAACCCCTCGGTATACCCAAGTGAAGGAGGACCACCATGAGTACATCTGCTCCCGCAGCTGTCCCGATCGGCATCCCACTGGATCTGATAGCCGACCTCCACGACCTCAATCCCTGGTGGACGGATGCCCCCGCAGCGCCGATACCCGACACCCGTCGTCACTTGGTCGCCCGGGTACGTCGGCGTCTCGACACCGAAATCGCACCCATCGTGGCGGTGCGTGGACCGCGTCAAGTGGGCAAAACCACCATCCAGTTGCAAATCATCGCCGACCTGCTTGACGAGGGGGTTCCTCCCGCCAGCATCATGCGGGTCCAGTTCGACCAACTGGCATCCACCGCCCGGCTGGTCGATCCCATCCTGCGTATTGCCAACTGGTTTGAACACAACATCGCCACCGCGCGCTTCAATGCCTTGGCCCGGCAAGGGCGCAAAGCGTACCTGTTCCTTGACGAAGTGCAGAACCTGGACAACTGGAGTGCACAGCTCAAGTTTCTGGTGGACACCTTTGCCGTCAAGGTTCTTGTCACCGGTAGCTCCGCCCTGCGCATCGAAAGGGGCAAGGACAGTTTGGCCGGACGCATTCACACCGTTGAGGCCGGGACTCTTTCGCTCACCGAGATCGGTGAGCTTCGGCATCTGAACCATCCCGATCCGTTCCTGCCCGACAACGGTCTGGGGCATCTATTGCATGTGGAATTCTGGCAGGAACTCGCTGAACACGGACGCCACAACGCTGCGTTCCGAGATCAGGCCTTCCGGCACTTCTCGGAGCGTGGCGGGTATCCCTTGACCCATACGCGAATCCAAGCTGATTGGCCCCTTCTGTCCGACCAATTGAACGAAACCGTCATCCAACGGGTGATACAGCATGACCTTCGATTGGGGGCCCGCGGCCGTCGTCGCGATGCCTCTCTCCTGGAGGAACTCTTCAGGTTGGCCTGTCGCTACGCCGGACAAGCACCGTCCTACGATTTGCTCGCCCAAGAGGCCGGGTTGTCCTTGGGCGACAAGGTAGGCACCCAAAGGGTCAGAAACTATCTTCGATTTCTGGCCGACACCATGCTGCTCCACCTAATTCCGCCACTGGAGCGGCGTCGCAAGCGGCTCCGAGGCCATCCCAAACTGTGCTTGGTTGACCACGGCCTCCGGGCCAGTTGGCTCCAGGAGCAAGTTCCGCTGGTTCCGGAGGAGCTGGAGGGAAGTCAGGAACTCAGCACGTCGGCCGGCTACATCGCCGAGAGCACACTCGGTTCCACGGCCTCCGCCATCCCCGGTCTTGGCCTATCGCATGTGCCTGGGCGCGGAACGGATCTCGAGGTCGACTTTGTCTTTGTCGTTGGGGACCGACGGTTGCCGGTCGAAGTGAAGTATCAACGCCGTATTGAACCGGTCCGGGACACCCGGGGCATCAGGTCGTTTGTCAACAAGCCGGCCAACCGCGCTTCCTTCGGGCTGCTCATCACCCGAACCGACACCCTCCTCAAAGACGATCCTCGCATTGTCAGCATGCCACTTTCGACGTTCATGTTGCTCGCCTGAACATGGCGCACCCCTTACCGGCAATCTTTGATCCATCTCAAGCGAGGGACATTGAGCGGCACGGATTCCGTTCGGCTCGCGGGCGACATGAGGCCGAGCGGGCGGCCGAGATCGGATCGGAAGCTGCTATCACCCGCACGGGGATCACTGGCTCCGCCCGCCCAACACGTCCGGGGTGATGTCCACCGGCCGAACGCAAGGCCACTGTTGTGCAGGATGCCGGGTGCCGAGTGGACCGCACCAAAACCAGTGCTCCGTTCGACAATGCCGGAGGTCGCGGGAACAGGATCCGACTTGGCATCCCGGTGGTTGGGGCTCCGCAGATGCAGGGTTGGGATTGCATCTTGGATTGGGCTGGTCTTTCCAATTCAGCAACTCTATTGTTTGCCGTTCTTTCGGATACAGTTGGGGCATCAGACTGCCATGTTGAGGCTCGGCTTTGCATGACAAGGGTGCTGTATTCCGGATTTATCGAAGATCGGTGCGTGCTTGTAGCGGTCCCGGCCGACAATCTGGCCAGACCGTAGCCATTGCGGCAAAGGATAGTTGCAGTGGGCAATAATCCACTCTAATCGGTGCGCTACTGCACCCATCATGGACAAACGATTGGTGAAGATTGGCGAGACGGCGCGGTTGCCGGGAACGACACCGGCGCAACTACGCCAGTGGGATGCATCCGGTGAACTGGTACCGGTGCGCAGGCACAAGGACGGCCCGCGCCCTTGTGCCGTGGCTGACTTGTCGGGGGCGACCGCCAACGATGCGGCCCCTACGCTCTGCCATGCCCGTGTCTCGATCCGGGATCTGAAATCCGACCTTGACCGTCAACAGGAAGCCTTGGAGGCGTACCGGGACCATCCACGATCTCGGATTCGGCATGCACCATCGCAAGGCCGGGCTGCCGCGGTTGTTGGATCCGGTCCGCAAGCGGTGCATCCGCCGGTTGGCGCCGACCCACAAGGACTGCCAGTTGCGCTTCAGGGCCGAACCCAGTCGACAAAAAGGAAGGGCCAACGGACACGGACGATGGGAACAACTGGACATCGGCTGCCGCAGTGCCATGGTCTTACCGCTTGGAGTCGGCGCCGGACCACCGTGTACCTGCGGTCCGGCACCCTCACATCCTCGGTGACGACATCCGTGCGGCCGGCCTTGGGTCTTGGCCCGGCGGGCGAATGCCCGCGCCCCCGCGGCTAATCGAAATCCTGGCCGTAGGCGCACACGCCGCACCGGGGCGAATTCACGATGTTGTACCCATAACCTTCGTTTTCCGGCTGGTGGTCGTTGCAGTAATGGCGGTATTCCCACATGTCGTCTTCGTCCACTTCCAGATACTGGGCGGGTTTGCCGCAGGTGTCGCACGCGAACTCCGGCGCGATGTTGCGGGCCAGCACCTGGATTCGGTCCGGATCCTTCCGACTGTCCGGCACGGTGTACCGGTTCGTGATTTCAAGGTAAAGATCGGTTGACGTGCCGAAGTCGTAGGTGTACCAGGCGGGTGTCTTGTGCGGCAGAATCTGGCCGATCGCCACGTCCATGCTGTGGGAATCTCCCCCAGGGCTGTCCAAATTCCAGGTGGAACTTTCGTACGAAGCCTCTTGGATGCGGAAGGCACTCAGGTGACCGCAGCATTCGAGCCAGAGTTCGCGCAGGAAACGGTCCAGTTCGCTCAGGGTGGCATCGGACCGGATCCCCAGGTGCAGCCAGTAGTCCCTGGTCCCGCCGACCCTGAGCTGCAGATAGCGGGTTTTGCGAGCCCCCGCCATGGCGCCGGGATCGAGCTTCTCACGCTTCAGGCCCAAGGTCTTGGGTATGCAGAACATCAGGTGACTGGTAAAGCCCGTGGCCGTCAAGGACTTGGAGCACAGGTTGCAAGTCCCCCGGTCCAACCAATTGTCGTTGAATGCGTACATGCCATCCTCCCGATATCTTGTGCCTTGGCAAGTGTCGCGCCCGGTTGCCAAGGGCCTGGGTTCAGGCCGTCTTGACGGGGCCAATCTCAAGCAAGGTTTTCGACGGGCCCGCGCCGTGGTGAACACTTCCTCCGGAACATTAAAACATCAAAGCTTAACGCCATTCCCGCCCCCGCTGCCTTGTTAAGGGTGTTCGCACATATGTTCTAGGACCACAATGTCGCTAAAGTGGGCTTCATGAGGGGTCCACAGCCTGTCCAGGACCTCTGGTCGTGTCGGGAGGGGTACCGACAGGCCTGCAATCCGGTGTGCCGAACCCAGTTGGTGGCCGTCGCGGGTTCCACGGGCTCCAAAACTGGAAACAGGTACGCAATCACGGCTTTGCCAGTTCCAATCAGGCCTTTTGATTGTGCGGTATTTTGTGCAAATACCCTTAACAACCCCCGCTGCCCCCGCCTGGCCTGCTGTACGACGACAAAGGCAGTTCGGTTTTTCAGGTGGTGTGGAACTTCGCTGCAGCCGTCCACCGGTTCCGGCGGCAGTGGCTTGTGCAGGTCGGTCCAACGTTGGACCTCGGCCTGAAGTTGCTCCCGGGTGTCCGCCAATGCGTCCCTGGACCCATCTGCTCCGGGGTTGGAAAGGAAGACTTACCCGTCCCGCCCCGGTGATGGACCGGCACCTCGACCAAGCCCCCTGCCGGTGCCGGACTTCCGCCGCATCCTCGGTTGCTCAGACGATCGCGGTTCTGCGAGCCATGGCACGAACTTCCCCCGTCCCCAGGCAAACCCGGCACGGTTTCAGTTTCGTCGATGTTGGTGCGGGGCGGTCATCGGTATTCCCTTGCGTGAAAAAGTCCTGTGCATTCCCGTTAGGCCCTGGCGGCAGCCGTCAAGTATAGGCAATGGCGCGTCCCCGCCTCCGTCTTCAGGCCGCGGGCTCGGACCAGCCTCCAGGCGGTGGGTCCCGAGGAGGATGTCCGGGTCCTGCGTACAACGGACCCGGTTGTGCCAGCGGTGCATCGGGTGGGCCACCAGGCCGAGCACGGGCCACCACCGCCCGGCCCGTCACACGAGCCGGCCTTTCAAGGAGTGTCCAGACCGTGGCATGCATCACCAGCCGTAGGCGCACACGCCGCATCGGGGCGAGTTCAAGATGGGATATAGGAGGTCGTCATCCACCGGCAGGTGGTCTTCGCAGAAATGGCGGCCTTCTGAAACCCACCCGTCAACTGCTTCCAAATAGGCGGCACGCTTGTGGCAGACATTGCACACCAACAGAGGCTCATGGTTCCGGACCAACACCTGGATTGTGTCCACAGCTGCCTCACTGCTCGGCAGGTCGTACACATTTGTGGATTCGACGACAAGGTTGGTGGACGAGCCGAAGTCGTAGGTGTATGCGACGGGCATCCTGTGGGGCAGCACCTCGCCTATCGCCACGTCCATGCTGAGGTCCTCCTCCCAAGGATCGGGTGCTCCCAAGGCGGGGCTTAGGTAGTCCTTCTCGCAAATGGTGAAAGTACTCAGGTGATTACAGCATTCGAGCCACAGATCGCGCAGTGTGTAGTCCAGTTCCGTCAGCGTGGCATCGGCTCGGATGCCCAGGTGCAGCCAGTAGTCCCTGGACCGGGTGTCCGTCACTTTCAACTGTATGTAACGGGTATTGCCGGCACCCGCCATGGCGCCGGGTGCGACCTTGACAGGCGCGAAGCCCATGGTCTTCGGAATGCAGAACTGCAGATGCCTGGTTACGCCCGTGGCCGCGTAGTTCAAACCACACAGGGTGCAAGTACCCCGGTCAAGGAGTCTCGAATTGAATGCATGCATATCAGCTTCTTGAATTTCAGTGTCCGGGCAAGTGTCGCCGGTTGGTGGAATGTCCCTTGCGGGCTTCGCCTTGAAGGGGCCAATGGCGGTGACGGATCCATCCCATGGTATCCACAATGCGCAAGCAACGGCGAATGCCGCTCCAACCTGCCACCGTGTGGTTTGGTCAATGCCGGTGGTCCAGTTTGGTTTCCCAGCCGTCGGCATCGTTTGCCGGCAGGTCGAAGAGGTGCCGGCCCCCACAGTACATGGCGACCGGTCCGAAGCAGTCCCGGGAGATGCGGATGATGGTGCCGTTCGGGTTCCGGTGATACGCCGAGATGCCGAGCATGGAGCCAGAGTTGAAGTTTGTGTCGCCGGACTCGAAGCCCATGTCCCTGATGAAACGTAACTGTTCAGGTACTCCTGCCCGGGTGGCCTGAGGTCGGATTAGGGCGGGACAGGGTCCGGCCAGGATGAAACAGGTACCTTCCGAACCGGTGCGGTCCGGAGATAGGTGCAGGCGGGGGCAACAGACAGTGCAGGTTGCCGGCCCGGCGTGCGACCTGCCGCCAGAGCCTCCTCGCGGCGGTCGCCGCAGGCGACCGCCAACAGCGTGGCCACGGCCAGCCGACTGCCTGGAAGCCGCGGAAGCCCTGTTCGATCCAGTTGTGGCAGGCATGGAGGTCGGTGTCGGTCTGCACCGGCGGTATGTCGGCCGGATCCAGGGGTCCCGGTGGTCCCGGGCGTGGAGCACCACCAGGGTGCAGGGCAGGGGCTTCCGTCCGAAGGCCTCGTCCTACCCCACCCACAACGTGCCCGGACCGCCGCCGGTCGGTCGGAAGGTGATATGGGGCACATAACGCGGGTTAGGGGTGCCAGCCCAGTCCCGTGATCTGCCGCCACAGCGTCCGGTTGCCCAGACCCCGGTGGCACTGGACATGTACCGGTACACCGGCCGGCACCGCGGGGGCCAGCAGACGCAGTAGACGGTACAGAGGCTTGATTCAGGAACCGGTTCAAGGGCACCGGGCCCACAGCCAGGGATCACGTTGCCGCGAAGGTGATCTGTGTCGGGCGTGTCTGTTGGATGACGCCAGCCAATCCAGTGGATGCCACGGCTCGCATTACACTGGGGAGAGCTTCTGCCCTCCGGCTGTTCACAGGCTTGCGGAGCGGGGGCTTCAGAACAACGGTGCCGACTGGCACGAACTGGAAAAGGCTTCCGATGGGCGGCACATCAATACGGAACGAACACCTGCGCGTGGATGTCAGGCAGGCCGAGGGTCTGCAATGGCTGGTGTTTCGGGTCAGGGATGCAGGCGGCCATTGGATGGACGTGGCCGTGACCGGCGCGCGGGCCCCGGTGTCCATTTGGCAGGCGGAGCGTCGGGCCGTCAGCGAAAGTCCGGAGGTGATCTGGGCTCCGGCCGGCAGCGGCGATTTTCAACGCGACGTCGGCGGCTGGGGCCGTGCAGAGGTGGAACGGAACGAGCTTGTCCTGACCCGCAGCGTGGCTGTACCGGCCGACACCGGTCCGCTGATCGAGACCCGGATCCGCCTGGACGGCAAGTGCGGGGTCCGGGTCCGATCCAGAGTCCGCACTGCGGCAGCGATGAGGCTGGTCCGGTGCATGCACCATGTCTGGTTGGCACCGGGCGGGCGGCTGGAACGGTTCTGCGAGCCCTTGGACTTCGCCTGGCTGCCGAACCTGCACCGGAGCGAGGATCACATTTGTGCCGATCACTTCTTCCGCGCACCTGCGGCCATTGCCATCGCCCGGGGCTGCCATGTGGCTCTGCTTCCGGACCTCGCCCTCATGGAAGCGGATGCCCCCGTGCCTCTGGCCCTGGACCTGCGGATTGAAGGCACCGGTCTGGAAGCACCGCGCCTTTCCTTCGGCTTCTGTGCCTCGGAGCCGGACGGGCACGTGTACTTCCGCAGCGGCCCGGACCTCGCACCGGTGCTGGAGGACCGGGTCCTGACCTGCGGCTTTCGCCTGTGGTTCGGGCAGGCGGAGACGCCCGGGCAGGTCGTCGATCGAGTTGTGCAGTGGCAGTGGCGGACGTACGGACACCCCCTGCTCAAGGAGCCGGAGCCCCAGGTTATCCCCTTCCGTCAGTACGGCACGCGCTATGTCTTCCGGCACGAGTTGCCGGCAAGTATTCGCAAGGTTGAACGCCGGGGCTTGAAATGTGCTGGTATCGACAACCCCCGCCGCCGCGGTGCCCAATTCCATGCCTGGGAGAACGATCTGCACGTCGGGTATGGCCTCAGGCACTACGCGGGGAGGCTGGACAACACCATGCTGCAGGAGACAAGCCAGGGGATCCTCAACCTGTTCGTCGATACCCCGCGTACCGAAGGTGCCTTCCCCTGCATCTTCAACTTCGACGAGGGTGTCTGGGAGGGGTCCCTGTTTTGGACGGCGCGCAGCGCGGACTGGCGTCGCGGGTTCGACACGGCAGCCATGTCCGTGTCGGCCTGGTGGCTGCTGCAGTGGGTACAGGACTTCCCCGACTTGGACCGAGAGCCGCTGCTGGAACTTCTCACCGCCTACTGCGACTTTCTGGTTGGCAACCAGCTTGAGTCGGGCGCCATTCCCACCTACTTCGGTGCCGACCTTGATCCCATGCCGCCGCTCAAGGAGAGCGCTACCACGGCCATAGCGGGAGCCGTTTTGGCCTCGGCAGCCAACCTGCTGCTGAATCCGCTCTATACCCGGGCTGCCATGCGGGTCGGCTACTTCATTGCCGAGCATGCCATTCCGCGCCTCCGGTTCGACGACTTTGAGACCTTCTATTCCTGCAGCCCCAAACCTGTGGATGCCGTGGACTACTGGTCGGGCCTCCCGCCGCATACCAACCTCTCCATCCAATGGGCCTGCGACATGTACCTGGAGTTGTGGAAGCGCACGCGCGAGGAACTGTGGCTGGAGCACGGGACACACCTGCTGAACATCCTCTCCCTGTACCAGCAGGTTTGGAATCCCGTGCACCTGCCCGGCCACCTGTTCGGCGGGTTCGGCGTGATGAACACGGACGGCGAATGGAACGACGGGCGTCAGGCCCGGTTTGTGTCCACGTACGGTGCCTGGTACCTGACCACGGGGCGCACCGAGTATCTGGAACGGGCCGTGGCCGCCTGCCGCGCCGCGTTTGCCTTGATGGACATCCGGGAGAACCACCTGAACGGCATCAACACGGTGGAGATGCCGGACCACGGCCTGCATCTGGGCTATGCGCCGGAGAACATCCACCACAGCGGCCGCGACACCGGCTATGGGTGGTCCGGCATGAACTGGAGTGCCGCCGGCGGCCTGGCCGCCAGCGCCTGGCTGGAACGGCATCTGGGTTCCGTCTTCCTCGATGTCTCGCGCCGCATCGCCCACGGCATCGACGGGATGCGGGTCGAAGTCCTGTCGTGGACGGAGGGACGCGTGGAGTTGGCACTGGCATCCTCCCTGCGCGATCTGACGTATCCGTACAACGGTCCCAGGGACATTGTGCTCCGGGCCGGGGGCTGGCAGTGGATGGACGAGGATCCGGACGACCTGGAGCTGGTGGTCAACGGCGAGGAACTGGGTGTCATCGAGGCTGAATTGCTACAGGCCGGACTGGTTCTGACCCTGGATGGCTGAGGCGGATGCCATGGTCGAACCGCTGCACCTTGATCAGGCGGGATTCGGGGATCAGTCCCCGGTTCGTGTGGCGGCGGGACTGATCCGAACCGCCGGGCTACGGTTGCCGCTGCACGGACTGCTGCTGGGCGTGGCCGCCGTGCCGGCCTGGTGGGTGATGACCAATTCGGGCCATGTTCCGGTGGCCTCGCTGCTGGCCTGGTTGCTGACGGTTCCGCTGTGGTCCGCCCTGAGCTACCCCGTCGGGTGGGCCGCCACCGGCCGGACTACGCATGGCCGCGTGATCCTGCAGCTCCTGGTGGTCCACTGGCGATCGGCGTTGCTAATCGGCCTGCCGCCGGTGGCCGGGTTTGGCCTGTGGGTGGCGGTCGTCAATCTTCAGCGGACCGAACCGCCGCTTCCGATTGTCGTGGGGATGGCGGTTCAACTCGGTGTGACCGCGGTGCTGGCGGTCGTGACCGTGCATGCCCTGACGGTTCGGGTGCTGTTCAACCTGCCGACCGGCAGGTCGCTGCGGTACGGACTGGCCCTGGCCCTGCGCTGGCCGTTGGCTACGGTTGGCCTGATTGCCGGCGTCTGGCTTTTGGCCTTGGCGGCCAGAGCCGTGGGAGGGGTGTCCTGGCTGCTTCTGCCGGGCTTGGTGCACCCGTGTGCTGTTGCAGTCACGGTGCTCCTGTGCCGGCGTGGCCAGCAACTCGAGGCGGAAGCGGAAGCCCGCATGTTGCAGGAGGACGTCCAATGACCAGATTGGTGTTTCTTGGTGGATTTCTGGGTGCCGGCAAGACGACGCTTCTGTTGCGTGCGGCCTCGATGTTGCAGGACCGCGGGCTGGAGGTCGGCTTTGTGACCAACGATCAGGGCGGCGACCTGGTGGACACCGCGCGGGGTGTTTCGGCGGAACTGCCGGTGGCGGAAGTGGCGGGAGGCTGCTTCTGTTGCCGCTGGTCGGAATTGGCCGGAGCCCTGGAGACGCTGGCGGACCGCAGACCCGACGTCATCCTAGCGGAACCGGTGGGCAGCTGCACCGACCTGGCCGCCACGGTCCTGCGCCCCCTGCTGGTGCAGGGACCGGCGAACCTGGACCTGGCTCCGCTTTCGGTGCTCGTGTCAACAAACAACCCCTCGGCCCGCCGGTCGGCCAAGGTCGAATGGCTGCAGGATCAGCAGGTAAGGGAATGTCATTGGCTGCTGCTTGGCAAGACGGACCGT
>MPMO01000087.1 GCA_002238555.1 Caldilineaceae bacterium bin34
CGGCCCTCTTTGTTGCGCGTTGGGCGGTCGGGAACCGATCCCCAATTTGGATTATCCGTGCCGGATTGTCCCCAATGACCGATGGATTTGTTCCGTGCCGTTCGCTCGCGGACAACACCCGGAACCGACCCCGCACGACCCCGATTCGCCCCCGTTCCGCGACTTTGCGTTTGCCCTGGACGCGTAGGTCCCCTTGACGCGGTCCCAAGCCGCGGAGCAGTGGTTCACATGGCTCCGGGATTGGTTCAGGTGGTTTGTGCCGCGCGGTGCCATGGTGCCGCGTCCCTATTCCGGTGTTTCCGGCGGGAGTATGGAGCCGTACAGGAACTGTCGCGGGTTGACGGGAACACCGTGGATGCGCACTTCCCAGTGCAGGTGCGAACCCGAGCTGATTCCCGAACTCCCAATCAGCCCCACCAGGTCGCCGGCTTCGACGAAGTCACCAACCTCCACCGAGATTTCGCTCAGGTGCCAGTAGCCGGACAAGACCCCTTGTCCATGGTCCAGGACCACCGCAAGGCCCTTGGTGACGAGTTCCTCGGCCAAGGCGACGGTCCCCGGCACGGGTGCGGTGACCCGTTCGCCGATAGGGGCGGCCCAGTCCAAGCCTGTGTGAAAGGTTGCGTAAATGGGCACGGGGGAGCGGTATTCCCGACGGGAGCCAAAGACGGATGTGGTCGGGTATCCCTCCGGGATGGGACGTTGCCAAGGCCCGTTGGACCACTGGCGGGGCAGGTTCCGGCGGTTCCAGGTTGCTGTCAAGAGATTGGCCTCTTCCTGCAGGGCCTCCACCGACAGTCGGGCCGCAACCGCTCCGTCCACGACAATGATCTCTTGCCGCCAGGGGCCCGGCTGAAACACTTCAATCCGGAGTTCCCCGGCCACCAGGTCCCCGGCCTGCGACAGGTAGGAGACCGTTACCGTCACGGGACCCGACTCGGTCAAGGGATCGATGGGGATCGGGCTGTAGTGGAATTGTTGTTGCGCCTTGGCCTCCGGATGCGGCACCTGGGTCAAATGGAGCTGCGTGTCGCCCAGCTGGGCGGAGGGTTGTATGCCGGGATTGGACGAGAGCAAAAGGTATCCGGTTTGGCCCGCGCCAATGTACGGGCTGAGGTACTCCACCGTGACTTGCCCCAATGCACGGGGTTGCCGCGGATCGGCCAGGTCGGGCAGAAACATCGGCTGTCCGGGGAACAGGCGCTGGTCCTGCGCGATGCTGTTGGCTGCGGACAGCCAGTCGACCGGCATGCCGTGGGCCTCGGCCAACATCGCCAGGGTCTGCCCGGGAAAGGCGGGTTTGATGATCATCGGCACAAAGGTTTCGACAATCGCTGCGGCTCCCGGCAGCGGAACGATCAACAGGTGTTGATCCGACAGAACGGTGGTCGGCGACAGACCGTTGATGTGGGTCACGAGCGTCGCCGGAACATTGTGGCGGGCGGCGGTTTCGTCCATGGGGCGGTCCTCACCCGGCACAAGCAGCCAGTGTTCGCTGTTGTGGGCATGGGTTCGGGGGGCCAGCCCGGGCAGGAGCCAGGCCAGCAGGAGAACGGCCAGCAGGGCGGCCGCGACCGATTTGGCGGGAAGGGACGTTCGAGCAAACATGGTGCCAAGCATGGTTCGGCGATGGCGGCAACCGGACGGACGAGGCCTTCCGCTGCGGCTGTCGACACCGACGGCAACGCTAATGGGGCAGATGGCCTATCCAGGGGAGATTGCGGAATTTCTGCCGGTAGTCCAGACCGTAGCCGATGACAAAGAGGTCCGAAATCTCAAAGCCAAACCAATCCACCGGCCAGTTTGCCTGGTTCGGCAGGCGCTTGTAGAGCATGGAGATATAGCGTACCGAGGCCGGGTTCATGGTGTCCAGGCGGGCCGCAATCTGGCGCAGGGTTTGGCCGGTGTCCACGATGTCCTCGACGACCAGCAGCTCCTTGCCCTCCAGGTCCAGATCGGGGCGCATGTAGATTTCCACCGTGTTGCCCGGTTGCAGGTTGTTGCCGTAGCTGCTGGCGGACAGGAACTCGACCTCCGGGTAAATCGTCATGTGTCTCAGGAGGTCCACGGCAAACACGAGGCTGCCGCGCAGGACCACCACCAGTACCAGGTCCTTGTTGCCGAAATATTCCGAGAGCTCCTCCGCCATGGACTTGACCCGGTCCTGGATTTGCTCGGCGGAAAACAGGGGTTCGATCCTATCCAGGAATTCCAGGTCGGTACTGGTGGTCATCGGTGCGTGGGCTTCAACGTCGTTGCCGGGACAGAGACAACAGATCCCCGCTGGATCAATCCGGCCGCGGGAACCCCGCCCCATTCTAGGACTTGGCCTGGCCGATGCAGGATTTTACCCCGCCTCCGCCTCCGTCCACCGGATCACCTCGAGCAGTTCCGCCAGCATCATGGCGGTGGCGCCCCAGATGCGGTGTTCGCCAACATGGAAAAAGGGCACATCGACATCAAGGTTCCCGATGTTCCAGATTTCCCGTTTGCGGCATGCGGGATCGAGCAGCAGGGCCAACGGACATTCCAATATGGCCTTGACCTCGGCCGGGTCCGGGCGAAACACCGGGACGGCCGACATCAGGCCCACACTGGGGGTGACCATATAGTGGCTGTTGGGGATGTAGACCGGGGTCAATTGGCCCAGAACCTGGATACACGAGCCGGGAACCCCGATTTCCTCCCCGGTCTCCCTCACGGCGGTGGCCGCCAGGTCCTGGTCGCCGACCTCCCGCTTGCCGCCGGGCAGGGCGATTTGCCCGCTGTGCGGCCCGTCGTACCGGGGTCGTTCGATGAACGGCAGGTGCAGACGGCCGTCCCTGGTGTAGAACAGGAACAGCACTCCGGCCTGCCGCAGGGGCCTCCGCTGGCGGTCCGGGTTGTTGCGCCGGGGATCGGGAACCATGGTCTGCTGCACGGGTGGACCCGGCAACGGCTGCTGCAGGCCCGACTTGAGCCGGGTTGACAAGGTGCGAAGATCGGAAAGCAACAGCTCGTCGTCCTATGGGCATGGGTGCCAGCGCAACCGGAGCACCGGCCGGCCCGGTTTGCCCACGGCGTGGGCTGCGGCATGGCGCAGACCGCAGACCCAGACCGGATCGCCGCCCGCCGTGTACACGACAGGCCAGTCGGGCCGCAGCGATACATGAACCCTGGCGTCCCGTAGGATGTGGCGGATTTGCTTTCTGCCCGCCTGCATGCCGACGGGTTGCAACCTTAGCTGCGGTACGGCCGGATCCAAGCGGATGCTGTTGCCGTGGGCCTCCAGGCTTGCCAGATCCAGGTAGACATTCCATGGGTAGGAATCGTCGCGCAATGCGGACATTGACGGGAGATGTTCGCAAGGCATGGCCGAAAGCGTCCAGCCCGGCAGGCGCAGGTCCGCTCCGGCCAGCGGTATGGGAGCCTGGCGCCAATCGGGCGGCAGGCGCGGGACGTTGACCGGGAAGGGCCTGGCGCCGCGCCTGTGAAGCGAGAGCAGATCCTGGTTGGTTGGCAGGTCGAACACCCGCGCCGGGGGACGATGCCACACGGACCAGCACAGGTCCCCGAACCACGGCCTCGGCCCCCGGGACCCGTCGGCGGTCTTCAGTTGCCGACACAACTCGTCCAAACGGGCAGTGGAGAGTTGCCGGTTGCGGTGCAGGCGGGCAACAACCTGTGCCAGCATGCCGCGCTGTTGCCATTGCGGGGCATCCCGCAGGGGAGAGAGGCGCATGATCACCGATTGGTCGGCACGCGGCACGTCCGGCTGTGGCAGGGACAGTTCGGACCGGGCCAGGTTGTCCGCGTGGATCCGTTCCAGGGCCTGGATGTCCGCCCGCCACAACTCCATCTGATTCGCCAGGAACCCGACCGTGTCGGTGCGCAAGGCGGCCAACGGGGGCACCACACGGTGCCGCACGCGATTGCGCAGATGGCTCTCGTCCAGGTTTGACCGGTCCTCCTCCCACCTCTCGTTCCAGGCCTCCAGACAGGACCGGATGTCATCGGGTGTCCATGCCAGCAGCGGCCGCCAGAGCAGGACTTCGGCATCGGTTTGCCGGGCCGGCCGGAATTGGGCTGCCAGGGAACTCCATTCTTCCATGCCGCACAGGCCGGACAGGTGGGTGCCGTGAATGAGATTCATCAATAGCGTTTCCACCTGATCGCCGGCATGGTGTCCGGTTGCGATCACGGCGGCCTGGCCGGGAGCGGCCAAGCGCCGGGCGGGGGCCGCCAAACCGCGGGGCGTTTTCGGTCAGCAGCCGGTAGCGGCCCTCCCGCCACCGGGCCTGCCGGTTGCGCACCGGTGTCCGGTCGGCATCCGTCAGCTCCAGCCCGTGGAATGGCAGTTGCAGGCGTGCGGCTAGCGACTTGACCGACGCGGCCTCGGCAGCGGAGTCTTGCCGGTATCCGTGATCCACGTGACATACGTGGACGGTGCAGACTGTATCCTGAAGGGCCCGGTGCAGCATACGGAGCAGAAATGTGCTGTCCGCTCCGCCGCTCACCGCGGCCAATACCACGGCGGGGTTGCGATTCCCTCGGCCCATCACGCTGCGGGCCATCGCATCCGCCAGGCAGTCGAGGCGGTGGTGCAGGGATGCAGTTGGTGTCATGGCTTGGCTGGTTTGTCGGTGCCGGGCTTGGTCCGGAACAGCAGTGCATATGGTGCCCCAATCCACCGCGGCGGACGGCACCGTGTGCAGAAGGCCGGCGATTTTGTAGAATCAGGGTCGCCAAGTCCTGGTCCGCCTGCCTGGGGGGCTCGGTGTCCGATCCGGTTGTGTTCGTTGGAAACGGCATCAACGCAGTTGGTGCCGGGCGGCACGAGGACCAGGGGCGGCGCACGCCGCACCTCGGTTCCCACCCCGACCGCCACTACATCACAGCCATTCCACCGCAGCATAGGGAGACCGTTGGGTGTTCAACCCAATCGACTGGTTCCTGGGTCTATTCTCGTTTGACATAGGCATCGATCTTGGAACAGCGAACACGCTGGTCCATGTCATTCGCGAAGGGATCGTAATCGAGGAGCCATCCGTGGTGGCGATTGACCGATCCGGTCATCGCCGCAATCGGGTGCGTGCCATCGGGCGCGAGGCGCGCGAGATGGTGGGGCGCACGCCGGCCCACATCATGGCGGTGCGGCCGTTGCAGGACGGGGTCATCTCGGACTTTGATGTCACGGAGAAGATGATCCATCACTTCATCGGCAAGGTGCACGGCAATCGCATCCTCGGCGGTGCCAGGCCGAGGGTGGTCATCGGAATTCCCTCCGGCGTTACGGAGGTGGAGACCCGGGCCGTCAGGGAGGCCGTGCTGCGCGCGGGGGCCAGGGAGGTGCAACTGGTGGAGGAGCCGTTGGCGGCGGCCATCGGCGCCGGCCTGCCGGTGGCCGAGTCGATCGGATCCATGATTGTGGACATTGGGGGCGGCACCACCGAAGTCGCGGTGATCTCCCTGGGCGGCATCGTTGTGTCGCGGTCCATCCGCGTGGCCGGCGATGAAATGAACGAGGACATCATCAACTTTGCCCGGCAGAAGTACAACCTGCTGATTGGTGAACGGATGGCGGAGCGTTGCAAGGTGGAAATCGGGTCCGCGTACCCCATGGAACAGGAACGGACGGTATTTCTGCGCGGCCGCAATCTGATCACGGGTCTGCCGGAAGCAACGGAAGTCAGTTCCATCGAGGTCCGGGAGGCGCTTTCCGGGTCGCTGGAGGTCATTGTGGAGGCGGTGCGCGGAACCCTGGACGAAACCCCGCCCGAACTGATGGCCGACCTGATGGAGTACGGGATTGTGCTGGCCGGCGGGGGCGCGCTGCTGCAGGGACTGGCCCAGCGCATCCAGGACGAGTCGCACATCAATGTCTACGTGGCGGAGAACCCGCTTACCTCGGTGGCCGTGGGGACCGGCATGGTCCTGGAACGGCCGGACTACTACCGGGACACCCTGACCGGGGTCCAGCGGCGAGGTTTGCGCTGATCGCCCGGGGTTCGTTGCCACCCATGCACCTGAGGCAGGCCGCCTGACGATGCGAGACACGACGCGCCCGGGGATTTTCGGCGACCTGGGTGTACGGCTGCTGATCCTGGTGCTGGCTTCGCTCCTGCTGTTTGCGATGCAGCGGTCGGGTCAGTTTCAGGGCATCCGCGCGGTGCTGACGCGGGTTGTGTCGCCGGTGCAGTGGCGGATGATGGTGGAGACCAGCCGCTTCGCGGACTCGCTGGGCGAAGCACGGCGCAACCGGGCCGCACTCGCGGAAGCGGGGACGTTGGCGGCGGCCAATGAGATTCTGTCCGCCGAGAACGCCGTTCTCCGGGAGGCGCTGGCGGAGAACGAGCGTCTGCGCGAACAACTGGCGTACGGCACGGCGAATCCCCGATTCACCTTCCAGGGAGCGCATGTTATAGGGCGGGTGCTCGGATTCGATCCGCAGGATGCGCAGGAGAGCCTGATCATCGACGCCGGCCGCAACCGGGGGCTGGCCGTTGGCATGCCGGTCATTACGCCGGTGGGACTGGTCGGGCGCGTGAGCACCGTTACCGACCGCACGGCCCGGGTTCTGTTGTTGTTGGACCAGAGGAGTTCGGTCAGTGCCCTGCTGCAAAACAGTCGGGTGAGCGGACAGATTGAAGGGGTGGCCGGCGGAGGCCTTGAGATGGTCTTCATTACGGCCGCCGATCCCATTATCCCGAGCGAACTGGCCATAACATCCCGCTTGGGCGGAACGCTGCCCCAGGGCATTCCGATCGGGCAAGTCCGGGAGCTTGTGCCGGCCAGTGGAACCTCCGGGGTGCGTGCGGCCATTGAACCGGCCGTGGACTTCCGACGGTTGGAGTCCGTGATGGTCCTGACCGGTTTCGAGTTGGAGGGAAACGGCGCCAACGGAGGCTCCGGGGACAACGGTTCGGATCCGCCCTGACCGGCCGGAGGACGCTGCATGCAACCGCAACGCACGAATACTTTCCTGATTCTGCTGGCTGTTCCGGTACTGGCCCTGCTGGTCATGTTGCAGGCCACGGTGGGCGTCCGCGTGGCTCTTTTCGGTATCAAGCCGAACCTGGTGCTTCTGACGGTCCTGCTCTGGACCCTGCTGCGGGGACGTCGGGAAGCCCTGATCGTCGCGTTCGCGGGTGGATTCTGGCTGGATTTCCTGGCGCTTACCACCTTGGGAATTTCCAGCCTGGCCCTGGTCCTGTCCTCCTTCGTCACCGGTATCGGCAGGCGTGCCGTGCAACCCACGCAGGTGTTGGTGCCCGTGGGGGTGGGCATCCTGGGCGCCCTGATCTATGCCGCCGTATACTGGGTGGGGCAGGCCGTGGCCGCCGGATCGCTGCGGACGCTGACCAGCCTGCCGGACTACTGGGGCATCCAGCCGCTGTACCAGGTTGCGGCCATGCTGTTTCTGACGCCTTGGCTGTACGGACGCCTGTCCCGCACACCGGACCTGGGATCCGAAGGCGGTGTTTAGTTCCCCGCCGACCGGACACCCCGACGGATCCGGCCGGTCTGTTCGGATCGGGGTCCGGTTGACCCTGATCGTCCTGTTGGGACTGCTGATTGGGCGTCTGTATCAGCTTCAGGTGCTGGAGCACGATGACTATGCAGCCGACGCGGACGCCAACCGGCTGCGGACGATCGAGATTCCGGCCGCGCGCGGCCTCATCTTCGACCGGAACGGCGAACTGTTGGCACGCAACCGCCCCAGCTACCAGCTGGCCATCGTGCCGGAGGAACTGCCGGACGACGACTTGGACACGGAGGTCGATGAAGAGTACGAGGCGATTCTGCAAATCCTCGAGTCCCTGGGGCCCAACCTTGACCGGAGCGCCGTGCTCGACATGCAGCGCAATCTGCATCGGAGTCTGGGGTGGCGGGACTACAGGCGGATCCTGGTCGACAACAAAGTGCCCTTTTCCGTATTCGAGATTTCCTATCGCGAGTTCGCCGACCTATTCCAGATTGGTGTTGTCGACGAGACCACAGTCCCGAGTGCTCCGATCGAGGAGGCGGCGGCCGCCGCGAGCATGGTCAGCCTGCCCGATCTGAACCAGCCGCTTCCGATCGAGGGCCTGGCCTTCCTGATTCAGAATTTGGCCCAGACCCGCCAACAGGGCAATTCCTCCGAACCGTTTCCGATTCTGACCGGCCTCAGCCGGGAAGCCGCCTTCACGATTTCGGAGCAGGCGTTCCGGTATCCGGGCAGCCGCATCCTGGACGTGTCCGTGCGGGAGTATGTGTACGGGGAACTGGTCAGCCACATTCTGGGCTTCATGGGTCCGATTCCCTCATCGCTGTCGGAAGACTACCGGGAGCGGGGCTATCGGTCGCCGGCGGAACTGGTCGGTCTGTCGGGGGTCGAGGCCGAATATCAGGACATCCTCCGCGGCACGCCGGGCCAGCGCACGGTCGAGGCGGACATCTTTGGGCGCGTGGGGCGCACCATCGACGAGGTGGCGCCGCGGCCCGGCCAGGACATCATTCTGACGGTGGACATCCAGTTGCAGCGGGTCATGTACAAGGCGCTGCAGGAAATGCTGACGGTCCAGGACGCCGTCAGCGGTGTAGCCATTGCGGTGGATCCGCGCTCGGGCCAGCTCTTGGGCATGGTCAGCCTGCCATCCTTCGACAACAACATCTTCTCGGAGGGCCTGGGCGAGACCTACACGCGCATCATCGAAGACGAGCGCAGACCGCTGATCAACTACGCGATCGGCGGGCTTTATCCGCCGGGCTCGACCTTCAAGATTGTGACGGCCTCGGCCGGCATGGCGGAAGGTGTCATCACGCCCCGCACCGTTATCGTGGACAAGGGGCCGATATATCTGCCGAACAGGTTCTTTCCGAATGATCCGTCCCAGGCCCAGGAGTTTGTCTCCTGGAACCACCATCGGGACTTCAACCACGGTCCCTTGACGCTGCGCGAGGCGATCGCGGTGTCCAACGACATCTACTTCTACTACGTGGGCGGTGGTTATCCCCAGACGTTCATCGGCCTGACACAGGAGGAATTGGCGCAGTGGGCCCGCGTCTTCGGCTACGGTTCGGCAACCGGCATCGACCTGCCCGGGGAGGTTAGTTTTTCGGTCCCCGACGACCAGTGGAAGCGCGTCAACTGGGCGTCCAGTTGGGTGCAGGGCGACAGCTACAACATGGCTATCGGCCAGGGCTATTTGCTCGCGACCCCCTTGCAGGTGCTGCAGAGCCTGGTTCCGATTGCCAATGGTGGCATGCTGTACCAGCCACAGGTGGCACTTCAGATCACGAATCCCTCCACCGGACGCACGCAGGAGTTCGAGCCCAGGCCCATCCGCGATGTGGGCCTTGACCGCGTTACCCTGGACACGATCCGGCTGGGCATGCGCGATGCCGTCAACTCGGTGGAAGGCACGGCGATACGGGGTCGGATCGAGGGTGTGATCGTGGCCGGCAAGACGGGTACGGCGGAGTTCTGCGAATATGATCCCGCGCTGGAGGACTGCCGCCGGGACGAAGAGGGCAATCTGCCAACCCATGCCTCCTACCTGGCCTTTGCTCCGTTCAACAATCCCGAGATCGCCGTGATGGCGTTTGTCTACGACGGGGGCGAGGGCTCGACGGCCGCCGTGCCCGTGGGCACCGCCATCCTGGACGCGTGGTTCACCATCAAGGGTCTGGGCAGTCTGGAGACGGGCACCGGATAGAGCCATGCTGTTCACGAGTGCGTCCCGAACCGCGGGCGTGTCCCGGCGCGGACTGGCGCTAGTTCACTTCGACTGGTGGCTGTTGGCCGCGTCCCTGGCTTTGGCCATCTTCGGGATTGCCATGATTTTCAGCGCCACCCGCGGCGTTGTCGACCCGGTGATCCAGAATCGCTGGACGGCGCAAATCGCCTTTCTTGTGATCGGCATCGTTGCGTTTTTCATGGGCGCGCTGCTCGACTACCGGCTCCTGCGGCTGGCGGGATGGCCCGGCTATTGCTTTTTGCTGGGCGTGCTCGTGCTGGTGGAGCTGTTCGGAACGCAGCAGAACCTGGCGGTGCGATGGTTAAAGGTGGGCACTACGGTGATCCAGCCAACGGAGGCCGGCAAATTTGTATTGATTGTGGTGGTTGCCTGGTACCTAAGTCGTTACTACTCCGAGGATAAGCGCCTCAGTATCCTGCTCCTGGCACTGGTGGCGTTGTTCCCGCCTCTGCTGCTCATCTATTGGCAGCCCGATCTGGGCATGGTTGTGACCATGCTGTTCATCATTGGCGCCATGATTCTGATCTCCGGAGTCACGGCAGCCCACTTCCTGGTTTTGTCCGGCCTGGCCTTGGCGGTTCTGTTCCTGGCTTACGGAATCCTGCAGGACTACATGCTCGACCGCATCAATATGTTTCTCGATCCGAAGGGGAACCAGGATGCGGTTTTCAACGTCACCCAGGCCCTTATTAGCGTGGGCAACGGCGGCCTGTTCGGCAGGGGCTGGCTGGAGGGAACCCAGAGCCAACTGTTCTACCTGCGGGTGCGCCACACGGACTTCATCTTCAGCGTGGTGGCGGAGGAATTCGGGTTTGTCGGCAGTTGCGCCCTGCTGTTGGTGTTCGGGTTCCTGCTGTGGCGGCTGGTGCGTACCATGGAGTTGGCCGAGGATGCCTTTGGGCGGTTGCTGGTGGGGGGTGTGGCGGCGCTGATTCTGTTCCAGATGTTCGTCAATGTCGGCATGAACATCCGGCTCATGCCCGTCACCGGCATGACCCTGCCGCTGGTGAGTTCCGGAGGCAGCAGCCTGGTCTCGACCCTGTTTGCCATCGGCCTGACGCAAAGCGTCAACCTGCGGCGCAGCGTACGGGTTGATACGTTCTGACCATCGGGAAATCCCAATTTGCCCGGGTGTAGTCGAAGGTACGCGACGGCATGTATCGTCAACGACAGGGGATGTGCGGTGTCTTCCGGGACCGTACAGATTCGGTCTGCACCTGGTCCAACGTCCGGGGCTTCCGCCTGTCGTTCCCGAACAGTTATTGCCCGTTTGGGGCCGGTGTGCCGCCAGGGTTGCTGTCTTCATCGGATTCGGCGGGCAGCATTAGGGCCTGCCACTCGTTCGGCGCCCGCAACGCGTGCCTGATGCGCCGCAAATGGTCTGTCGGCGGACCGTCCCCGCGCCAGACGGCTTCGATGCGATCAAGTTGCGTCGGCTTCAGTTCTTCGCCCAGAAACTCGTGCAGCGCGGCAATGGCCAAGTCCGTCCTTTCCTGAGATCGGCCGCGCGCTTCGCCACGGGCTTCGCCGCGGGCCTCGCCGATGGTCTCGGCCTCCTGCCTGATGCGGTCCCGTTCGTCCTGCACGTCGGTCTCGGTGTCCCGCCAGCGGCCCTGTGCCCGGTCCCACCACTGGAACCGCGGTTCATAGACCCCCTCCGTCAGGCGAACGTGCGTGCGACACTCGGCACTCCAAAAGGCCGGCACGTTCGTCAGGGGCGGGGCCCCCGACCGGTGCCGGTCGTTCCCCGTCTCCCAATCCGACGGCACCTGTTCGTAGCGTCCCGCGTCCGTCAGCCGGAAGATCTGCAATTCCACCGGCGAACCCGGGTTGCGGATGCCGCCCACGTCGCAGATCCAGTACTCGGCCACACCGAGGGCCTCGTACAGCCGCATCTTGACCCCGTAGTCCCGTCGCACGGAGGACACCGACAGGATCTCCACCACCAGCTCCGGGGGCGGCGCACCCTCGTGGACGCGCAGGGCGCAGTCGCTGCGTTCCCGATGCTCGCTCTCCGGCAACTCGAACCTGCGGGGAAACAACATCAGGTCCGGCTTCACATAGCTGCTGCGGTTGCCGCCCTGGGTGCGGAGCTGCAGGC
>MPMO01000088.1 GCA_002238555.1 Caldilineaceae bacterium bin34
AATCTCCTCATCGTACAGCCTCGCCAGAATGTTGCAGGCGGCATTGGCGTCCGCGTCCAGCACAACCCCGTCAAGGCAGTAAAACCGGTCCCAGCGACGATGGCCCTGCAACAGGCCCGTCCGGGAGTCGATTTGCGATGTGTAGGCCGGGTTGACCAAGGCCAACGCAGAACCTCTGCGTCGAGATATTGAAGTGAGGGTGTCCGCCATCACGCCCTTGACCCAGCCGTTCAGGCGACGGTTGGTGTCCTTGTGGCGGTACTTGGCGGACTTCATGGATGCGGACAGGTCCTCGCAGGCGATGGTGCCGGCCTTGTCCACGACGGCATGGGCTGCCTGGCAGAGATGGTCGCGCACCCGCTGGGTGTGCAGGGCCTGCCGCCGGTCCCGCTTCCGGTGGCCCAGGTTGTGCCGCCGGATGTTGTCGGCCTTGCGGGTGTGGCCCTGGGCCCGGTGCTTCCCTTCCAGGTCGCGGAGCTTGTTGCGGCGTTGCCCCTTGACCTTGCGGGCGTCGCTCTCCTGGGACAGCAGGTCGCCCAGGCCCTCGCCGTGGCGTTCTCCGTCGCTGTCGGTGTAGGCTTCCGTGTAGCCCTTGTCCACCCCCATCGTGCCCGAACCGCCGGGCTTGGTGCTGCACGCCTGCGTCTCGTCGATGGCATGGTGAACGGCCACTTCGCCGTTGTCCTGCAGAATGATGCGCAGGGTGCCGGAGGGCAGGCAGTCGCCCTTGAGGGGAATGGCGATGCGTTGGCCCCGCTCCAGGCTCTGCAGATGGACCCAGGCCCGGCCGTGCCACAGTTTGGTCGTGTAGGAACCGCTGTCGGCCACGATCTGGTTGGTCACGTGTGACCGACCGCCCCGCCAGGCCTTCCGCATCTGCCGATGCAGGAAGGGTTCCTCGGTCCAGCGGTTTTGCTTCAACAGGGAATACAGACGTTGGCGTTCGGCGGTGTCGTTCCGGGTGCGGTGCCGAATGGCCTTCCTAACCGACACCTTGGCCGCCTCCCGCGCCGCCGCGATGTCGCCCAGGGCATCGGCCAGCGCGGCCTTGCCCAACCGCGCCGGCAGTCCGTGCCAGTCGCAGCCCTCCGCCATCCAGGCGTCGCGGATCGCGTAGGGGGTTTGCGCCGCCGTGGACACCCCGCTGCACCGGCGCCACGCGTCCGCACGCACCCGTCCGACCCGCGCGGCCATGTCGGCCAGGCGGTCGTGCTTGGCGCGGTTCAGCCCCTGGCTGTGCAGGATGCGCGTGACCTTCTCAACCATCGGTGGCGGCTTCCCGGAGCTTCTGCCCGTGGCGGCGCAGGCCGGACGGCCGGCCGGAAAACGTGCGCACCACGGCCATCGGGTCCTCGACCCGCTCGGCCTGTGGCGACAGGCTCTCCCGGTGGACCACGCGGATGGCGCCGTCGCGGGTCTCGGCACAGTACGCGCACCCGTCCAAGTCGCAGCGGTACGGACGGTCCTTGGGGGCCACGCGCAGCCGGGACCGTTCCCGGCGCGCAAGGCGCTCCATCAGAGCGCGGAACACCGGACGCTGGCCATGCCAGCCGCCGCCGATGGCGGTCAGCCCGTCGTCCACTACCATCCCGGACCCCGGACGGAACGTCTCCCGCGCCCGCGGTCGGGCTTCCCGCGCGGGGCGTGGGGCGCGACGCGACACCCGGCCGTGGACCGTCACCCGCTGCGGTGCGGACCGGGGCGCACGTCCGAAATGGCGGTCCAAGTCCTCGTCGGTGTGGAACCGCGGCCCGCCGGGCGTGCGCCGGGCCGAGCAGCACCCGCTGCGGTCCCACTCCTGGACGGTGTTCCTGTGGACCCCCACTAGGGCGGCAAAGGCCCCAACCCTGTATTTGTTCATGGCCGAATCTTGCCACAAAAATTCGACCAGTGCCGAAACTGCGGTCTAGTCAGTGCTCCAGATGTCCGGCCACCGTCGGGCGATGGCAGCCTAACCGTCAAACTCGAAGTCGTCGAAGGTCAGGTCCGGCCCCAGTTCCGGGTCCGGCTGCGCCACCGGCAATCCGTTGGTGGATTCAATCACCCGGTACCCGTCGGGCAGGCGGGACTGGGCCTTGTAGCGGATTTGGCGCCGAAACGCCAGGGTGGCGACCTCCGCTCCTTCCACAGTGATATTAACAGCATGCAAATAGTACTTCTCGCCCTGGCTGTTGGTGACGCAGAACACGTCCATTTCCCACGCCTCGCTGTACTCCTTGCCGTACTGCTCCGGCGGAATGATCTCCACTGGTCTCGGTTCGCTCATGGCTTCCTGCCGCGTTGCTTGAAGTGCTTGTTCCGATCGAAGCGGATCGCTACCGCGGCTGCCGAAAGGCGGCCCGGCCGGCATAGACGGCTGCATCGCCCAACTGCTCCTCGATGCGCAGGAGCTGGTTGTACTTGGCAACCCGATCGCTGCGCGCCGGCGCGCCGGTCTTGATCTGGCCCGTGTTGAGCGCCACGACGAGATCGGCAATCGTCGTGTCCTCGGTCTCCCCGGAACGATGGCTGACGACGCTGGTCCAGCCGGCGCGGTGGCTCATTTCAACCGCCTGCACGGCTTCGCTCAAGGTTCCAATCTGGTTGACCTTGCAGAGCAGGGAGTTGCACAGCTTCCGCTCGATGGCCATCCGGATGCGGTCGACATTGGTCACCAACAGGTCGTCGCCGACCAGCTGAACCTTGTCGCCGGTCGCCTCGTGCAACAGGGCCCAGCCCTCGAGGTCGTCCTCGGCGAGCCCGTCCTCAATACTGATGATCGGATAGCGGGCAACCCACCCGCACCACAGGTCCACCAGCTCCGCGCTGGACAGGTCCCGTCCCTCGATCGGCAGCCGGTACCGGCCGGACTCCGCGTCGTACAGTTCGGAGGCGGCCGGATCCAGCGCAATCCAGATGTCTTCGCCCTCACGCAGATTGGCGTTGGCGATCGCCCGGGAAATCAGTTCCAGGGCCCGCTCGTTGCCGCCGAGAGCCGGTGCGAAGCCGCCTTCATCCCCGACATTGGTGGAATACCCCCCTTCCTCCAGGAGCGACTTGAGGGCCCGATAGACGGCCACGCCCCATTCCAGTCCCTGCCGGAAGGACTCGGCCCCGACGGGCATGACCATGAACTCCTGGAAGTCGGTGCTGCCCTTGGCATGGGCGCCGCCGTTCAGGATGTTCAGCATGGGCACCGGCAGCACATGGGCATTCGCGCCGCCCAGGTACTGGTAGAGCGGCAGACCCGCGCTGCTCGCCGCGGCCTTGGCGTTCGCCAAGCTGATGCCCAGGATGGCATTGGCACCGAAGTTCCCCTTGTTGGGCGTGCCGTCGAGATTGCACAGCTGACGGTCCAAGGCCACCTGCTCAAACGCGTCCCGGCCTTCAAGTGCAGGCCCCAGAATCGCGTTCACGTTCGTGACGGCCTTGCCAACACCCTTGCCCCCGTACCAGTCCGCGTCGCCGTCCCGCAGTTCAACCGCCTCGTGCGCGCCCGTGCTGGCTCCGCTGGGAACCACAGCCCGGCCCACATGGCCATCCGCCAGTTCAACGTCCACTTCCAGTGTGGGGTTGCCCCGGCTGTCGAGAATCTCGCGGGCAACAACGTTGCGAATTTTGCTCATGGCCGGCAGCACTCTCCGGAGTGGGGGATGGGAACCAGGTGCCTGTTCGACAATCCGAGGGCCGCTCGGCGGCGGCGCAATCCATGGGTCCCAGTCGAAACGACGGCGCGCATTATACCCACGATCGTGGCGGAATCCGCGGGCATGCAGAGGTCTGGTCCCGTCCGCAACAACCGGTGCCGACACCGAAATCGTCGGCTCTGCCGGGTGCTACAATCGGTCAGTCAAGCCCTTTCCGGACCCGATTCCATGCAGCCTGCCACCCGCGATCCCATCTACCTGGATCACTCCGCCACCACGCCGGTGTGGCCCGAGGTGGTGGATGCCATGCAGGAATTCTTTGCCGACAGCTACGGCAATCCCTCCAGCATCCATGCAGCCGGCCGCAGTGCCTACGCCGGCCTTCAGAAGGCCCGCAGTTCGATCGCCGCACACATTGGGGCCGGACCGTCGGAAATCATCTTTACCGGATGCGGCACCGAAGGCAACAACGCCGCCCTGCGCGGAATCTCGCTGGCCCGCCGCGCCGCCACGGGCGCCAACCGCATCGTATCGACCGCCATTGAGCACCATGCCGTCCTGGAGACGTTGGAGGACCTGGCCGAACTTCACGGCTTCGAACCGGTGCTACTGCCGGTCGATGGCCTGGGACGGGTCGCTCCGTCCGATCTCGAAGAGGCCCTGCAGGAACCCACGGCCCTGGTGTCGTGCATGTATGCCAACAACGAAGTTGGAACCGTGCAGCCGCTGGCAGAGCTGGGAGAGATCTGTGAGGCCGCCAGCGTGCCTCTGCACACGGACGCGGTGCAGGCCCTAACCAGGGAACCCGTCTCCGTGGATGCGCTGAAAGTGGCCGCCCTGAGCGTCTCCGCCCACAAGTTCCACGGTCCCAAGGGGGTGGGATTCCTGTATCTGCGCCGCAGCACGCCGTTCCGACCCTACATGACCGGCGGCGGCCACGAGGGCGGACGCCGGGCCGGCACGGAAAATGTTCCGCTGATTGTCGGCATGGCCAAGGCGCTTGACCTGTGCATGGCGAACGCCGCGGATGAAGCGACGCGGCTGCAGGCGTTGCGCGATGAACTCATCACCAACCTGCTCGAGGGCATCGAAGGGGCGCACCTGACCGGTTCGCGACAGGATCGGCTGTCCCACCATGCCTCCTTCGTTTTTGATGGCCTGGAAGCGGAATCGATCCTGATTGGATTGGACATGGCGGGGATCATGGCCAGCAGCGGCAGCGCCTGCACCAGCGGTGCCCACCAACCCAGCCACGTCCTGTCGGCCATGGGCATCGACCCACCGGCCAGCTACGGGGCCATCCGCTTCAGCCTGGGCAGGGACACGTCCGGGACCGACGTGGAGTATGTGGTCCGGCAAATGCAGCGAATCACCCAACAGCTGCAGGCCGCGCAGGCCTTCGCCATGTGACGACAGGAGCGAGACCGCCGCGCCAGTGCCAAACACCGAAACGCGCCCAAGTCGCCCACGCGCCGGATTCAGTGGATCCTGGTCTCGTAAAGGCTCCTTGCCACTGGCGCACGTCCATGGCATGGACAGGTGTCCGAGGCGAAAATCCAAAGTGGCAACACTGTCTGGCCCGGATGCCTATATAACCGAAACCTGCGCACCTGGCAGGCTTGGCAAAGGTGACAACCCACCTTTCGGATCCCGGTCACCGACCATCTCCGGGGCCGGTATGCCGATCCGCGTCAACAACTGCAGGCCGGTGTTGCACCGGCCTGCAGTTGTGAAGGAGCCCGATTGGGATATGGATTATGCTGCGCGCAGCTTGTTGCCAGTCCCTATTCCTTGTACTCGAAGTCAAGCGGGTTCTGTGCCAGCAGTTCCAGCCAGCCTTCCGCGACCTGATCCAGGGCTTCCTGAGGTGTAGCCTGTTCCGACAGGGCCGACGACGCCCCTTCCGCCAGACCGATGAACATCTCAAGCCATTGCGGCACACCCGGTGTGAATGGACGACCCCGGGCCAATACCTCGCCGTAATCCGGCATGTAGGGTTTGGCCGCTATCACATCCGGGTCGCTAAACACACTCCTGCGAGCCGGGGTCATACCAAAGTCGAGTGCTCCTTCCTTGGCGCGTTGAGGATTGCTGAGGGCAGCCATCAACTCAAAAGCCGCCTCTTTGTGCTCCGAGGTCTTCATCATCACAATGTTGTGCTGTACGAAGTTGCCGGTACCGCCTTCCGGATACGGAGCGATACCCCAGTTGTCCACAACCTTGGACTTTTCCGGATCATCAAGCGACGGCAGGATGAATCCGGCCCAGCCCTCATTGACCGCCACGTCCCCGGCCAAAAAGGCGTTGGCCGCATCGGGATTGTCCCAGGCCAGCAGTCCCGGTGGTGCGTATTTGTCTCCGTGTTCCTTCAGCAGGGTCAGAGCCGCCACTCCGCTTTCACCGTTGATGAGAGGTTGCCAGTCCGAGGTCAGCAAGGGATCACCCGACGCCCAAAAACGAGCCAGGAAAAGCTTGACCAATTGGGCGGGCACACCGGCAAAGGAAAGCCCGTACATGGAACCATCGGTGTGGGCCGCCAGCAACGCATCGTAATCGGACCACGTGGTGGGGAAGGTGTCGATCAGATCGGTTCGGTTAAACAGGACGGATACACCGCACGTCACTGGCAGACCATAGCGGACGCCGGTATTCCCGGCAATCCCTTCGCCATACCGGTACACGGGATCGAAGAAGCCCTCCATGTCGTACCCGCTGGCGTCCAAGAAGTCATTGATCGGCTCCAATTCGGGCCAAATCGTGTACTGGAACTCGATGTCGTTGCAGAACAAATCGAACTGGGGAGAGCCGGACGCCAAGTCCGCCTGCACCTTGGGCATCAGGGTTTCCCAGGGGGCAAACTCAAACTCAACCTGGGCTCCCGTTTCGGCCGTGAAATCTTCCGCCCAAGCACGGAAAGCGGGCTCATAATCCCCTCCGGCCTGGGTCAGCATGCGCAACGTAACACCGTCGTATTTTTCCCCGGCGGCCATGCTGTCCGCGGCCTCAGGTGCAGCTTCAGGTGCCGGTGGCGCTCCTGTCGGACCACAGGCCGCCAGCAGGGAGCCGGCTCCCATAATTCCCACTGCCTTGAGAAAGTCCCTGCGATTGTATCGATACGGATGTCTCATATTGATGCCTCCCGGCAATTGAAAGGTGAGATTTCAGAGCTTGTTTGTCGCCCGGCACTCCAAGCTGGATGGTAACCGAACTGCCTCTACTGTACCGGACGCGGATTATCGCATGCGCTGTCAGGCAGCTTCGGCAAGGTAATCGAGCACGACACGGCCGTATGTTTCCGTGTAGCTGGCTACCTGATGGAACGCAGCCACTTCGGCCACGGGCGCAAAGGCCCGCAGATCACTGTTGGCGGTGCCGGCAAACGATACGGTGCCCTCACCGCGATACAGCAAGTGCGTGGTCACATCCTCGGGGGCAGCTTCCACCAATTGCCTGATGGCTTCACCCGGTCCATCCGCACAGGGAATGGACTTCAGCCGGTAACTGGGAAACATTGGTATCAGGTCTGCCATCTGGGCCGGTGCCCCCAGCGTGGTGGTCAGGGCCATGATCTCGACTCCGTCCTGGCAGGTGCGGCAGGTCAGCAAATTTTGGTGCTGCTCCATGTGTACCTGTGCGTATTCCTTGGGTGCTCCCCAACGCTCCCGGCCCGCACAAATGGCCCGTACGTTGTCCAGGTACAGGTGGGAATTGAAAAACACCGGCTGATCCCGGAACAGGGCCTGGATCTGGATACCCGATTCGTGAAAGGGGCCGTAGGACGAGGAAAACGGCACGTCAATGCCGAAAGCCACACAGAGACCTGTCGGATGCGGAGTCAAGGGTGCCGGCAAAAACGGCTGCATCCGTTCCGGATCAACCTGAAAGAACACAGTCTGGAAGCGTACGTCCCGATATTGCGTGGGAAGGGGCGGGCCATAGGGGCGATGGGCGGGCATGCCTGCGGCTGCAACCGCATTCGGGCCGGAATTCTGCATGACGATTGGACTCTGTTCCAGTAGCGTTTTATATGATCTGTCCAGTAGTGTTTTATATAAAGATACCGCGATTGGACGCCTCCGCGTGTCCCCTGCCACGACACGCAAGTCCCGTGATCACTCCGGATCCACCGCTTCGCAGCCGGTCCCATACTTCCATTGGGAGGCTACAAAAGACCTTGTCATCCGATTTTGAGATCAGCCCAAACAGAGGTGCCGGAAGCCCATTCCAGTGGGGTTGTCCATTGTGGCACACCACCGGACAGCTATCGTTTGGCGACCGCCGAGGCCGACACCGGCATTGCCGGGTGTGGTTGGCTGGTGCGCCAAGGTCAGGGACCGGCGCAGATGGCAGCCAGCCCGGGAGTCCCTCGGCGGTCGGTAATGTGCTGCCCGCCGAGGCACCGGGTGGAAGAGGAGCTGCCAGCCGTAATTTACAATGGGCCCTCAGGATGCTGGCCGATACTTTCGCCTGTGTGCATGGTCCCGGTTCCTGATCCGACAGCCGGGCACCGTGCCAGTCCCCGATCGCCTGGTCCATGTACCTCCCGGAGAGACCAAGGTGGATCGCCGCAGAGCAAGACAGATGCAAATGGCAAACCATCCGCCGCGACCTGGGGGCGGTACGGAATCCTGCAGGTTCAAGGTGCAACAGGCGATCCGGTACACCGCGAACGGACAGGCGATGAGGAAAAGCCACGCATGACCAACGGTCTCGCTCCGTCTCATCCCGAGGGTGCGGAGCCGTCGTCCGGCAGCCCGCGCATCCGGGCGGCTTGGCGCGCCCTTGTGGGGCACACCGCCGCGGCCGGCGTGGTGGTACAGGACCACCGGCGCGAACGTCTCATGTCGTGGCTGTTCATTGCCCCGGCCCTGCTGTTTTTGCTTCTGACCTCCGTGTATCCCCTGCTCTACAGCCTGCGTCTCAGTTTCTTTTCCTGGAACATGAGCGTGCCCAACAGCCAGCCCGTTTTCGTCGGCCTCCGCAACTACACCCGCCTCTTCTCCGATCCCGTCTTCCAGTCCAGCCTGAAAACGACGCTGATTTTTGTCACGTCCGCCGTCACGCTCGAATTCCTGCTGGGGATGGCGCTGGCCCTATTGGTGACCACCCGCATCCGCGTTGTGGGCCTGATTCGAACCCTCCTGCTGGTGCCCCTGATGATGACGCCCGTTGTGGCGGGCGTACTGTGGCGGACCCTGTACCATTCCACCTATGGAGCCATCAACTACTTCATCGGCTTGGTTGGCATTCCGTCCCAGACCTGGACCGGAAACCCGGAACAGGCCCTGGCAGCGGTCATCACGGTCGAGATTTGGCAGCAGATGCCCGTGGTCATCTTCATCCTGGCTGCCGGCATCCAGTCCCTGCCCCTTGACTTCTACAAGGCGGCCCGCGTAGACGGTGCCTCGGCTTGGCAGATCTTCCGCGAGATCACGCTGCCCCTGCTCAAGCCGGTCATTCTTGTGGTCCTGCTCCTGCGCATCATGGATGCCTTTCGCATCTTTGACGTCATTTACACGTTGACGTTCGGGGGCCCGGGCCGTGTCACGGAAGTGCTCTCCATCCTGATCTACAAGAACGGCCTGCAATTCTTCCAGATTGGCAAGGCCAGCGCCATGTCCTGGCTCTTCCTGCTCTTCATTTTTGTGATCGCGATCTTCTTCATCCGGGAGCTGCAGGGACGCGAACAGGGAGGTACAGCCTGAATGGCTGCCGTGCGTACCCTTGTTTCGCAGCAGCGCCTGGGCAGGCTGCTGCTGTACCTGGTTACGGCCGCGGTCCTGGTGGCGGTGGCGTTTCCGGCCTATTGGCTGGTGACCACGGCCTTCAAATATGAAGTCGACACCATCGTCTCGCCTCCGATCATCCTGCCCCTGCGCGGGACCCTGCGCAATTTCACGGATGTGCTCCGGGTGGAACACATCGGGCAGTTCTTCCTCAACAGCGCCCTCATTGCCCTGGTCAGTACCGGCCTGGGGGTGCTGCTCGGTTCCATGGCAGCCTACTCCCTGTCCAAGGTTTACATGGCCTATCGCATCCGGCAGGTCATCATGATCTGGATCCTGATTGTGCGCATCTTCCCGCCCATCACCACCGCCATTCCGTATTTCGTGATCATTCGCGGCCTGAACCTGTCCGACACCCATGTGGCCCTGATCCTGACCCACACCGCGTTCACGCTGCCCTTCGTCATCTGGCTGATGCTGGGCTTTTTCCAGGATTTGCCCGATGCCATCGACAAGGCCGCGGTCATGGACGGCTGCTCGCTGTGGCAGCGCTTTTGCCAGATCACGCTGCCGCTGGCCCTGCCCGGCATCGCCGTGACCGCGATATTCACGTTCATCTACTCCTGGAACGAATTCCTGTACGCCTCCATGCTGACCTCGCGCACGGCCAAGACCCTGCCGGTGGTCATTGCCGGCTACATGTCCGACAAGTTCCTGCGCTGGGGCGAAATGTCGGCCTTGGCGGCCATGATGGTGATTCCGGTGATGATCTTCGCCGGCCTCACACAACGCTATCTGGTCCGGGGCCTTACGTTCGGCGCCGTCAAGGAATAGCAGATCCGGGGAATTGGCCATGGCCCAAATCCGTTACCAACATGTCGGCAAGCACTTCGGCGCCGTACAGGCGCTGGAGGACCTGAACCTGATCGTCGCGGACCGGGAGTTTGTGACGCTGGTGGGGCCCAGTGGCTGTGGCAAGTCCACCACCCTGAACCTGACCGCCGGCCTGGAGGATCCCAGCCAGGGCGAGATTTACATCGATGACCAACTGGTCAATGCGGTGCCGCCGGGCAAGCGTGACATCGCCATGGTGTTCCAGAGCTACGCGCTGTATCCCCACAAGACCGTGCGGGAGAACATCGGCTTTGGGCTCAAGGTGCGCAAGATGCCGCGGGCGGAAATCGAGAGCCGCGTGCAGCAGGCGGCACAGTCACTGGAAATCGACCACCTGCTGGACCGGAAGCCGCGCCAGTTGAGCGGTGGCCAGCGGCAGCGGGTCGCGCTGGGGCGGGCGATCACCCGCAACCCCAAGGCGTTCCTGCTGGACGAACCGCTCAGCAACCTGGACGCCAAACTGCGCATCCAAATGCGGGCCGAACTGAAACTGCTCTTTGCACGGGTGGAGGGGACAGTGCTCTATGTCACCCATGATCAGGCCGAAGCCATGACGCTCAGCGATCGGGTGGTGGTCATGCATCAGGGGCAGGTGCAGCAGGTAGGGCCTCCGCTGGAGGTATACAACCAGCCTCGGAACCTTTTTGTGGCCGGCTTTCTGGGCAGTCCCAACATGAACTTCCTGGATTGCCGCCTGCACGTCCAGGACGGGTTGTGGCAGGTTCAGGGAGAAGACATGCCGGAAGGGGCGTTGACCCTGACCGAAGCCGATCTGGAAGCCATGGATCTGCTGGCCCACCGGGACCGGCTCCACGGATCGGCCATCCTGGGCATCCGGCCGGAAGACATTGCCTTTGGCCCCCAGTCAGAAGCAAACGCAACCGGCCCCCACCTGCCCTGCCAAGTGATCGTGGTGGAACCCATGGGCTCCATGAACATTCTGGTGGTGGCCGTGGGCCGGCAGCGTCTTATGGTCAGCACAGGTCCCGATCAGGATGTCCGGGCCGGGGAGCAGGGCTGGCTAACCTTCAACCAAGCCAAGCTGCATTTTTTCCACAGGGACACCGAACTCAACCTGCGTGCCTGATGTGGCATCCCTTGTGGCTGGCACCACAGCGTTTCTGAGGACCGCCCATCCCCTGCGGGTTCAGAGAGTTGGCGGCTTTTGGTTCACCGGTGCGGTCTGACTCAACAATCCCTGCTTCCGCCAGCCCCAATGGAACTGGAAGTACCTTGCTCAAGGCCCTGTCAAATTAGCCTCTGCAGTGCCTACAGGGCAATCGCATGCTAAAGGGGCCAGTGATGTCTAACAGGTAGGATGGGCGGTCTTTGCCTTGCCTGGAAT
>MPMO01000089.1 GCA_002238555.1 Caldilineaceae bacterium bin34
GAGGTCCCCAACGGGATCGCCTCTCGCCGCGCAGAAGCCCCTGCCCCGCGGGCCTGTCCGGTCATGGGAAGTCCCCTGGCCAGAATGTTGATGGCGGCGTTGTGGTCTGCGTTCGCAGTGTGTCCACAAGCCATGCACTGGAATTTTGCCTGGGTCTTGCGATTCTTATTGCTAACGTGTCCGCACTTAGCGCAGGTTTGCGAAGTGTAGGCCGGGTCCACCCTCACCACCTGGCCGGCCTTGTAGTCCAGGTTGCGCTCCAGCCGGCCCCAGCCGGATGCCAATATCTCCCGGTTGAGACCGGACTTTTGCTTCACGTTTGCGCCGGGGTTCTCCTCCGTGCCCTTGGCACTTTTGGTCATGCCCTGCGTGTTCAGGTCCTCTATCACCACGGTGTGCGCCGTGTCGGCCAGTTGGCGGCTGTGCTGGTGGGCGGCGTTCTCCCGTCGTCGTTTCTTCTTGCGGTGAAGCTTCCGCAGTTGGCCGCAGATGCGCCGGCCGCGGTTGGACATGGGTTGCCCTGTCTGCCTTGAACGCGCCCGCGCCTTCGCCGCCTTGCGTTCCTTGCGCTTGATGTTGGCATCCAGCTTGGCCATGTCCGGCTGGGCGTATACCGCCCCGTCGCTGTCCGTGGCCTGCCCGACATTGCGGTCCAGTCCCAACGCACCGTCCGCGGCGGGCGCTTCCAGAAGGCCGGCCGGCACCTCGTACACAACGTTGGCGTACCACTTCGGTCGCTTGTCCGTGCCTTCCTTCAATAGGCGGACAGTCTTGGCCCGGCACCCTCGGTACCGGGCGTGGCCGCGGTCCAGTCGCACCCAGCCGATCCGGGGGATGTGCAGCCGGTGGCCGTCCATCCGCACCTGGTCGGGGATCGTGAAGCCGTCCGCCTTGCCTCCCTGCCGGCCCTTGCGCCGCGGGAAATACTTTGGCTTGCCGTCGGCCTTCCGCCGGGTCAGGGACCGGCCTTCCGTCTTGGCCTCGGCATGGGCCTTGTAGAAACGCCGGTAGGCACCATCCAGGTATTTCAACACGTGCCGGACGGGGGCAGAAGCCAAATCGCGCAGCCAGGACAAATCCTGGTCCGCGTACACGGCTCCCTCCGGCGATTGCAGGAAGGCCTGGAACTCGCGGTCAAAGCGACCGTTGCGAATCGCCGCGAACCGCTTGTACATGGTCTGCCACGTGCGACTGGGGTTCACAGCCTGTGGGTATTCATCATCGGGGCCGTCGGTACACCGCCCGCTTCCCTCGGACTGGCGGGTCACGCGGTAGCTCCAGTCGTTGTACGCCAGGAACAGATTCCACACGAACCGGTTGGCACCCGCCGTCTGGGCACACAGCTCCGCCTGCCCGCGATGGTCAAACCGCACCCGGTACCGCTCACTGCGGATCGCCGTGGGTGTTGTTGTAGGATCGGGTTCAGCAGTTTGGGTTGGCACTTTCAACCTGCCTGTCAGGGAGTCGTGAAGTGTTCCACCACTCACGGCTTCCGCTATGCTACCACCCCAAAGGCAAAATCCTTCCGGATGGCCGCGTGCTGGGGGCCCTGTTTCCCTTTCGTTGATTTTGGCTCGAGGCCACAGGCGGTGGCGGACATGCTGCGCGAGTGCCGCCACAACAGGCGGTGCCGAAACACGGCGGCAACTGGGAGCCGGTCCCTCTACAGTGGGTCAAAGCCTGTATCAACGAGATGGAAACAGTGCCCATGCTTGCCGCACGGTCCTGATCCCCTGTTGTCAACTCATCGATATAAGCCCCTTTGATTACAATCTACCTGTCGGATCAAGAGCGGACGCAACCACCGCCACCGGCCGTCCCGTGGCACAGGGGAAGCTGCACGGCGAGAGGCGAACCCGTTGGGGACCTCAAGGACCCGTGAACAAGAGTGGACAAGCCCAGTTCCACTGAGGGCCAATGAGGTTCTCACAGTAAGGAGAGACGGCGCATGGCTGCGGTTGAGAGACCGCTGCAAACATCGGACATGGCGGAGGCTGGATCGGGGCCGGGTCAACCTGACCCACGGGCCTTGGCTGTGGCGCGGGCGCTCCAAGACCAGCTGTCGGACACGCAGCAGGTTGTGCTCTTTGGGAGTCGGGCCACGGGCTTCTGGAAGCCACACTCCGATATTGACTTGGCGGTGTTGGGTGCACCCTCCGACTTGCAGACAATCGGTGAGATGGGCGAACTGGCTCGCATCGAAGCCGATGCGGTGTACAGCCCATCGCCTTCCATCCAAATCACTCCTCTGTCATGGCCTGAGTTTGAGGAGTGCCGCTCGTCCTACCCTCATATTGCAGGCCAAGTACAGCTATCGGGCCTCACAACCGCAGGAGACCGCCTTCCCCCCATGCCTCAAGACAATCCTTGGCCGGGTGTGCAAGGGCTGCTGCAAGCCTCGCAACGGCATTTGGAAGCCGCGCTCGCACATGCGGGCGACAACCGCATGCATTTCGCCCTGTTTCACGCACTCTCGGCCATGGAAACGGCCGCCAAGGCATCCTTGGGCGCCCACCGCATCCGCTTTGACCACCACCATGATTTGAACGGGTTGGTGGCGGATTTGCCAGATGACCTACAGGTCTGGATGGACTCCAGGATTTCGCATTCTCAGAGAAAGGCGTTGGTCGATTTCCGGAACCCGTCCCTGTACGACCGGATAGCCGAGAAGTGGCCTCCGGAGCCACCTGAAGAGATCGTTGCCACAGCCCAGCAGGTCTGCGGGGAATTGGCAAAACACGTCTTGGGGTGCTTGGGTAAAACCCCGCGCGACGCCAAATACGACTACTGGCTGGGTGAGGGGTCTTTGGGGGGAGTGGAATCCGTCCCAGTCCTGGGCTACCGCTCTCTTTTGACAGAACCAGAGCAGATGGCCATTGGAGCTCTCCATGTCATGTTGGGAGACGTGTTGCCGCTCGCCGACTTGGGCAGGATTGAATATGCTTGGCGGCAGCGCGGCCTCCCCCATGATGTAGCAGCTCGAATCGGTGTCGTTATGGCGAAACCCGCGGCATGGCGAACACTGTTGCCGAATGAGTTCGGCGACGGCAGCGAAGTAGACCAGCAACCTTGATTTGGCCCCGGGGCAGTCTCCGCAGTCGATTGACACTCCGTCGATAGACTGCCAGGCATGGCAGAGGCAGTGGCTGTCCCTGGTCGGCTCAACCCTTCCCGCCAGTTGCGAAGCCTGCAGCCAAGGCTCCCGGGCTCGGGATGGGGGCAGCATACAGTTGTTCGCCGGCGAGGAGATGGAATTGGTCGTCAACCTGCGGACTCCAAGGGTGACGGGCTGGTTGCGGGTTCCCGTAGGAGGTGTTGAAGAAGTGGCAATCGACCTTCAGCGTTTGCCACTGCCTTGCCCGTTGCAAGCCGTTTCGACCCTTCGGTCCAAATCGATGCATCGTCTTGGACGACCCCGGTGGCTGAATTTTCCGTTCCAGGAGGACTGCGATGGATCGTTTTATCTACATCGGTGAGCGTACGCGCCACGTCAGCTTTCCCCTGGGAGGGATTGGAGCCGGCGGGATCGGGCTGGCCGGAAACGGCCACTTGGTCGACTGGGAGATTTTCAACAAGCCCAACAAGGGCAGCGTCAACGGCTTTTCCCACTTCGCGATCAGGGCGGAGGAAGCCGGAACCACGGTGGATGCCCGCATATTGCAAGGCGACTTGACCCCGCCCTTCATGGGTGACATAAGCCAAGGCATGTTTCAGGGGTTCGGGTTCGGGCCGCGACGGGAGTACATGAGCGGCCTGCCGCACTTCCGCGATGTGGAATTCAGAGGCGAGTTTCCCCTGGCCACGCTGCGGTTCGTCGACGAGACCTTCCCCGGCGAGGTCTGTTTGCGCGCCTTTTCCCCTTTGATGCCCCTGGAAGAAGACGACTGCAGTCTGCCGGCCGCCTTCTTCGAATTTGAGATGAGGGCTCCGGACGACCGTCGGCTGACCTATACGTTGGCAGGCGTCCTCGCCAACCCGCAGCCTGCCGTGAACCTGAACCGGATGGACGCATCGATGGTCGATGAGGGCTTGCACTTGATGCATCTCTCCAGTACCGAGCCCGGTCCGGCCTCCCCTGCACACGGCGACCTTACCTTGGGTGCCGACACCGGGCACGATCCCGGCCAGACGGTCAGCTGGCAGGAATACTGGTTTCGCGGGGCGTGGTTCGACAACCTGGAAGTGTATTGGCAGGACTTGACCCGGCCGGGACCGTTCGCGAACCGCCGCTATGAAGGAGAGGCGGCCGGCGCCGGCAACGAAGCCTTGCTGGCTGTCCACGTTCCCGTCAATCCCGGCGAGACGCGCCGGGTGCGGTTTGTGATTGCCTGGAACTATCCCAACTGCGTGAACGACTGGAGCGAGGATGCCATGCGCGAGGCCGCGGCGGCGGGGATGCCCAACCAATGGCGGAACTGGTACGCCACCCGTTGGGCCGATTCACGCGACAGTGCATCGTTTGCGCTGCGGGAGTGGGACCGGTTGCATGACGGCACGGCCCTGTTCCACGACATCCTGTTTGCATCCGACCTGCCACCGGTTGCCCTGGAGGCCGTGTCGGCGAATCTGTCCACCTTGAAGACGCCGGTCGTGAAGCGGCTGGAGGACGGGACCCTGTATGGCTTTGAGGGGGCGCATGTCGACTCCGGTTGCTGCGAAGGCAGCTGCACACACGTCTGGAACTACCAGCAGACCGTGCCCTTCCTGTTCCCGCGGCTGGAGCGTTCGATGCGCGCGGCCGACTACAAGTACAACCTGCTGCCGAACGGCGCCATGCCGTTCCGCCTGCAACTGCCCCTGGGAACCCCCCGGCACTTGACGGGCATGCAACGGCCCTGCTGCGACGGTCAGTTCGGCGGGGTGATGAAGGTCTACCGGGACTGGAAGATCTGCGGGGACACGGACTGGCTGCGCGAGCTGTGGCCAGGCGTGCGCCGGTCCATCGAGTACGCCTGGCATCCGGACAACCCTGATCGCTGGGATCCGGACAGGACCGGCGTGCTGCAGGGCCGCCAGCACCACACCCTGGATGTGGAGTTGTTCGGTCCCAACGTCTGGCTGACCGGTTTCTACCTGGGTGCCTTGAAGGCGGGGGCCGAGATGGCGGAGGTCCTCGGCGAGCAGCAGTGCGCCCGGGAGTTCCGGACGATCTTCGAGCGGGGTCGGGCCTGGGTCGACGGGAACCTGTTCGACGGCGAGTACTACCACCAGCGCATCGACCTGACGGACCGGTCGGTTCTGGAGCCGTTCGTCGAATCCGTGCACACATCCGACAGCGTCTCCGTGCTCGAGGCCTACTGGACGGAGGAGTACGGGGAAATCAAGTACCAGATCGGCGAGGGGTGTGAGATCGATCAGGTACTGGCCCAGTGGCATGCGAACCTGTACGGTTTGGGGGATTTGCTGGATCCGGAGAAGGTGCAGTCGGCCCTGGCCCACCTGTTTGCGTACAACTTCAAGCGGAACAGCCGCGAGGACTACAACCCCTGTCGCGTCTACACGCTCAACGACGAAGCCGGCCTGCAGATCGCAACCTGGCCCGAAGGGCGTCGCCAGCCGGTGATTCCGCTGCCCTATTCCCAGGAGACGCAGAACGGCTACGAGTATGCGGCGGCCCTGCACATGATCGGCACCGGCCTGGTGGCCGAAGGCCTTGAAGTTGTAGCCGCGATCAGGGATCGCTACGACGGGGCCAAGCGCAACCCGTGGAACGAGATCGAGTGTGGCAGCAACTACGCGCGTTCCATGGCGGCCTTCGCCTTGCTGAACACGTTCGCCGGGTTCGAGTTCGACATGCGGGTTGGCATGGTGGGTTTCAAGCCCGTGCAAGAGTTGGGCTCCGGTTTCCGTTGTCTTTGGGCACTGGATCCGGCCTGGGGGCAGGTTGTCATGGAGCCGGGTTCATTCCGCCTTGAGGTCGCGCAGGGCTCGCTGCCCGTGCGGATTGTGAGGCTGCCGGGACTGGCGCAGGCAGAGGTGCGGGAAATGCAGTTGGGCGACGAGCCTGTGGCCTGGCAGTCGCATGCGACCGGGGAAATCCGATTGGCAAGGGACATTGAGGTGACGGCCGATACCCCGCTTCAGTGTCTTTGGACGCACCCGATCTGAAGAGACGGCTCATGTATCGGCGGCCGTCTGCCACACGATTTGTCAGACGCCTTGAACGAAGACCATGCACAGGGGTTCCTGCACCTGGACATCAAGCCATCCAACGTCATGTTGACCGCATCCGGCCGGGCTGTATTGGTCGACTTGGGCGAGGCACAGGACTACGTCAACGGGACAGAGTCTGTGCCAACCATCTGCCTTGACGGGGCGATAGGGGTTCCCCGGGCTCCACGGGCATGGATGCGATTGGGGATGCCCACTCCCTGGACCTGCCGACCGCTTGGGCGGGCGGGATGGCTTTGTACCAAGTCCAACTTTCTTGCCCGCCAGTCGGCCGTGCGCTCCCTACTTGGAATGAACCAGGCCCGTCCATCCGTCTCCCAAGGCACCCATGTTTGGGCGTTGGTCCTCCGCATTGCGGGTTGTGGTTGAGCAAGTTGCAGACAGATCCGGTTTGCGGCCATGGCAGGCTGTCGCCGCGTGGGATGGTCGCGAGGCAGTTTGGGGAAGATCCCGGCCAAGTCGCCTGAGCCTGTCGAACAATCCAACCCGGGTTCGGCTGCCGGTGCCGCAGATCACGGCCGGAGTGGCAACCAGAGTTCGCCACTGCGCAGCACAGGGCCAGGCGACGCCGGAGGGGGGTGTCGACTTGGGTGCGGAAGGAACCCGGGGGGACCGCGGCCATGTCGGTCATGCGGCGTATTCCCGGAAACGCCCAAGCGCAGCCATCCTGTCCTCAGTCACCCTTCCGCGCCGGCGTGTGCCTGCCCCGGTTGCCTGCCGAATCGGTTGGCAGTGAGGGTCGAATGGTGATAACAATATAACCAGACACAATGGCACAAACGCGCCATTGAGAAACGTTTTACGTTACTTCGACGCAAGGAATACGCTGTGGCCAACGAAGTTCGTTTACTTGGGAGTGTCTTGCTGGCGCTCCTGATGTTAACCGTTATCAACGGAGGCAGCCTCGCAGCTGGCGACTTGTTCGATGACGACTTTACAGACTGTCCCGTTAGGACCCGTTTGCGGGATGGCGAAATTGCAGACTTGACCATCGTCCGCGACGCCGAGGAGGAGGATGAAGTCAACGTCTCGTGGATGGGCACCAATCCCGCCACCTGGGGTCTGGGTTCCAACGCGTACCGCGCCTCGCTCGTGGTGATCCTGGACGACGGCACGAGTCATGCCCAGGACTTTGCGCTGGGGGCCAGGAAGACCACCTTCGACGGGATCAGGACCGGTACCCAAGTAGCGGTCGAGATGGCGGTCGTGGTGGACACCCCCACTGACAGCTATGTCGTCAGCGACATCCTGCGCACGACGATCAACCAGAGCCTGACGGAACCCTCCTTCACCACGGGTTGGTACATCAAGGGCACCTACGACGACCCGGACACCGTTGAAACCGATGAAACCACTCCGGACACGCCGGTGCCCGACAGCGCGATGTACTACGTTGGCTACAACGAGAACTTCGCCAATTACAAGGCCGGCACCGGTGTCACCACCATCACGAAGCCGTTGACCCCCAGGCTGAGAATCGGACTTGCCCACTCTGCTGTCGAGGACGATGACGCGCGGACCGATATGGACTTCGACGCCTACATCGTGCGGCTGACCGATGCGGACGGCGATGTCCTGCCCGAGGGCGACGATGTGCGAACCGTGGATTCCGGGTCCATCTACGGGACGGGCACGTTCGACATCAACGGTGACGGCGACACCTCCGATGCCGGGGAATCCGGCCTTGCGAATGCGCTGATCCTGGACCTGGAGCAGTCAGTCACCGCGGCGGATGCCGCCGCCTTCAGCCAAGTGCACAACGTCAGGGTCGTTGACGGCCACCAAATCCGGCCCCCGATGTACCACAACCGGACCTTGGTCTTAAGATTCGAACCCCAATTCAACAATCTCAACATCAGGCTTACAGCCATCAGGGTCGGCGTACCCGAATCTCCCGCACAAGCCAACACAGCCGCGCGCAGCATCCATGCCGCAGCCCCCAGCGAGCATCGGGATTTTCCGATTGACACCTTTGCCGTCGACGCGCAGTACACCGTGGAAGCCTGGGCTGTCAACAGTGACGATGAGATCATCAGCCCGGTGGCAGAGCTCAAGGTACGCTCCATTGAACACCCATTTGTACTGGACTCCACGGGCAACGCGTTTCGAGACTACTTGAACAACGCCCAAGGGTTAGAGGACGGTGTATTGATCATCACCGATTTCACCGTGTTCAAGTAACGGGCCGGGGCGGTCCCCGGTCGAGCCACAAGGCAACCCCAGGAAAATTGGGCGGCCGGACAACTCGCACATCCTTCAGGGTTCCCGGCACGCATCAGAGGAAAGACGGCTGCCCGGATCGGGCGGCCGTCCTGTTTCCAGTTGCTTCTCCCCAGCCCAGGAACCCTTCTCCCCTGTTCCAACGCCACAAGGTCTTGCCTTCGGTCTTGAATCTTCCATCTGCCGGTGTTCGGATTTGCCGTACCGCCGCGTCGATGACATTCCGGAGACTATGCACCGCGGGCACCCTACTTGGCACTTGTTCCCGCGGACAGGAAGGTTTGTTGTCGGGTATGGCTTTGATCCAGGGTGGTTCATTGAGCACAGCGGATTTTCAGCTCATTCTCTGGGAGGACCGAGGAAGCCGCTGCCAGTCCCGAGGCTTACGGCGGGCGGCTGCGTTGCGGGTCCGGCGGCAGCCCACGATGGCGCCGGCGCGGTCGGTTGCGGAGCCGATGAGGAGCGGAGCCGCCTCCACCAGCAGGCAGGTCCGGGGCACGGCCAGGCGGGGCTGTTTTGGGGGAGCCACAGCGTTTCCCGCACCGCGAAGTTGTCAAGTTCAATCTGCTACTCAGGAAGCCGTGCCGAGTATCCAGCTTGCATGGCTCCCGTCATGATGGTGCCTGGATGTCCACTATTCGGCATCAACCCCACAACTTTGAGCCTGCTTGCTACAATGCCCGCGTGTCCCGTTGCACGGTGCCAAGCCAACAGGGGGGACTGCCATGACCGTTGCTCCGCCAACGCCTGCCGCGTCTGAAGTTGATGTCCGAACGGGGCGCAGCCACCCCGTTCCCGACAGTCCGTCCCCATTGGGCTGGGCGGACTGGATCCACACGCCCCCCGGCCGCGGGGAAACGGATCCCGAAACGGCGCGTGCGTCTCGGGAAGTGCGCCTCCAGATCCGCTTGGCCTTCCCCTCCGTGTGGCGCGTCCACCTGGAGGCCTTGCCGCACTACGACGCCGCGTACGCGTACGACGAACGTTACGACTATGAGGATGACTGGACCTCCGATCCCAACTATCGCAGGTCCGTCCAGCATTTTCGGACCTACGACCGGGAGGGGTTTGTCGTGCCGCAAGTGAGACACAACGACTTCATCGCGTGGTTGGTCCGCACCCTGCAGGCGGCTTTCGGCCTGCGCGTGCTGCGGGAACCTGATCTGCATTTCTCGTCCCGGACCAGTGCAGATGCGGCTTTTCTCACAGCGGGCGGGACACCCAAGCTCAAGGTACAACCCGACGCCGTGGTGTTGCCCCATGCCCTTGACACGGACAGGGAGCACAGCAAAAAGGAGCACAACATCCGCTTGGACCAGGGCGACGCCCTTCCCGAGCTGGTGGTGGAAGTGCTGTCGTACAGCACCGAGGACAACGACTTGGGGGGGAAATGGCGCCTGTACGCTGCGCTGGGCATCCGGGAGTACCTGCTGCTTGACGTGGGCGAGCCGCAAGAGCCCGATGCTCCCGGGGAGTCCGGGTCTCCCGAACGCATGTGGCTGTACCGCCTGGATGCCAAGGGTGTTTATCAATTGGTGGAAGATGAGTTGCCTCTCCGCGTCTGCGGCACCCCGATCCGGTTGCAGCCGGCCGAAGGCTCCGAGATGCCATACGTGCAGTGGCTGGACAGCACCAGCGGACAATGGCGGGATTTTCGGGATGACATCAAACAAGAAGGTCAAATCGAAGGCCAAATCGAAATCCTGGTGCAGGCCTTGGACATGTGCCTGCCCCACTTGGACAATGCGGATCGGGAACGCATTGTGGCTTCATGGTTCACAGCCGGCATACCGGACCGGATGCTTCACCGGATCATGAAGGCTGGACAGGCACCGGATGAGTGGGCATCCATTCTGGACGTGACGGAACCCAAACCCCCATCCCCGTGAACCTCCCTAAGCTGGACTTTGTACAACTTTGAGCGGTGCCTGGATAAGCCCCATGTTTCATGATGGTTCTGGTTGTATGCGGTAGCCCATGGACAGCTGTACCGCATCTCCCAGTTTGGAGCCCGAGTGGGCCGCACCGCCCATCAGCTGCGCGTTATGAACCGCGCCGGGACCTTCCCTGCCAAGCGGACGGTCACCGGCCAGCGGTACTACACCGAGGCTGCGGCCCCCGGCATGATGGCTGGCGTGGCGCTCGCCGCCATTGCGGAGTGGTTGTGGCTCACAGTCGGTCGGGGAGCGAAATGGGTGTGGTTCCGTTTGGGCTTCGGACCGGTAGGTACCCCAAGCACTACCGTGTCCCATTGGGGAGCGCACACCTTCGTCGATGTCCTGCGTCGCAGGGGGGCAACCTGCACCTCGCCACGCGTCGGCGGCCGCTTCGTGTGGCAGCAGTCCGGGCCTACGATGCTACCGGCCAATACGTCTCCCGCTTCGGCATCCGGTAGCCAACGCGGGGCTCGGTGAAAATGTAGGGACTTATATTCAATAGTTGACAGTCGAACCCTTGTGCTACAATTCCTGTGAAAGAGAGGACCCGACTGTGAACCGGGCCCTCGACCGGACACGGTGAAGATGACACCATGACCAGCACCCCCAAGTCTACAACGCAAGAGTCCCCGACCGTCACACGGACGCTGCGCGTGCGTCTGTATCCCGGCACGGCCGCAAGCGGCCAGTACCTCGAACAACTGGCCGGAGCCTGCCGGTTCGCCTGGAACCATGTGCTGGCCGGGCACGAGCGCGACTACCGCATGTGGAAGGCGTTCGGCAAGCTGGGAGATGGTCCCGGCAGTCCGACCTTCTTCACGCTGGGCCAGCGGTTCACGCAGTTGCGGAACGCACCCG
>MPMO01000090.1 GCA_002238555.1 Caldilineaceae bacterium bin34
GGAGCCTGCGGGTTTCGGGCCCACGCCGACCACAACGCCGCGGTCAACATTCCGGCACGCGCGGGACTTCCGCACGTGCCCGTTCAGGCCCATGTACTGGGGGCTTCTGCGCGTGGAGGGGCGATCCTCCCTGACCAGCCGAGAGGCCGGCCACAGGGACCCCAATGAGCCGCGAACCTGAGTTGGGGCGGAAAGCCCAAAACTACTTAGTACCTATTTGATGCCATACAATTGGACTGGGACGCGATCACCACGCCGGAGGACTTGACCATGGCGGCAGAGAAATACCAGCGCGGCTACGTTGCGGTGAAGGAGGAAGGCCGGCAGGAGGGCCTGCAGGAGGGCTTGCAGAAAGGTGCCCGCAACAAGGAGGTTGACATGCTGTGCGAACTCCTGCTGCCGGCGGTCGGCAGGGGGTTTGTGGACGAGCTTCGGATGCTGCTCGACAACGACGAACTTCTTGCGCGCCTGGACCCGAACACGGTTTTCGATCTCAGGCTCCGGTACGGCACGAACCCTGAGGGACTTCGGCAGGCCATACGGGACCGTCTGGGCCAGGCCTGACTTAGGGCCAAGGTGTTCCCGAAACCCCACCGTCTTTTCGAATGGGGTCACCCCACCACCTTTGCCGGATGGGCTTGAGGTGTGCGGAACGGGCAAGTCGCGGAGTTTCGGACAACCCGCACATTGACCGAGACGCGCTCACCACGCCGGAGGACTTGACCATGGCGGCAGAGAAATACCAGCGTGGCTACGTTGCGGTGAAGGAGGAAGGCCGGCAGGAGGGCTTGCAAGAAGGCTTGCAAGAAGGCTTGCAGGAGGGCTTGCGGAAAGGTGCCCGCAACAAGGAGGTTGACATGCTGTGCGAACTCCTGCTGCCGGCGGTCGGCAGGGGGTTTGTGGACGAGCTCCGGACACTGCTCGGCAACGACGAACTTCTTGCGCGCCTGGATCCGAACACGGTTTTCGATCTCAGGCTCCGATACGGCACGAGCCCTGAGGGACTTCGGCAGGCCATACGGGACCGTCTGGACCAGGCCTGACCCTCGACCCGGCCGCGGCAGCCATGCCACGGCCTTTTGAACCGACGATCCGGCCCCACAAAAAAGGGGGCAGGGATAGCCCCATCGCATCCGGGGATGGTCTGACTGCAAACCCGTTATTGCTTCGCGGGTTTTGTGGCCAGTCGCGCCTTCGCAACCGTGAGGACCAAGACAGGCAGGCTCAGCGTGCGTCGCCACCGGGCCTGAGAAGGCGTGTTGATACCACTGGAGGAGTCGGTGGCAGACATGCTTCGCCGGGTCCAAGGACGAATAGGCGCGAGAACCAGCCGGACCGGAGGCTGCAGGCGGATCCGATCCTGGTCCGATGACGGGCACGCCCGATCACTAAAGTCAAGATATTGTTCGATGGCGATGGCGTGGTGGATGTCTTGGATGAGTTCGCGTGCGCACGGTTGGAGCCCGGCGAACCCTACTCGAAGCCGGTTGCGGTGCTGTCCACAGTGCGTAGAGGGCCAGGGGGGAGCAGTTCGCTGCCATCTGCATTCTTCTGCTGTTGACCATGGTGGTTGGAAGGCGCGCCAGCCCTGCGGCCATGACAAAACCGTGGCGTGTGACCAGAGCCCCTGACAGACGATGGAACCGGTACTTCCATGCCTGCCGCTGGCCAGTTCGGCAGTTCGACGTCGCGGGGCCTGTGCAAGGACCGCCGGATCGCACTGGCCCCAACCGCCAGGCCTCCCTGTTGGCGCAGCCTCCGGGCTGTGCCCGGTTCGCCGGCAACTGGGGCTTTGGACGCGGTACCGGTAGGCGGGATCCGGTCAACCGCTTGGCCCGCCTCGGCTTCAGCCGCGTTGCTCCAGGAACATGGGCATGCCGCCCTTGGGCCGCAGGGAAACCAGAGGCAGCAGCTCAATCCGGTGACCGGGGTCGTGGCGCATCGCCCATTTTTGTCCCAAGGTTGCCAGTATCAACATCGCCTCCATCCACGCGAAACCGTCTCCGATGCAGACGCGCGGACCCCCACCAAACGGATAGTAGGCGAACCGGGGCAGCTGTTCCTTGAATTCCGCCGTCCAGCGGTCGGGGTGAAATGCCAGCGGGTCGTCGAACCAGCGGGGATCCCGCTGGATGAGCAGCGGCGGGGCAATCAGGAACGCGCCGGCCGGGATTGCGTAGTCCCTTAGCGTGATCGGCTCGAAGGCCATGCGCCCGGTGGACCAGATCGGCGGGTACAGGCGCATCGACTCGGTGAGGACCCGTCCGGTGAAAGTCAAATTGGGCAAGTCCTCCGGCGTCGGGGTGCGGCCGCCCAGGATGTCGTCCAGTTCGGCGTGAAAACGTGTCTGGACTTCGGGATGGGTGGCCAGCAGGTACCAAGTCCAGGTCAACGCCATCGCCGTGGTCTCGTGGCCGGCGGCGAACAGGGTGATGGCCTCGTCCCGCACCTGTTGGTCGGTCATCACCGCCTCCGACGGGTGGCTCGCCTCTTCATCCCTCACGTTAAGCAGGAGCGAGAGCAGGTCCTCGCTCTCCAGACCGTGTCTCCGACGCTCCTCTATGAGGCCGTACACCGTTTGGTCCAGGTACTCCAGGCCGCGTCGGAAACGCCGGGTGGAGGGCAGGGGCAGCCGGTGGAACAGACTGCGCAGGGCCGGTGGCTGGTTGCCCCGGGTCTTGATGTAGTCGTTCGCCAGTTCGAAGGCCGCGCCGATGCGGCGCACCGTGTCGGGCAGTTCCAGGCCGAACAGTGTCTTGACGACGATCTGGAGGGTCAGGTTGCTCATTTCCCCTACCAGGTCAATCCGCGCCCTGTCTTCCCACGTCTCCATGTGCCGGCGGGAGAATTCGGTCATCGTCTCGGCATATCCGGCGATGCGCCGGTGATGGAATTGGGGCTGCATCAGGCGGCGCTGGCGCAGGTGCAACGGGCCGTCGGATGTGACCAACCCGTAGCCCATCAGGTACTGGAGAGACTCGGTGGTGCGACCCCGGCCCACCCGCTGATGGTTGGTGACGAAAACCTCCTGCACGAGGTCCGGATGGTTGACGAGGTACACCAGAGCCGGTTTCACCGACAAAGTGACCAGATCACCGTACGCGGCGGCGCCATGTAGGAAGGGCAACAGGTTGAACAGGTACTGGAAGGCCTGACCCGCCACGGGCCACTCCGGCGGCCCGGGTGGCAGGGAGGCCCGATCGACAACGGGCCTGGGCGGATAGGCGGCGTTCTGGCTAATCATCGAGATCAGTCACTGATACTTCATGCTGCGGCAAGACTGCATCGATCCATTGCTGTCGGACACCGCCGCACCGGGAATTCGACAACGAAATCCCCCACAGTTCGCGGCGGTTGCAAGCTGGGTCATCGACCATAGGATTGGATAGTTTGGCGCATTCCCGTGTCCGAGTGGCTCTTTTTTCGCCAACTGACGAATCGCAGCCGGCACGGTACCACCGCGTCCGGGGGATGCCTGACAGCAATTCCATCATTTCTGCGCGGCCTTTCCGGCCAGCCGCTCCTTCGCAACCAAGAGAACAAAGACCGGCAGGCTCAACATGCGCCGCCATCGGGCCGGTTGCCTGAGAAGGCGGTAGAGCCATTCCAGTCCGCGGTCCCGCATCCACCCGGGCGCCCGCGGCACCTTGCCGGCCATGAAGTCGAAGGCGCCGCCCACGCCAATCGCCACCCGGCTATGCAGGTCGCCGAGGCGGCTGTGGATCCACAGATCCTGACGGGGATGCCCGAATGCCACCAGCAGTACGTGCGGTTGCGTGTCGGCCAGCAGCCGATGAATAACAGGCCAGTCCTCGTCGGCAGGAGAACCGGACCAGGTTCCGCACACTTCAAGGCCTGGAAACCGTTTCGCAAGCACATCCGCCGCGGCCATGGCCACGCCGGGCGCGGCTCCCAGGAGAAACATCCGCCAGCCCCGCGCGGCACACAGCTCCGCCAGCCGGGGTATAAGGTCGGTTCCGGTGACGCGTTCGGTCAGGCGGCAGCCATGCAGGTTCAGGACCCGGAGCACGCCCACGCCGTCCGGCACGTTGAGCCAGGCCTCGTTCAGTACTTGGCGAAACCGGCTGTTGTGCCGCGCCTCGACGATGAATTCGGGATTGACCGTGCAGATCTGCCGCGTCGGCCCGGCGCCCCCCGGACCTTCCGCGTCCAGCCAGGCCGTCAGCAATTCCAGCGTCCCGGCATAGTCCACCGGATGGACCGGCACGCCGAGGATGTCGACCGGTGCCGGCCGCTCCGGCCGGCCGGAATTCATGGGGCCTTGTTCATGGCACGCTGCAGGACCGCCAAGGTCTCGCGGGCGGCCTTCTCCCAGGAGAAGCGCTTCACGTTTTCGCGGCCCTTCGCCACGAGTTCGGCCCTCAGCTCCTCATCGCGGCTCAGGCGCAGCATGGCCTGTGCGATTTCATCCACGTCCTCGGGATCGACCAGCAGGGCCGCGTCGCCGGCGACTTCGGGCAGGGAGGAACGGTTGGATGTCAAGACAGGCACTCCTTGGGACTGGGCCTCCAGGATCGGCAGGCCAAAGCCCTCGTGCAGCGAAGGATAGCAAAAGAACTTCGCCTGTCGTCGCAGAACCGCCACATCCTCTTCATCGACATAACCGAGGATGTGGATGGCCTCGGCGGCCGGAGAGGAACGGGCGGCGGCCAGGATGGGTTCTGCCAGCCAGCCGATACGGCCGGCCAGGACCAGATCCCACCCCGGATCCTCCCGGGCATGCAGGCGGCCGTAGGCGTGGATTAGGCGTTCCGCATTCTTGCGCGGCTGCAGCGTGCTGACAAACAGGGCGAAGGGCCTCCGCAGTCCGAACCTCGCCAACACGGTGCCGGGATCGCAGGCCGGATCCGGGTCCGACGGCGGGGTCCAACCCAAGTGCACGGTGTGAAGCCGGCCGGGATCGGCCCGATGGAACCGGAGCAGGTCCTGCCGTGTGGCCTCGCTGTCGCAGATCAGGCGATCGGCCCGGGCCGCGGCCCAGCGCGTCGTCAGATTCAGGTAGGCGCGCTGCCGCCAGGGATGGGCCTTGGGAAAGTGGCGGTAGCCGAGGTCGTGGATGGTCATGACCAGGGCCGGCATGTTCCGGCGCGTCCAGGCGAACGGCAGGACATGGGCCGGCACGAAGAGAAGATCGGGCCTGCGGCGCCGAACCTCGGGACCCAGGGCGCGATGGGTCCACATCCTGCGGTTGGGGAGAGGCACCGGGACGACATTGGACCGGCCCGTCAGTTCCACCGGCAGCGTATCGGTACCGGCCCTGAAATACAGCCGCCACTCGATGTCCGCGGCTTCCGGCAACCGGAGCAGGTGCCGCAGGATTTCCCGGGCATAGTTCTCGGTGCCGGTTGGCTGATCGGCGGTGCTGCGCGAGGCGTCCACGCCGACCACGGGCCCGTTCATTGCACGGACGCGCCGCACTGTTCGGCAAACCGCCGCACGGCCGGCTCCAGGGAGCCCGTGCGCAGGATGTGGATTCTGTCGCCTTCCGGCCTGACGATGGTGCTGGGGCGCGTATCCGGCGAGGCGCCCCCGTCCAGCACCAGGGGAATCCGTCCCGCCAACTGGGCCATTACCTGGTCCGCGGTCTGGCAGTCCTTGCCGCCGGAACGATTGGCACTGGTCGTGGCCAGCGGCCCCGTGGCCAGTGCGATCCTGCGGAAGACCGGGTTGGCCACCACCCGCACGGCCACGGTTGTGCCGCCCGCCAGCAGGGCATGCGGCAGGCCCGCCCGCGCCTCCAGGATCAAGGTCAGGGGGCCCGGCCAGAAGTGTTCGGCCAAGCGCCTGGTCAGTGGCGGCAAGGGCACGGCCGCGATCCCGGGCAGCTGGGCAAGCGAGCCCAACAACACCGGGATGGCCTTGGACTCGGGCCGGCCCTTGGCGGCAAACAGGGATTGGACGGAAGCGTTGCCGCGCGGATCGGCGCAGAGGCCATAGACCGTATCGGTCGGCATGGCGAAACAGGCCTGTTCGGCCAGGACCCGGCGGACGGCCGGCAGGGCATCGGGATCCTCGCTGCGCACCAGCTGCGTCGACATGGGGAAAGGGCTTTCAGAACGGGCAAGGGGCATCGCCATGCTATGGGGACGATATCTGGTCAGGCACTGCTCGTGCCGTCCAGTCTGTGTGCGCTTGGCGGCGATGTTCCCCCGGGCTGCGGTCTCCCAGCACCGCAGGTTGAGGGCCGATGCGGATGCGGCTCCCCGGTACCCGGCAGTGGAGTTTCCGATGTCCCGATGGCCGCGCACGGCCCGCTACATGGTTCGAGGGAGCAGGCTGAAGATATGGTAGCCGGTCTCCGAGACGTCCTTCGGCCTCTCGTGCCACTCCGACCCGATTGCGACGGAGCTGTGGGATGCTGGCCGGTGTCGCTTGGGCCCCACACGGCACCGGCGGGTCGGTGCACCGCGGCACTTGTTCACGGTCCGGTGCCGTTGGCGGGTACCGCCCGCGAGGTTCCCCGCCCGTTCGAGGTCGAAGGTTGCGGCCGCGGCCTCGCACCAGTGTTTCCGGTTCAACTCCACGCGGCGATGCCCGTACCGCCCGCGCCAGGCGACCGGTGTTCTTGGAAATGGACAAAACAAGCAGGCGACGAGCAGACATGGGCCAGCATGCCGCAGTCAAGCTATTGGAAGCATCGGATCCTGCTTCCCGGCCCGGAGAACCGGGGCAGCTCTACGGCAAAGGATCTGGTCATCGGGTGCTCCAAGGATCCCTGGACACGAGCAGGGCTGGGCCACGGCCCAGCCCTGCCGGTTCCCAACAAGGAAGGAGGTCCCAGCCCGGAGCCCAGGCGCTTGGGCCGCAGGACTGCCACTGTGCAGTTCCACCCCTGTTGCAGCACGGGCCATCTTGGGGAAGGTGAGGCAGACGCGGGACGCGACTCCGGCGCGGGGGCCAGTGGACGGTTGTGGGCTGCGGTCTTGCAGGCATCTCAATTCCCATCAAGAAACGGCCCTCCATGCAGGCGACGATAGACCTCAAGGAACGCTGCTTCACGGTCCGACGGGGCATGTCTGAGGAATGTGCGATATACCTGCTCCTCCGTCGGGTAGAACTGCAACTGCAAGTACATCCCGTACAACTCCCCCAGCGTCGCGGAGAATGCCGTTGCGCCCAGGGTGTTGAACAGCTTGGTCAGGAAGTACTGACCCAGGCCGTATTGGCAGGTGCTCTGCCACATCCTGTCCGGCGGGTCGGGATCGCTCAGGGCGTGGATGTGCGGGATGCCGTTCTCCGCGCAGTCTGTGCTAATGAGCTCGTCCACCGGCACCGGGCCGGTCCAGTCAGGCGAACCGGCCCAGGCCCGGATGTACGCCTGTGCAAAATTGGCTCCTCCTTCCACAAGCCAAAAGGGTCCGATCTCGTGGACAAAGTAGAAATGGGCGATCTCATGGTTGAGGAGGTCGGCAAGCGGGAACCGCTCACTATCCCTGAAGATGGTCAGCGAATCACCCAAGTTGACTCCGCCCAGTGCGGTTTGGCCGTATTCCGGCGCGTTGATCAACAGCAGGATGATGTCTGACCGGGGGAATGGCACCGCCATCATCCTCTCGACGCCGCGGACACTGTGCTCCATCAGCGCCAGGATGTCTTGGCCGGGAGACAAGGGACCATGGTGGAATACCCAGAGACGGACCTCGCCGGCCAGCGGCAGCGAGATGGTGGTCGACTGCGTGTAGCGGGTCGCCAGCAGGTCCCGAAACAATGTGCCCGAACCCGCGACCTTGGCCAGTGCCACGATGAACGCTCGCTCTTCCGCGTCCAAGCCGTCGGTGAACCATGGTTGGCGGCGGAGAAGGTCAAGGTCCTCCGGGTTTTGCCATGTCATGTCCCCCAGAACGGTGAGGGAATCGATGTTGCGATCCCGGACCGGCTCTTCCATGCTGTAGGCCAGCATCCGACGCGCCAGGGCCGGGTCCAGGTCGAACAGGTTTGACAGACCATAGATCGGATTGAACTCCTTGGCAGCGATGCCGTCCGCGAGCCATGGGGCGCGCGCAAGCTCCCGGCCCAGCTCGGCATCTTTGAGCCACACTTCCGCAAGCGGTTGCACAACAGAGGCATGAACGTCGTCCGGCGGCTCGTGGAACCACGGGAAGAACTCGGACAGGGCTGCCGCAGCCGAGAATGGATTGTTTTCGAACGGGTCTGTCGGCGTCGGCTTGGGCGTAGGGGGCGGCGCATCGGTGGGTACGGGTGTTGCACGATCTGCCGCGGGTGGGGGTGGCAGACAGCGGATGGCCGTGACGGTGGGTACGGGTGTTGGCGGATCGTCGGGGACGGGTGCCGGCGTATCGGTTGGGACAGGCCCTGCCACTGGGACTGGGGTTGGGGCACGGTCCGCCATGCCGTCGGCCACCGTCTGTGCGTCGTTGCTGCAGCCCACAGCCGCAAGGGGCAGGAGCACCATGGCAAACGCCAAGGCCAGCACGGCTTGAATCTTCTTGTTCCGCATCCGTTGTGTCCTGTTCACCGCCGAACCGGCTTGGAGTGCCGACGGCCACTCTAAATCACCGCTATCCGTCCGACCAAGAGGATGGCCTCGGTTGCACGGTTCCGGATCAGGAAGATGAAGGGTCTGTCGACCGTCATCGCAACCCGCGGGGGCGGCGCGGATTCCGTAGTCATCACTGCGGCGGTGGCCGCGGCCGCCTCGGTTCCCGCCTCATTCACCGACACGAACGACTTGTGGATCACGTCCAGGATGTACAGACATTCCGGGTCACCAGCAAGACACGACCGGCCGTCCATGCCGGAGAAGTCGGAGGCGGCAATGTCGAAAGCGTCGGACATGCCCATGACCCGCAGAACGTCCGCCAGCCTGAATTGGGACTCGAACTTGAACCGGGGCAGGTCAAGTTCAACTTGCCGGCCTTCGAGACTTGCCGTCAACCGGTCGATGAAGGCGGTCCTAGGAGTCCTCGAACTCCTCAAACCTGCCGAGCTCCGGCAGGATTGATGATCATGGACAGTTCATATCCGACGTAGGGCAGGTCCACTGCCTGGTATCCGGCCCCCTCCCCATAAAGCAACTCCTCGTCCATTCTCATCATCGGAACATCAACGATGCGGTCGTCAGCAGATGGAAAGGGTGGTCGCGCGTATCCGCTTTCTTGAAGGGGGAGCTCCAGGCCGATTTGAAGTAGATGACGTTGGTCAGCACCATCCGGGTCAAGGGGGTGATGACATCGGACGGGAGCAGTTCCTCGATCCTTTTCTCGGTGTTTTCGGCGACCCATTCGTTGATGGTGGCCCTGGACTCCTCGGGTGCGCCCCGAAAGTCCGTCCGACCCACTCCCGCTCCATAGCTCTCCGCCAGGAGATCCAGGAACGCCTGTTGGAACTCGTGGCCCTCCTGACCCCAGACCGCGTTGACGATGCTCAGCCTAAATCCCTGGTCGCGTCCGGTGCGAGCGGCAAGCTCCTAGGCCAGGGCGTTGAAGGCAGGGTGAAGCCTGTCCCCGGGCGGCAAGTGCAGCGTTTCCGCCATCTGGCTCGCTGTCTGTCCCCTGGCCCCGGCGTAGACCATGCCCAGCGCCAGGGAGATGCTGTGGGGCGAATAGAACAGGTTCCCGTCACGGACCCGCAGAGCCTGGTACAGGTCGAAGGCAAAGGTGCTGTTGCCGTCGACCAAGGCCGCCAACTCCGCATCCGTGGCGGTTGGTTCGGCTCGCTCCTTGTCAGAACGGGCCGTATCCGGCATGGCATTGGGACCCGGTTTCACACCGCACGCCGCCAGCAGGGCAACGGCTGTCAGGCACACGACCATGACGAACATGGCCAACCATGCCGACCGGCTCATCTCTTTCGATCCGGTATTGTTCCCATACATTGTTTTATTCTCCTATCCTTCCCGTCAGGCCTGACCCCAGGGCCGTCGGGAACGGTTGCGGTTGCGCTGACACGGGTCCGGGGTCCGGCATGAACACAGGGCCCATGGTGACGGATTTGCATCGACAACCCGACCAGCGGCTATCGCCGTGGGTTTAATCCCAGTTCCTGTCCGTCCCGAATGCCAATTTGCCGGATCCGGTATGCCTTCGGTTGATTCCAGCTCGCCCCCTTGGGTGATCGTTGCAGCGAGCGTGGAAACGGGAGCGGCGGTCCACAAAGGGGCATGCGAGTGCCTACGGGCAAACCAACCCTGCCCATACCCCAGAGATCGAGGTCGAACAGTCTGGCGGCCTTCCCGCCGGTCGCGCGGCCTAGCCCCAATACTGTCTATTTAGAATGAAAATGTGTATCATGACGGGGTCTGTTCCTTCCTTCCGGAGTTGTCCCCATGGCGCGTACCGCAGCCACCCTGCCGGGCGGACCCCGGCTGTCGGATCACCTGAGCATCGGCGTGCTGGCGCATGTCTTTCCGCGGCCGGCGGTGCGGGCCTCGCTGGCGGCCTGCGGACGCACGAGCCAACGGCGGCGGGACCTGCCGGCGGAGGTGATGGTCTACTTCGTGCTGGCC
>MPMO01000017.1 GCA_002238555.1 Caldilineaceae bacterium bin34
AGGAGCTGCGCCGGGCCCTGGGAGACCGGGTGTATCCGACCCTGGAGGCCAAGCAGGAAGCCCTGGAGCCGATCCTGAGGGCCTGGCAGGCGGATCCGGAGCGGGTCAAGCAATTGTGCGGCTGGCGTTGGATCCGGAAGGCCCTAACGGATTTGCCCGCGGACACACAAGTAATCTAACCATATTGGATTGGTATTACACTTGGGGGCTGGCAGTCCGGGTTGTCATGTTCAACCTGCGCTGTCAGGAGGCCGTGCCGTGCGACCACACGCACGGCTTCCGACATGTGTAGCGCATCTTCAACGGGGTACACAGGTATATAAAAGCCCCATTCAATACAGATGCCCCAGCCTGGCTGCCAAACCGGTGCCGCCCGGCATACAGGCCAGGGAACGACACTGTTTCAATCTCGTTGATATTGGTTCCGGACGCACCGACGACGACTCTGTCCATGGTCCGATCCTGTCCTGTTGGCATTCTGGCAGGCGTTGGCGCCGGAGGGGCGGGAACGCCTGCGGCACCTCGTGGGAGGCGGGCCGGGTGCTCTCCGGACGCGTTTCAAGCCCAGGCAGATCCTGGGCTGAAAACAGAGATGGGGTGTGTCCGATGGGCCACGGCATGGCCTGAACCGGCGCATGGAAGCCGCGTGTACGAAGCCGCCCATGACGGACCGGAATCGATGGTCTGAAGCGGCCAACAGGCGGCTATGCACCGTTCAAGGCGATGGCGACGATGACGCGGGCGGCGAGGGCTGTGTGATACCAATCCAGTGTGATATCGACACATCACACCGTCGTCTGCCCGAGGGGCGTCTCCTACAACCTGCAGGACAGCAGTTGTCTTGGAGGGTGTATGGAAATGCCGAACAGGAGGCACAGAGTGGGATGCATCGACTCCGAAAGGCTACCGATCCCCTCGGAGACATGGGATTACATCGCCATGGTCAACTGGCATGGTGCATCGAATCAGACCCGCATGAGCCATTTTCCAAACACCCTCTTGGCGAACGACACTGGACCAGCCGCCTCCGGGGCAACGGCCCGATGATCAACCAATAGTGTCTCAGACATACTGGATTGGTAGTGAAACCTCGCCACTGTTCCCAACAAGACAGCCGACACCCCAACAGCGTCAGCCTCCTAGGCCCTTTGGATTTCGGCGCGGACCGGTGGCCCCAGACTGGGTGTCACCAGCTCCCAACCGGACAGTGTCATGCGCATCCAGCAATGTCACGGGTTGAGTACCCGATCCGGATTGACTTCGGCTTCCCACTCGACACCCACTGGAGACATGATGTCGTCGTGGATCTTCAGCCGGTCCTGGTCGATGCCAAAAAGCGACTTGGGTCGCTGTCGTTCCCGACAGGCAGTCAACTTCGTGATGGGCTTGCCATGCCTGGTGATGATCTCACCGCCGTTCTCGGCCACATCATCCACCAATGTCAGACACTTGGCCTTGAAATCCGATGATGTCATGGTCCAAGTGTAGTTGGCGCCACCGCTGTTCGTGCTCATATCGAGGTTCCAATCGGCTGCATCGTTTCCATAGCATGACCACCAAGCTCATAACCGGGGAAACCTTGAGCCTGCCTCCGATCAAGCACACTTTGGGCCAGCCAGGAACTTCCTGCTGTTTCAGGCTGGTCAACAGTCTGCTGCTGAAACACTCTCTGTTCAGAGGCCCCGGTGCAACTCGGCCGTGTCCATCATCCCAGACCAACGTCAGGACCGTTGAACCAGCCTGTCACGGCTACAATGATGCAAGTTGGGGTGTGTACCACCGTGCGCTGTAGGGAAGATTGGGTTGGGTCGTGAGCACCGCGTTGTTCCTAAACACCGTCTCTATTCACCATCCTCGGAGGGTGTCTCGTTGCGGCCGGGTCGGCACGTTCGTTCCTTCACGATCATGCCGCCATCGTCGGGTGCCCGCAACCAAGGCGATTGCACCCGTCGGCAGAGCCGGGATCCGCGTTATCGTGTCCGGCCGACACGCCACGGGACAGTGCCGGCCCACACCCGGTGTTCGCACCGGCGATCGAGGGCTCCATGTCCTTGACAAGCCGGCGTGGGCAAGGGTTGGTTTGTGGTTTTTCGGTTGCCGTTGCGCCTCCGGATCCGCTCAGTGCCAGATGAGCGATCCCGAGCCTCATCCGGCAAGCAAGTGGTTTCCGGTCGCGCAGATGCCTGTTGGAGGCTTGAAAAAATGCTGAGGTTTGCGGAAGAGGTCTTGCTGTTGCTGTTGGACGAGGAACGCGGGGACATCACTACCCGCATCTCGACACACACGTTGAATGTTGTTCTGTCGGGAGCCGTGTTGATGGATCTGGCTCTTGAAGGCCACATCGACACGGATCCACGCCAGCTTGTCGTGACCGATCCCACTCCGACCGGCGACTCGTTGCTCGATTTCGCCTTGAACGACATGATGCTGGACACCGAAATCCATGATGCCGGCTACTGGATCCGGCACTTCGCGCGGCAGGGCAACGCCATCCGGCGCCGGGTCCTGCGCCGCCTGGTCAAACGCAATGTCCTCGAGTCGGAAACCGAGGGGCGGATGCTGCTGTCCCGGCTGGTCTCCCTCTCCCGCCGCTACCCGATGGCCGACGGATCGTGGGTGGAGGAGGTGCGGCTGCGCATCATGCGGATTCTGTTCAGCGATGAAATTCCCGACCCGCGCGATGTCGCAATCATATGCCTGGCGGATTCCTGCAATCTGTTCGACATCATCCTGAACCCCACGGACCTGTACAACCTGCGGGACCGAATTGATCTGGTGAACAAGATGGACCTCATTGGCCGGTCGGTCAGCACATCGCTCCGCCAGGAGGCCTCCGCCAACGGTACGTAACCGACCGGGAGCACCGGTTGCGGTAACGGACCGGCACCCGCGCATGACCGTGATGGCTCCCGCCGCCGACCCGGCCGGACACCTGAAGCCGGCGTTCCCGACACCGACCGCCGCCACGAGGGAGACAACACCCACAGGTGCCCGCGCAATGCACTTCCTGCCCTTCACTCCACCCATGACCAGGCATGGGGAGCATTGATTGGATGAAGAGCCAGCTGACCCGACAACAGAAAGAGGAATTTGTGGAGAACGGGTTTCTCCACATTCCGTCCGCGGTGCCCCTGCATAGAGCCCACGCCGCGTTGCGGGCCATCAACCACTCGATCGGCGAAGTGGGCCAGACCGGGGCGGATCCCACCCGGTACCAGGTGGACAGCCACTGCCACGAACTGCGCCACGCCCCGGTCCTCACCGATGTCTTCAACCGCACCGCCGTCCGGAGCCTGACCGAGGACCTGCTGGGACTCGGCAACATGCAGCCGGTGGAGGAAGTGCAGATTGCCGCGCGCTTCCCGCTGGCACCGGGGATCGAGGCGTCCCCCATCGAAGGTCACCTGGATGCGGTTGGGACCGGTACCAACGGCGCCCCCGCGGGCTCGTACCTGCGCAACTTCACCGTCATCGCCGTCGTCTATCTGGTGGACGTGCCGGCTCCCTACAGCGGCAACTTCACGGTGTGGCCCGGATCCCACATCGAGTCCCGCGACTTCTTTCGGCGGGTGGGGCACGAAGTGCTGACCCGGGGCGATCCCGACATCGAGGACCTGACCGGCGAACCCGTCATGCTGACGGGCAGGGCCGGAGACGCCTTCCTGTGCCACCATCTGATTCAGCACACGGGCGGACCCAACCTGTCCCCCCATGTACGCCACGCGGTGATCAGCCGTATCAAGCACCGCAACGTGGACGAGCTGGACCTCGGGGGCTTCACGGACATGTGGCGCGAATGGGAAGGCATCGCGGACCTGACCGCGGCCCACGCCTGATTCACAGAGTCGCCCCCGCGGACCGACATCCTGATTGGCAACGTTGACTCAATACGAAGTCAGGGATGACGGCCTTGCGGTGCTTCGCCCTGAACTTCCTGACCGACCTGCAGCGGGAATTCCGGCCCAACGCGTCAATCCGGCGGTTGCACAAGACGGTGGTACCGAATTCCGCCCGACCAGGGCCGATCATGGCCCCGTGACAACTTTGCCAACGCCGCTCACACTACTGTTGTTCGATTTTCCTGTACACCAAGCGGCTGGATGTGCGAGCCAGGTGACTTGACGGTCAGAGGTATACCGGCAACGATCAGGTAGACATTGTCAGCCTGTGCCGCCAACAGTTGATGCAAATGCCCCATGTGGTCGCGAAATGCCCGGGCCAAGGCATTGACAGGAACAATGCCCGAACCCACTTCATTCGAGACCAATATTACGGAACAGGGACTGGATGCCAGTGCTTCCACCAGGATTTGGCTTTCCGATGCCACATCCCGTCCGGCCTGCATCAGATTGCTCACCCACAAAGTCAAACAGTCCACCACCGCCACTGTGTCGGGCGAGTCGATGCAGGCAATGGCCTCCGCAATTGACAAAGGTATTTCCCAAGTCTGCCAGTGAGGGGAACGTCGTTCCCGATGGCGCCGAATCCGATCGGCCATCTCTGCATCGTCCGGCTGGGCCGTGGCGATATAAATCGGTTGGGCAGCCGCATCAGCGAGTTTTTCGGCAAAGGTGCTCTTGCCCGATCGAGCACCTCCCAGGATCAAGGTGGTGGCAGCCATATTGGGGTTGTGCATTGGTTGCCTCCGGTACTTCACCGTCGACGCGAGTGCGGCCCGGCGCGCGGCTACAGCACGGACTGGTAGTTGGTCATGGCCGCCTCGGACAGGCCAAACCACTCTTGGATGCTCATCCGGAAAGCGTTCCAGTTGCGGAAGATGGCGTTGAAATCCGGATCCCGCGCGGCAATCGCTTCGTAGATGGCAAAGGACGCGGTCTCGGCGGCTTGCATGAAGTCGTCCGGGAACGGAAGAATCTCAATGTCGTGGGTCTTCAGTTCCTGCAGCGCTTCCGCGTTCTTGGCATCGTACCGGGCCGTGGCCACGACATTGCTGGCCAGGGCCGCCAGTTCCACGGCCGCCTGATACTCCTCGGGCAGTTCGTTCCACGCTTCGAGATTGATCTGGAATTCGGCGTGCGCGCCCGGTTCCCACCACGCGGGATAGTAGTAATACCGGGCCACCTGGTGAAATCCCATCTTCAGATCGTCGTACGGTCCGATCCAATCCGTGGCGTCAATGGCGCCCGATTGCAGGGCTTGGAAGACCTCTCCGCCAGGCAGGACCTGCACCGTGGCTCCCAGCTGATCCATCACCTGACCGCCGAGGCCGGGAATCCGCATCTTCAATCCCACTATGTCATCCAGCGAACGGATTTCGCGATTGAACCAGCCCCCCATCTGGGCACCGGACGTGCCGCCGGGGAACTGGATGATGCCGAACCGATCCGCGTAGAACTCGCGCAGCAGTGCCAGACCGTCACCCTCGTAGAACCAGGCGTTGTTCTGGCGGGCCGTCAAGCCAAACGGCAGAGAGGTCCCGAACGCATTCACCGGACTCTTGCCGATGAAGTAATAGGACGCGGTCAGACCACACTGGACAGCGCCCTGTTCAACCACGTTCATGACTTCCAGGGGCGGCGCCAGTTCGCCGGCCAGGCGCGGTTCAATCCGGAATTTGCCGTTGGTCATGGCCGCGACGTGCTCGGCGAAGGCGACTGACATGTCCACGATGATGTCGGCTATCGGCGGAAAACTGGTGGCCATCTGCCACGTGAATTCCGGCAGCGATGGATCCTGCGCGGTCATTTCGGCCAGCTCCGCCGGCGTGACCGTGCAGGCGGCCGTCCCTACCGCCGCTGAAGCCAAGGCAGCTCCACTCAGGAATTTCCTTCGGTTCACATTCATGATGTGCCTCCTTTGGGAATCGGAAAAGAGCCCGGTACAGACCGGGAACCGGAGCGGCACCGAGCGGAAGCATTGGGATCGGACCCCACTGTAATTGTAGTGCCCCAAACGCGGGGTGGACGGGACGGCTTTCTCGTGGGAGGGAGATCCGAACGCGATCCCGTTCCTGCTTCGAAGTAGTTGCCAAGTCCAACAACGGAGATACAGCCGGTTGAAAACGGGCATTCCCGGCTGCCGGCAGGACATAGTGCGGGGACATGCGGCAATCCGGGATGCCAGACATCCCGACGGGGTGGTGGCAGCCGGTCTGACACGATCGTCCTGCCGCCAACCGCGATGGAAACGGTCCGCGAACACTGTTCAATGCTTAGAACCCTCGCCGGATCCCTTCGATATCCGTGGCACGGATGCGTCGAATGTTATTGGATTTCCACAACGAACATGGTTCCTGTTTCATTTGGAAACCTATTTTCATATATGATGGCCGTGTTGTCCCAAGCACATGCCATGGATTGGCTGGTCCATCTCAAATCGGACTCGCCGTGTCATCCCCGCCGGAACCGGCCTTTTCCCATGATCTCACCCTGAAGTCCCTGTTCGCCGAACGGGACATGGTTCGGGACCTGATCCGGTACCACGCCTCGATCCTGTTTCCCGAACTGCAGGGATTCGAACCCACGGAATTGGCGGCCAGTTCCACCGTGACGACCGATCCGGTCGCACCACCCCACCAGCAGGGGCGGGACCGGGATCTGGTTTGGACCCTGGCGCGCGCAGCCGCCAGGGAGGACCGGGTCCTGTTGCATCTGGAGTTCCAGTCGCAGCCCGACGCCACAATGACGCTGCGGATGGTCGACTACGCCCATGGACTGTTTCAACGCTACCCGGAACGCGAGGTGTGCGGCCTGGTCGTCAACACGGGCAGCCGGCCGTTCGGCTCGTGGTGGTGTCCCGTGCAGACCGTGGCCGGCACGCGCGGCTACGGCTTTCAACCAGGGCCCGTGCTGGATGTCCACGATTTTCCGTTGCCGGTCTTTCCCGATGCCCGTTATCCGCTGTCAGCGGACAGTCTGATGACGGGCTTCATCGCCCTGGCCCGGATCCAACTCGAGATGCGGCGGAACAACAGGGCGGCCGTAGATCAAATTCTGCCGGTCCTGCGGACGTGGATCGTGCCGCTGGTCCTACGCTCCACGGAAACCCTGCGGAGGGCCTTCGGGGCCTGGTTCCGGACGGCATTTGGGGAACTGCTCGGGGATGATCCCGAGTTGCGTGCGGAGTTGAGTAAGATTGTCTATATCGAGGATGCGGAGGCCGTCATGTACACCATTTCCCAGGCGTTGGAGGATCGGTTCAAGCAAGGCGAGGCCCAGGGTGAGGCCCAGGGTGAGGCACGGGGCGAAGCACGGGCCACACGGAATCTGCTTCTGCAGTTCGTCGCCGAAGCCTGGGGCGATGCGGAAGCGGAACGGTTCGCCAAGCAACTGGAAGGCACCGAGCCCGACCGGATGCCGAGCCTCAGGGACCTGATGGCGGACCAGCGAGCCGGACGGCCACCCCGCCTGCACCACAACGGACGAACCGCGTCTGCGGAATAACAACCCCGGGACACTCTCCTGGCCAGCATGCCCATGGCCTACCGCGCAGCAGAAGATTCCGGATAGGTTCGTCGATTGGCAGGTATTCGTCGCGCCGGCGGATCATGGTTGACGAACGCATGGCTGCCGCCTCATTTGAGCGGCATCGTGTCAGGAAGCGGATTGCGGCCGGTATCGCTCAGCCTTGATCCGGTCTTCGTTCTGGCGTGCCTGCGCGAGCTCCCAGGTTACCTGTCGACGCAACCAGAACTCGGCATTGAACCAACCCCTCCTTTCCAGCCGAATTGCGATCTCCGGGGAAATGCCGGTGTGTCCATTCCGGAGTCGCGAAAGCGTTTGGCGGGCGACGACCAGGACCCGCGCCGCTTTGATTACGTTCAAGTCGAGCGGGTCCAGACAGTTCTGTCGGATGCCGCGTCCGGAATGAGGAAATTTGGACATTGTCATCCTGCCGACTCCAGCCAACACTACAGTTGTAAGTTGACTGGTTGTCGTTGCCGGCGGAGGTAGTGGCAGTGCCGGGCTATTCACTGGTGGTGCCAAAACAACCAAGCCGGAATCGCCTGGATCTTGAATCCACACTCACCAGACAGGACCGGAGATGATCTCGGCTCCATCTGCCGCCAGGGCTTCAGTCTCCCACAACACGACTGGCAACTCTATGGCTGATGCTTGCGTGACCCGTTCCTCTACCCGTCCCATGCGGCCGAGTTCACGCAACCTTGGCCTCAAGCGAGGAGTTCGCTGGTTTCCCGACAACGCCGCGCGCGGGCCGTCACGGCACCCCGAGCAGATGCACAAGGCACCGTGGAAGCCCGCGCCATATGAGGATACACAGCGGTGTCAATGGCGACGGTCGCGCGTCTCCCGCCCGGTGAAGAAGAACCTCCCGGTCCCGCTTACGGCTGCCAGCAGCACGGCGAGGCCGAATACCAGCAGCTGGAGCGCACCGTCGAGCGCGGCCAGGGCGAACACGGCGACGGCCGCGGCCACCAGCATGCGCACCCACTGCTCCACATACCAGGCCTTCCGGGCAGGGACACCCTCCCCTACGGACGCGGGGTCCCCACCGAGCAGTGCTCCCCGCTGCCACGGTACCCCTAACGCGGGCAGCAGAATCCGGTCCAGCCCCCACCAGCCAGCCGTCTTCCAGGCGACCATCACCCCGAGGCCGATCAAGCCCAGGACCGGGTTGGTGCTGGCGGTGCCGGCCAGCATGAAGTTCCAGTTCATCAAGGCGCCGAAGAAGGCGGCGAGGCCCGTAAACGCCCCGACTATCAAGCCCAGGCCCACCAGGACCTCACCATAGGCCACCAGCCACCCCACAACGTCATACCACTCGTTGCGGAGCAGGAACTCCAGGAACTGGCGGTACCAGTCATAGGCAATGGGGGGACGGCCCTGTTCCGGGATCACGATGACGCGCTCCCAATAGCCCTTGACCGCCAGCCCTCCTCCGGTCCAGGCGGCTTCCTGTGTCTTGTGCCAACCCGCCTCAAGCCAACGCACACCCAACCACAGACGCACCATGAGCCAAAGCCAGGCCCAATCGGGGCTGCTAAAAACAGCATTCACCCAGCGTGGGTTGTTCAACACAACTTTGTCTATCCGGCCGTTGCCGGATTGCCGACTGCCTGTCATCCTTAACCTCCCATTTCTTGCCGGTTCAACCACGGTATTCGCATTGGGGAGTCAGGGAGCTGTCAGCCCTGGACCTTCGTCGCGACACCGCCACCAAGGCCGTGCCGCCGACAAGGGCCGCGTTCAGGGCGACCGCGCGCCCATCCTTGCCGGGGGATCCGGAGATGACGGACCCGGCCCCCAGCGCAACGGTCCGGGCAATGCCCGTCTTCCAGTTCTTATGGAACCGCATGTCTTGGCTCTTCCCTCGGCTCGCCGGGGTCAATGCGGCCAAGCAGGAAATCGGTGTGGCCGCGGGCCAAGGCAGGGATGGAAAAACGTCAGTCCAGTTCCTCATCGCGGTCTCTTCACAGTCGTGTCCCTTGCCTGTATTTTCTGGAATGTGTGGGAGATCCAGTCTCGTTTGGGATCCTTTTAATGTTGGAAATGTGTTTGAATCCCAGCGGCGGAACCGGAGATTGGGGATCCGGCAAACCTTATTCGAAGACAGGATATGCCCGGGCCAATACCGCCGGGTTTCTTCTCGATGGCTCCGGCCTGGTTGGGGACCGAAGAAGAGGGAAGTGGGCGCGAAAGTGTTCCACCTATGGGGGACTGACCTTGGTTGGCCCGCCCTCAGTCCTAAACGGGCAGAGCCCATCCCGCTGCTTGGCACATTCCCAACCCAGCCCAAGTCAGGGCCACCAACACGTCCCTGACACGGAAATTGAGGTTGCTGCAGGTTCCGTTGGTTTCAGTGTCTACAGAGAACCGTCCTACAAGGTGCCTTTCCGGTGCTGCAGGACCCTATGCCTGGAGACCAAAGGGCGGTTGTTCCCAGACCATCCCACCACCACAGAATCCACTCCATGGGCTTCGCGCTCAGAGACCAACCACAACCATTCCGTCCTCTGCACCTCACTCCTTCAGGCGGTCCACTACTTCATGCATCGACTGTCCGATAGCCAACGGACCCGTTGGAGTCCAAACCTGCCCACCAGTCAAGGGGTTTGTGGTTTCACCCGGTGATTTTGTCCCGCAGAGCCGAGGTGAGCCTGGTGTTCTCGTCGAACATTGCCTTCGAGGGGTTGATGTCAACATTCGCTGTCGGGGACAGCCTGTTCGGTACCGTCCTGCGCCTGATCCCTGACCACCACCTGCGTCCCGATCGCCATCTACAGTCCGCCCTGGAAGGTCCACGCCCTCGTCGCCACAGGGCCCGACCACACGTCAGAAGACAGCAATCCAGCCGGTGTTGCAGAGCCACTCAGCCAATCGATGTACAGCACGCCTGTCAACCAGAAACCTCACGCCTCCGCCACCGAAACTGAGTGGAGCCTATCCCCGGCAATGACAGCATGGACATAGCCCGAATGTCCTCCGGTTCCAGACCGGGATAATCCTCCAGCAATTCCTCGTGCGTGGCACCTTGGCTCAGCAGGCTGAGGATAAGTTCCACGGGTATTCGCATGTCACGGACAATGGGCTTCCCCTCGAAGACATCGGGACAGGCCGTGATGCGTTCCAACAGGTCTTGGTTGGCAGGCATGGGTACCCCCTGGGACGTATGGACATGGGGGATCACGCGGTCTGTATCTTGAGGCCCATATCGCCACCCATCCATGGCACTCAACTGGCTGAGAAAGCACCGTCAAAGGAAGGGACATCAGAGCCCAGCGCAGGGCAATCGCATGCCAGTTCAACAGGCCCCTGAGCAGATATCCATTGTTCCAACTTTCCTGCTGGCACTTGGCCGCGACTGCACCCAGCGGCTGAAATAGGTTCCAGCTGTGCGGGATTCAGCAGACTGAACACGCGCACGAAGATGTCGTGTAAGGGCATACCATACGCCAGCTCGGGAATGTCCCAGCCCAGTCGGCTTTGGGCAAACAAACAGCTTGACCTCGGTACCGCAGATAATAGTCCGGGCAGCGGGCCCCGGAACATGGTACCGGCCCCGCAGGCGACGGTGATCGTCGCATTTGTTGACCAAGGCCATTGGCCACACAGCGCAGGGGTGGGCATGGCAGGTTTCAGGCAAGGCGAAAGCTGTCCATACTACCCGGAGGTACCGCCACCCGAATTAGCAATGAGATGGCCTTGGCCCGGTGACCGTTTCCGGTCGGCTGACCGGTCGGGATGTGCTACAACTTAAGCGCACCCGCGTTGTTGGCCACCGTTCCCCTCGATTCCGGGCATCAAGTCCTGCCATGTCCTTCCACTCCTTTGCTAACCGCATCTCCCGCCTAGCCGCCAACCTTGTGCCGGCTTTCCAGTCGGGCCATGTGGCTACGCCCCCGACGCGGATCACCACCATGCAGACCGATGCCTGGATCGATCACTGGCGAGACCGAAGGGACCAGTACAACGCTGCCCTGTCCCGAGAGAATGACTTCCCAGCGGTACCAGATCCGCGAGTGCCCCGAGTTACTTGCGGTACTTGGTTACGGGCAACAGGCCCTTACGGAGTGGAGCTCACGCTACTGATGGCGAACCCGGCCGACCTTCCGTTCACAACCCTACTCAGAGGATACCGGCCTACTGCATCCTTGCACTGGTACATGGATCGTCACCCGAGTGAATCGTCACTGTGAACTCCATGGCACCGATGATCGAGTCACTCCACGTCCGAGGGTTTCGATCACTGGCGGACGTCAATCTGACGGATCTGACCTCCGCAACCGTCCTGATTGGGGCCAACGGCTCCGGCAAGTCGAACATACTGAGGTTCCTACATTTGCTTCACTACATGCTGGCGCAGCGGCGCCTGGCCCGCCTCGTAGAGCAGTACGGAGGAGCCAGCGACCAGTTGTTTGACGGCAGCGATGCCACCGATCAGATTCAGGCCGAGATAACATTGAAATCAGGGAGAACACGGTACGACTACCGCTTCACACTGGAATATGCCTATCCTGACCGTCTGATTTTTGGTGAAGAAGCATTCCGGCACCGGGCCGGCAAGGGTTACGAGAACACGAAATGGCACGACCTGGGCAGCGCACATCGAGAAGCCAACCTGGTGCTGGCAGCTCAGTCCAACGAATTTTCCCATCTGGACAAAACCGCCGCGGCGGCCATTGTCCGAGTGCTGCGTCAGTGTATTGTCTTTCAATTTCACAACACAGACTATCGATCTGCTATTAGACGCGGAGCCCGTCTAAAGTCCGGTGGCAAGTTGAAGTTTGATGCCGGCAACCTAGCTGCAGTGCTATATCGCATGGAGCTTGAGGACCTAAAGCGCTATGAGCGAATTTGCCGGTACATTCAACGAATACTGCCGGGGTTCGATCAATTTGACTTGGTAGAACACGAGGGCAAGGTAGCCCTTCGATGGCTGTCCGACTGGAGTGACTATGGCATTGGGGCACACCTTACTTCCGACGGATCCTTGCGCACTTTTGCCTTGGTCACACTGCTCAACAGTACTCCGGAGATGTTGCCTGATGTAGTTCTGTTGGACGAACCCGAACTTGGGTTGCACCCGGCGGCTGTCACCCTGATTGGCAGCATGATACAGTCCTTGGCTCTGCAAAAGCAGGTGATCGTGGCAACCCAATCGCCGTTGCTGGTTGACCTATTCAGTCTGGAGCAGACTCGCATCCTGGAGTTGCGGCATGGACGCACCGAAATTCGCGAGGTTGAACCGGCCGAATATGCCCAGTGGCTTAACGATTATTCCACCGGAGAGTTATGGCAGCGAAACCTCCTGGGAGGCCGTCCGTGATTCGCCTGGCCGTATCAGTGGAAGGCGAAACCGAAGTGGATTTCGTCAACATGGTCCTCGCGCCGCATCTACGCAGTAAAGGGGTGGATCCGATTCCCATCCTGCCCCACGGTAGAGGAGGCAACATCCGTGTTGAACGGGTTGCTTCAGCGATGGCCGAACTGTTTTGGAACTTTGACTACGTGACTTCGCTGGTCGACTTCTACGGCTTCATGGACAAGGACAACGATGCCCCTTGCCAGTTGGAGCGCAGGATTGACGATGCGGTTGGTCAGCGAATACGTTCATCCTGGGATGAATCACGGATCTTCGCCTACGTTCAACTGCACGAGTTCGAAGCCCTGCTGTTCTCCGATGTCCATCGTTTCAGTGCCGTTTTCGACGACCTGCCCGATGGTGCGCTGGCGAGGTTGCTGGAAGTCCGGAGACACTTTGGTTCTCCAGAGGACATCAACGACAGCAGCGCAACCGCGCCCAGCAAGCGGATAAGCCAGCTGGTACCGGGCTATAGCAAGCGTCTCCATGGTCCTGACCTGGCTGCTGAAATCGGCTTGTCCGTCATCCGCAGCGAATGCAACCGGTTCAACGGGTGGTTGACCCGACTGGAGTCGCTTGGCGGTTAGCCCTGAGCACGTCGCCGGGACATGTTCTGCACCCCAGTGGAACACAAACCTAGACGACCATGGGCAAAGGATCCTACCGGCAAGGGACCTTGAACCTACTTCAGAGACATCGATCACGACATCGTCACAGTTGGTCACACGAACCCTGTGCTTGTGACCTCGTTCTTGCATCGGTTCGAGAGTGAGTCCGGGCAGTCGCGGTCTGCAGGGAACCGGGTCAGCTGGGTCAGCGTTCCTTGATGGTAGTGCACGTAGTAGCACTGGCGGAGCAGGCCATGGGCAAAGATGTCCCCTTCCCGACCGCACTCGCAGGCACAAATCCCACGTTTCGTGTCCCCGCCCCCTCCGGAAACCGATACACCAGGTCCGCGGCATCATCCAAGTTGCCACCTTTGTACCCACTCCCATAGCTGGTCGTGAACCGCCCGATGCTCAGACGACACGCGACCCTGATACCAATCCATTATACTGTTATTACTTGACATGTTGGCGGTTGCGAAGGGAAGGTGTGCCATGACCCGCAAGGTGAGCATCAACTGGGCTCCCGAGGACACGGCGGACGCGCTGCACGCGCAATACCGGGCGGAGCCGGTGGCCGAGGTGCGCACGCGGCTGCAGGCCCTGTGGCGGCTGCGCTTGGGCGAGGGGCCGACGGCGGTGGCGGCCGGGGTGGGTGTGAGCCGGAATTCCGTGCAGCTGTGGCTGCGCTGGTACCGGTCCGGGGGCTTGGCCGAGGTGCGGTCCCATCGGCGGGGCGGTCCGGGCAAGCCCTGCTTCCTGACGCCGGCGCAACAGGAGCAGGTGGTGGCGGAAGCGGCCCAGGGGGTGTTCGGGAGCGCGCAGGCGGTGCGGGACTGGATCGAGGAGCGGTTCGGGGTGGTCTACACCCGCGACAGCCTGTACACGCTGCTGCCGCGGCTGGGGATCCGGCTGAAGGTGCCCCGGCCCCGGCATGCGAAGACGGATCCCCAGGCCCAGGCGACCTGGAAAAAGGGGGGCTCGGGGAACGCCTGAAGGCGGTCGGGCTGAAGGCGGGGCAGGGGATCGTGTGGGGCGACGAGATGCGATTGGGCCTGTGGAACGCGGTGCGCAAGGTGTGGGCGCCGCGCGGAGTGGCCGTGTCCCGGGAGGTGCAAATCGGCCGGTCCTACCTTTATGTGGCGGTCGCCCTCGATCCGATGACGGGGCAGCTGTGGTGGGCCTGGCAGCAGAACATGAAAGGCGAGGAGATGGCCCGCATCCGGGGGGCCTGGGCCGAGGAGCCCGGCATCGACGGCTGGGTCTGGGACGGGGCCGGCGGCCACAAGGGCGCGGACATGCAGGCCATCGAGGCACCCCAAGTCGTGCAGCCGCCCTACGCCCCCGAGCTGAATCCGGTGGAGCGCTTCTTCCAGGAGCTGCGCCGGGCCCTGGGAGACCGGGTGTATCCGACCCTGGAGGCCAAGCAGGAAGCCCTGGAGCCGATCCTGAGGGCCTGGCAGGCGGATCCGGAGCGGGTCAAGCAATTGTGCGGCTGGCGCTGGATCCGGAAGGCCCTAACGGATTTGCCCGCGGACACACAAGTAATCTAACCATATTGGATTGGTATTAGACCGATGATACCTGGGGGGGAGCTACGCGCCTTCGGATAGCCACCGACTTATGCCCGGGAGCCGTTGCGGCGCAACCGCCGCAACCGCGGGAGGCGACCGGCGGTCTGGTCTTTCATCAGGTCCGTGATGTCGGGCAGGTCCTGGAGTTCGGCGGCATCCAATTCGCGGGCAAACCGCTCCGCTTCCGCGTCGCCCCACACTTGCCTGACAAACTTGAGAAGAACCCGTTTCTCTCCTCGAACCTCACCCAGTTCCATGCCCCGTTCCACACCAAGTTCCACGCCCCGTTCCACGCCCCGCTCCACGCCCCGCTCCTCGCCTTCCTTCACTTTGTCCTTCACGTATTGGCCGAATGTGTACATGACTGCCTCCGCCTCTTCGATGAACATGATTTTACCCAACGCCGCTCTCAGTTCTGGCAGGTCCGCAAACAGCAAGCCAAAGCCCGTCTTCAACCAGGTCGCGAAGGCCCGGCGCGTTGTCTCCGTGGCTTCGAGGGCCCGCGGGATGATCCCATCCCGCAGCACCGGCAGGACCAACTCCACGGCCGAACGATGTCCCCGCTGCATCTCGACTTGGACGCGCGCCAAGGCGACAAAGCCGGACACCAGATTGTGTCGCGGAAGCTGATGCCCGTCGTCTTCCAGCCCCGGCATCCCATAATCGTGGATGTCCAGCAGGGCCCCTTCCCGGAACCCGTACCGCCGGGAACCGGGAACCGTCTGCACCGGACACCACCAGGCACCGAACGGCTGCAGGCCGGTATTGACCACCAGGCCCAGAACCTCCAGCCCGTGCAGGCTGGGACTCATCCTCCGCGCGTAGGCAAACATGCGGTCGGACATGCCGGAGGCGCGCTGCGACTGAAACTCCAGGTGCAGAAGCAACTGATCCTCGGCCTGCCCAGCGCGCTCCAGCAACCAAACCATGTCCCGGTGCCCCTCGATCTGGTGCGGATGGTGTTCCGGGTCAACCTCCACGGACGACCCGGCCACCACCCGCACGGGCACAAAGCCCTCAAGCTCGGGACACTCACGCGCCGCCAGGAAGGCGATCAGGTCGTGGACCGTGTCGGGTTCGGCGAAGATCGACTTGTGGGTCAGGTCGTGGGAGAAGTCCCTGGGGTTTGGTTCCTGTGGCTGCGACACGGCTGTCCTCGATTGAATGAAAACTGCACGTCCACATGCAGGGAACGTGCCACCATCCAAGGTATCGTCAGTTGCACCCATAGGGCACTCCAACAACCATATGATGTCCGGCTACAGTCTGGAATGCCAATGTCGGCATTGAATTTTGGCAACTCGACCTGTTTTGTTGGACGCAAAACCGATACTGCCGCCAAGGGCCACCGGCACCGTCGAAAGGCCCCAAGGGCCAGCCCAACAAAGGTACGTCCGGTTCACCCACTGCCATGCGTACCAGATGCGCCGGCGCACAGTTGTTCCCTACAACAGTCGGACAAGGATGAGCCAAACGTCGTTGCGTCGCCAGGTCGTTTACGAGCGGAGTCGGACCCGACCAGTGAACCAGCACCGCGGCGGAGTCGGAATTCGATCTGCGACGAAAGACGGTTGACGGCATTGACCGTCCAAGGCCAAACATGGAAGTCTCTTTGTCGCAGGCGGTCCCGGACCCATTTCAACGAGACTGACAGGGACCAATGGCACGTTCAGCTTCAACCCCGCGCCCTGGACCGCCGCCTGCCATTCGCAGCCCCATCGGAACCGTGTTCGGAATGTCCATCGCCGGCCGCGCAGGTGCAACATCCCCTCCGCTTGTGCGGAGAAGTTCGGAACAACAGGGTGTAGTTGGTCCCCTTTGGCACCCGCGCGCCGGTACAATCCATGAGGTGGTGATTCGTTGAACTCCTGACGGCAAGGAAATCCGTTGCAACACTCGGTAGACATCAGGGCACTCGGCAGATCGGCGGTTCTTGGTGCAGCTTCCAACATCCTGGCCCTGGCCTCCCTGATCGGAATCCTCTACTTCGGCTTCGCGGTCGTAGGGGTGTTCTACGGCCTGGCCAACACAATGGCACGGGCCGGGTCCGAGATCAGCGCGCTGACGGACAAGTCCGCCGGTGAACTGGTGCTGGCAAGCCTCGGCGGCACGTTCAGCAACGCGGTCCAGGGGCTGGTTGCAGCCTGGCCGGCCTTTATCGTCTTCGCCGTTCTGGGCATTGTCGCCGCCACTGGTTGGTTCCTGAGTGGATCGCTCTCCGAAACCAGACGCTGGTTTGTCAGTTTCGGGATCATGGCGACCGTTATCAGTGCGACCGCAACCGTCTGGATGATGCTTCAGCGCAACCAGATACAGATTTGGATCGCCGAGTCCCCGGAACTGTTCCGCTGGCGCGAAGTGCTTATGCGCTCCATTGGCACCGACATCTCCGTGATACTGGTGTTCAGCTTGCTGGTGGCAGTGCCAATCTGGATGGCCTGGCGCTGGTGGTTTGAGCGGCTGGCCCAACGGCGCAGCCGTTTGCCGGCATCCAACATGCCCCTGCCGTCGGCGCTGCCAAAACAGAACCAACCAAGACGGAACTCGGGAACACCGTTCGGCAGGCAACCACATCCGGCTGGTACCGGTGCCGCGGATCCCTATCGGTCGCTCCTACTGTCCCGGCCGTTCCTGTTTGCAGCCTCAGTTTTGTTTTTGTTGCTGACCACGGCGGTGCTGTTGTTGAACTCGCAGTACAAGCAGTCGACCCTGCGGCTTGAGCACGGAGCATTCGTCCTGACGCGAGTCGATCCCCTCAGCAGCGATACGCTGTTTCTCGAGGCCGATGCCAGGAAGATCAGAATTGTCAACGTCAACGGTGAAGGCAGCGTGACCGTCCGACTGACATCGGCGGAATCGGATGCTGCGGCCTTGGAGCCCGTGACGGACTGGTCGTTCACCCGGCGCAACGACCAGGAGTACTTCTACAAGGAATTTCCGTTGACTGGATTAACTCCAGGGGCCTACCGGTTGGAGTTCGAGCAGACCGAGGGCTGGGGTTGGTATGAGTGGACACTGAGCCAAGGCACCACGCAGGACAGCACCATCCTGTCTCTGACGATGGGCATCGTACTGGCCAGCGCTCTAGTAACAGCCGGCCTGTTGGCCATCAGCGGCATGCTGGCTGTACGGCGCTTCCTTTGACCGATCAAATCAAATGTGGGCCATCGGAGGGCGGTGCGTGACCGCCCTCCGTCGGGCATTTGGTTTCAGGGTGGCGGGGGCGGTCCTGCCTCGGGCCAGTTGTGGAACCACTCGTCAATCATGAGTTTGTACTCATTGCAGGTGGGCAGGGGATCAAACCACCTCCATGCCGCGGGCTGTCCCGAATGGAAACCTGCCGCCTGAATAGCTAGGTGAATGCAGTCATACGCTCGGATTGACTGGAGCTCATGTTGGGGAATCAGCGATTTCAGTTTTGCCACTGCTGAGAACCAGGTCTCTGTGAAGATGCCTTCCATTACAGCCCAGTCTGGCCATCCCGTTCTTGCCTTTACATCAACCCCTGGGCCGCCTCCGCCACCACCTGCCGCTCCTGCTCCGGTGTCAGGTAGGAGGGCTTGCCCGGACCGCCCCGCCGACGGGACCGCACCGCGTCCAAGCCGCCCTCCCGGTACCAGCGCAGCCACCGCGGCACGGCGTTGCGGCCCACACCCACCACGGCCGCCACCGCCGTTGGCCCCTGGCCCTGGCGCAACAGCCACAGCGCATGCAGCCGCGTGCGCACTTCGGTCACCTGTTCCGCCCGATACTGCGCATGCAGGGCGGCCGCCGTGTCCTCCACCGCCCAGACCACGCCTGCCTTGCGGGCCATGGCACACCCTCCCTTCACAACCGCGAAATCCAGTATCTATATTATGCTGGACTGGTATGAGATCCTGCTCCTTCTCCTGGCTTCCAGTTCCGACATTACATTGACCGAAGATCTGCCTGGATACTGTTTGGATTGTGTCTGGCGGCAACCCGGGTCAACGAAGGATGGTTCCGCGTTTCCAACCCTTTGCACCTCCGCATGCCACCGCACCGATTCCCAACTTCATGGCAACAACCCCGGGAACATCAGGAACTCTTGGGACCGCGCGCCCGGGGTTGCCGGGACGGTGAGGTGCGGCCGGTGTCCGGGGGCAGGCCAAGGTGGTCCCGCCAGCGGTCGGGCTCTGCCGCGGCCGCCAGCACACGCGCCTCGGCATCCATCGGCAGGCCGTCCGCCGCCCAGTGCTGCGCCGCCCGCGCCGCCGTCCCGGGATACGTGGCCTCCGGCAAGACTTGCTCCAGCATCTGCAACAGTGTCTCAACGCGGCCTTCGGCATGACCCTCAACGCGGCCTTCGGCATGGCCCTCAACGCGGCTTGCGAGCAAGGCGGCCGCCTGATCGGTCGCGCGGTCGCGCCAGCGCCCCGTAGCCGGCTCGTGCCACTGAAAGCACACCCGCGCCTCCGGCTCCGGACGCAACAGGCGCAGGGCTGTGCCACAGACCTCGCTGTACACGGGCTCCAGGACCTCGGCCGCCCCGGCAACCCCGGACGGGGCCGAGGGCGACACCTCGCCACCATCCACCGGCACGTAGTCTCCGTCCCGCAGGCGGTGCAGTGTCAGCCGCGCCGGACGGGCAGGCAGGGCACCGCCATCCGGCCGGCCGGGGTCCAGAATCAGATATTCGCGCACACCGAGGGCCCGGTACAGTTCCCGCTTGCCGCCCCAGTCCCGAGCCGCGGTGCTCGGCGAAGCAATTTCCACGATCAGGTCCGGCACCGGATGGTTGCCGTCGGTGTGCAGCGTGCGAGACTTGGGCAGCTGCCCGTCGTCCCAGCCTGCCGGCAACACCGCCAAATCCGGCTGCACCTTGGTCTGCACGGCACCGCCCTCCGTACGCAAACCCGCTTGCCGCCCCAGGGCCTCGGGGTAGTGGTAGTCCGGTTCGTCGAGGATGCGGCCGGGCTCCAGGACATCGCCCAAGATATCCTGCCCGGCCTCGATCAGGGCCCGGTGCTCGGAAGGGGGCGGCATCAGGAACCCCTCCTCGTCGAACACGCACCAGTGGAGGTAGGCATCGTCCGCACAGTAGTCGGGATCCGTGGTCCACTCGTCTTCATATTCGTGGCCCTCGTCATAAACGTAGTCGGGATCGTAGTGGGGCAGGGCCGCCAGGTGTGCCCGCCACGCCGCGGGGTTTTGGATGCGGTGGCTCGCGCGCCGGCGACGCGCGGCCTGCGCCGCGTCCGGAGACGTGTCGCCGCGCGTTGGCGGCACGCGCCAGTCCCGGTGGGTCCAGCGCGGCACCGGGACAGAGGCGGGTTCGGGGACTCGGTCCCTGTCGACCTGGGGTGCTTGTTCCCTTACAACCGTGTCGGTGGTCATGATGTACGTGCTCCCAATATGAGTGCCCGGTGCGGTCCATTATCAACGAGACTGCAACCGTACCCCGGGAATTGGCAGCGAGTACCGGTGCGAGGCTCCGTTCGCCGTATCAAAAACCGATGCCGCTTACGGGAAGGTGACCGAAGCTACGACAGGCGGTTCACCCCGGATGTGCCGAATTCCCAGTACAATCCATGCCGAATTGGCTGAACCGCGTTGGGTCAAGGGCATCTAACGCACCAGACCCCCGGTCGCCAACAGCGCGCCGTACACTACTACATCTTTATCTTTAGTCGGCCCGCGGACGCAGCCGCCCTGCTGGGCATTGTCCGCGGCCACTGGAGCCCCGAGAACGGACTGCACCGCACGTTGAACGTGCAGTTCCGGGAGCACGACTACCGCATGCACCGAAGCCACCCCATCCGCGATGGACATCCTACGCCGGACTGCCCTGAAAAGAATGCGGACGCTTCAACAGAATCTCAAACCGGATGTACCTACCAGACTGCTGCACGACCGAATCAGATCCAGTGTCATTCGCCAAGACAACTGCTGGGCGGATTGCAGGAGACTCTCCTCGGGCAGACGACGGTGTAATGTGTCGATATCACACTGGATTGGCATGACCCTGAACTGTGCCGTTCGATCCGCTGTGGTTCAAACTCCGGGCACCCCAAGTCCGAAACCCGAATCTGTGCCAAACATCGGAGTGGAAGGAGACGGATCTTTTGCAGTGCGCGCCCCCAACCACCATCCGCAGCACTACGCCCACAGGTGTACGGTCATATCGTCACCGCCACTGGCCAGGGTCCGCCCGTCGGGGCTGAATGCCACACTGTAGACCGATTCACTTGACGCTCCAAGGGGCTGCCTTAGAACACCCGTGTTCGCATCCCACAGGCATACACTGTAACTGCTGCTTGCCAGGATCCGCCCGTCGGGGCTAAAGGTCACACCGTTGACTCTTCCGGTACTTCCGGTGTGCCACTTCAAAGTGCTAAGGCAAGTGCCAGTGGCCGCATCCCACAACCGCGCGCCGTCCGTGCCACCGCTGGCCAAGGTCCGCCCGTCCGGACTGAACGCGACACTGAAGACCTTCCCCTTGTGCGCGTTCTTCAGGGTGTGGCGGAGCGTCTCCGCGTCCACATCCCACAGACGCACGGTACCGTCCCCGCCGCTGCTGGCCAGAGTCCGCCCATCTGGACTGAACGCCACGCTGTAAATCCGATCCACATGGCCCCATAAGGTCTGCCTGAAAGTACCCGCGTCCGCATCCCACAAACGTATGACGCGGTCCGCGCCACCGCTGGCCAAGGTCCATCCGTCCGGGCTGAACGCCATGCTGTGGACCGCCTTCTCATGTCCCCCCAAAGTCTTCCATAGAGTGCCTGTGGCCGTATCCCACAAACGTATGACGCAGTCCGCGCCGCCGCTGGCCAGGATCCATCCGTCCGGGCTGAACGCCACGCTGTGGACCGCTTCCCTATGTCCAGCCAGGGTTTTCCATAGAGTGCCTGTGGCCATATCCCACAAACGCACGGTGTGGTCCGCGCTGCTACTGGCAAGCGTGAGTCCGTTGGGGTGGAAAGCTACACTCAAAACCCTGGCCGCATGTCCCCTCATGGTATCGCGGAGGATGACCGTAGCTGGTTCCGACGGGAGGCTGGTAGGCGAGTCTAAGTCCACCATATCTTCTGCAATGGAAACGGCAGGGTCCAAAAACGCCGATTTGAATGCAGCAGCGGACTGCGGTCGATTCTCAACTCTGACTTGGAGGGCCTGTCGAATGGCATCGCACATTGGGCCTCGCAGTTCAACGGGAAATCCAAGCTCGTCGTGGGGGTTTTGGAAACGGTCCGGGACGGATGGGGGTGGGGTACCGGTTAACGCGTGGTACAGGGTTCCCCCAAGACAGAAAATGTCCGTGTAGGGTCCGAATTGCGCCTGAGTACTGAACATTTCAGGTGCCGCATAGTCCTTCGTCAGGATCCGTGTGTGCCGGACCGTCTGGTGGAGGGCAAACGGCCGCGCCGAGCCGAAATCCACCAGAACGGCCCTTCCGTTGCGGGTCAGCATGATGTTGGCTGGTTTGATATCCCGGTGCAGCAGTGACTGCCGGTGCACCTCAATCAGGGCGTCGCAGATGGCAATCGCGATCGCGCGCACGTCATCCATAGACAGCGGACCCGCCTCCTCGATGCGGTCCTGCAGCGTTTGCCCTTCCAAGTACTCCATAACGATGTAGGCCGTCCCGTTTTCCAGAAACACGTCATGAACTGTCACAACGTGTGGGGAATCGAGTCGGGCAATGGAGCGTGCCTCCTCCAGTATCTGTTCCATCTCCATCCGGAAATCCGTTTGTCGCTGTTCAGGCACCAACACACTGGTGCCGCGGCGCACGGCATCCTCGGGAAAAAGCTCCTTGATGGCAACCACCCTCTGGAGGTGCCTATGCGCTCCCTTGTACGTGATTCCGAATCCCCCTTCCCCCAAGACCCGGCCCAGGGTGAACCTTCCGTTCTGCAGGTGGGTGCCTGCAGGCAAATTGCGGACCGGAACCACCGGCGCGGCCCCGCAGACGGCACACGGTCCCGCACCTTCGGAGCGCGGGCTGTTGCAAATGGAACAGATGGAGGAGTTCATAGGGTTAGTCCCCTGGGGCAAGGATAGCAAGACTTCCCGGTTCCACTTGTCCCGGCATACGACGGGCAAGTGGATGGCACTGGGTTCAGGGAAGGCCGGAGGCTCAACTTCCCGTCTGACGTTCCAGCTTCCTGCTCACTGGCCAGCAGGGCCCGTCGTGTGGAGCAAATCAGCGTATGGAGCCGCTGCTGACATCGCCGTGGGTCTGCACGAAGGTGCTGTAGACCCAACTGGTGACGATACTGCTCAAGCGGATCTGCCACTAGCCAACACCTCGCGCAGGAGGGACGCGAAACAGATCTCCACATCCAGCTGGACCCGACAGGACGCGGCCCGGTCGGCCCCGTCCCAGAGCTATTCCCGCAGGTACTGGCGCGTCGTGTGCCAGCCCAGGCTCAGGGTCCGCAGGGCCCCGGTGTGTCATGTTCTGTACATGACCACGCTATCCCGTGATCCGAACCTCCTACACGCGCCTGGTGCCCCGGGGCAAACCCAAGAACGTCGCCCTGGTCGCCGCCATGCATATGTTGCTGACCCTCCTCAACGCGGTGATGAGAGACCAGACACCCTGGCGGATTCCTCCCCAGACTATGCCAGGGACTTGATTTTCAACACCGTATCTGTGTTCGATGTCAAGCTATTGAAGGTTCAGATTGCCACTCCTCCTGTGGCAACCAAGGTGTCCCTCGGCGGGCCACCGCATTCAGGTGCAGACGTAGTTTACGCATGACCGCAACCAGGGCGACCTTACCCGTTTTGCCTCGTTGCCATAGGCCTTGATGGAAGTGTTGGTGGATGCCTTCCTGCGGAATCACGGACAGCGCCACCCTACCCTGAACCCGGCTTTGCGTTTGCCCTGATGGATCGGGGCTCCCATACCCGGACCCAATTCCTGGTGCACCATCTGGATATATCCCCTGTCCACCGTTGTACAGTCAAGAACAGTATCGGTGCACGCAACCCGGATGAGGAACTGCTACGACCACAGACGGCATTCTTCAGCAGCTTGGTGGTCAACATCCTGCTGGAAGATCCGTCAGCCACTTTTTTGTACTGGACACTTCTGTCATCTCCAGTGGTGTGGCTCCGTGATTGTTTCGTATGCAGGGATTGGCACCACCTTTAACCAATAAGTCCGCGAATTGGACTTGAATGTTCCCGAACATCCTTCGTATCCTGTTCTGATTGAGCCGTACCGCTTCGTGCAATGGCGTGTTACCGTGACTATTCCGTACATTGGGATTGGCTCCCTCTTTCAACAGATAGTCAACCAAGTCCAGGTCGCGCCCGGACACAGCGAGGTGCAAGGGTGTATTGCAGTCCTTGTTGCAGACATTCAGATTGGCACCGGCCTCCAGCAGAACCCTGATGGTGTCCACCAACCCTTCGGCAACAGCCACATGCAACGGTGTGTTCCCGGACGCGTATACGATGTCGGGATCCGCTCCGGCGGCCAGCAGTGCATTGAAGATCGGAGACCCCAATCCCGCCAGGTGCAACGGCATCCGGCCCTTCCCATCCTGAACGTTGGGCTCAGCGCCGGCCACTAGCAGAACCCTGATGGTGTCCACCAACCCTTCGGCAACAGCCACATGCAACGGCGTGTCCCCGGACGCGTATACGATGTCGGGGTCCGCTCCGGCCGCCAGTAGCGCATTGAAGATCGGAGACCCCAATCCCGCCAGGTGCAACGGCGTCCGGCCCTTCCCATCCTGAACATTGGGCTCAGCGCCGGCCACTAGCAGTGCTCTAACGGTGTCCACCAGCCCTTCGGAAACAGCCACCACATGCAGCGGCGTGTCCCCGGACGCGTACACGATGTTGGGGTCCGCTCCGGCCGCCAGTAGCGCATTGAAGCTCGGAGATCCCAATCCCGCCAGGTGCAACGGTGTCTGGCCTTCCCCATCCTGCGCATCCGGATCAGCACCAGACTCCAGCAGCGTCCCGACAGTGTCCACCAGCCCTTCGGAAACGGCCACATGCAACGGCGTGCCCCCGGACGCGTATACGATGTCGGGGTCTGCTCCGGCCGCCAGCAGTGCATTGAAGATCGGGGCTCCCAATCCCGCCATGTGCAACGGCGTCTGGCCCTCCCCATCCTGAACGTTGGGCTCGGCACCGGCCTCCAGAAGCACCCCGACGGTGTCCACCAGCCCTTCGGAAACGGCCACATGCAGCGGCGTGCCCCCAGACGTGTATACGATATTGGGGTCCGCTCCGGCCGCCAGCAGTGCATTGAAGATCGGAGACCCCAATTCCGCCAGGTGCAACGGCGTCCGGCCCTCCCCATTCTGAACGTTGGGCTCGACACCGGCCTCCAGAAGCACCCCGACGGTGTCCACCAGCCCTTCGGAAACGGCCACATGCAGCGGCGCGTTCCCGGACGCGTATACGATGTCGGGGTCCGCTCCGGCGGCCAGCAGCGCATTGAAGATCGGAGACCCCAATTCCGCCAGATGCAATGGCATCTGGCCCTGCCCATCCTGAATGTTGGGCTCGGCACCCGCCTCCAGCAGCACCCCGACAGTGTCCACCAGCCCTTCGGAAACGGCCACATGCAGCGGCGCGTCCCCGGACGCGTATACGGCTCCGGCGGCCAGCAGCGCATTGAAGATCGGAAACCCCAATTCCGCCAGGTGCAACGGTGTCTGGCCCTCCCCATCCTGAACGTTGGGATCGGCACCGGCCTCCAGCAGCACCCTGACGGTGTCCACCAGCCCTTCGGAAACGGCCACATGCAGCGGCGCGTCCCCGGACGCGTATACGATGTCGGGGTCCGCTCCGGCGGCCAGCAGCGCATTGAAGATCGGAGACCCCAATCCTGCCATGTGCAACGGCATCTGGCCCTGCCCATCCTGAACGTTGGGATCGGCACCCGACTCCAGAAGTACGCTGACCGAATCCAAATGCCCCTTGGCTACAGCCAAGTGTAGTGACGTGGCACCTCTAACATTCTGTCTGTTTGGATTAGTTCCTGTCCTGAGCAGTGCTTGTACTCCGTGAGTGGCATTCCACGACACGGCTAGGCGTAACGGGGTAACGTCCCAAATGGTAGCCAAGACAAAAGCCAGAACGACCGCGATCAAAGCCAGAACGACCGCGATCTTGGTGGCGACCCAGTAGCCACCATTCGCGTAAACTTGGTTGCGGTCTGCCCCGCCCGCCAACAGCACTTCGAAGATGGGAGACCCGGTCTCTGCCAAGTGCAGAACCGTCCGGCCCTGCCCATCCCGAACGTTGGGATCGGCACCCGCCTTCAGCAGCATCTTGACTACGTCCACGCCCCCTGTGGACACTGCCAAGTGTAGGGGCATCGCCCCCTGCCCATCCCGAACGCAGGGATCGGCGCCCGCCTTCAGCAGTGCCCCAACCGCATCCACAATCCCCTCCGACACGGCCCAGTGCAGCGGGGTCGCACCACCCTCATACGCGATGAAGATGGGAGACCCGATTTCAGCCAAGTACAGAACCGTCCGGCCCTGCCCGTCCCGAACGTTGGGATCGGCACCCGCCTCCAGCAGTACCCCAACCGCATCCACAATCCCCTCCGACACGGCCCGGTGCAGCGGGGTCACACCACCCTCATACGCGATGTTGGGGTCTGCCCCGCCCGCCAACAGTACTTCGAAGATGAGAGACCCGATCTCCGCCAAGTGCAGAACCGTCCGGCCCTGCCCATCCCGAACGTTGGGATCGGCGCCCGCCTTCAGCAGTGCCCCAACCGCATCCACAATCCCCTTCGACACGGCCCGGTGCAGCGGGGTCGCACCACCCTCATACGCGATGTTGGGGTCTGCCCCGCCCGCCAACAGGGCTTCGAAGATGGGAGACCCGATCTCCGCCAAGTGCAGAACCGTCCGGCCCTGCCCGTCCCGAACGTTGGGATCGGCGCCCGCCTTCAGCAGTGCCCCAACCGCATCCACAATCCCCTTCGACACGGCCTGGTGCAGCGGGGTCGCACCACCCTCATACGCGATGTTGGGGTCTGCCCCGCCCGCCAACAGGGCTTCGAAGATGGGAGACCCGATCTCCGCCAAGTGCAGAACCGTCCGGCCCTGCCCATCCCGAACGTTGGGATCGGCACCCGCCTTCAGCAGCATCTTGACTACGTCCACAGCCCCTGTGGGCACAGCCAAGTGCAGAGGTGTCTTGCCTTTGTCCTGAAGGTTGGGGTTGGCACCGGATGCCAGCAGCCTTGAGACTTCGTTCAAGGCCCCCTTGGACACGGCCAGGAGCAATGGAGTTGCATCACCCTCCAACCTAACCTTCTCATCCTTTGCAATGGGAATTGCCGGGTCTAACAACGCCGATTTGAATTCCGTAGCGGACTGCGGTCGCTTCTCGACTCTGACTTGAAGGGCCTTTTGAATGGCGTCGCCCATCAAGCCGCGCAACTTGATGGGAAATCTAAGCTCATCATGGGAGTTTTGTAGACGATCCATGAAGGACGGCGGTACGGTACCAGTCAGCGCGTAGTACAGGGTTCCCCCAAGACAAAAAATATCCGTATAGGGACCAAATTGAGCATGGGAGCCGAACATTTCAGGTGCAGCATAGTCCTTCTTCAGGATACGTGTGTGCCTCACTGTTTGTCCCAGGGCAAAGAGGCGGGCCGAACCAAAGTCGATCAGGACCATGCGCCCGTCGACGGTCAGCATGATGTTGTCCGGCGAGATATCCCGGTGCAGCAGCGATTGCATGTGCACCTCGGTTAGGGCATCGCAGGCAGCCATAGCGATCCGGTACACGTCATGCGGAGGCAGGGGTCCTTGCGCTTCGATTCGCTCCTGCAGCGATTGCCCCTCCAAGTACTCCATGACAATATAGGCCGTGTTGTTTTCCAGGAACGCGTCATGAACTCCCACAATGTGCGGAGAATCGAGACGGGAGATGACGCGCGCCTCCTCCAGCACGCGCTCCTTCTCCAAGTGGAAATCCCGTTGCTGGCTGTCAGGCACCGAAATGGTGGCGCCGTGGCGCATCGCTCTTTCCGGAAACAGTTCCTTGATGGCGACCGTGCGCTGCAGGTGTCGGTGCGTGCCCAGATAGGTAATGCCAAAGCCGCCTTCCCCCAGGACCCGGCCCAGGGTGAACCTTCCGTTCTGCAGGCGGGTGCCTGCAGGCAAATTGCGGGCCGGGGCCGCGGGAGGTGCCCCGCAGGTGGCACACGGTCCCGCACTGTCGGAGCGCGGGCTGTTGCAAATGGAACAGATGGTGGAACTCATGGGGTTAGTTCCCTGCGGCAAGGATAGCAAGACTGCCCGGTTCCACTTGTCCCGGCATGTGACGGGCAAGTGGATGGCACTGGGTTAAGGAAGGCCAGAGGCTCAACTTTCCGTCTGACGTTCCAGCTTCCTGCTCACAGTCCAGCGGTGCCCGTCGTGTGGAGCGAATCAGCGTATGGGGACACTGAAGACATCGCCGTGGGTCTGCACGAAGGCACTGTGGACCCAGCCGGTGACGGTGCTGCTCAAGCGGATCTGGTACCAGGTGGTCGTGGCGGCGTTCTTGCCCAGGATGTCGTAGCGGGTGGCGGAGCCGGCAGGAATGATGCCCAACCTGCGATGGTTGGTACCCGATCCCGCGCGCACGTTGAGACCAGTTGTGACGGTGGCCCGCCGAGGGACACCTTGGTTGCCACAGGAGGAGTGGCAATCTGAACCTTCAATAGCTTGACTTCCAACACAGATACTGTGTTGCTGTCAGAGGATCCGTCCCAGGGAAAACTTCCTGTTCTGCAGGTGGGTGCCCGCAGGCAAACTGCGACTTCCCGCCACCGGGAGCGCTCCGCAGACGGCACACAGCCCCGCGCAGTCGGTGTGCGGGCTGTTGCAGAAGGCACAGATGGTGGAACTCATGAGCCCATGTCAACGAAACTGAAAACGTTCCTGACTTCCGGATTCCCGTCGTGTGGAGCGAATTAGTGTATGGGAACCAGGGTAATCGCATTATGAATTGGGGAGATGGGGATGGGGCATAACCGGGGTTGTCGCCTCCCACCCCGGAGTTCCCCCTCATGCCCCCCTGCGCCGCCGTGCCCCTGGTGGACTTCCTCGACGACCTGGAAGATCCCCGCGTGGAACGGGCCCGGCTGCCTTCGCGGCACGACATCCTGGTCACGACCATCCCGGCCGTGATTTGCGGTGCCGACAGCTGGACGGATGTGGAACTCTTCGGGCGCAGCAAGCAGGCCTGGCTGGCCACCTTCCTGGCCCTGCCGCACGGCATCCCCTCGCACGACACCTAGGGTCGGGGCTTTCCCTGCCGGCTCCGGAGGCGTTGGAACGCGGTTGCAGCCGCTGGGTGCCGTCACTGGCCTCCCTGCTGCCGGGCGAGGTGGTCGCCAGCGACGGCAAGACCGCACGCCGCTCCCATGATCGCTGGCTGGGGGTGCCCGCGCGGCACGTGGTCAGCGCCTGGGCGGCGGAGGCCCAGCCGGTCCTGGGTCGGCGCCAGACCGACACCCAGTCCAACGCGATCACGGCCATCCCCCGGCTGCTGGCACTGGGGGAGCTGAAGGGCTGCCTCGTGACGATTGATCGGGTACCCCCTGGGTGGGGCGGCCAGACCGCGATCGCCGCCGACCTTCGCGCCCGCGGGGCGGACTATGTCCTGTCCCTCAAGCCGCACCTGCACGCGGCCGTGGTGGAGATGTTCGCCCACGAACCGTCGCAGGCCTGCGACGGCTGTCCCCACACCTTCACCGAGACGGTAGGCAAGGGCCACGGCCGCATCGAGACCCGCCGTCGCTGGGCGATCGATGCCCCGGACCACCGGCGCCATGTCGATCCCAACAGTCCTGGCCCGGCCTCCGCAGCCTGGTCAGGGTCGAGGCGCAACGGTGCCTGGAAGGCCGCACGACCACCGAAACCCGCTACTTCATCTCCAGCCTGCCGGCCCGGGATACGCGCGGGCCGCGGGCCGTGCGCCGTCACTGGCGGGGACCCTCCGGGGGCGAGAACTCGCTGCACTGGGTCCTGGACATCGCCTTCCGCGAGGACAAAAGCCGCATCCGCACCGGCCACGCCGCCCACAACATGGCCCTGCTGCGCCGTCTGGCCCTCAATCTATTGCGCGGCAGGTCCGGGGTGGTTTGGCTGCCCGGCGCAAACAGGCGGGATGGGACCATCGATACCCCCGGGAACTACTCACCCAATAAAATGCGATTGCCCTGGTATGGGAACACTGCTGATATCGCCGTGGATCTGCACGAAGTAGTTGGCGACGACCCAGCCGGTGACGGTATTGCTGTACTGGATCTGCCACCAGGTTGGAAATACGGCATCCTTGCCCAGGATGTCGTAGCGGGTGGTGGATCCGCGGGGGGCGGTACCCACGATGCTGTGGGTCGCGCCCGGCCCCGAGCGCACCTTGAGGCCGGTTGCAGTGGTGGCCTTGAGGCTCAATTGCGGTCCGGAGGCAGGGGCGGGGGCAGGGCGGCAGGTCACGGCCAACCCGGAGAGGTCGCCACGAGTCTGTACGAAGGCTCTGTAGACCCAGCCGGCGACCGTACTGCTCAAGCGGATTTGGTACCAGGTGGGCTTGGCGGCATTCTTGCCCAGGATGTCGTAGCGGGTGGTGGATCCGCGGGGGATGGTACCCACAATGCTGTGGGCCATACCGGGCCCCGAGCGCACGTTGAGGCCGGTTGCGGTGGTGGCCTTGAGGCTCAAGCTCAATTGCGATCCGGAGGCAGGGGCGCGATGGCGCGTCCCACGGTGCCGCCGCTTGCGACTCAAGCTCAATTGCGGTCCGGAGGCAGAGGCAGGAGCAGGGCAGGTCACGGCCAACCCGGAGAGGTCGCCACGGGTCTGCACGAAGGCTCTGTAGACCCAGCCGGCAACCGTACTGCTCAAGCGGATTTGGTACCAGGTGGGCTTGGCGGCATTCTTGCCCAGGATGTCGTAGCGGGTGGTGGATCCGCGGGGGACGATACCCACAATGCTGTGGGCCGCGCCCGGCCCCGAGCGCACCTTGAGGCCGATTGCGGTGGTGGCCTTGAGGCTCAGCTGGGGCGGATCCGAAGCTGTTTGTTCCGTGGGCCGCGGCACCGCAATCCCCGCACAGACCGCCTTGAAGTCGGCGGCGGACTGCGGACGATCCTCAACAGCAATCTGCAGGGCCTGGCGAATGGCGGCGGCCAGGCGGTCCGGGGCCACCTCGGAGAAGTCAAGGTCCGGCCCCGCCCCCTGCAGCCGGTCCATGACGGCAGACGGCAGGCGGCCGGTCAAGGCGTGGTACAGAGTTCCGCCCAGGCAGAACAGGTCCGTGTAGGGCCCGAAACGCGCCTGGGTGCTGTACATTTCCGGGGCCGCGTAGTCCATGGTCAGAATCCGCGTGTGGCGGACCGTCTGTCCATGATTGAAGGATCGAGCCGAGCCGAAGTCCACCAGGACGACGCGTTCATCGCGGGTCAGCATGATGTTGGCAGGTTTGATGTCCCGGTGCAACAGATCCTGCCTGTGTACCTCTGCCAAGGCATCACAGGCGGCCATGGCAATCCGGCGCACATCATCTGAGGGCAGGGAACCCACAGTATCGATTCGCTCTTGCAGCGATTCCCCCTCCAGGTACTCCATGACGATGTAGGCCGTGTTGTTTTCCAGGAACGCGTCCTGCACCTCCACAATGTGCGGGGAATCGAGACGAGTGAGGGCGCGCGCCTCCTCAAGTACCCGCTCTTTCTCCATGTGGAAATCCCGTTGCTGGCTGTCGGGCACCGAAACGGTGGTGCCGTGGCGAATCGCCCTCTCCGGAAACAGTTCCTTGATAGCGACCGTGCGCCGCAGGTACCGGTGCGCACCCAGGTAGGTAATGCCAAAACCACCTTCCCCCAAGACCCGGCCCAAGGTAAACTTCCCGTTTTGCAGGTGGGTACCCACAGGCAAACTGCGATTCCCTGCCGCAGGGGGCGCTCCGCAGACGGTACACGGTCCTGCAGTGTCGGAGCGCGGGCTGTTGCAGATGGCACAGATGTCGGGTGGCATGGGCTTGCTTCCCTACGCTAAGTCCGAGTCCGTAGCACGGACCGATCCGCCTGACCGGGTCCGATCAGGCATCAAACAACTTGACCAGGCCGAGTTCAACGGTACCCAACATGACGAAGTCGCCCTGTTTCAGGGACTGACCGTCCCGGGGCAAGGCGACATCGTTCACGGATACGAAACCGTCACCCAAGGTCGTCAACTTCAGATCCTGCCGGCTGAACTCAAGCACAGCATGTCGACCTTCGACCGAAGAGTCCCGAATCACAATGTCGCACGCTTCATCGCTGCCCAACAGGATGCGGTCCTGCATCGGCAGTTCGAATTCCTCGTCATCCCCGACCAGCGCCCACCGGTCGGCCTGGCTGACGGTGCCGGGGCTCTCCCGGCTCTGGAACACGAACTCGGTGTTGCCGAAACGGATGGAAGAGCCGTCTGCCAGATGAACCCGATCGGTCACCGCCTGTCCATCAACGGTTACGGCACCGACCGCTTCGCGGGAGACAGGGGCAAAGTGCCAGGTGTCCTGTGCAAGCTCAAAGTGCCCTACGCGGTCCCCAATGTCCGTCTCCTGATTCAGGTTGATGTCGTTGTTGCCGGAACGTCCCACCGAAACCGGCGACTTGGCCAAAATGTATTGCTTGCCTTCATAAAAGCCTTTGGAGAGACCCAACAGCCAAGTGTCCTTCAGCAGTTCCTGACCGACCTTGATGGCCACGCCAATCGCGAGCCCCAGGATGGCGAAACCCACCAGGCGCGAGAACAGGGCTTGCAGTTCTCCGCCCGTGGAATCCAAGCTGACATTGCGGAAGAACAGGGCAAAAACGATGCCGCCCACCAAACCGCCGATCGATCCGAAAACGGCACCCCGCCGCGACTTGGGCGGAAAACGCAACAATGAACGCAGCCCGGTAAATTGATCCCCTGCCAGATCCGTCAGTCCCAGCGCAGCACCGCACGACAGTCCCACCAGTCCCCAGGTAACAATCCCCAGGCGGAGTACATACTCGCCTACCAAACCGCCCATGTAACCTGCAACACCGCCGGCCACGGGCAACCACCACATGTCCCGCCACCAGTTGCCGCGCAGGCCCCACATGTTTTCGGTTGCCAACATTGCGGCTGCCAGGAACAGCGAGACCACGAATACGACCGTGAGGCCTTGGGACGTCGTCGCGGTACCAAACGAGCTTGCGGCAATGACCTGTGCCGCTCTGTCAAAAGCACTGGCAAAGTCTCCCAGTCGGGTGGTAAAGACGTTGTCGGGATGCCCGGTCAGTTGCTCCAGGTATCCATAGTTGGCTCCGGCAGTCCCGATGGCCACGATCACCGTGCCGTGTCCCCTCATCTCGGCAGCCAACCGTTGCGTCGGATCCGGTCTGTTGGGCATGCCGTCCGTAAACAGCATTACGGCATTGCGCGAGGAATCAATGCTGTCGAATGCATCCTGCGCCTTTTGCAAGCCAAGCAGCATTGCAGTCCCGCCAACCGCCTCCAACCCCCTCAGCTCCGGAATCAGAGGGTCGGCAGGCTTCTCCTTCGCTAGAATGGGGTGGACAATGGATGCGTAGGTATTGAACGGAATCACGGCAACATGCGTGTTTGACCGATCCCAGGTCTCCAGAAACCGGATGGATGCGTCCCGCACCTCCGCGATGGGTTCTCCTTCCATACTGCCGGAGGTGTCGATCAGCAACGCAATGACCAGCGGGTCGTTGGGATCCACCTCCACCGGTGGAGGCTGCATCGCCTGCACAAAGATCTCCGCGACCAGAATGGCCACGATGCAAGTCACCGTCCCCACGGCAGCGTAGGGAACATAGGCCCGCAAGTCCGAGTTCCGCAGCCGGATTGCCAACGCACCGATTCGGGCGGGGAGCGAAACCACTTGATTTACCCCACTCGTTTAAGCACCACGATGGTGGCATTGTCATCCGCTCCGGCCTCCAGTGCGGCCCGCACCAGGGCATCGGCGACTGCTTGGGGTTCACGGTCCGCCTCGGTGATCACCTGGCACAGCGCGTCTGAGATCACGCTTTCCCGATACTCCCACGAACCCCAGATGCCATCGGACATCAGGAGTACCAAATCGTCCACCTGCAGCTTAAGAGTCTCTCCGTGCACGGGGCTGCCGGCCGGATCCTTCAGGCCATCCAAGGTGTCCACATATTCCTCCGCCAGCACATCCTGCCGGCCATCCCCCAGGGCTCTCAGGATTTGGTTGGTGTCCTCGCTTGCCGCAGCCTCGTCCTCAGTAATCAAACCGCTGTCCAGAAGTGCCTTGATCTGTGAATGATCACGGCTCAGCAGTTGCAATCCTCGTTCCCGCGAATGCAGGTACGCGCGGGAATCGCCAACATGGGCCAATGCCAGGCGGTCATCCACCACAACCACTCCTGTAAGGGTGCATCCCCCGCCGGAACCCCCCAATGCGTCGAGTACGGCACGGTTTGCGGTCCAGCCCAAGCTACGGGTCCACCGAATCTGTTCTTCGGCTTCCGAGAAACTTGCAGGAGCAGGCGCATGACAGAAGGCGTCGACAGCGGCCTTGCTGGCGACTTCACCAGCTTCCTCGCCTCCCATGCCATCGGCCACGCAGGCTCGGACCAGCTGCGGACGCGAGTCGTGGTACTCGCACTGGCTGTGTACAGCCCCGTAGCTATCCTCGTTGCATAGTCGATCGGGATTGAGTCCAACCGTAGTAGCAGCCCCGACCATGTAGCGGGGAGCCGGCGCGACCATGAAATCGCGACATATGTCTCGCAGAGTTCGCAGATCAGGGCAGGGATGTTGCTGTTCCAGCGTGGCGGCAAGCAATTGAGGCAGGCCCGGCTCGCGCAGCCGCGCCAAGGCATTGGTGTCCAATCCCTCGGCAGAGAGCGGCTCGCCAGTCACCAAGGCGTGGAGCATTGCACCCCACAGGAAAACACTGGTTCGCTCTGAAGCTTTCTCCGTCTCGGAACCCTCAATCGGGGTCACACCGTCACTGCAACTGACATGTGCCGGCTCGTCCATGGGAGCCAGAGCCGGAAGGTAGCGCAACCGTAGTCCCGCATCCGTAGTGTGCACAAGACCCTCAATACAGATGTCGGTGACCACGACGCGGCACCGTACACTCAGAAACCGCATTAGCTGCCTTATCCCATCCAGTGGCTGCAAGGCCTGCTGCAGTGACAAACCGGTTCCGACTGGCTGGCCTTCGATATCCTCCAGGACATGGCCGTCCGCACCCTCATACCGAATCTCGGGCAGCATGCGGTGGCCGGAACCGGCCTCCCGCCAGCGATCCCGGTGGTTCAGGGGACTGAGATGGAACAGAACGGATTTGGTCTCGTCCTCGAGTTCTTTGTGCCCCCTGTAATAACCCCGGGGCAGGCACTCCGTTACTTTGTAGTGCACGTCTCCCATCATGTGGAGCACACCCGGCTTCAAGGAACCATCCTCCGACCGCGGTTCCAGAATCTCTTCCTCAAGGTAGTCCTCACCGGCAAACGAGTGAGGGTCGGGACCGTTGATGCCAGCATCGCCCTCGTCGGAAAAGGTTTCTCCGTCGTGAGGGGGAAAATCTGTCGCGTCATCGCCATTCAATTGATCCCTGGCCCCCGGCTCCGGCCCGACCTCCTGTTCGCTTGTGGACTGCTCGATGTCTGCCGGTCCGGCCACGATCACGTCTGGGGGGTCCTTGACATCCGACAACAAATCTGTCGGCTCAGTGGGGCAGGCTTCTCCTGACATCTTGTCGGATGGTCCTGAATCCTTGATGTGAGGCTCCGCCATCTCCACCGATTGCGCTGTCACATCCTCATCTTCGGTGTGATCCTGTTCACTCCGGACACCGGACTCATCGGGGGGAGCGGCCACTGATTCCTCGTCCAAAGGTGCTTCGACCTCGCCACCCGGAGAGGGGTTCTGATCGTCCAATGTCCCACTCTTGCCGTAATCCCGGGACGGGTCGCGGCGTGGTTCGGCAGACGTTGTGTGCTCCGGCTCGCTTGGATTTCCTTGGGGCGGGCCGTCCGCGCCGTACCGAGGTGTGAACTCCTCACGCACCTTCTTCGACACCTGCACAATTTTGTCCTTGGCGGAGGATTCCCCGTCCTGTTCCGGATCAATGCTGGATGGTTCGCGACTCATGGCATCACCTGGTCCGGAAGCAACCAGTTCCTGCCCTGCCACCGTGGGAGAACCGGAAAAGCACTCAGGCTACTCGCTGTGGTCATACGACAGCCTGAACACGAACCTGAGATTGCCGAAGGCAACTTCATCTCCGTCCTCAAGCTTCATGGGACTCTGAAGCCTGGGCAGGAAGTTGGAATCCTGGCTGCGACGCACGAACACACCGTTGGTGGATCCCAGGTCCCGCACCGTCCACCCGTCATCGAAGAACAACTCGCCGTGCCTGCGGGACAGGTATTCATTGCCGGGCAGGTTGCTCAAGTCAATGTCAATGGGTCCCTGAGCCGGATCGAACTTGCCAAGCATCAATGGGCTGGTTTTGAGCGGAATCACCGTATCCGTGGACTGGCCATAGGAGATCAAGGTCAGCGAGGCGGGAGGGATGTCGATTGGGGTCGGTTCCACCGGGGCAACGGTTGCAGGCCCCTGGAGGACCTCATCCAGATTGGAGGTCCCCCCATCATCCTGCCCGCTGGCGGCTGAGACCGGCTCGATAGGCGCCGCCGTTTCAAGGGGCTCGGGTGCAACAGGCGACTCGGTAAGAGGTTCTGCTTCCAATGCCGGTGATGTGTCCAACCCGGCATCCGCCTCACCGAGCTCGATCCCGCACTCCTCGCAGAACTCCGCAGAAACTGGATTTTCGGCATTGCAGGTGGTGCAGGTAACAGTCATTTCCGATCTCCTGATTGAAACACATGTGATTCTGAACCTGTGCGGTAAACCGAGGCCTCCACTCAGGCACCCGTCAGCTTGCGGATTTCCTCCGAGGACGGCAGCGCCTCCGACTCCGTGGCGCGCAGTGTCTGGGTCTTCGATCCCATCCGCATCGTCTTGGCCGTGCCCAAACTGATGGTCTTGTTCGTTTGCAACTCGTCCAGAGCCTTGTCCAGCACCTTGGTCATGTTGCTGTTGCCCAGCTTCCGGGTGAGATTCTGCGCCAGCCGCAGGGTCTTGGCCGCGGCTGCGGGATCCGAATTTGCCTCCGCTGCGGCTCGCTTGATGATACCCTCGACATTACGCTGCTGGACCCACTGCAACACGCCGTGATCCAGCTCCGCAAGGCGGGCCTGGTCGGTTGTGTATTCCACGACCACGTCCACGGGAGCCGCCTCGCCCCGGTAGTCCGCTCCGGGTACCTGGTAGGTCAATCCCAACTGTGCAAGGCGCATGCGGTTGGAGGATCGTTCCGGCAGCGTGCACTCAACGATGAAGGTGGTCTCCTCCCCATGGGCTGCATTTCCAAGCAGGTAGGGACGACCGGCCACATCCACCTCATTCTGCTGAGGTGCCACCCGAGTGATGCGATTGACTGTGACACCTTTCACAGTCCGGCAGGTCAGAGCCATGTCCGTCACCACCTCGCGCTGCGCCTGCTGAACCTCGCCCAGGATTGCCTCCGGCAGTTGACCCACCGCAACCGAAGGGGACTGCGGGTCCACCTCTCCCGCGACCACGTCCATCACGCGGCCTTGGGTCTGGTCGGCAACACCAGTCAAGATCGGTACATTGAACGCGCCCACCCCGATCGCCGTCACGGGAACTTGCAGATCGTGCAGCTTCCTACCCATCTCTTCCACCAAGTCCGAATCCATGGTCTCCCCGTCCGTCAGCAGAATGACCCGCTGGCTACCCGTCTCATGCTTAAGGAGCTCGTACGCTTCCAGCATGCCGGCTCCCATGAGAGTGCCGCCTGAAAACTGGTTGAGGCTGTGCACGGCGGCGCGCAGACGGGCGCGGCGACTGGCCGGGACAAACGGGACGTTGACGCGCGTTTCATCGTCGAAACTGACCAGGGCCAGACGATCCCCGTCCTGCAGACCTGCTGCATCAAGCACGCCCTCGACCGACTGCATGACCAGTTCCAGCTTGTTCAACTTCGGGCCGCTTCGGGAAGAAACCCGATCGCGCATCGAGCCCGAGGTGTCAATCACAAAAACGATGCTCAGATCGGGACGATGCTGCGCCGTGCCCCATTCGGGCGCGGCGGACAGTTGCAGGAAGAGACGTTGATTGGGAGTGTGGGGCGTGAAGAACTCCTTGTGGGGTTTCACGGTTACGGTCAACATTGGCTCAGATCCCTTGCTGCATACATAATTCAGAACACGAAAACATATTAAAATACAAGTTATTTTCTCGACTAAATCAAAAATTACTACCAATAATTCCACACATAAACAACATTACCAAGAGGCCGACAACCCAAAACCAAACCTTTCCCACAAATCGGGAGCGTTCCTGTTGGGCCTTGGGCGCCAGGACCTTGAGGGCAACGGCACAACCAGCGCTCTTGGCTGCTTGCCCGACCAGTTCCGAAAACCATTGAACTTTCATGGCTTGTTCATCCTGCCGGGCCTGAACCACCAATTCCTTGGTTGTCCGGGCACCCACGAGGATGGAGAATACTTGGAACATGACCAACTCCGCTGTATGGCCATACGTGGCAAGTTCCTCGGCCTCCAGATGGCTATGGATGTGCATGCCGTAAACCTCGCATTCCTTGAAGGTCCGCTCGTGCAGAACACGGGCGAACTTCTTGGGATGGACCAGCAGAATGCCATGGGTCAGGCAGCGGTGGACCAGGGACCGCTGCGCCCTCTGATGGGTCCGGCACCAGGTGCCGATGGCCTCCTTGTGTACCAGCGGCATTCCCCGGTAGGAAGGCTTCCAGCGAGGATCCATGATGGAGAACACGCGCATTAGACGGCGTTCCTGCACCGCCGTCTCGGAGATGCTGAAGGATGCATCGCGGGCCAAGCGCAATTGGCCTTGACGCTCCGGTTCCAACTTGAACAGTTCCTCTCCGGCCATCCGATCGACAGTCCGCTCAAAGGTGCCGCCCACAACCCCCCTTGTCATCCAGGTGCGGATGTAGCCATTGCGCCATTCTTCAATGGCAGCATCCCAGTCCTTGGCCAGGGCCGCCACCAGGTCCGCAGGGGTGTGGTACTGCCTGCCCCTGAACTCGTACGGGACGGCGTTGTGTGTTTCCCCGCCCCCTGCGGTCCGGGTAGCTGGCACGGCGGACCGGCGGACCGGCGGGGCCTTCCTGCCACCGAGGAAGGCCCTGAACTCTTCCACGGACTGGGGCCGATCCTCAATTCGGCAGTTCAACGCTCCCTGGACCGCCTTCCGCAGGCCATCCGGGACAGTTGACGGAAGCTTCACGGTCTGGTCCGCGGCCTGCAGACGATCCATGGCTGGCGGCGGAGGCGCACCCGTCAGGGCGTGGTACAAGGTGGCTCCCAGGCAGAACAGATCGGTGTAGGGCCCGAACCGCGCCGTCTGGCTCAACTGCTCCGGCGCCGCGTAGTTCAACGTCACCAACCGCGTGTGGCTTTGGGTCTTGCCAATCTCGTACTCGCGCGCGGAGCCGAAGTCTATGAGCACGGCCCGGCCGTCGCGGGCCAAAAGGATGTTGGCCGGCTTCACGTCCCTGTGCAGGAAGTTGGTACCGTGCATCGTGTCCAGCGCAGCGCAAACTTCGTCCGCCACCCTGGCCACATCTTCCGGGGGCAGTTGGCCCAGCCGTTCAATTTCCTGCTCCAGCGTAGGACCCTCCAGGTACTCCATGACAATGTAGACGGTGCCATTTTCGTGGAAGAAGTCGTGCACGTCCACAATGCTCTGGGAATTGAGATTGGCGATGACGCGGGCTTCCTGCACCACGCTTTCCTGTTCCCGACGAAAACCCTCCGTGCGGCTGGCTGTCACCGTTACCCGCGGCCCGGATCGCGTCGCAAATTCAGGGAACAGTTCCTTGATCGCGACTGGACGCTGGAGCCGTCTGTGGGCTCCCTTGTACGTGATGCCAAATCCGCCTCGTCCCAGGACCTTGCCCACCGTGAACTTTCCACCCTGCAATTCCGCGCCCATCGGCAGGGAGAAGTCGACCGCAACACCCACTCCACACGCCGGACAGGCAGTCAGACTGGCTGCATATTCGGTTCCGCACAGTTCACAGTTGAGAGTACTCATCGGGAATCGGGGGAAAGCACCGCGGTCTGGATGTCCGGCAGGTGACGGATGCGCGGCGAGACGGGTCGGGTCCACCGCAAGTCAACAATTGTCCAGGCACTGCGGAGTAGTCGGTTGGGCCGCAGCCAACCGACCGGTGGGACGGTGTCCCGACCCGCATCCCAACTCGGACTGGCAAGCTACCCAAACCTCCCAAATCCAAATCTGGCTGCAGTGAGGGATCTCTCCGGTGGAAACACAATCCGGATGTGTGGCAAGCTGCGACGGCTGACGTTCCGGCTGGCGACGAATGCTGTATGGGGACGTTTGGATTGTACATCCCGGTCCCGTCCAACAGAGTCTTTCACCGGAAAGCGCATCATTCACTCACAAGGCCATGCTCCTTGGCCCGATCCAGGAGAACCATGGTGGTTGGACAGGTCAAGCCGTCGCGTTCGACAGGGTCGAAAGTCGAAACTCGGCGGAAGACTTCATGGAACACATCCGTGCCCTCCTGACAGGATCGCGCGCTCCCTGTTGCCACACTCCGCGCATGCACCGCCGCGGTGTTTGACTTCAACATGCTGTCAGACGCCGTTGCACGAGCCGACTGCAATCAGGCAACGCCAACAGACCCGACGGCCGGATAGTTCGTCATTGAAGATTTGAGACGAAAGGCCCACCACAGTCCACCATTGGCGGGATCACAACAAATTTGATGCTGCTGCGGTGCCTCTTTCAGGTGCGGGTGATGGCCCACGGCAGGGCCTGAACCGACGCACGGAACCCCGCTGGCAGGGAGGCTGCCGATGACGGCCCGCCACCTATAGCAACGAGATTGAAACAGTGCCCGCACGGTCGGCCATGCCTTCGTACCCCCAACAACCGTGGCATACTTATCCAAATACTCCTGCCAAGGGGGATGCGGGGTTTCGCAACGGATAAACAGTACGCATTGGGCCGGTGGCGGATGCCTTGGAATGACGAAAGCCCCGGTGAGATGACAGCCGAGGCTTGTCTGGTCATGCGGAGTTTCGCGGTCCCGGCCGATAGGGGGTGGATCCCGTGGCCCGTTCGATTGTACAGCCGGAAATGATCAACCGCACTGCCTACCGCGACCTGCAGGACGCGGGCATGGACGCGTCCCAGGCGGAGGCGGTGGCCGCCCATCTGCCAGACTGGTCGCAGTTTGCGACCAAGCAGGACCTGGCGACTCTGCAGAGCGATCTGCGGAGCGAGATGAAGGACCTGCAGGCGACGCTGATTCGCTGGATGGTGGGCCTGTTTTTGACCTTCACGGCGGTTTTGGGTGCCCTGCTGACATCGAGCAACCTACTGGGCTGACGGGCCGAAACTGCTGCGCAGCATGCCCGGGGTGGGTCTGGCCGTGGCCGCCGTGTTCATCGCCGAGCTGCCGGAACCGGGTCGCCTCAACGGACGCGAGATGGCTGGCATGGTCCCCTAAACCGCGACCCGTTGGTTACGATTTGGGCGGCTCTGGATCTGGCCCAGGTGGAGAATGGCTGCATGTGGGGCATGCCCGGGCGGCACCACGAACTGATCAACCCGTCCGACGGCTCCAGGTTTCTCACCTCCGAACAGGCGGTTGATCCGACGGAAGCATTCGAGGCCGAACCGCTGACCCTGGAGGCGGGGAAGACCCTGCTCCGTCACAACCACCTGCCGCACCGTTCGGGGGGGCAACAGCACCGATATTGCCCGGCGGGCCTTTAATGTTGGCACTGTTTCAATCTCGTTGATTTCGGTGGCGGGTCGCGGAAGTGCGGGCCGCCAGCACGGAGGCGTAGTTCCCAGTAGTCGGAATGGTCCACTTTCCCAGCAGGCGCGAGTCTGCACAAGGCGCCGCCGCATCTCCGCAGGACGCGCCCCGCGCCGTCGGTTGTTAGAGGGTGTTGTTGAATTCCCCGCGGGCGTTGTAGCGAATGGAGGCCCTGGCACACCGCGCCAGCAGGTAGAGAAAATCGGCCGGATCAGTCCCGCGTTGAAACGTTGGCGGATCTGGTCGTGGTAGGCCCGTTCCCGGCCGATTTGTGCATGCCAGTGCCGGGCATAGTGATCAGCCAGCTTCTCGGGACAGTGCAGAATCTCCTGCCACAGCCGCAACGGGGGCTCGTGCGCATCGTTGATCCAGAACGCATCCGCGCACATCCGCGAGCCGCTATCGACCACGCTGCCGATCCGGCGAAAGGCCCCATGGGCCGGCCCAACAAGGACACGTCCGGTTCACCAGCTGTCGTGCATGCCAGATGCTCCAGCGCACAGTTGTTCCCTACATTCCTACAAGTTATCCGGATTCATGGCATCGGGCCCAAACAGCACCGCATAATCCTTGTTCTCGGTGGAGACGGTACCGGCATCCATATAGCAGACACTGAAGGCCCGCCGGGCAATGTCGGTGCTGTTGACCCCCGAACGGTGCGGCAGATGGTTGTGGAGGAGCAGGGCCTCCCCCGCCTCCAGGGTCAGGGGTTCGGCTTCGAATTCCTTCGCCAGGTCTTCCGCCTGTTCGGCGGTAAGAAACCCGGATCCGTCGGACGGGTTGATCAGTGTATGGTGCCGTCCGGGTGTGACCCACATGCAGCCGTTTGCCACCGTGGCCGGATCCAGCGCCGTCCAGATCGTGATCAACGGATCGCGGTCCAGTGAAGTCCAGCGATCCTGGTGCCAGGCCAGGTCGGTGCCTTCGTGGGCGGGTTTGTTCATGAACATCGCACGGTAGGAGGCCACCGGCGTGCCCAGGCCGTAGGCCCGCTCGCAGATGTGCTTGAACAGGGGCCGCTGCATGTACCGCAGGAACAGCGGATCAAACTCGAGATCCTGGATCTTGCGGTAGGCGAGCGTGGCCAGCTTGTGTCCGTTGGTCTGGGGTCCCGGCTTATCGGAGACGCCGGGCACGGAGTCCAGCTGCATCAGCATGCGCTCGTACGGCACGTCGGCGGTGCCCATCATGATCGCGTCGATCCGCTGCTGCAGCGCACCGAGTTCGTCCGGGTCCAGCACCGGTCCCAGCCGCACGTAGCCCTGCTCCTTGAACTTCGACCAGGCCGCATCCGTAATGCCGTTCCGCATCATGAGTTTTCTCTCCCGCCGGCCCACATGGAACCGGCTGTCTGAAAGGCGTCCGGAACAGCTGTCCGGACAGCCATGGCCCGGCAAGGGTTGGCTACCCCTTGACCCCCGTCATGACAATGCCCTGGATGAAGTAGCGCTGGGCGATGAAGAAGATGACGATGGTCGGCATGACTGCGATTAGCGCGGACGCCATCATGTCCTGGATGTTGGACCGCATGAAGCCTTCGAACAGCCGGAGGCCAAGGGCCACCGTGTACTTGTCCACCTGCTGGAGGTACACCAGGGGATGCAGGAAGTCGTTCCAGGTAAACGTGAACTGGTAGATGGCGGAAACCCCCATCACCGGCAATGACAGCGGAATGTGGATCCGACCGTAAATTCCCAGCCAGCCGCATCCGTCAATCTTGGCGGCGTCGTCCATCTCCTGGGGGATGGTCATGAAGAACTGGCGCATCAGGAACACGTGGAACGGCGGCGCGAACCAGTTGGGGATGATCAACGGCAGGACCGTGTTGATCCAGCCCAGCTTCACGAACAGCAGATAGGTCGGGATCAGCTTGATGTGCTCGGGGAGCATCATCGTGGACAGGACCACGATGAACAGGACGTTGCGGAAGGGAAACCGGAGCCGGGCGAAGCCGAAGCCCACGAAGGAAGCCGAAAGGACGACACCGGCCGAACTGAGCACCGATACGATGGCACTGTTCCCGAACCACCGCGCGAACGGGAACGGCCCCACGAAAGGCGCGCGGAAATTGACGAAGTTGATCGAGTCCGGGATCCACTCGGGCGGAAACAGATTGACCTGGTAGGGCGGCATCACCGCCGTCCGGATCATCCAGTAGAAAGGAATGGCGAAGATCACCGCACCCCACAGCACCACCATATAGAGCAGTACGCGCCAGAGAATGACCCCGACGTTGTAGTGACGCTGCCTCTGCAACGGCAGGGACACCGATTCCGTGATCGCGGCGGTGTTTTCGGCCATGGCTCAGCGCTCGTACTGGACCCAGCTGCTGCTCGTCCGGATGGCGAACAGCACGAATACCAGAATCGCCAGGAACAGCGCCCACGCCTGGGCCGAGGCATAGCCGAAGCGGAACTGGCTGAACCCCGTGTTGTACAGGTGCAGCACCATGGTCAGCGTGGCGTTGTTGGGGCCGCCCTGGGTCATGATCAACACCTGCGTGAACACCTGCCATGAGGCGATGATGTTCAACACCACGTTGAACAGAATGGTCGGGGTCAGCAGCGGAATCGTGATCGAGAAGAACTGGCGGACGGGTCCCGCCCCGTCAATCTTGGCGGCCTCGTAGAGGGCGGTGGGAATCCCGCGCAGGCCCGCCAGGAAGATCAGCATGGCACCGCCCGCACCCCACAGGGCCATGATGATCACGGAGGGCATGGCCCACTCCTGGCTGAAGACCCAGCGCGGTGCGACCAACTGGGTTTCCAGCGACAGGAAGTTGCTGATCCGGAACAAAATCGGATTGAGAATGGAATTCAGCAGGCCGATGTCCGGCTGATACAGCCACTTGAAGAGGATTGCAACGGCCGCCCCGGCCACCACGGACGGCAGGTAGTAGACGGTCCGCCAGAAACTCTGGCCCTTGACGTTCTGGTTGAGCAGTACCGCAATCAGGAGGGCCAGGGTGGTGCTCAGGGGCACCATGATGAAGGCGTAATAAGCCGTGTTGAACATGGCCTTGCGGACCAGCACGTCCGTGAACACGGCCTGGAACCACTTGAACCCAACCGCTTCCCAAATCTGGAGCAGGTCCGTCCGATAAAAACCGAACACCAGGGAAGTGATCATCGGTCCCAGCGTGAAGACCAGGAACCCGATGATCCAGGGGGATATGAAGAAAAAGCCGAAAAGGGCCTCGCGCTTTTCCGGCGTCCACTTGCGCCTCGGGGCGCGGGCACCCGCGTCGGCCGCAGGATTGAGGGTTGCCATCGACAGGGCTCGCGCGGGGCTTGGCAGGGGAGGGTTCGGACCCGCCTCGTCAGTCGCCAAGTCCCATGGGGAGCGGGCAGGCATTCGGGCGTGCCCGAATGCCTGCCTCGCCTGCCCGTTGAGATTACGGGGCCTAGCCGAGCGCCGCCATGGCGCCGCCCAGGTCCTCTATGGCGATTTCACCGGCATTGAACCGGTTGACGATGTCCGCATGCTGAACGATCAGGTCAACCGGAGCCTCGTTCAAAAGCATCACCTGGTCGAAGGCGGGTTTGAGGATCGTGTCCTTGCAGGTGAAGTCGTTGGCGAACATCTCCTCCGGACCGCCCAGCGACGCGGCAATGGAGGAGGTGAAGACATCGATGTCGATGTCCCCAAACCGCTCATCCCGGTCAATCAGGGCCGATTGGAACTCCGGCAGGACGCTGATGCGCGACGGCTGCTTGGTGCCCCACTTGGCGTACAGCTTGCCGTAGAACGGGCTGGTGAGCCACTTCAGCGTCTGCCAGCTTTCGTCCGGATGATCCGTCTTGTTCCAGATCATCGTTCCGTCCACCGACTGGTGGGTGGTGATTTCCGACGGCCCCATCGGCAGCGGCGCCACATCCCAGCGGAAGGTCGCGTTGCGCATCGTGGAACCGAGACTCCAGGGACCCATCTCCATCATGGATATGCGTCCGCTCTCGAACAGCTGGTTGACGCCCATGCCGATGTCGGAACCATAGGCGAAAATGTTGCTGTCCCAGATGATGCTGTGAATGTAGTTCAAGGCGTCGATGGCCGCCGGCTCGGCCAGGCCGCAAAGCCTGTTGTCGTCCGGGTTGACCATGTTGGCACCGAAGCCGCGGATCCAGTACTGGGACAGCCAGTTGGCGTTCATGCCGTAGTTCGAGGTTGCCCAGGTGATGGGCTGTCCGGGTTCGCGGGAGACAAAGTTCTCGCCAATGGCCACGTAGTCTTCGTGGTTCCAGGCACCCCACTCGTGCGGAGGCGTGTCCACCCCCATCTCCTCGAACATGTCGATGTTGTAGTACAGGGCCATGGTGCCGGTGAAGCGCGGCATCAGGTGGATGTCGCCCTGCTCGTCCACCCACGGATCGAACTGTCCTTCGTAGTAGTCGTCGAGATCGACCTCGTCGGCATCCCGGTCGATGTAGGCCTGCAGGTTCAGGGTCTCGCCCTTCTGCACAAAGAAGGTGGAGCTCCAACAACAGAACTCGATCAGGTCGGGGGCATCGCCGGCCACCATCTGGGCGAGCACGCCCTCGCGCAGGTTCACGCCGCCCGGCTGGGGCAGGAACTCGACCTCGATGTCGGGGTTGTTGGCCTTGAACTCGGGATAGAACTCCGACCACAACTCCTGCACGCCCTCGGCTTCCTGAAGCTCGCGGGACTGGTAACGAAGGTTTACCACCTCGGCGGTGGCACCCGTACCAACGGCGGCCTCGTCGGCGGCGGGGGCGCAGGCGGCAAGGGCCAGTCCGGCCGCTCCCAGGCCGGTAAACCGGATGAACTGTCTTCGGCTAACTTTCTGCACGGGTCTCCTCCATACAATCAGTCGCGCGCCGACACCGCGCGGTGCTCGGTCGCACAGGAAATATTCGGCTGGTGCACAGCACGCCCGGATTTTACACCAGCGGGTTCCCGAAAATCGCCGCCGGCGTTGTCAGGACAGCGGAATGCCCTCGTCTTGGCAGATGGCCGACAGGTACTCCACCGACAGTTCAACCTCGCGGGCGAAGGCATCGGTGGACACGCCGTTGTTGGCGCCGGCGGTACCCGGCACATCCTCAAGCTCGATGGAAATCACCCCCTCGAAACCCACATCGTGCATCGCCACCATTACCGCCCGCCAATCGATCTTGCCCTTGCCCGGACGCCAGTGGGCGTTGGTGGTGCCGTCGTTGTCCGAGAAGTGGGCATGGAACAGGCGAGCGCCCAGTTCGTACACCGCCTGTTCGGAGATTTCACCGGACGGAAAGAGGTGGCTGGGATCGAAGTTCATGCCCAGGGCGGGGGAATCGACGCTGTCGATCAGGCGCAGCATGGAACCCGTATTGCGGACCCAGCGATAGGGATGGGGTTCCAGGGCCCAGCGCACACCGTTTTCCTCGGCAATCTCGCAGCAACGGGCCGTGGTGTCGACATAGGCGTTCCAATTGGCATTCCAGTCCAGGCCGCGGGGCAGATCCACGCCCCACTCCTGGGCCGTGGGTTTGTCCATGATGCGCGGCATGGCCAGGTCGAACGCGTTGGGCGACACCGAATTCACCATGTCCGTGCCCAGGGCCCGGGCCGTGTCCACCATGACCCGGAAGTGCTCGACCGCACCGTCCCGTTCCTGCGGGTCCTCCGAAGCCAGGCCGCGGGGGGTGGAGACGAATTCGGACAACTCGAGGCCCAAGTCGTCCAGAAGCGTCCGCAGATGCCGAATGGTGTCAAGGGTGTAGTAGCTGTCCAGTACTTCCCGTCGCCAGGCGATGAGTTCGGCGGCCTTGAGGCCGCAGGCGGCAATCCTGCGCAGTCCGTCGTCGTACGGCGGTTGCCAATTGAAGGTCCATACACTGCCACCAAACTTCATGGCTGCTTACTCCCTTGTGCGGTTGTCCGGGTGTTGGTCCACTGAAGTATAAAGGGGGGCCAACCTCCCGACGGCCGCCAACTGCGGCACCGCCGTCGCCACTGCTCTCCCAATACGAGGTGTCGACATGGAGCACTCCGAAGCCCTGCACAGGTACTTCAGCAACGCCAAACCCGCCATGCTGGAGTCCGTCCGGACTCTGGTGGAGATGGAATCGCCCAGCACCGACATTGACCGGCTGGACCGGTGCGCGGACCACCTCCGTTCCGTGTTCGCACCGGTTGTCGACCGGGCCGAGATCATCCCCGTTCGCGACGGCGGCAATCACCTGCGCTGCGAACTGAAAACCAAGCGGGAGGTTCTGCCGCCGGTACTGGTGCTGACGCACTTCGACACGGTCTGGCCGGTAGGCACCCTGGAACGCATGCCGTTTCGGGAAACTCCGGACAACCGGGCCTACGGGCCGGGCATCTTCGACATGAAGAGCAGCCTGGCCATGATGGAGCACATTTTCAGGGCGTTCAGGGAGTTGGACATCGACCCGGGTCGGAACGTTGTACTTCTGGCGACGGCCGACGAGGAAATCGGCAGTGCCACGTCCCGACAACCCATCGAGGACGAGGCCCGCCAAGTGGACTGTGTACTGGTTCTTGAGGCGCCCTTGCCCGGCGGGGTACTCAAAACCGCCCGCAAGGGCAGCCAGCACATGGATGTCCATATCAAGGGCATTCCCGCCCACGCCGGGATCGAAATCGAGAAGGGAGTTTCCGCCATCGAGGAGGCCGCGCATCAAATCCTGGCCATCCAGGCCATGACGGACCTGGAAACAGGGCTGACGGTCAACGCCGGGGTCGTCCAGGGCGGCACGCGTTCCAACGTGGTGGCGCCCCATGCCGACATCCAGATTGATGTGCGTGCCTGGCGGGACGCGGATCTGCGGGATGCCGAGGACCGCCTGCGGAATCTGCGCCCGCGGCTGCAAGGAACCGCCATCGATGTGGTCAGCGCCCGATCACGCCCGCCGCTGGAGGAAACCGCAACCAAGGACGTCTTTGCCAAGGCCCGGACCATTGCGTCGGGCCTGGACATGCAACTGGTCGCGGGCCGCACCGGCGGCGGCAGCGACGGCAACCTGACCGGAGCCTTGGGGATACCGACGCTGGACGGTCTGGGCGTGCCCGGTGCCGGAGCCCACGCCGACCACGAACACATCGAGACGGATCAGCTCGTGTCCCGCACCTGGCTGCTGTCGGAATTGCTTCTGGGGCTTGTTGTCGGGGACTGACTCTCCCCGAATGCCTCGCGGTGGGCTTCCTGCACCGCGCTGTCCGCCAGCTTCGCGTAAATCCTGGTGGTGACCGGACTGGCATGCCCCAAGGCCGTCTGGGTCACGGCCAGATCGGAGGTGGCCCGGTACATCCGCGTGCCGAAGTAGTGCCGCAGCGCGTGCGGCGTGACGTCTTTCAGGTCCAGGCCTGCGCGCCGGGCAAGTTTGCGGAACATCCGCTGCACCGCCCCCGTACTCAACGGAAGCACCTCCGTGCCCGCCCGGCGGTCGTGCCGGGCAAATACCGGCTGGTCGCCCAACGGGCCGCGATAGGTCAATCCGGCGCTGTGGCGCTGCCGCAGATACTCGGTGGTTGACTGCCAGGCAAACGCGGCGAAGAACACCTTCCGCGTACGGCCCCTCTTGCCGGTAACCCACGCGGAACCGTCCGCCTCGTCAAGTTCGCGTGTGCGGAGCGCCACCAGCTCGCCGACCCGCATGCCTGTTGACAAGAGGGTTTCCAGGATGGCGGTATTGCGAGCCGCGGCCAGACGTGCGCGCGGGTCCGCACTGGTCGACGACAGCCGTCGAGCCACCAGCAGCAATTCGTTCAGTTCCGGGTCTTCCGGCGGATGCGGCACCAGTTCGGGAGGTTTCTGGTTGCGCCGAAGTCGGCGCATGCCCTCCTGCAAACGGGCATAGTCACTGCTCGCAATGGGCTGCAGGTCCCGTACCTGCAGCCATGAGATGAAACTCATGACCGCGGACAAATAGGTCAACAGCGTGCGCCGGTTGACGCCCTGCACATCGGTGAGCCAACTGGCCCAACCCAGCACCAAGCTTGCGTGCAGGACATCCAACTCCTGTACGTTCGGGTCCAGGTCGTTCGCCAACAGATACTCCCGAAACCGATTGAGCCCCGTCCGGTAGGTGCGGCGGGTTAACGGCGAACCGGCGGCGGCATCCGCCAGGAACCACTCGATTTGGGCGTGGATGGTCATACCGCGTAGTGTAGGGCACAACGCGGGATCGTGCAGGCCCGGCCCGTCTCGGGAAGGCCGCTGCCGAGCGAGCCGTTCTTCCAACTCTGTTTCAGTCCGTGCGCGCCATGCAAGTCGCGCAGTCGGTACGACAGCCGCCCATGGGGAATCCCAAGCTCAAGTGTGCTTACGCCTGCTCCCTGGCGCGTCACCGGCTGTTCTTGGATGATTGCCGGTCCGCCCGGCGGGGTAGGCGTGCAATCGGAGCCGTGGTCGTCGTCAAACAGGCCCCCCCAACAGGGAGCGCCATGTGGGGGGGGATTGCAGCACGGTTCGGACGCGTCGGGCGGCATCCGTCGGGGGACCGTCCTCTCGCCAGACTTCCTCAATCCGATCCAGATGTTCCGGTTCCAACTCGGACCCCAAGAACTCGCGCATCATATCGATGGCCATGTCGGTCCGTTCCTGTGTGGCCTGGTCCCGTTCCTGCGCAGCCTGGTCCCGTTCCTGCGCAGCCTGATCCCGTTCCTGCGCAGCCTGATCCCGTTCCTGTGCAACCTGATCCCGTTCCTGTGCGGCCTGGTCCCGTTCCTGCACGATCCGGTTCCGTTCATGTTCGGCATCGGTCTCGGTGTCCCGCCAGCGGCCCTCTTCCGGGTCGTACCACTGGAAGCGCGGTGCCGGCCGGTGCCCTTGCGGCAGGTGGCGGAACTCCTCCGCGTCCTGCCGCGCGTCCGGCAGGAAGCGGATGTGCGTGTCGAACACGTCGCTCCAAACCGTATCCGGTTCCGATGCGGATGACTTCTTCAGGGGTGCAACCGCCTCGTAGGCCCCGTCCACCAGCCGATACATCAACAGTTCCCGGGCGGAATCCGGCCCGCGCTTGCCGCCCAGGTCGTAGACCAGGTATTCGCCCACCCCAAGGGTTTCGTACAGGCGCCGCTTGGCGTCCAGGTCCCGCGCCGCCGTGGTCTTCGACAGAACCTCCAGCACCAGCTCCGGAACGGCATCGTCGAGCTGTGCGGTACGACCCGGACTCGGGTCGTTCGCCTCCAGCAGATCCGCTTCCGACGGCATCACCACCAGATCCGGCTTCACCCGGTCCACCGGGCTGCCCTGTCGGGTGGTCAACTTCAGATGCGCGACCTGTTGCGGCAGGAAGACATAGGTTGCCTCGGTCATCGTGCGGCGTCCAATCCGGTCGCGGGCCGTAGCAAGCATGTGCTCCTGGAGCCAGCCGGGTCGGGAGTCGTCGTCGATCAGCACGCCGTCCTCTTCGAATTCACTGAAATGCACGCCTTCGGCGCCGTAATCGGGATCGGTCGTCCAGTCGTAGTCGTACTCATGGGCAACATCGTATGGATAGTCGGGATCGAAGTGCTCCAGGGTTTCGAGGTCGTGCTGCCACGCCGCCAAATGCTCCAGCCGCCAGGCAATCCGCGCCTCCCGCGCCTCCCGCGTCATGGTCGCATCGACGTACCGTTCCCGCACACGCCCGTTGGACACCGCCTGCAGGTGTTCCCGTTCCCGAACGACTGTTGCCATGATCTGTCCTCTGCATGTGCCACAGTTCCATTCTACTCTGCCGCTTGGACGGGCCACCTCAAACCTCGACCGTTCTTTCGGCCACTGCCAGCATTCAGACCGGCCAAGCCGCTTGGACATGTGCAGGGCGTTGGACATTGCCCCCCCGCTTCATGATTCATGACGACTTCGCCTGTCTCGGCCGGCACACCGCCCATGGAGGTTTCATGGACGGTCACGGATTCCGGTGCCGTAGTCACCCCTCGGACTGATGCTGCAAGCCGGGCGAGAATCCGACGCGCGGGTCATGGGCAGGAAAATCCAGTAACGAACCGCTATGATACGATTCGACACTCTCACCGGTTGCGCGCGAGACATGAACCCGTTGAACTTCGCAGCATTCAAAGGATCTGGTGAATGAGCCTCAGAAATCTCTTCTCAGACCGCCGGAAGCGGGGGCACCTCCCGGCTCCGGAACTTGCGTCGGATCCGGTGCTTCAGGCGAGGCCTGAACCAGTGACCGCACAAAATACAGGTATGCAAGTGGAACCTTCATCCGTCAATCTGGCCTCGCACTACGGTGTGGCCATCGATTCGATGCTTCCTCAAGGAGCTGGCCGATATTGGAAAGTACGCCAGGTCCGACACTTGGCCCCCGAGGAGAATCAGGGACGGCACCATATCTTTGTCCAGGCCCATTTCCATCCGGACAGCACGTCCGAAGAGGTCTTGTTCCTGGTCGAATGGGAAGACGGCAGTCAGGAATACAAGTTGCGCCGGAGCCGCCGCGAATCCATTGGCCACGTGGCCATGTTCACCTGGCAGGTCTGCAACGTGCAGATGCTGGGCGCGCCCAGCGAAGTCGTATCGGGCCTTACGGCCAACCACCCGGACGAATTGCTGGAGGACGGCACGCGCAGCGGCAACACGCTCTTCCACCACTCCTTCCAAGTCGAGTTCGAGGAAGTCATCGAGGAAACCGAGGAAAGCATCATCCACGGCCTTGTGTCCAACGGAGTTGGGCTTACCTTGAGGCTGCTGGCCGACAACGAAATCCTCGGCGAGGGAACCATTCCCCGCAGCGGTTCCTATCGGTTCAAGTCCATTCCGGCCGGCGACTGTGTGCTGCAGGTGATCGATCCCGACAGTGGCGACCTGGTCGTCGAGTCGCAGGTCGTTGAACTGGACGGCAGCAATGAAGTCGAGTTGGACCTGGATGTCCCAGAGGCACCGGCGGCCAGTGAACCGGCTCCGGCGGCTCCGGCGGCTCCGGCAACCGAACCCCCGGAGATCCCGGCACCACCCCTGGACAGCAGCCTGCAGCCGCCCCAGGTTCCCAGTGCCGAGCCTTTGACCCCCGCGGTGCCTCCCACCCCGGCGGCGTCTTCACCATCCGAATTGCCGCCTGTCCCGGCAACACCGCCCGTCCAGCCTGCTGCACCCGTCCAACCAGCAGTGCCGTTGCAGGCCGCAGGCGTCCTGTCGGTCAAGACCATGGAGCACTACATTCTGTTCGGGCCCAGGGAACACTTCGCGACCAAGGTGTACCTGCCGCTGCTGGTCGGCGAACTGACGGCCATCGGTGCAACGTTCGGCTTCAGTGCGGACGAAGCCGCCCATGCACGACGCGTCACCATTCTGGCCAGTCCGGATGTGGTGGGTCCGGAAGTCGACCAGAACCTGCAACAGCAGGGCACTGTGGTGCTGCGAGCCTACGGGGATCTGGCTACGATCCGGGCAGCCATCGGGTTGCCGGCGTAGAGGCCCGGGGGCGGGAAGGTCACACTCGGCTGACATCCTGCTTCGGCTCGACCCACAGCTTCACGCCCAGTTTTTCCAGTTGATCGGGCAGGTTCCCGTTCTCCGGGTCCAGCGGCATGGGTTCGGGGTACCTGAACCCTGTTGACAGCCCGTTCACGCTGACAATCAGTTCCACCGTCCAGCGGCCCGGCCCTGGGGCCGCTTTCAGCGTGTCGTTGAGTTTTTGAACCGCGGCCATCTGTGCGCCCGCGGGCTGTCCCTCATCCAGCCGCAGATGAAGGGCCACGCGGCCGGCCTCCGCCTGCGTGTCTGCGGGGGCCTCGGCCTGATCGTGGCGGTCCAACTCGGTCGGCGATGCGGTCGCAGGGATTTCGCGTGCAGGCGACTCCGGCGCAAACAGAACGTCGTCCGAAGCGCCGATCTCGTGCCGGGATTCCGGCTGCCCTTGTACGTCGGCGGGTTCCGTCAATCGGGCTGGTTTGGATGGCGCTTCGTCTACACCGACCGTCTCGGCCGTCCGCACCGGCGGTGCGGACGTATCCGGCGGTTCGTCGCCCCGCCCGTCGGGGGCAGGCGATCGCGGGACGGCGGGACGTTCCTTGGCCTGATAGTCCGTCAGGTCCGAGTAGGTCCTCACCTGCTCCAGGTGAAGCGACTGCTCGTCCCGCGCCTGGTTGTAGCTGAGGTTGCCGTCGCACAGCAACTGGATGCCCTCCACGACGGTGCGTGCGAGCCGGCGCCAGGCATCGGGAAAGGCGACACACGGCAGCTCGCCGTGGGCATCCTCGAGCGTGATGAATGCCATCGCATCGCCCTTCTTGGTCCTGATGGTGCGGACCTCTCGAACCAGGCCGACAATCTTGATGGGCCGCGCCTTTTGTCTGACCGTCGTATCGCCCACGGCCCTGGCGGTCGTGACCAGGGTGAAATGATCCTTGAGCCGGTTGTACAAATCCGTCACAGGATGCACGCTGCTCAACGACACGCCCAGCAATTCCTTCTCGACACCCAGGTACTCAACCATCTCCGCCGGTGACGGTTCCGCCTCGGCCAGAACCACGGGCGGCGGCCGGACCGCCTCCTCATCGTCTCCAAACAGGCTGTCCTGCCCCTCCACGCCGGCACTGTGGGCTACTTTCGACCGCGCCATCATGGCGTCCATGGCATCCATTAGCTGTTTGCGGTTCCCCCAACGGTCCAGGACACCGGCCTGAATCAGGGTCTCGACCGAACGGCGGGAAAAGGCGTGGAGGTCACACACCTCGCAGAATTCGTCCAGACCGGCGAATCCGTCCGGCGGCCGGGGAGCCACGATTTCGCGTGCCACCCCCTCGCTGGAGATGCCCTTGACGGCAGCCAGGCCGAAGCGAATGGTGGAGCCCTCGGGCACCGGAAAATCGAAGTTCGACTGGACCGCGGTTGGGGAACCTGTGCCATCCCGAAGCTGCGGCCGCACCTCGATGGTGAATTCGTGGCTGCTTTGGTTGATGTCCGGGGCCGCCACCTGAATCCCCATCCGCTGGCATTCGCTGATGATGCGGGTCACCTTGTCCGGCTTGTTCCGCTCCACAAGCAGCATGGCCAGCATGTATTCCTGAGGATGGTTGGCCTTGAGCCACGCGGTCTGGACTGTGATCTTGGCGTAGTCGGCGGCATGGCTCTTGTTGAAACCGTATCCGGCGAACAACTCGATGTCCCGCCAGATTTCGTCCGCGATCTTCTCGCCGATGCCGTTGGCGGCACATCCCGTGATGAACCCTTCCCGGGACTCGTCGATCTTCTTGCGTTCCTTCTTGCTAATGGCAATCCGCACCAAATCGGCCTCGGCGGCCGTGTAGTTCGCCAACTCCTGAATGATTCGGATGATTTGTTCCTGATAAACAATGATGCCGTAGGTTTCAGCCAGAATCGGTTCCAGCTGCGGATGCTTGTACTCCACCGAAACCTCTCCGTGCATCCGACGGTTGTACAGGTCGATGTAGTCCATCGGACCGGGCCGATAGAGGGACAGGGCCGCGATGATGTGCACGTACTGGGTCGGCCGCATGGAGCGCAGCGTGTCCTGGAAGCCCTCCGATTCAACCTGGAACACCCCCGCGGTTTCGCCGCTGGACAGCAGTTCAAAGGCCTGTTCCGTGCCTTCCCCTTCATAGGGAATGGTGTCGATGTCCCACGCTTCCTCGCGATACTCCTTGATCAGCCGGCAGGCCTCCCGCATCACGGTCAACGTGCTGAGGCCGAGAAAGTCGACCTTCAGGAGGCCGATCGATTCCAGGACCGGAAACTCGTACTGCGTCACGTACTCCGAGATGGTGTTGCGGCCGCGCTTCAGCGGGGTGTAGCGCCACAGCTCCTTCTCGGACATGATCACCGCCGCCGCGTGGATGCTCTCGGTGCGCGCGACCCCCTCCAGTTCCGGGGCGACATGCATCAACTCGGCCAGCGGTTCGCTCTGGGCGGCCGCCGCCACGTCCGGGTCGTGGGCTTCGTGCTGCAGGTCGAGCAGTTCCTTGAGCTTGGCCGCGCCCGGACCGGACGGAACCAATCGGGCCATGCGGTCGACATCCCCCAGATCAACACCCAGAACGCGACCCACATCCCGGACGGCGGCCCGCGACTTCATGCGCCCGAAGGTCACGATCTGGGCCACGTGATCCTTGCCGTACCGATCGATGGTGTACTGGATCATCTGTTCCCGCTGGTCGTCGGGAAAGTCCAGGTCGAAGTCCGGCATGGTCAGGCGTCCGGGATTGAGAAAACGCTCGAAAATCAGGTCGTACTTGAGGGGGTCGACACTCGTGATCCCAAGCGCACGGGCCACGATCGAGCCGGCTCCCGAACCCCGCACGTTGAACCAGATGTTCTCCGCCTGGGCATACTGGCAAATATCGGCCACGATCAGGAAGTAGGCCTCCAGCTCCATGTCGAAGATCATGTCCAGCTCGGCCCGCAGGCGGTCCTGTGCGGTGCTTTCCTGCGGACGGCCCCCGTACAGTTTCCGCAAACCCGTGTCGGTCAACTTCTCCAAATAGGATTTGTCCGTCTCGAATCCCTCCGGCAGCGGGAACCTGGGCATGTGATAGGCATCGTCCTCCGGATTCACGTTGCACATCTCGGCAATCTCGATGGTCCGGTCAAACACATCGCGGGGCAGATCCACCTTGCTGCGAAAGGCATCCTCCATTTGGCTGCGGGATCGGAGGAAGTAGCTGTCGCCGGTCATGCGCATCCGCTTGGCATCGCTCCGCCTGCTGCCCGTCTGCACGCACAGCAGGACATCCTGGTACTTGCCGTCGGCCTCGTGCGCGTAGTGCACGTCGTTGCTGGCGATCAGCTTCAGGTCGAACTCCTTGGCCAGGCGCAACAGGCCCTTGTTGACGACATCCAGTTCCGGGATGTCGTGCCCTTCCAGTTCCAGGAAAAACCGCTCCTTGGTGAAGGTCTCCACGTACCACGCCGTGCGCTCCGCGGCCTCGTCATCGCGCCCGTGGGACAGCAGCCACGGGATTTCCGCCGACAGGCAGCCGGAAGTGCAGATCAGGCCGTCGCTCAACTCCCGGAGACGGTCGTGATCCACCCTGGGCTTGTGATAGAAGCCCTCCAAATGGGCGTCGGTGCACAATTTGAGCAGGTTGCGGTAGCCGGTGTCGTTCTGGGCCAGCAAGAGGAGGTGATGGCGCCGGGCATCCAGGGACTTGTCCCGGCCGCCCATGGACCGTCCCCATCGGGTCAGGTAGGCCTCGACACCCAACACCGGGTGGATGCCGTGCCCCCGACAGGTCCGGTGGAAGTCGATGGCGCCGTGCATGACGCCGTGGTCGGTCAGCGCCAGGGACGGCTGTCCCAATTCGGCGGCGCGTCCCACCAGCCGATCCAGGCTGCTCAGGCCGTCCAGGAGGGAATATTCGGAGTGGGTGTGAAGGTGGACGAAAGAATCTGACACGAAACCTGGCTCCGATTGGAAGTTGGACAGTTTAATGGGGGGATGACGGAGCGTCGCCGGACACCTCGTCGAAAACCACGATGGTTTTGGTGCCCCGCCCGGTGCGGACCCGGTCCACTGCCGCGACGATGTCGTCAAGCCGACAATGGTGCGAGACAATCGAATCGACGGGGTCGGGATCCTCCTGCAGGCAGGTCCAGGCTGCCCGGAAGTCCTGCACGGACGACGCGAAGGTTCCGGTCAAGGTTATTTCCCCATAGTGCAGCCAGCGGGGATCCACCGTCATCATATCGCCGCGCGGGGTGCCCCCGAAGATGTTGAGGACACCGCCCGGACGCACATAGTCGAAGGACTGACAGACCGCGTCCACGAAACCCACGGCGGCAATCACGATGTCGGCCCCAAGGCCTGCGGTTGCCTCCAGCACGCCTTCCCGGACCGGGTCCCGTTCGGGATTGAGAATTGCCTGTGCCCCCAGCCGCCGAGCATGTGCCAAGCGTTCGGCATTCATGTCCACAGCCACAACCTTGGCTCCCAGGCGCCGGCTGGCGTACACATGCAGCAGGCCCATCGGCCCGCAGCCCACCACCACCACGGAACTGCCCTCTGCCGTCCCGCATTGGCCTGAGGCCGCCAAGACGCAGGACAAGGGCTCGATCAGGGTGGCCGTGGCGTACGGGGTGTCTCCGATGTCCACCAAGCCGCCCAGGGACAGCACCTCGGCCGGCACGGCCAGATATTCGGCGAACGCGCCGTCGGCCCCTCGGCCCAGGCCGTACTCGCGGAGGCAAAGGCTGTGGCGTCCGGCCATGCAGTAGAAGCATCCGCCACAGGCCGCGATGGGGTACACCGCCACGCGTTGGCCCACCTGCCAGTCTTCCACGTCGGTTCCGGTCTCGACAATCAGGCCGGCAACTTCATGGCCCAGGATCGCAGGCACGGTGCGGGGCGGACTCAGGCCTGCCAGGGTCTTGACGTCCGTGCTGCAAACTCCGGCGGCCCCCACCCGCACCAGTACCTGTGCGGGCCCGATCTCCGGCATCGGCACCTCGTCGATGCGGATGTCGTTCAGGCCGTGCACCACTGCCGCTCTCATCCCACCGCCTCCCCGTTGGGTTTCAAGGCGCACCAGGCCGCCAGCAGTTCGGCCAGACGCTGCGGATCACGGCGGCCCACCTGTCGCTCAACCCCACTGCACAGATCGACGCCGTCCGGTCCGGTCTGCCGGACAGCTTCATGCAGGTTTCCGGCATGGATGCCGCCGGCAAGCATCACGGGGACCTCCCGAATCCCGGCCATCCAGTCGGCCATGCGACCCCAGTCCCCAACGCGGCCGGTCCCGCCAAATTGCACCCCGGCCTCCCCTACCACCTGGGAATCAATCACCAGCCTGTCCGCTCCGGCCCGCACATAGGCCGCAGGCGGCCCCTGGGACGCCACGGCGGGCAGGTGCACGGCCTTCCAGACTTCGCAATCGACGGCTGCCCTCACCCGGGCAAACTCCGCCGGCGATTCGGCACATTGCAGCTGGATGGCAAACGGCCGCACATGTTCGACAACCATCGCCACAAGACCGGGCGACGGTTCGCAGAGGAGGACCACAACATCCCGATCCGTTGCCATGCGGACGGCGGCGGCCTGTTCCACACTCAGCGAGCGCGGCGAAAAATCGGCTTCCACCACGATGCCGCACCACCGGACGGCAGTGCCGTTCAGCATGGCGGCGTCCGCGGGGCTGGTCGTGCCGCAGACCTTGAGTTCAAGGGGGTGCCCGGTCACAGAAGCACCCGGCAACCGTGATTGTCCGCCCTTGTAATAAAGGACGGCCTCCCTCCCCGGGCCGTCAGCCAAGGATCCAAGTCGTTCTTCAGGGGTGCCAGATCCCGGCCAAAACTGAACACGACAGGCCCCCAACTGCTCATGCCGACCCCCTGGGCATCCAATGCGCGCAGCCGGTCCATGCATTCCTGGACGACCGGAAGCTGCGTCCGGACTTCCGCCACCTTGAACCCCAGCCGCTGATAGGCCTCGAGTCCGTTGCAGAACTCGTCCAGGTCCTCCTCCAAAACGGCAGGGACGATCCGAGTCAGAAGCAGGCGGCACATCGCATCCACCTCTTGGTCGGGTACGGGGCACACCTGATGGAACAATGCCAGTTCCTGTTTCCCACTTATGTCAAGTCCAGGCGGCTGGGCAATGAGAATCTCCCAGTTTTCGGGAAACGGCTCCTGCATCAGCACCGGCGGCGGGGGGGCCGCCGCGGCGCCGGAGGGTTCAAACTCCTGCTTGGACCGCGGGCTGCGCCTGAATCGATGCCCGCCGTCCAACACGAAACCGCCGCCGTCCATGACTGCGGTGCCAATGCCGGACGTGCCGCCCCGCTGCATGCGGAGGGCCAGATCCGAGGCGGGCACTGCATATCCTGCCAACAGGCAGAGAGCTCGGGCGGCACCCACCAGCAGTTGCGTCGAACTGCCAAATCCCGAGTGGGCACCCGGCCGCGCGAGCACTTCAACCTTGGCTCCCGGAAGCCCGAAGTCCTTCCGCACCGCGGCCAAACCGGCCGCCATCCGCTCCCTGAGGCGGTTGTCCAAGTTGCCGGGACACACGTCCAGATCGTCCGACCATGCGACTTTGATGACGGAAGCCGGTTCCTGGATGGCCAAGCCAATGCCACCGTCCACGCGGCCATGCGAGCCGTTCATATCCAGCAAACCGAAGTGAAGACGGGCCGGCAGGCGGCAGGTCAATGCGCGGGTGTCCGACATGCTCGCGGAAAGCCAGGAATCAGGGGGGGGGAACCGCCCATTATTGGGCCATATACCTAGTATGTTAGCCCCTATACTTTCGCAGCCCCGCTTGGCCCTGTGCCACAAGGACAGCCGACAACGGGTCGCGGGCGGAGGCCAGGCCACCGACAGCCACCCATGTGCAAACCCACAATGAACGTTTCCGATCCGGAAACCGCCCCCCAGCCAGCGGACCTGACAGCGGTTGGACAACAGGTGTTGGCAGCTCTGGTCCTTGTCACCGCCGAACTGGGCATCGAACTCGCCAGCGTGACCATCGTCAACGTGGAACACAAACTGTGGCCGGACGCGAGTCTTGGCATCCCCGAGCCGGGCGTCGCCTATGTCCAGGCATTGACCCCCGGCTGCATCATGCAGATGCAGGCTGGCGATCGGACCCTTACGGTGCACACCGGTCCCGGGCCGACCGCCAAGTTGCAGGGGATCCCCGCCGCGACGGAGTTCAACGAGGATGTGCCCGTCGTGGCATCCGCCATGCTGAACCTGGCCACCATGACGGGCCTGCGGTTCTCGGATGTAAAGCTGGTTGGCGTGCAAACCGAGCACAACCCGGCTATGGATTGCCCCCGCCTGACCGTCACACTCGAGGCGGCCAGTCGCCGGTATGTATGGACAGGCCCCGAAACCGGACCACTGGCACCGCTGGGCCAACCAGCGGGACAAAATGATGATTGACCGATTGGGTATCAGGGCCGCCTGATGATCTTCCCGGGAACGCTGTGACAGTTTGAGCACCGGGCCTCGTAGGATTCCTTGCCTCCAATCAGGATCAGCGGCGAGTCGATTCGGGCCGGCTGCCCGTTGATAAGGCGCTGGGTCCGCGAAGCCCGACGTTTGCACACGATGCAGATCGCGTGCATCTTGGTGACGTCGGCGGCCACCGCCATCAGGCGCGGCATGGGGTTGAACGGGTTGCCTCGGTAGTCCTGGTCAAGGCCGGCGGCCACCACGCGCTTGCCCCTGTGCGCCAGATAGACGCACACGTCCACCAGGCGGTCGTCAAAGAAATGAGCTTCGTCGACACCCACGACGTTGGAGCCGGATTCCACCTTGGCCAGCAAGTCCGAGGCGTCGTCGGCATTGGTCGCACCTTGACTGGGGGTACCGTCATGCGTGACCACGCTGTCCGAACTGTAGCGATCGTCAATCACGGGCTTGAACAACTGGGTGCGCTGTCCGGCTACACGGGCCAGGCGCAGGCGCCGCAGCAGTTCCTCCGTCTTGCCGCTGAACATGGAGCCGCAAATGACTTCAATGTCGCCCTTGCGCCTTGGCATAGCAGATTCCTTGAGCCGTCACGTCCCCAATTTGACCATACGTGACAATCGGACCCGACATCGATCAGAGGCCAGGGCGATTGCATCCGGATGGGGTGGGCTGACCGGGTGGACTGAGGCATGGCTGCAGGAACAGGTTGCGAAACCGGCCTTGGGAAACAACTTCATGGACGCCGTGAGGCCTTCGCCACGGGTTGCGATCCTGGACCCATCGGGGATCCGCGTGTCGATCGGACCCAACTGCACAACCTGACGGGACATCCTGATGATGGCGGCCCCACCGGCGCGGACCGTTACGTGGCCATCACGCTCTTCGACCGGCTCAACGAGTCCCGGCTGCGCACCTTCCCGGCACTGCCAAAGAGGCCCCTCCGCACGACACCTGTCGGCTCGTTCGAAACAGCGTGTTTGTGTGGCTGTTGGCAGATGGCAGTGAACGTCTACCCCCCCTTGCCTTGAAGCAACCGACGCGTGTCCGCGCTCCGGCCTCGAAGGGTTCGGCAAAAAAGGCCAGCGTGTTGCCGGGCCTGACACCGCCGCACCGGTTCTGAATGAAGACTGCGGCACCCCGTACACCTGGGACTACCGCAGGTTTACCGAACCACCCACTCGGCCGGAGGCGTCGATCTGCGGTCGCCCACCGTGCCCAAGTTTCCTGGCTGTTCCAGACCGCAATGCCTCAGCGCCGACGCGCGACTGCAACCCACCCGCAGGCAGGCACCTGACGCCTATTCAGCCCCAATCTCTTGGCGCACCGCTTCCCGGGCCGCTTCCACATCGTCCCCGCGTGCCCGCGCCCGGCGGACAGCCTGCTCCTCGGCTTCGCGGGCGGAGACTACCGCCTGCTTGGACTGGTCCATGTCCTGCTTGATCTGCAGGCGCTTCATGAACCGTTCCACCTGGCCGGCCGTGTCGATGATCCGCTGCTCACCGGTGTAGAACGGGTGGCATGTACTGCATACGTCCGTGCGTATTTCGGGTCTGGTGCTGCCTGTCACCCAAGTGGCGCCGCACGAGCACGTGACGGTGGCTTCCGGAAAAAACTCCGGGTGAATGCCTTTCTTCATAGCTGCTGGGAATCCTCCGCCGCCAGGACACTGACGTTCTTGCGGTTCTTGCGGGCCCAGCCATAGGACACGACTCCGTCCGTGAGGGCGAAGAGCGTGTCGTCCTTGCCGCGGCCGACATTGAGGCCCGGGTGAATGCGGGTTCCGCGCTGGCGCACCAGAATCGAACCGGCCTGAACCGCCTCGCCGCCATAGTGCTTGATACCCAGTCGCTGCGCATTCGAGTCTCGATTGTTGCGGCTCGAACCGCCGCCTTTCTTATGGGCCATGGCTGAATCGCCTCCTGTTCCGGACTTCTGCATGCAACCCCGGTGTGAACCAGACAGGGCTGCTGAATTCCCCGCCTACGCGGCAGGGCCTGAAATTCCCTCCACCTGCAGGCGGGTGTACCGCTGTCGGTGGCCGCGCCGAACCCGGACGCGTTTCTTGGGCTTGTACCTGAACACTTCGATCTTGCGACCCTTGTGCTGCCCGGTGATGCGCGCGGTAACGGCAGAGCCCTGCACAACCGGCGTCCCAATGGTTACATTGGTGCCGTCCGAGTGGAGGAGGACATCCGTCAACTCGATGCTGTCGCCGATTTCGCCGGCCAACTGCTCCACCTCGAAGGTCTGGCCTTCCCTGACCCGGTACTGCTTGCCGCCTGTACGCACAATGGCATACATGAAGATTCCTCATCGCTGACTGACGTCCTGGCGCGCTGGGCGCGAACCCGCATTATAGACTTGCCGGCGGCCATGGCGTCAAAATCAGTGTCGTCGGCTTTGGTTGTCGGACCGCGGGTCTCCGCCCGGAGCGGAACACCACCAATCCCGGCCGCCAGGCATCTCATGTATCAGGGAGCGTTTTCGTGACTCATCCGCTTGTGACGCAGCTCGAGTTCACCCGCCGGGAGTTTGTGCGTGTAATGGAAGGGGTTTCGGCCGAGGAAGGGGAACGCGTGATTCCGCCGTTCAACAGCCTGAGCTTCGTGGTGGCGCACATGGCCTTTCATGAACACACCATGTTCGTTTTGCTGGGCCAGGGAGTGGACTTGGGCCTGGATGTCCAAGTGGCCCATTCCGGCGCCGATGCCTCGGTTCCGTCCTGGAACGACATGTGGACCCAGTGGCAACAAATCACCGACCAGGCGGACTCCTACCTGCAACAGCTCGCTCAGGAGAACCTGCACGTCCGGCTTCGCCAAGGGGACCGGGAGGTACCCGAGGTCCTCGGTCACACGCTGCTGCGCGTGATTTACCACTACTGGTTCCACCTCGGGGAGGCCCATGCCATCCGCCAGGTCCTTGGACACAAGGACATTCCCGAGTTCGTGGGTGCGGTCGGCACAACGAGCTTCGAGTAGGCCAATCCACTGTCAGCGCGGCCCTTCCGGGAGGACCGCCGTCCGGCATCAACCGGCGGGTTTGGGTGCCGGACCAAATCCCCTTGGTCGGCGTCCGTTCCACGATGCCGTTGAGACCCCGAGGGGTGCCAAGGGTCGACCGGCCCCGCGGTCATCGTCAGCCCCGGTCGACTCCCCGCCGGCAGCCGATTGGATGGGGCCGCTCACGCCACGGGATCCAGATACAGTGCGTAGAGGCTGGCATCCTCCGGCCGGATACCGCCGAAGTCGACGCGCAGTCTGATCCGCCCCTGCGTGGGCGGGATTGCGTCAAGGCCGCCCGCCCAGGTCACAGGTTCGGCCAAACCGGCTGCGACGGGCCGGCAGTCGGCGGCCGTGAAGCCGGGCAACGGGCGCATCCGCTCGTCCAGCACCGAACAGCGCACCTGCCAGTGTTCGCCCCGGCCATCCACATTGAGGGACAGGCGGGCGGGACGGCCTTCGAGATCGATGGGCGCCGATATCACATGCGAGTCGCCCCGTGACGCCATGCGCTGATCCAGGTAGGGCTTGAAGGAACCAAGCCGATCGCGCGGCCAACTCGCAACGCGGATGCCGTCGCTGGCCTGTTCCGGCCACGGCGCGTACCAGAACAGGGTTTCCTCGCCGATATTCTCGAAACCCTGTCCCTGAATCAGCGACGGATAGTTGTCGCTGGTGCGGGTATCCGGCAGGACTTCCCATCCGTCCTCGGCCGCGGACACAATCGGATAATCGGGAATCGGCTCCCGGTAGTGGAGACCGTCGTTCGTCACGGCCAATCCCAGGTGCATGACCACCAGCCGCCGATCATTGGACGGGTGGCCGTTCCACATGCCGTAGAAGCCCAGCATCACGTTGCTCCGATTCCACAGCGCCGCACCCAGGTGAATCTGCTTGCCGGCGGTGCCCTGCCACGCATGGAACAGCCGATCCCCGCCGGACCGCTGCATGCCCAGCACGGAGGCGGAGCTCCAGTCCTCGAAGTCGTAGGAGGTGTAGGTCACCAGATTGCGCAGCCGACGCGCATGGTTGCCGCCCTGTCCGGTAAGGAAATAGCAGTCGTTGAACCGCATGCCGCCGGCCATTTCCAGCCAGTAGCCCACGGGATTGTCCGGGTGCGGCATCCAGGAGATTCCGTCCGCACTGAAGGCCGCCGCAAACCGCCAGTCGTAGATGCGGGTCTGATAGACCATCTTGAAGCGACGGGCCGGCTCGGGATCGTCGGGATCATGGAATACCACACAGGACTGGACATGCACGTGGCCCTGGTGCAGGTCCACCAGGTTGTTGCGGCGGCTGCCCTTGTACTCCACCAGCCCCAGGTCCGGCTTGTGCCAGGTGCGACCGTCCCGGCTGGTGGCCAGGCACACGCGGCTGAACCAGCCTTGATCATGGTCCTGTCCCAGATACCACATGTACAACTGGTCCTCCACCCGATGCACCGAGCCATAGTAGATGGCGCGCAGCGAGTCCGGATCGCCCGGGTCGCCGGGCTCCAGCACCCTGGGGGTGGTGCCGCAGGGTGCCGTATGCCCGTACAGCTTGAGTTCCACACCGTTCTGGTAGGGGAGGCTGCGGTCGTCGAACGGGAACAGTACCAGGCATTCGTGACCAATATGCGGTCCGCCGTTTTCGATGCGCATCCGGGGGTCTCCTTGAACCGCTGCGATCCCTTCCCGGGTACCGCGACACCCCATTTCCGGACTGCGGGCCGGTGCCGCCATGGCTGTCCTGCACAAGAACCGAGGACCTGGCAAGAAGAAAGCCCGGGACACCTGGAGGGAAGGCGAGCCCGGGCTTTCGGCCACGACCCGTGGTCACGGGGTGGCGGTGGTAGCGCATACGGGATTCGAACCCGTATCACCGCCTTGAGAGGGCGGTATCCTGAACCGTTAGACGAATGCGCCCCAAAGCCGAGTAGGAATTGTTGGCTCAGGCATGTGGCCGGATTCTAGGTCGCGCTCGGGCGGATTGTCAAGTGGCAAGGTCCGCCAACGACATCGTCGTCCCGGGCTGCCCGCGCCATCGTGGGGGAAGGGCGGCCCTTGGCCGAAACGGACCGCGGCAAACCATGAATGCGGGCTCCATATCCCCTTGAGATCCTGCGTTGGCGAACTCGGATCCAACCTACGATCCGACAGGCTTTCTGCGTGCTACAATCGATGGTTGCGCCTGACATCAGGTGCATTCCCCGCCGTTGCCCATATGCGGTGCCGGTCCGGAATCGGTTGTCACTGCCACCGCGGCTTGATTGATACATGCTGACCACACCTGAGGCGATTACCCAAACCCTCGACCGGGTACTGCCGCGCGTCAACGTGCCGGCCCGCTACACGGGCGGCGAACTGAACAGCGTGGTCAAGGATTGGTCCGAGCGCGGCCTGTGCGACCGGGTTGCATTGGCCTTCCCCGACATATACGAGTTGGGCGGCAGCAACCTCGGCCTGATGATCCTGTACGACCTCATCAACAAGCGCCCCGACATGCTGGCGGAACGGGTCTATTGCCCGTGGCCCGACTTCGAGCAGGTCATGCGGGATGAGGGCATTCCGTTGTTCAGCCTGGAAACCCGCCATCCCCTGCGCGACTTCGACATCCTGGGGTTCAGCCTCCCGTACGAACAGCTGTACACCAATGTCCTGACCATGCTCGACCTGGCCGGTCTGCCCCTGCGGGCGGCGGACAGGGAACCCGACCATCCGGTCGTCCTGGCCGGAGGCTCGGGCTGCTACAACCCCGAACCCATGAGTCCGTTCTTCGACGCCATGGTGATCGGGGAAGGCGAAGAGGCGATGATCGAGGTCATCGAGGCGCATCGCGCATGGCGGATGCGTCGGGAGGCCGACCCGGACCTGGATCGACTTTCCCTGTGGCGAACGCTGGCCGCCGTTCCGGGGGTCTACGTGCCGGCGCTGTACGAAGCCACCTACCATGACGACGGTGCCCTGGCAGCCACCCAGCCCTGCGATCCGGTAGCGCCGGCTGTTGTCATGAAACGGGTTGTCAAGGTGTTGCCGCCGCCCGTCACGCGGTTCATCGTGCCGTTCGTGGACACCGTCCACAACCGAGCCGCCATCGAGATCATGAGGGGCTGCACGCGCGGCTGCCGTTTTTGCCAGGCGGGGATGGTTTTCAGACCGGTCAGGGAACGGCCCGTCGAGGAAGTGCTGGCCGCCGTCGACGAAATCTGCGAACACACCGGCTTCGAGGAGATTAGCTTCCTCAGCCTCAGCAGCAGCGACTACACCTATGTCGAGGAGCTGGTCCGGCGCGTCGTGGAGAAACACGGTCACCGGAAACTCTCCATCGGCCTGCCCAGCCTGCGCATCGAGTCCTTCAGCGTGGGCCTGATGGAACTTCTCGAAAAGGGCCGACGCCGGCCGGGATTCACCTTTGCCCCCGAAGCCGCCACGGATCGGCTCCGCGACGTCATCAACAAACCGATCGCGTCCGAGGACCTTCTGGCCACGGCCGCCGAGGTCTACAGCCGCGGCTGGACCACGATCAAGATGTACTTCATGATCGGACATCCAACCCAGACCGACGAGGACGTGCAGGCCATCGCCGACCTCGCCAAGGAGGTGCTGGCCCGGGGCCGTCAGGCCATCGGCGGCAAGGCCCGGGTGCGGCTCGGCGTCAGCACGCTGGTGCCCAAGCCGCATACGCCGTTCCAGTGGGTGCCGCTGGAACAGGAGGACCGCATCCGACGGCATGTGGACATCCTGAAGGCCAACCTGCGCGATCGCCACATTCACTTCACGTGGAACGACTTCCGCGAAACCATGCACGAAACCTTCCTGACCCGCGGCGACCGGCGCACGGCCGATGTCGTGGAACAGGCCTGGCGGCTGGGCTGCAAACTGGACGCCTGGAACGAGTGGTTCCAATTCGATCTCTGGCAGCAGGCCTTCGAGGACTGCGGCCTCGACATGGCGTGGTACACGCACCGGGAACGTCCGCTTGCCGAAACATTGCCCTGGGACCACATCTCGGCCGGCGTGGATCGCGAGTTCATGGAGATGGAGTATGTGCATGCCTTCCAGGGAGGCGTGGTCGACGACTGCCGCGAACACTGTTTCAGCTGCGGGATCCTGGGATACTTCAAGGAAGAGCGCCGATCCACACCGGACGCAGCCTGGGCCTGCCCGCCCCTGGGCAGGGACAAGGCGCGCCAGCCGGTGGACATTGTCCCGGTGCCGATGTACTTCAATGACGAAATGTCGCCGGAGCTGACGGGCCAGTTCGGCGAACGGGTGCCCCAACGCCGTCACGGAACGGTCAGCCAGCACATCGAACCGGGAGATTCGGTGGATGCCTGACCAGGAGACGGACAGCCAGCACGAACCGCAGCGCCTGCGGGTGGTGTACAGCCGCGGCGAAGCCCTGCGGTTCATCTCCCACCAGGACGAATTCCGCATGTGGGAACGCGCCCTGCGGCGTACCATGCTGCCCGTGGCCTACAAGCAGGGATTCAATCCGCAGCCACACATTCAGTTTGCGGCTCCGCTGGCGGTCGGCTGTTGCGGCCGGGCCGAGCACATGGATTTCCGGCTGTCCGAACGGATGCCGGTGGTCCAGGTCGAAAGCCGCCTGGGGGCGAAACTCCCTCCCGGGGTGTCAATTTGTTCGATGCAGGAAATCCCGGTCAAGAGCCGGCCCTTGCAGGGACTGCTCATCGGAGCCGAATACCGCATCCGCGTCATGGCCCCGGAAACCGCCACCGGCCCGCAGGCGGTGCACGAGTTCCTGGCCCGCGGTACCGTGTGGCGGAAACGGGAGCGGAAGGGCCATCCGTACCGGTACAACCTGAAGCCCCTGGTCCACCGCCTGGCGTGGACGGGCTTCGATGCCGCGGGACCGTGCCACAACCTGCTGCTCCGCGTTCAGATGGTGGCAGGCGCCACGGGACGCCCCGATGAAGTGATTGACGAACTGGGCCTGTCCGAACACGCGCTGGTGCTCGAAAGGACCCGGCTGTACTTCGCCAATGAACCGGACACCGACGTCGCCTTTCCGCCGGACACGCTGGCCTCGCAGGCGGATGTCCGGGATCCGCACGAACCCCCGCGCCCGCCCCGCCGCCAACGCGGGCGCGGCCATCGCCGCAAGCAGAAAGGGGATGTTCAGCCCCAACAGAAGGTTCAGTCGTTCAGCGAAAAGGCTGCCGACGAGTTCCGCTGATCGCCACCACCGGTCGAGCCCTGGCCAATCGACCGCCGCTGCGCATCCATTCCGTTTTCGATCCACCACCTATTTCCCAACATGCCCGATTCCCCCGCCATCACACCCGAGGATCTGGACAAGTACTGTCCGGTACGCAAGCTGTCCTCCAAGGTGTACATCAACATCAACTACAGCACCTGCACCACCGGCTGCATCGTGACGCGTGAAGGCGCAGTCCTGATTGACACGCCGCTGATTCCGCAGCAGGCCAAACACTGGCGCAGCCAGATCGAGGAGTTCTCCAAGAACATCCCCATTTCCTACATCCTGCTGACGGACCACCACCGCGGCCACGCGCTCGGTTGCCAGTATTTCATGCCCGCTTTGGTAATCGGCCATGAACGGGCCCACAAGGAAATGCAGGGATTCTCGGAGAACTTCAAGGAACGGGTGAGGAATAGTTTCCGGAAAGTACCCGAGATCCAGGCCGAGATGGAGGAGATCACGGTGCATCCTCCCCAGATTACCTTTACCCAGCGGGCTGGTTTCTTCATTGGCGGCACCAGCATCGAGTGTATTTTCGTTGGCGGCCACACGCCGGCCACCTCCATCATCTGGTTGGAGAAGGAGCGGATTTGCTTCGTCGGCGACACGATTTGGACCGACCAGCATCCCTACATGGCACAGGCCAATTCCGAGGAGTGGCTGGAGGCACTGAAACTGATTCGGTCGCTGGATCCCGAGGTCATCGTGCCCGGCCACGGCGAACCCCTGCAGGGCCTGGAACGCATCCGGCTCATGGAGGACTACATCCAAAGCCTGCGGGACCAGGTGGCGGAGTGCCTGGCGACCGGCAAGGACAAGAACGAAACCAAGAAGGAACTGGTCAAGGACCTAATGGACCGGTTCACCGTACCCAACACACGCAGATCGAAAATTGAAAGCCAAATCGGTTCCGGCATCAACCGCGTGTACCGCGAGCTTCAGCGCGCGGCCCAGGCGCAAGCCTGATCGCAAACCCGAAGCAGACGGGACACCACCATGGCACAGCCCAACCCCAATACCGTACCCCTCAGCGATGCAGCCAAGCTCAGGGATCAGCTCAACGAGTTGGAGAAGCTGCTGGTCAAGGTCAATTCGCACTCGGTGGTGCGGACCCTGCAGCTGCTGGACTCCTCCTGGCTGCTCAAGGAGGATTTGCGCGCGCGCGGCGTCGATCTGAAGGCCGAGGACGGGCAGTGGGCCGGATTCGAGTTCCGGCTGACCGAAATTGCCGGCGAAATCGTGAAGGCGGCCAAAACCCACGGCGGCATGGCCCAGCTCCGTCAATCGCTGGCACAAATCGACGGGTTCTGGTGGACCCTGGACGATTTGCATGCGGCGCAAACCCGACACACGCTGTTTCGGTGGCTGCGGCTCGCAGGCGGACTCGCGGCGCTGGGCATAACCGTATGGATTCTGGTCACCTATGTCTTTCCGCCCGACCCCAACGCCGTGCTCATCACCGATATCTCCTACGACATCGAAAAGGCGGTCGACGTCCGGGATTGGGACACCGCCCGGACCGTGGTCCAGGCCGGCCTGGAGGCATCGAACCATGCCACGGAAGTCCTGCTCTGGGCCGCCGTGATTGAGGAACGTCTGGACAACCCTGAGCAAGCCGCCGACTATGTGGCAGAGGCCCTGTTGGATTCGAACATCCCCCCGCACAACATCTGGGTGACCCTGGGAACCAATCGCCTGCGGGCCGGGGATACGGACGGTGCGGAATGCGCGGCGCTCTCCGCCCTGGAATCGAATCCCGACAACGCCCAGGCGCATTTCCTGATTGCCAGCGTGGCCGAGGCCACGGGCGACGCGGAACGGGCGGTGGACTACTTCAACAAGACCTACGACCTGGCCACCAACGGCCAACCCCAACTGCAGGTGATTGCCAGGGTCCGGCTTGGCTACCTGATGCAGTCGCCCGGCAGCTTCAACGCGCAGGAGACGGAGGAACGCGAACTTATTTGCAATTGATCCGGCCCCAAAACCCCCGACTCCATCGGCAACGGGCCGTCGGCGCTGGTTGCTGCAGCCACCGGGCGAGGCCGGTCAATTCCGCCAGGGACAGGATGTGCCACCAAGCGGTTGCGTCCATCCCGTAACAAGATGGTCTCGTCCCTGTGTCCAACGGACGCGGCCCGAGCACAAGTACAGGAGTACAGACACGGGCTGGAGCCACTGTGTTCGCCCGACCGCGTGCCCGGATGCAGCAACGGCTGCGCGCTCGCCAGGCCCCTCGGTAGAGGCTGCGGTCCCCGGCAAAGCGCCAGGACAGGCCTGCCGGATTGTTGTGCAAGGACCGCTTCCGGTCCCATCGTCACGGTGCCCGGGTCGGGTGCACACTCCCTGCGCGGCCACAGTGACCTGCACCGGGTCACAACACCATCTGCCCGGCCCGTTGCACTCGTCTGCGCGGGCAGGGCCAACCCAGTCCCTTGGCGCGCAACGGCCTTGCTCCAAACTTGCCCTTCAATCCGCCGGATGGGTGCTTCAAGACCGGGAGCCTCGGCAAGGGGATGCCGTCCCCTTGCCAGGCTTGCCCATCAACTTGGCCTCCGCGGAGCAGGTTTCATTCGGCGGCGCCGTCGATCACCATCACGAGTGCCGGCAGAACGAAGAGAATGAACACCCCCGACAAGGCAAGACCGCCCAACATGCTGACAATGAACGGTACGATGAAAATCAGGTCCTCGCCACGTTCGAAGAGCAACGGCGACAGGCCGACCATGGTCGTCACACTCGTGAGGAACACCGCCCGGAAGCGATGGCGCGTGGCGGCCGAGGCCGCGGCGATGGCCGGCACCATCGGGTTCTCGCGGCGGATGATGTTGTAACGGTCCAGCAACACCAGCGCGTCGTTGACCACGACGCCGAAGACCGCGATCACCCCGAACGCCGACATCCATCGGTGGTCAGCTCACCGGAGGTGATGTTGAGGGAGGCCCGCCGGACGGTGTTCGCCACTTCCGCGAGTGAGAGACCGTGGCGACGCAATGCCTCTTCACTCAATTCGATGGAAATTTCCCGGTCCCGCGTGCCGAACAAATCCACTTGGGCCGTGGAAAGCAACTGCAGCAGTTCCTTGCGCACATCCTCCGCCGCGCGCCGCAGGTCGTCCTCGTTCAACACCTCCGACGACACGGCCAGCGTCAACGCCTCGCGGTTGAGCTGCAGCAACTTCACCTCGGGGAGTTCCGCGTTCGGCGGTGGAAAGTTCTCGATGTTGTCCACTGCCTGCTTGATGTCGTTCAGGGCCGTGTCGGCATTCGCGAACGTGGCCAGTTCAACCAAGACCGTGCCCAAGCCCTCGGTCGATGTGGACACGACCCGTTGGACTCCCTCGAAACCAATGGGGCTTATATCCAATAGTTGACAGTAGAACTCTTGTGCTACAATTCCTGTGAAAGAGAGGACCCGACTGTGAACCGGGCCCTCGACCGGACACGGTGAAGATGACACCATGACCAGCACCCCGAAGTCTACAACGCAAGAGCCCCGGACCGTCATGCGGACACTGCGCATGCGTCTGTATCCCGGCACGGCTGCGAACGGCCAGTACCTCGAACAACTGGCCGGAGCCTGCCGGTTCGCCTGGAACCATGTGCTGGCCGGGCATGAGCGCGACTACCGCATGTGGAAGGCGTTCGGCAAGCCGGGGGAGGGTCCCGGCAGTCCGACCTTCTTTACGCTGGGCCAGCGGTTCACGCAGTTGCGGAACGCACCCGGCAACGAGTGGTTGAAGGACTACAGCTACGAAATCGTCCGGTACGCCTGCAAGTACATGGGGGACGCCTACGCCGCGTTCTTCGATCCGGACCGTCCGGACCACGGCCGTCCGCAGTACAAGGCCAAGCACTACACACAGCCTGCCTTCACCATCCCGTCCCACGTGCGTATCGAGGACGGCCGCCTGTACATCCCGAAGAGAGGCTGGATGCGTCTGGCCCCCATCCGCAGGTATGCCGACGGCAAGCCGCTGACGGTACGGGTCAAGCAGGAGTCGGAGGGCAAGCAGCCGAAGTGGTACGCCTACATCGTGTTCGAGGTGCCGGTCGACCACCCCGATGTCTGCCCACCCGCGGAGTCCGGAGCGGTCGGTGTCGACCGCAACGTGGGGCAGGCCACGGACAGCACCGGAGCCCTGCACGCCCTCCCCGACACGACCGTTGAGGATGCGAAAATCAAGCGGTATCAGCGCAGGATGGCCCGGCAGCAGAAGGGCTCCCACCGGAGACGCGGTACCGCCGGGAAACTGCGAAAGCTGCATCGCAAGAAGGCCCGGCGCCGGGACAACGCCACTCACCAAATCAGTCGCAAGGTTGCGGACACCGCCCACACCGTCGTCCTCGAAGACCTGAATACGAAGGGCATGACCAAGAGTGCGAAGGGCACGGTCGAGGATCCCGGCCGGAACGTGAAGCAGAAGGCCGGCCTCAACCGCTCCATCCTGGCGTCCAGCTGGGGACAGCTGGAGCGCAAGCTGGCGTACAAGGCCGGCCGGGTGGTGTTCGTGGACCCGGCCTACACTTCGCAAGCCTGCAGCCGTTGCGGGCACACCGCCAAGTCAAACCGACCGTCGCAGGCGGTGTTC
>MPMO01000091.1 GCA_002238555.1 Caldilineaceae bacterium bin34
AGGCGTCCCCCATGTACTTGCAGGCGTATTTCACGATGGCATGGCTGTAGTCCTGCAGCCACTCGTTGCCGGGCGCGTTGCGCAGCTGCGTGAACCGCTTGCCCAGCGTGAAGAAGGTCGGACTGCCCGGACCCTCCCCCAGCTTGCCGAACGCCTTCCACATGCGGTAGTCCCTCTCGTGCCCGGCCAGCACGTGGTTCCACGCGAACCGGCAGGCTCCCGCCAGTTGTTCAAGGTACTGGCCGTTCGCGGCCGTGCCGGGATACAGACGCACGCGCAGCGTCCGTGTGACGGTCCGGGACTTTGGTTCGGTAGAATGGGGCTTGCTGGCCATGGTGGTGATTGCACCGTGTCCGGTCGAGGGCCCGGCTGTAACCGGGCTCTCACTTCGCGTAACAGTGTAGCAGAGGAGGGATTGAAACCGAAAGCCCATAACTACCACTGGGCACTGTTTCAGTTTCGTTGATTTTGCTCAGGTCGCTGTATCGGCACCTTCCCGTGTTCCGTCCCCTGCCTACCCCCGCCTCAGCTGATGGCACATGACATGGCCTGAGACCGGCGAATCAAACCTGCGGCCCGCGCACGGAACAGGCCGAGGACGGCCTGGAACCCATAACAACGAGATTGAAACAGTGCCCTACCACTGCAACGAGAAGTCATGTGGTACGCCTAATGTGGAATTACGGGGCCACGGTGAAAGTCCGGATGTCAATCCCGACCTGACGGCGGAGCAGGAGCTTGAGGGCATGGCTCGTCATCTTGGCCGCAACATGCGTGAGCAGGCCCCGGACCGTCCTGCAGGGCAGATGCTCCAGGTGCCGCCCGGTGTTCTGCACTTCGTGGAAGGCCCCCTCAATCCGTTCCCGCAGGCGGTGGAGCCACTGCTGAAAGCCGGCGGACCGGGTGGTGCGCTGGTTGGCGCGCGCGGGGGTCAGGATGTCCAGGCCCCGGGTCTCGCGGTACCCCTGCTGCCAGTCAGCCCCGATGAAGCCCTTGTCGCCGAGGATGCGGGCCTGCCACACCCAGTCCAGCACCTGCTCCCCCGCGACCCGCTCATCCGTCGAGGCCGGCACCAGTTCATAGGCCGCGGGCACCCCCGCCGGGGTGCAGAGCAGGACCAGCTTGTACCCGAAGTACTTCAGGTTGCGACTGGCACACACCCCGTAATCGGCCGTAGCCGCAAAATCGCTGCGGCCCTTGTCACGCTTGTAGCCGACGACGGGCAGCGGCTTGGTGTCCAGCAGATACAGGGAGGCGCGGGTGGCCCCCAGGGCTTCGGCCCAATGGCGACGCAGGGCCTCGACCCAGGGCCACAGGCGGCGAACCCGGCGGTTGAACTGGCTCTGGCTGAGCAGGTGCGGAAAGAGGGCCCGGTAGTTGGCCCGTACAAAGCCCAGGAACTGGGTCTCTCCTGGAAAGGGCAGGAAATCCATGAGCAGCAGAAGCGTGATGACCTCGCTGTCGCTGAAGCGGGGCTGGGCCCCGGCCTGGCCCTGTCGCCAGCCGGCTGCATGGGCCTGGTACCAGTCGTCCACCCAGACATACACCACCGTGGCCAAGTCCTCGAATGCTATACTGCGCGCCATGGGGAACCCCCGGAATGTGGTGTTGTATCGCTTTACATTCTGCGCGGCTTCCCCTTTTTTGGTCAACTCTCAATTCCACATTAGACGTAATATAGTCGTCCTGCATCAGTTTCGACAACGGCTCAGGAACAGCGGCGATCTCGTTGGCTCGGTCGGCCACCCGGCAACAGCCAAGCTGGACGTGTCTGAAAGGGAGGCCCCCGCGACCTTGAGCCGAAGTTTGCCCGGTCCCGGGTAAGGAAGTAGTGAGACGCTGAATCCGCGGCACTGCTCCGAACTGGTCAAACGTTCCAGCATGCGACACGCGGAAAACCGGCGCGGCTGCCCCAAATGAGATAGGACCGACCTGACGGATCCGATCAATCCCGCCGTCGTTCGTGCGGATGCAAGTCGGCATGGGGATTGATCCAGGTATCGGGCGGTTGTGGCACCGACCCGTCCAACAGGGGATCCGAGGTGGCCTCCATCCAACGGTCCAGACGCCCGCGCAGGTCATCCAGAATCGCAGCACTGTCCGGATCACCGGCCAGGTTGCAGGCCTCGTGCGGGTCCCAGATCAGGTCGTACAGCTGTTCCCGGCCCGGTGACCGGTCTTGTAGGCCGTGGTTCACCATCACATCCTTGGAGATGCTGGCGTCGATGTTGGCCATTGGCGCCGTGTCCTGCGGATCGTAGCGCCGCACGTACTTGTAGCGCTGCGTCCGCACCGCCCGCTTGGGTTCGTAGGCCGCGTGATAGGTGACTTCCGAGAAGATCTCGTCGTTGACCTCCTGTGCGGAGCCGTCCACCAACGGTATCAGGCTCGTGCCTTCCAGCCAGTCGGGCGGCTCGATGCCCGCAATCTCACAGAGGGTCGGATAGAGATCGATTTGGGATACAAGGCCATCGATCGCCCGGCCGCCGGCAAAGCCGGGTCCGCGCACGATCAACAGCACCCCCATGCCGTGGTCGGTCAGCCGGCACTTCATCAGGGGGAAGGCCAGGCCGTGGTCCGTCGTCGCAATGACGAGGGTGTTGTCCGCCAGCCCCTGCTCGGCGAGGGCGTCCAGGATGCGGCCGTAGTAGCCGTCCAGCGTGCGCACCATCGTGGCGTACGCCGCCATGTCCTCCCGGACCGCCGGCACGTCCGGCAACGGCGCGGGCGGCTGCAGAAAGGCCGGATTGATATCCGCGGCGGGCTCCGGAAAGACCCGGTGGGTCTCGCCGTAGCCGATGGCCACGAAGAAAGGCTCGTCATGCTCCCGCCGCAGGTACGCAACCGCCTCGTCGGTGATGCCGTTGCCGCGCCTGGCGCGGTCCGTGTACCGCTCGTCGTACCCGAGCAAATCGTGGTTCACGTGCAGATGCGTGACACCGAACAAGGCCGTCCGGTAGCCGGCCCCCTTCAGGGTATGGCACAGGTGCTTGTGCGTGTCCCGCAGGTTGAAGCCCCGATTGGTCAGGCCAAGCTGGCCGCTGCTGTGGGGGCTGGCCCCGGTCAGCAGGGCGGCCCGGCTGGGGGAACAGGTGGGCGCGGCGTTGAAGGCATTGCGGAACACCACGCCTTCCTCGGCCAGCCGCTGCAGGTTGGGTGTGGGCAGCCGGTAGCCGTACGGGCTGATGTAGCGGCCCGTGTCGTGGGAGTGGAGATAGATGATGTTGGGTCTGGACATGGTTCTTCCGGTTGCTGACAGTTCGCAAATGGGGACTACATGGCGGCCAGGTCGTCGAAACCGGCCTGCTGCAGGCTTCGGAGCATCGTTTCGGCGCCCGCTGCGTCCTGCTCCAGGTTGGGCAGGCGCGGGCTTCCGGCATCGATGCCCAGGTGATTCACCACCGTGTACAGGGCGCCCCCGAACCCATGGTCGATCATGATGGCGGTCACCCGGTTGGCCTTCAGCTGCAACTGCATGGCCTGATCGGTTTTGCCCTCGGCCACCAGGGACCGCATGCGGACGTAGGCGCCGGGCATGAAGTTCAGGGTCGATCCGATGTTGCCCACGGAACCGGCCAGAACGGCCGCCACGCACATTTCATCCATGCCCGACGACAGGCTCCAGGCATCCCTGCCGGCCCCTGCATCCAACACCCTGCGGAACTCGAACATGTCCGGTCCCGTGTACTTGCCGCCGGCGAGGTTGGGGACGTCAAGCAGGGCCTCCACCAGGGGCAGGATGGGCACGGAGGCATTGATCAGGTACATGAAGAACGGCAGGTTCGGGGCCGCGCCCGCAAGTTGTCGGTAGTACGCCTCCACGCCCGCGGGGTTGTTGTACTGGGGCGGAATGATGCTGGCAAAGCCGTCGGCGCCGCAGGCGGCGGCATGCCCGGCCAGGTGAAAGGCATCGCCGGCGGCCATGGCACCCACGTGGCTGACCACCGGCACCTGCCCGGCCACCTCGTCCATGACGGTCTCCAGCACCTGTTCGCGGTCCGCGACGGACATGAAGACCCCCTCGCCGGTCGTGCCGTTGACGTAGAAGCCGCCAATCCCCTTGGTCAGGAGATGGCGCACCAATGCGCGCAGGGCCGTCAGGTTGGGCCCTCCGTTCGGGGCATGCGGTGTCATGAGCGCGGGCAACGCGCCCTGCAGATGGGTCATGGGAAGGACTCGAACGGAAGGAGAATCAGAAGTCGACCAGATGGTCGAGGCCGATGCGGCGGAATTGTTCGGGGGGCGCCTCGGACTCCAGCATCACCCCCACCATCAGGTCCTGCATGCGGCGCTCCTGCTCCGGATCCTGCAGGGGATTGGTCTGGTCGGGGTCGTTCTCCAGATCGAAGAGCATGCTGGGATGCGGAGCGCGACCACGTTGGGCCTGGAACGCCTGCGCCGGAATGCGCAGGACGGGACAGCCCTTGGTGAAACCGAAGGGACGGGCCAGTTCCGTATCCTGCAGGTCCTCGGGCCGGAACCGGTCATCCATGCGGGTCGGCATCAGCGTGTAGTCGTAGAGGGGGTATTCGTCCCCCAACCGGTTTTCGCGCATGTAGACGAAGCGGCCGTCGGTGACGTTGACCTGGCCGCCGAAATGGCCGAACAGGGCCGCCTCACGGGTGGCCGCGTTGTCGGCCAGCACCGGTCCCAGGGGCACGCCCTGGGTGTCGGCGGGGATGTCGACGCCGAAGAAGTCGAGCAGCGTGGGGGCCATGTCGATCATCTGCACCAGCTGGCTGCGATCCTCGCCGGCCCGGCGGCAGCGGGGATCCCAGACGAAGAGCGGGGTGTTGGCCAGCTCGTTGTACCAGGGCGGCACCAGCTTGGCCCACCAGTCCTTCTCGCCCAGGAAGAAACCGTGGTCCGTGCAGACGATCAGCATGGTGTCGTCCCACATGTCGTGCCGGTCCATCTGGTCCAGCACCTCCCCAAGGTACCGGTCGCACATGCTCAGGAGCGCCACGTACTGGTTGCGCATGTGGCGCACCGTGGCCTCATCCTCCTCCACCTCACGGTAGGGCGGCCAGTCGAAATGATCCCCGTCCCAGTCATCGGGGTACAGGTCCTTGTAGTGCTGGCTCGTGTAGAACGGCTCATGGGGATCGAAGGTCTCGATCTGCAGGAACCAGTTGTCCTGATCATGGTTGCGCTCGATGAAATCCAGGCCGGAAGCCATGGTCTTGGCCTGGGGCTGATCCTGTTCGCGCGCCATGTGCAGCCGGTTGACCCAGTCCTGTCGCCACTTGATGCCCTCCCGCGGCGCGATGGCGTCCGGGATGTCCGGGTCCGCCACCTGGCCGATCCAGGGATCCCCTTCCTGGCCGCGGTGGAACTCCCACGACTGGTACTGCGTGTGGTAGGTCGCGCCGCCGTCCTCCCAGTAGTGGTAGTGGTCGCTCGTCAGATGGGTGTAGACCCCTTCCCGCGACAGGGCGGCCGGCATGGAATCGTCGAACGGCTCCAGGGGACCCCAGCTGCGGTGCAGAAAGTTGTAGCGACCGGTGTGCAGTTCGCGCCGGGCCGGCATGCAGGGCATGCTGCCCACATAGCAACTGTCGAAGCGAACGGTCCGCTCCGCCAGCCGGCTGAAGTTGGGGGCATGCGTCCAGTCGCAGCCGTAGGGCGGAAGCAGGCGTCGATTCAACGAATCGAACATCACCATGATTGCTTTCATGGGCAGTGGGACTCCATAGGGGAAGACACGCCGAACGCGGTCCTGACGAGGGGCGGCCAATTATAATGCCGCAGCCTGCCGGCACCCCCTTCCTGGCCGGTCCGGCCCCTCCGCCTGCAACCCAATCCCGGTCGTATACGTTGGTTGGAAGGGGCTGCACAGCCAGCCCCGGCCCTTCCGCCCCTTGCATCCGGGAATTCCGTGTCCGACCTTGTCATTGAGGTAGCCAACCTCGCCAAGCACTACGGCGACATCACTGCGGCTACCGATGTCAGCCTCCAGGTGGAACCGGGCACGGTCTTCGGCCTGGTGGGACCCAACGGAGCGGGCAAGTCCACCACCATCGAATGCATCCAGGGACTGCGCGTCCCCGACAGCGGCACGGTGCAGGTGCTGGGCCGCCCGCCGCGCGAACACCGGCGCGACCTGTTCCGCCACATCGGGGTTTTGCCGCAACACAACGAACTGCTGCCGGCCCGCCTGCGCGTCGGGGAGGCCGTGGATCTCTGGCGGTCCTTCCACGACAACCCGTTGTCCAAGGACGACACGCTCGCCCTGTGCGGCCTCGAAGATCGGCGGAAGACGCGCACCAGCCGGCTGTCGGGCGGCCAGCGTCGGCGACTGATGATTGCCCTGGCCCAAGTTGGCCGCCCCCGCCTGCTCATCCTGGACGAACCCTCCAGTGGCCTGGATCCCGTTGCCCGGTACAACATCTGGCGCAACCTGAATGCGTTCAAGGATCAGGGCGGCACCATCCTGGTGTCCACCCACTACATGGACGAGGCCGAGGAGCACTGCGACCAGCTCTGTCTGCTGGATCACGGACAGGTGCAGGTGCTGGGCAATCCGCGCCGCCTGATGGAGGAACGCCGGATGCGGGTGCTGGTCAAGGTGCCGCATGCGCCGGGCCTGGATCGGGACAGGCTGCTGGCCCTGGACCACGTCCATCAGGTGGAGCAGGTCGAGAACGAATGGTTTGTCTTCGGTGCCAGCGACCGGCTGTACGGCGAACTGAAGCAGTTGACCAACCGCGAATTCCTCGAAATGCGCCCGGCCCGCCTGGAGGACCTGTACCTGATGACCACCGGCCGCGCCTACCGGACCGGGGGAACATGACATGAACTTCAAGATGATGTGGACGCTGTTCCGCACCGACCTGCTGATCTACGTGCGCGAACCGGCCGCGGCCTTTTTCACGTTCGCCTTCCCGATCCTGCTGTTGTCCATTCTGGGGGAAATCTTTGGCAGGTATCCGCACCAGTTCAGGTTGCCGGACGGCACGTCCATCGACACCACCTACATCTCGGTCTTCTTTCCCGGCTTCGTGGCCTTCATCATCGCCAACCTGGCGTTGCAGAGCGCACCCATATTCCTGGCCAGCCAGCGCACCACCGGCTGGTTCCGCATGCTGCAGCTGTCGCCCCTGCGCCTGTCCTGGGTGATCACAATCAGGGTGGTGATGTACTTCGCGATCTTCGTCTTTTCCTACGCGCTGATGTACCTGCTGGCCCGCCAGGTATTCGGCCTGCAGTTCTTCGGCCTGCTGCTGCCCTTCGGGCTTGCCATGCTGTTGTGCTTTGCCTCGTTCGGCAGCATGGGTTTTTTGCTGGGCGGCCTGTTCAACTCCGCCAGCACCACGCAGGCGGTGGCCTCCATCATCTTCTTCCTGATGTACTTCACCTCGGGCTCCGCCATTCCCCGGGATCAGTTCCCGGACTGGCTCTTCCGCGCCACCGAACTCAATCCCATGACCCATGTGGTGGATCTGTTGATTGCCGTCTGGACAGGCCAGACCTTCGACCAGTTGTGGGTGTCGGCCCTGGTGGTGATCCTGATGGGCGTGGCGGGTTTTGTGCTGACCCCGCTCACGTTCCGGTGGGACGCCGAAGGCTGATCGGACCGCGGCGGTGGGATCCCGGCCCCTCGGTTCTGTCTCCCATTGCACCATCGCGGAAGTTGAACGGGGCCGTGCCAGCGCATCCGTGGGTGTGTATCGCTGCGGGGACACCACGTAGAGGCCCCAAGGGGCGCCTGCAACCCCTTCCACGCCGGCAAAGGCTCCGTGGGCCAGCACTTGGTGTTGCAGGGAGCCGAACCAGTGTTCAATCGGGTACAGCCGGGAGGTGTAGGCAAGTGTGACGTGGAAGTGAAAGGCGGAGATGGGCCTCAGTCGGTTCTGCGCTGGATGAAGAACCTGCGACTCCTCGGTTTCTTGGCGATAGTTCCGGGGGTCAAGATGCCAATACTACAGTGGTAAATATGGGGTATAATAGTCGGGCATCCGCCCCACCCTGGAGTTGTCCCATGTCCACCGTTCCCGCCGCACCCCCGGTTCCCGACCCCGTGGACCCGGCTACGATTGCCTCCTGGCCGGCCCAGCGGGCGGAGGTCGCCGACCGTCTGGCACCGGCCCTGGGCACGGCCCCCACGCAGCGGAGGGCCCTGGCCTACCTGGACGGCCTGCCGGCGGGACGGAGCGCAAGAACGGCTGGCAGCTGGCGGAAGCCAACGGCGACGCCGTCCCCTACGGCATCCAGTACCTGCTCAATCGGACGCGCTGGTCGGTGGCGGAGGCCCGGACGGTCCTGTGCGGCTACGTGCAGGCGCACCTGGAGAATGCCCAGGCGGTGGGGATCATCGACGAAACGGCGTTCCTAAAGAAGGGCACCCACTCGGCCGGGGTGGCGCGGCAGTACAGCGGTACCGCGGGCCGGGGCGGGAACTGCCAGGTAGGGGTCTTTCTGGCCTACGCCGGGGCGCGGGGCTACACGCTGCTGGACGCGGAACTCTACCTGCCGAAGGGCTGGACCGACAAGCCGGCCCGGCTGTAGGCGGTCGGCCTGGCCCCGGACACGCCCTTCCGCATCAAGCCGCAGCTGGCCCAACGGCTGCTGGCCCGGGCGCAGGCGGCCCGCGGGGCGCCGGGGGGACCCGGCCACTCGGCCCCCGGCCCCCCCCTCCCCCATCAAGCCGCAGCTGGCCCACCGGCTGCTGGCCCGGGCGCAGGCGGCCGGCGTGTCGCTGAGCGACACGGTCCATGACCACTCGGGCCGGCTGCGGTCCTGGCTGGAGGCCCGGGACCAATCCTACCTGCTGGCGGTGCCGGCCCACGAAACATTCCTGGTCGGCCGGTACGAGGTTGTGGTGAGGGAGGTGTTCGCGGCGCTGGCCGAGGAGGACTGGCAACGGCTCAGTGCGGGGCCGGGCAACAAGGGCGAACGGTGGTACGACTGGCAGTGCCTGGTACTGGCCGAGGCGGCGGACGCGGACAAGGGCCACTACCTTTGCAAAGGGGAACCGCCCGAAGGCGGATGTTGCTCTGCCGTTGAGCTACAGGCCGGCCCGGAGGCTAGGGCGTGTTCACACTATGGGGTAGACTAGGGGGTCGATCGCACTCGGAGCCGGAGAGGATCCCCATGGAAATCACGGAAGCCCAGTTTCGCGAGCACATCGAGTCCCTGCTGCCGGTCCAGCGG
>MPMO01000092.1 GCA_002238555.1 Caldilineaceae bacterium bin34
GTCCGCGTATGCAATATCGGGGTTGGCACCGGTTTCCAACAGCGCATCGAAGACCACAGACCCCAAACGCGCCAAGTGCAGCGGCATCCTGCCCTGCCGGTCTTGGATGTTGGGATTGGCTCCCGCGCCCAACAACTTCCCGACTGCGCCCGCGCTTCCCCCGGATACGGCCAGATGCAGCGGTGTCTTGCCGCTTTCGAACGTTATGTTGGGGTTGGCACCGGCTTCCAACAGCGCATCGAAGACCGCAGACCCCATACCCGCTAAGTACCACAGTCCTGCCAAATGCAGCGGCGAGTTACCACCCTGGTCCTGAACGTTGGGTTCGGCTTCAGCTTCCAGCAGCGCTTCAACTGCGTCCACAGCGTTCTTGGACACGGCCAAGTGCAACGGTGTGGTACCACTCTCGTCCTGAATGTTGGGGTTGGCACCGGCTCCCAACAGCATGCCGAAGATCGCAGATCCCACTTCCGCCAAGTGCAGCGGTGTCTTCCCGCCCTTGTCCTGGGTATTGGATTCGGCCCCGGCTTCCAATAGTAGCCCGACTGCGTCCACAGCGTTCTTGGACACGGCCAAGTGCAACGGTGTGGTACCACTCTCGTCCTGAATGTTGGGGTTGGCACCGGCTCCCAACAGCGTGACGAAAATCGCAGACCCCACTTCCGCCAAGTGCAACGGTGTCTTCCCGCCCTTGTCCTGGGTATTGGATTCGGCCCCAACCTCCAACAGCACCCTGACTACCTCCACAGACTTCCCACACACAGCCAAGTGCAATGGTGTAGTGCTACTCTTGTCGCGGAGGTTGGGATCAGCACCGGCCCCCAATAACGTTCTGACTAACCCCAACACCTCACCAGTCATCGAATGCGATGACTGGAGCCACGGTGAAGGTTGTTGCAGTACCTTGGACACGGCTAGATGTAGCGGCGCCCTGCCGTTCTTGTCCTCGATGTTAGGATCAGCATTGGCCCTCAGCAATGCCTTGACTGCGTCCACAGCCATCCTGGACACGGCCAGGTGCAACAGCGCATTGCCCCTCTCGTACTCGATATTGGGGTTGGCACCGGCTCCCAACAACACCTTGAAGACTTCAGATCCCAATCCCGCCCAGCGCAGTGGCGCATCTCCATTCTTGTCCTCGACGTTGGGATCAGCTCCGGACTCCAGGATTGCCCTGACTGCATCCACATCACCCTCCGATACGGCCTGGTGCAGCAACGAGCGACGGGGCCCGAAAGTTTCTGGCGCAGGTGGCTGATCCAATTCCGAACTCAGTGCCTCTATATCTCGTGCGGCTTGAGTGCTGTGTATTTGACGCAGGCAGGTTGCAATCAACTTGACAAGCCGATTTGTCTCACTTGTGTTAAAGGGATTCCCGCTTGGATGTGCCCATTTATTCCTCGCGCTACGAATCTTGATTGTGTTGCGCCTGAATGTCGATCTGGAAACATTGTATGCGATTTTGTCAGCAAAAAGAGTCCAGTTAAGATCCATTATTTCAGGGAATTCGCCAATATCGATTGAGTCACCAATTGAATTCCCGCCACTCATTTCGCGCAGGACGATCCTTTTTTTGTCCTCGCTCAATGCATCCAGAATTAGATCGTGGAACTGTCGTTGCGGAGTTGTTTGTTGTTCCAGGGTCTTGCAGATGAACTTCCTCACCTCGGCGCGATAAACGTCAAGCACGTGGGTAACGACGGTGCGATTCCGATCGACTTGCGGGGCCATCTACAACTCCAAGACCCTCGGACACTGGCACACAAGAAGCCGCGCTGACAACGAACAGCGGCAGCGCACATGACGAACCTTGGGTCGTCGGTATCCCATATCCCTTAGCGCGTGGAGATGCATTGGCACTGCTCGAACCATTCCACAGTCCGCTCCCCAACCTTGGGGGCCTGTTACAGGTCCCGATTGGAGACGATTGGCATTCGGGGATGATACTGCCCCGGAGTCGCCAACTCGGTTCTCCGTCCCCCGGATTTGGCAACACAGCCCGTCGATTCCGCAGCCCGGATCCGCTACCGATTGACGACGGTGAAAACCCTCGCGGAGCGTAACTGCTTTCAACCAAACCCTAGCTTGGCCCGCGGTCGGGAGACAGGACAACAACCAGTCCGCGGCATCCACCAGCAGGTACAACCAGGTACGGTCACGGCGGCTTTGGACCTGACGTGCCTGGCCAGGGAGTCCCGGTGGGATGATATGGAATTGAGGACCCCATCCGGACAGGGGCCAAAACTGTCGGCAAGCCCAATTCAAACCGAGGCACAACGAACAGTACATGACCTTGGCGCTGATAGTGTGCAACCCATGACGGACCGAGGGAGTCGGACTGCAAAAAGAACTACAACATGGGCCCAATGTTAGTCCAAAGGACAAGGGACCTCGTCTTGCCTTGTATTCAGGTCCTTGGCGCGGGCCGGTCACCGGCTTGGCATCCCGGCTGTGGAGGTTAGGCCAGCCCGGCCTCCCGCATGACTGCCAGCATCTCTTCCACGGAGGTGAACTTCACGCGGGGGCGTCCCTGCTCGGCACCGCGCGCCGTCTCCAGGGCATCCAGCTTCTGCCAGTCCTCCCAGGTCACCACCTGCGACTGACGACCCCGGATTTCCTCGTCCACCTGCTCGGGATGCGGACGCACGGGAAACAGGTGCTTGCCCTCGACCGCGTCCGCCACCAGATGCTCCACGGTCTCCTTGGCATCCGGCCGATTGGTCCCAATCACCCCGGACGGACCCCGCTTGATCCAACCCGCCACGTAGTGGCCGGCGATCTGGCGGCCGGTATCCATGTCGACAACCCGGCCCTCCTCGTTGGGGATGATGCCCCAGTCCTCCCGGAACGGCACGTCCGGCAGCGGCACGCCGTAGTAGCCGACCGAACGGAAGACCAGTCCGACATCCAGCCACTCCTCGAATTCGGTGGCACTGGCCCGCAAACCGCCGCGGCCGTCGTCGACCAATTCGTTGTGCACGAGCTTCATGCGGGCAACGCGTCCTTCGGCATCCCCCTGTATTTCCGCGGGTGAGGTGAGGAAGCGAATTGTCAGCGCCCGCGACTTTGATGCGTCCACCGGATGCGCAAAGGACCGGATGATGTCCAGCTTGGTGGCCAGCGTCCGGTCGTCGGACTGCTCCGCGAACTGCGCGCTGAGGGGGTCCAGTTCCACCTCCTCCGGCAGGGTCACCGTACTGCAGTCCTCCAGCCGACCCAGTTCCCGCACCTCGGGCACGGTGAAGGCCGCCTGCGCCGGGCCGCGCCGGCCCAGCATGTAGATGTTCCGGACCCGGCTCTCCCGCAGAGCCTCCTCGGCATAGGGAGCCATGTCAGTCTCGGCCAGCCGTTCCGGGGTGTGCGCCAGGATGCGGCTGACGTCCACCGCCACGTTGCCGATGCCGACCACCACCACGTTCTCGTGCGACAGGTCGAAGGTGCGGTGGACGTAATCGGGATGGCCGTTGTACCAGGCCACGAACTCGGTTGCGGTGTGGCTGTTTTTCAGGTCGATGCCCGGAATGTTGAGATCCCGATCGGTTTCGGCCCCGGTGGAGTAGAGGATGGCGTGGTAGAAGTCCGCCAGTTCGGGTGCCCGGATGTGCTGGCCCAGGGTGACATTGCCGTAGAAGCGGAAGCCGGGCCGGGCCGCCACGCGGTCGTACAGCTTCGTGACCGCCTTGATCTTCTGGTGGTCGGGCGCCACGCCCGCCCGCACCAAGCCGAACGGCGTGGGCAACCGGTCGTACATGTCCACCTGTACGGTGCGCTGGTCCCGCAACAGGAAGTCGGCGGCGTAGAAACCGGCCGGGCCGGAACCCACCACGGCCACGCGGATGGGGTTTTCGGGGGTACCAAGGTCACTCACGGAACGCAATTCCAAAACAGGGGCCGGTTGGCCGCATCAATGCCGGCTGCATCCATTCTACCCGCCGGCCACTCAGCGCGGCGGCGCAGGTTCGCGGCGCAGGGCGGCCACCACCCGGTCCGGGAGCCGGCTGGACCGTCCTTCCAGATCCACGCAGACATGTTCGGTGGCGCCGGTGCCGACCAGGACGCCACTGTCCCTGTGGTGGAGTTCATAGGCGAAACAGACCTTGCGGCTGCCGACCTTGTCCAGCACCGTTGTGATGCGCGCCACGTCGCCGAACACAAGCGGCCGGCGGATGCGGAGGCTGACTGAAACGACGGTCAGATGGTGGGTCCTGGCAATCTCCGTGTAGGGCAGGCCGCTGCCGTCAATCAGCGTCAGGCGACCCATCTCCAGCCACGTTACCCAGGCGGCATGGTGTGCGACACCCATGAGATCGGTCTCCGAGAACCGCACGGCCACGTCAATTTGCGCGCTGCGTGCCATGGCATGCGTTGATGGGAACCCGGGGCGCGGCCGCCAGGCCTATGGAGATGTCGGGGGCGGTTCGTGAGCGGCCACCAAATCGGCCCGGCGCTGCCAGGCGGCCGACCGGTCTTCCTGGCCCCGGTTCTCCGCCTCCTGGGCCAGGGCCTGCAAGTCGCTGCTGCGGAAACCACCGGCCAGCAGGGACTGCTGCCAGCGCTGTTCGGGCGTGCGCATGGCAAAGGCGACGCTGGCCGCGCTTTGGAACGAAAGGTCGGCCCAGCCAACGGCCGGACCGAAGGGTGCCGCGCCCAGGCGCAGCCGGACTGCGGTTCCCGCCCAGCGCCCCAGATTCGCCTGGTTCGGAATCCACCCGGTGGCCTGGCTGTCGGGCGGCAGGACCACCTCCGACACCTGGGTCCAGTCGGCCTGGCCCTCGGCCTGAACGGCGATGGTCAATCTGACCCCGGCCGGCGGGGGCGGCGAACTCTCAGGATGCACCCCGGCAAGAAACACCAGCCACGGCGCTGCGCGCGGCACGAACACTTCGATTTCAATCGGCTCCGCACTCAGAACCGCCAACAGTCTCCCTTCCCGAATCAGGGTCGGATCCATTCCGTGCACCGGCAGGGAGACGGTCTGGTTGACCACATCGCAGTCCGTGGAACGGTCCAGATAGGCGCACACCCGATCGGCCGCCGGCTTCAGCAGCGTTCCCTGCTGATCCTGAACGGCCTGCCAAACCTCCTGGCCGGGATGGGCGGCCAGATAGTCCATCATCTGCTCATGGATCAGTACCCGGTCGAACTGCACCAGCGGATTGCGTTCGGCTCCCGCCACCGCTGCTTCGATGACGCGTTCCGCGGCCAGCCAATTACCTTCCGCCATGTACGTGACGGCTTCCATGCGGTGGGCGTGGAAATGGTTGGGACGCCAGCGCCGAGCTGCATCCAAGTGTCGACGCACCGAATTCAGCAGGGTCGGGTCCTGCAAGCTCGGCAGGGCGTCGCTGTAGCGCGGCTCGGGCCAGGCCACTGCCTCTTCCAGTTGAGTCCCGGCCTGATGAATGTGCCAGGTCCAGAACGCCAGGGGCACCCCCAACGCCACCCCGGCCACGAGCAAGATGATGGTCGCGACGAGGGCCAGACCAAACAGCTGCTTGCGGCCCGGCGCGACCTCCTGCGTTTCCGCGGCGACGAGTGTGGTTTCGGTCGTCATGCGTGCAACGGCTGGCCTTCGACCGCGGCAGCGGCCTCCATCACCACTTCACTAAGGGTGGGATGGGCGTGGACAGTCTGCGCGATTTCCACAGGTGTGAGCTCCATCATGTGGGCCAAGGTCAAGGAGGGCAACAGCTCCGTAACCTCGGATCCAACCATATGCACGCCCAGGATTTCACCGTAGGGATCGCCGGCCAGAATCTTCACAAAGCCATTGCCGGCGCCTACGGCCCGCGCCCGGCCATTCGGGAACAGGCTGGACATGCCCGCATTGTAGGGGATTCCCTCCTCCTTGAGTTGTGCCTCGGTCCAGCCCAGGCTGGCCACCTGCGGCGAGGCGTAGGTGCAGCGCGGCATGAAGCGATACCGCTCTTCCGTAAGCGGCTCCGGCTCCTGGCCGGCCATGGTCTCGGCGGCCGCCACGCCCTGGGCAATGGCGACATGGGCCAGGGGCAGACGCCCGGTGCAGTCTCCGGCCGCATATATGTGGGGCACCGATGTTTGGAGGCTCTCGCCGACCTGCACGAATCCCTGGGCATCCAGGGCGATGCCCTGTTCGACCAGGTTCAGGTTCTCGGTATTGGGCTGAATTCCAACCGCCACCAGCACGAGATCGGTCGGCAACCGGGTCGCATTGCCGTTGTTCCGGTCGCGCACCGACAGTTCGCCCGTCCCGGCATCCCAGCCGTCGGCGCCGTGCCCGGTCAGCACCTTGATGCCGCGGCCCCGGAACCGCTTGGTCAGTTCGGCCGCGACGTCGGCGTCCTCCTGCGGCAGCAGCTGGTCCTCGAACTCGACCACGGTCACGGCCACCCCGAAGGAGTGCCACAGCCAGGCAAACTCCACACCGATGGCGCCGCCGCCCACGATCACCGCCCGGTCGGGAAGCTCCGACAGATCCAGGGCATGCCGCGACGAAAGGACGGTCTCGCCGTCGAAGGGCAGCCCCGGTAGTGACCGGGGCCTTCCACCCGTCGCCAACAGGATGTGGTCGGCGGTCAGATCGGAGGCGGAACCGTCCGCACCCTCAACCCCAATCGTGTGGGCATCCCGGAGTGAAGCCCGGCCTTCCACCACGTCGATGCCGTTCTTGCGCATCAGGAACTGCAGGCCGCGGGCCTGCTTCGTCACAATCGTTCGGCTGCGGGCATGTGTGCGGCCGAAGTCCAGGACAATCTCGCCGATGCCGATGCCCAGATCGGCGGCGTCCTTCAGACTCTCCAGCACGTCGGCTGCGTGGATGAGGGCCTTGGACGGAATGCATCCCCAGTTGAGGCACACGCCCCCCAGGTGCTCCCTTTCGACCAAGGTGGCCTTGAATCCCAGTTGCGAAGCGCGGATGGCCGCGGCATAGCCGCCTGGTCCGCCTCCGATGACTGCGAGTTGTGTATCCCTGTTCATGACGAAATTGTCGCAGACGGACAGCCCGTCAGGACCACTGCTGCAGGCTTGCGTGCACCGCGGTCATGAACTCGTCGGCCACGGCCCCATCCAGGAGGCGGTGGTCGAAGGACAGACTGCAGAGGGATATGGGCCGAATCACGATGGCATCGTCGGCATCCGGCAGAAGGTGACTGCTGCCGCGCACGATCGGCCGCTTGACCACGGCCCCGAAGCCCAGGATGGCCGCCTGGGGCTGATGGATTATCGGCGTGCCGGCCACGCTGCCCCCGGCTCCGTGGTTGGTGATGGTGAAGGTGCCTCCTTCCAGATCCTCGGCCTTGAGTTTCCTGGCGCGGGCTTTTTCCGTCACGTCCGCCAGCGCGGCGGCCATGTCTTCCAGTGACATCGTCTGGGTATTGCGCACCACGGGCACCACCAGCCCTCCCGACACGGCCACGGCCATGCCCAGGTGTACCTCCGCGAACTGCCGGATGCCTTCCGCGGTCAGGCTGGCGTTGACCGCGGGCACCTGCAGCAGCGCCTCCGTCGCGGCCTTCATCAGATAGGCCAGAAGTGTGACCCTGAGGCCGCGCTCCTCCCATGCGACCCGGTGATCAGCCCGATGGCGAACCACGGCCCCCATGTCGAATTCGTGAATCGTGGTCACGTGGGGACTGGTCCGCACGCTGCGGCTCATGTGTTCCGCAATGGCGGCCCGCATGGGGGTCAGCGGTTGCGGTGCGGTGTCCGGATCGCGCGCCGCAGTACCGGTACTGCGGTCGACGATGTGCCTTTCAATGTCCTTGCGCGTGATGCGGCCGCCGCGGCCGCTCCCCTGGATGGCATCCAGGTCCACGTTGTGTTCCGCAGCCAGCCGGCCCACCACGGGCGACAGGAAACCTGCACGGCTGCCCGTTGCGCGCACTGGTCTTCGCTCGGGCACGCGTTGCGGTACGGAAGGTTCCGGTGCCTGCACGGACTCGTCGGTCACCGGCGGGGAACCATCGGGAACTTCCTCGCCGGCTTGGCCCACCCAGGCCAGAACCGTGCCGGCGGCCACAGTCTCGCCTTCCGCCACGCACACCCGGAGCAGGACACCGGTTTCGGGGCACGGCAGATCCGTGTCGATCTTATCCGTCGAGATGGTCAGCAAACTTTCGTCGCGCTCGACGGAATCGCCTTCGGTCTTGAGCCAGGCGGCCACGGTCCCTTCGGTGACGCTCTGGCCAAACTGGGGCATGGCAAGGGAAATGGGCATCAGAAGGCCACCCCCGCGCACGCGGATCGAGGTCGCGCCAACGGCCGATCCCCATTGGACTGACTACTCCAACCGGCCGCCCAACCACTACTGCTTGATAGCAGCCTGACAACGGACTTCATGCCTCCAGGATCCCGTCGCACTTCAAAAGGCTGTTGCATGCCAAGAGTCTGACACAGACCGTCCCTGTTCCTTGGACACGGGACCGAACAGGATTACCGCATTGGATTGGGATGGGGCCTTGAACAGGTAGGGTCTCATCTCATGGGTTGCTTCTCACCGCGTATCAGCAAGCCCACGCGCATGCACGCAACATCGTCGCCCCTTACGACAAACGCGATCGTGGCAATGGCCTCAATGCATGGGTGACGTTTCTAGCAGGCTGCTGAAGAATAGGTTTGGGATGCCATCGGGTACCCCCAAAGGTGCGCGGAAGCGGTGTATAGGCGGTCCGAGGGACCCTGAAACCCCCGGCGCGGCCTCCGCGCGCGGGAT
>MPMO01000093.1 GCA_002238555.1 Caldilineaceae bacterium bin34
GTGCGGTTGCCTCCTGCAGGCCCCCGTGGACGGGATAGGAGCAGTGCTCGTCCAGGTCCAGGACCGACAGCACCTCCAGCTGCTGGCCCCAGGCCACCCGCCCCTCGCCGCTGTGCCAGCGCCAGCCCACCCCGGGCAGCTTGCGGCCGCTCTTGGGCAGGCAGGTGCTGTCCCCGGCCCAGGCCAGCTCGTGTGCGTAGGGCACCACCGCGCACAAACCGGCCAGGTTGAAGGCCGCAAAGTCGCAGGCGCGGGCCGCCTGGCGCCCGTGCGTGTGGCGACAGCGGTCGCCGAAGCGGGTCAGGTTGCGGTGCGTGGGCCGAACCGGCAGGCTGGTCAGCAAGGGCAGCAGGGCGCCGAGGTGGTCCCTTTGCGGTTTGCCGAAGGGCAGGTCGGCCAGTATAGTGGGCAGCAGGGGCACGGAACACCTCCCGGGATGGCGTGGTGGTAGTACTCACACCATAGCAGGAGCCGTGCCCCCTTCCGCGGCCGGCGGCCGCCGCCCCAGGTCTCCGCACAAGCAAAAATGTGGTGATTAATCCCTGCCCCGACCAAGGATTCCTTATCTCAAAAACTGTTCACACCATTGACAGGAATCTCTGGGCAAGAAAACCTACACAGAGCTTTTGAGTGTCGTGGTGGCGGTTCTTGTCGGTTTCCGAGTGTTCGAGATCATGGGGCAATTGTTAATTGATGCACAACATCTCATCGGCCAGATTGTTGGCATTAGCTACTGGCTGCTGTTGGTGGCGGTCATTTATTGGATGTTGCTCAGGCCGATCAAGTTCCGCACAGGGAGACTAAGCCTAAACCTGAAAGAACTGAGCCTATCGCTGCCCGACGGAAACCGGCACACACCATGGTGTACCGTGTACTCGGCGTCTGTCGATCAAAGGAGAAGGTGGTTCAGCAAGCAATGGCCCTGGGTGGGAAAGAAGGAACCTTGTGTCAGGGTGGAACTCGACGATGGCGTGGTGGGTTGGCTGTACCTGTGTGCAGCCGAGTGCCAACCGTTGGCCGATCTGATGACCGACTTCCTGCTCTGCGCACACAACGGAGGACGGCAGCTGCGCGAACGCGCGGCCGCGCCGGAGGCAGTGAACTAGCGATCGACTTGCGCCGGCACACCAACCTTTGGGACCGAGGTCGCTATTCGATGGTGCGCAGTGCGGCGGGCAGTCGCGCACCACGCTCCACCGGCATCTGACGCCAGACGGTTCACCGCGCTAACATCGACGGTCGGCGGGCGCCCGCCACGTTGCTTTGTTCGTCATCCGCTAGGAAAAGATGCCGTGCAACAAGTTCTCGCTTGCACAGACCCAGCAGTTGCTTGAACGCTGCCACACCATGGAACTCGTGCTGGTGAGACGTATGGGGATCAGTCTCAACGGCTAAAAGCCGCCTGGCGGCGACGCCGCGAATGCAGTCGGAAAGTTTGTAGCTTGGCACAGTTCTGGTTCTCGTTGACAGGAGTGCAGCTGAGCGCCGCCGCTTCGGAAGGCTGTCCGGGTCTCCGCCGCTCTCGTCATACCGACCCGCCGTAGTTGCCCATCCGGCCGTGTGCGGAACGTATCCCGGCGGTCACGCCAGGCATCGAGGAACGTGAAGTCGTGCTCCAAGTCCCTCTTGGTTGGAGGCTTGATGGCTTCCCATGACTCACCAGAGCCTTGCCCTATTGGTCGTGCTTGCGTTCACGGTCCGGCTTGGATGCCATCCGTTCAACGCCGCTTCGACATGGCTCCTGCGGTGGTTTCAGCTGTGCGTTCAGGCTACTTGCTGGTCTGAGTTGGCTCGTGTAGTTTCCTGCCAAAAACGAGTTCGGGATCCGTGGCGTAATACTTCCTACCCAAGCAGTTCAATTCGCCTATCAGATCTTGAAAAATCAAGAGCACTTGATCGGAGGTCGGGGAAATCTCATCGTCTTTGGCGAAGTAGGGGAGGACTTCCGGTTTTGAAGTGATACCAATCCAGTACGATCAAGGCGTTTCAGTGACCGCCGGCAGGTCGGTTAGGGCCTTGCGGATCCAGTTCCAGCCGCACAGTTGCTTGACCCGCTCCGGATCCGCCTGCCAGGCCCTCAGGATCGGTTCCAGGACCGCCTGCTTGGCCTCCAGGGTCGGATACACCCGGTCCCCAGGGCCCGGCGCAGCTCCTGGAAGAAGCGCTCCACCGGATTCAGCTCGGGGGCGTAGGGCGGCGGCACGACTGGGGTGCCTCGATGGCCTGCCTGTCCGCGCCCTTGTGGCCGCCGGCCCCGTCCCAGACCCAGCCGTCGATGCCGGGCTCCTCGGCCCAGGCCCCCCGGATGCGGGCCATCTCCTCGCCTTTCATGTTCGGCTGCCAGGCCCACCACAGCTGCCCCGTCACCGGATCGAGGGCGACCGCCACATAAAGGTAGGACCGGCCGATTTGCACCTCCCGGGACACGGCCACCCCGCGCGGCGCCCACACCTTGCGCACCGCGTGCCACAGGCCCAGCCGCATCTCGTCGCCCCACACAATCCCCTGCCCCGCCTTCAGGCCGACCGCGGCCAGGCGCTCCCCGAGCCCCCCTTTTTCCAGGTCGCCTGGGCCTGGGGGTCCGTCTTCGCATGTCGGGGCCGGGGCACCTTCAGCCGGATCCCCAGCCGCGGCAGCAGCGTGTACAGGCTGTCGCGGGTGTAGACCACCCCGAACTGCTCCTCAATCCAGTCCCGCACCGCCTGCGCCGTCGCAAACACCCCCTGGGCCGCCTCCGCCACCACCTGCCGCTCCTGCTCCGGTGTCAAGTAGGAAGGGGTGCCGACCCCGCCCTTGCGCCGACTGCGTACCTGCGCCATACCGCCCTCCCGGTACCACTGCAGCCATCGGTGCACGCTGCGCAGCCCCACGCCCACCGCGGCCGCCACCGCCGCTGGCGGCTCGCCCCGGCGCAACAGCCACAGCGCATGCAGCCGCGTGCGCACCTCGGTCACCTTTTCCGCCCGGTACTGCGCGTGCAGGTCCGCCTCCGTATCCTCGGCCGCCCAATCGACTGCAATCTGGCGAGCCATGGGAACCCTCCCGACCCAGTGCCATCCATACATTGCCATTATTGTACTGGATTGGTATTACACCGAACACTCGTGACCATCATCCGATGACACCGTGATGAATCCATGCCGGTTTGGGCCGGCAGTATATCCAGCCACATGTACAAACTGTAGAGACCGGCCGCCACGTTCGACAGGAACGGCTCGCCGCCCCATATCCCCCCGACTACGGCAGCGACCAGGCCAATACGGCGGCGGGCAATAATCGCAGGGGGCAGCCACCCGCGCCTGCGTTCGTCATTTCACCAGCCGGACGGGTTGAATCTGCTTGATCGCGCTGCTGCCGAGACGCCAGACGAGGACGCCGTTGACAGCACCTTCGGAGGCGCGTTCAACCAACGTGCCGACGACAGGGGCGGCTCCGGCCAGTGTGCCGACAATGCCGGTGCCGACCTCTTCAACGCCCTCAACCCCCTCCGTTATGTCCTCCAAGATGTCCGGCAACGGGCCACTTTCCGAAAGGCCGTCGGTCACATCCTGCACCGCACCGCTCAGGTAGGTCGCCATCACCGAGTGTGCCAGAAGCAGTCCCGCTTGCAACGTGGTGGGCCGCAAGCCGTAGAGCACCAGCAGCTCTCGCAGCATTGCCAGGCACGTGGACAGCACGATCGCCTGATCAAGCAGAGGCAACCGGGACGCGGCCGTGCCGATGCCGACCTTGACCGCGTGCACTCGCACCCGCCGCGCGGCGACCGCATCGAGAATCGCCTGGAACCGCTCGTTGAATGCTTCCAGCCATTCGGTGGCCGAAAGTACCTGTGGACCCTCGAGCAGATATTGCCGCGCGTTCTTCAGGCGCGTTCGTTCGTCGTCGTTCAGATGAGGGTGTGCCTTCTCGCTTTCGAATTCCTCCAGGTATTCCCGCAACTTCAGCCGTGCCTGATCGGCATGGAGGATCGCAAGCAGCTGCCACTGCCGACGCTCGTTCAGGGTCCGAATGCCGGCGAGATTCACGGCCGGACTGCGGCGGAGGCGCATGAGTGCCCACCCGAGACGTACAACCAGGATGACGAGGACGAGGGAGAAACCACCCGTAGCCACCCCAACCACCCAGGCCAACGGCGTCGGCAGGACCCGGATGTGGCCAACCGCTGCTGCGGCTTGCCCGATAAGCAGCAAACCCAGAACCGATGCTACGGCCAACATGGTCCAGCTTAGGAAGTCGAGTATGGGTTTGGGCAACTGGAAGCGACCCGCATCCTGCTGTTGCAGGGTCCGTTCGAACTCCCTTCGAATCCGTTCCTGCTCCTGATCCTTTTCCTGGCGGTCGCGTTTCCTGTTCTCCGCCGGAGTCAGCTCTCGGCCTTTTTCGGTGGTGGGTGGGGGAATGCCGAGACCATGGTCGCCAGCGCGCAGTGGGTCCCTACCGGCAACGTCGGAACCAAGGTCGGGAACCTGCGTTCGCGCTTGGTCGCGTTCCCCAGCCTCGATTCGGGGTTGTACTCGGTCTTCACCTGCGGTGGATGGGGGAATGCCGAGGCCGTGGTCGCCGGCGCGGCGCGGCTCGCTCCCGACAGCCGCAGGTCCATGCTCGGGAGGCGCGGACCGTGCCTGGTCGTGACTGCGCGGTGTCTCCAACATGGGGATCAGCCCAGAACCGCAAACTTGAAAATGTCGTCGAGGTTCCGATGGCGCGGTGGGATCATGAAGTTCTCCGGCACTCGGGGCCAGAAGTGTCGGTACCGGTAGTCGCCCAGCTTCCAGGCCTGTGGCCACTCCTCCGGGAGCGGTGTTACCTGAACCTCCGCCGAATGACGATCCGAGGTGTACGGTCCTGGCTGCGTCTGGCCGATTAACGTGTCTGGCTGGTTGCCGGGTCGGGTCGAGACGCACGCGCTGCAGGTAAACCACCTCACTTCAACCGACGGCCAGATCTGCTGGGCCGCGCGGGCGTTCATTGACCGGAGCAAGGCGAGCAGTCGGCCGTCCCGAAGGTCGTCATCCAACACCAAATCGGACTTACTGGCCACGAACGCGACACGCTTCAGGGAACTCTTGAGCCGCAGCGCCCGCAGGATTCGGGCGGAATTCGTGTCGCTGCACATGGCCCTTAGCAGGTCGACAACAATCTGACGTTCGTCCCAGAAGCGTTGGTCCCCGGCTATCAGCAGCGACGGGATATCGATCAGAACCACGAGACTTTGAGCGGACATCAGATTCCGGAACAAGGGCAGTGCCACCACCTTTCGATATTCCCGGTAATGGCGCTGCATCTCGCCGACCAACTCTGGATTGGCGTCTCTCAAGTCCTTCGGCAGCGGTGCGAACTCGCGCTCTTCATCCAAACCGCAGCGACGCGATTCAACCAACTTGGTCTCGTCCTCATCGCGTGCGAGATCCCCGGTGCGATCCAGGAAAAATACCGATGGCGACACGAGCGGCTTGTAGGCCAGGATGAGACGCGCCAGTACGAGCCGGTAGGCCAACACGACGTCCCTGGCACTTGCCCCGGGCCTGGCGGCCGCAGTTCTGAATTGGGCGACCACCTCCCTGCCGAAAGTGTCCTGGGAAAGATGATCGAGCAGGTGGTCCGACCACTCTTCGTAGTCCTTGTGTATCACCATGGCAACATCCGCGATGCGCTCGCCAGGCAGATCGAGGAATTCCACTGTCTGTCGGCTTCGAATGCGCCATCGGCCGCTGTGATGGAATGCATACTTGGCGTGGTAGGTGTCCCTGGTTTTCTCCGGCCACTTGTACTCCCGTGCAAGCACATTCCGGAAGCGGTTTAGGGGGAAGACTTCGTCGCGCTCGCCAACATGCTGCGGGTGAAATCCTCGGACGGCGATGCCGTCGGGCAAATGAAATCGCGTCTCGTCCAACTCCTCCAACTGCCACAGCAGGGAGGTGAGAAACATCGTCTTGCCACAGTACTGGGTGCCCGTCACCGCTACCTTTGTCATGTGAAATTTCGCCGCTTGTCCGTTCTTGGGCAGAGCCGTCGATGGGTCTTGGCAGAGGCATGCACGAGCTTGCTCGGCGGGACCGCGAAACGGCGATTGACCGTTACTGCAGAGACTACAGGTGTTATTTTACATGCGCGCCCAGGCAATATACGGCAGGCTCACAGGCGGTGGTGAGGGGCATGGCGAGGCAGGTGCCGAGGGACTCCGCACACCGCGACGCTATCTCTCAAAGGTTCGTTGCACTACCGGGATATAGCGGACATTGGTGCCGCCCGCGCGGCGGCCTGGAGCCCGGTGGGCTTCCATCAGCCTGACCAAGCGGGACGGGTCCCGATCTACTCCCGGTTGCGAGCCCTGTCCATATCGGGCGCGTACCCGCGGTGTGCCCATCCCGCAGCCTGGGCTAAGGCCAAGTCGGCCGCTACTATGAAACTCTGATTCGGAACTGACAACCAGGAACTTGCCTCATGTGGGTCTTCACCTGTCCCTCCCCGCGTTCCCGTATCCCGTAGGGCCTGCTGCTGACAACCTCGTCCGCGGTGCGTGCGGCCGCAGAGAAGGAGACAACGACCCCGGACTGCGCGCAGTCCGGACTTGAACCCCAGCCGATGGCGGTCCAGCTGACGCGCAGCGCAGAGTTGGTTCAGGCGGCCCTGTCCCCCTCCAGTTCCAAACCAACCTGCCCCGGCCGCCGCGGCCACCACACAGGGCCGGGATCCGGGACCTACACAGGTATATAAGCCCCTTTATCTCTACGCCGAGTACCGGGAGGCGCACCATCCGCTGCTGGTCAGCGCGTGGCTGCACCATCGCTTCATCCGGATCCACCCCTTTGCGGACGGTGCCGCCAACGGGAACTGCGGACCGGGTACAATCGAATCCCGACACGAAGCAGGGGACACGCATGGCCACAGCCGTAAGGGAATCCAGGCGACCGGTCGCCGGACCGGCGCAGCCGGACCCGCACTGGGACTGGCGGGTGGCGCCGCGGCACGGTGACACCCATGCGGTCACGGCGCGCGCGGCCTGGGAGCAGCGCGTTGCCTGGCGGCTGGACAATCCCGAGGCCTGGCGCGCCGAACTGGCGCAGTTGGCGTACTTCGATCCCGCATACACCTACGACGAGGCCCACGAGTACCAGGAGGAAGGGACCACCGACCCCCACCTGAGTGTGGACCTGCGCCATTGGATTCTGGACGAGGACGGCTTTGCGAGCCCCCAGCACTACAGACACACCCCCCTCCTTGTGGCCATGCTCTTCGTGCTCCGCGCCATGTTCGGCAACCGCGTGGAACGGGAACCGGAGGTCCACTTCGATCCGGACTTCGGGAGCCGTGCCGGCATGTACACCGAGAAGGGGCATCCGGTCTCGCAGGTGGAGCCGGATTTGGTGGTGCTGCCACAGGAACTGCTGCTGCCGGAAGACGCGGAGCGGAGCAGGGACGGGCGCACGATGCGGCTCGACCAAGGCCACCCGGTTCCCGAACTGGTGATGGAGATCCTGTCCCCCACCACCAGAACCAAGGATGTGAGGGGGAAGCTGCGACTGTATGCCGACCTGGGCATTGCCGAGTACCTGACCTGCGATCCCGGCGGTGAACCCGAACCCGATGTCCCCGCGGCACTTCAGTTCTTCCGCCTGCAGCCGGATGGCCGCTACCGGCAGGACGAGGACGCGCCGGCCTACTTCAGCACCGTGTGCGACACGCACGTGCGCCTGTGGCAGCCGGACACGCGGCGGCCGCCGCGCTTCCAGTGGCTGGATGCGAAGCAGAACCGCTGGCGCGATCGGGAGGCCGATGCGGAATTCGAGCTGCGGGAAAGAGAAGCCATCGGCGAAGCGCGGGGGCGAACGGAGGCCACCATTGACACGATACACGCCCTTCTGAACGGTGTGCTGCCGCAGGCGCGGCGGGACCGCATCGCGGAGGCCTGGCACCGCCACGGACTGCCCGACGATGCGGTGGCGCGCCTGCTGGCCGTGCGCGACGCGCCCGCTACCTGGCACGATCTGCTGGAACCCGACCCCGACACCCGCACCGACCGCGACGACCAACCGCCGCCCAGGGATTGGTAGACACCGTTGGGCGACACTCGAAGGCCGGGCATCCGCTCGGATGCCCGGGGTGCATCAGAGGCCGTCAGGCCCATTTCTGAGACCGGAGGTCGAGACGGCGAGTATCGCAGACGAAACTGCCGCGGATCGGCGCGCACGCTGGAGCGATCTGCTGCCGAGGGACTTCGCACACCGCGATGCTACCTCTCGAAGGTGCGTTGCACTATCGAGACATAGCGGGCATTGGCGCCGGGCCGCGCCCTGCTCTCCGCCGCCGCCACAACAGGTTCGGCCACAGGATGAGGGTGCAGAGTTGACGGACCCTGCGAGCTGTCGACGGCCCTGGGATTCACGCGGACAGCCTGGTATGCATGGCTGCCGGGTGACCTACGAACAACTGCTGCAACGGGTCTGGGGAGACAGGGACAGTGGCAACATTCGGCCCATGCGCACCGTCATCAAGAAGCTTCGTCGCAAGCTGGGTGATGACGCAGCCAACCCCACCTACATTTTGGGACTTATATACATTGGTTGACACCACGCATATCCGGTTCACGGGTCGCGGGAGTCCCTGTGGTCGGCCTTGCGGC
>MPMO01000018.1 GCA_002238555.1 Caldilineaceae bacterium bin34
TGGGCCCCCGGCCCAGCCTGCGCAGCAAGACCCCCGAACTGGTCCGGCAGGAGGTGGAGGGTCTCCTGCTGGCCTACCATGCCGTGCGCGCCTTCCTGGCCGAGGCCGCCCGCGACGAGGACCTCGATCCCGACCACCTCTCCTTCGTGCACGCCGTGCGGGTGGTCCGTCCTTCGTGCACGCCGTGCGGGTGGTCCGCCGCCGCCTGCAGAACCCCGGTCCCCGCCGCCGGTCGCGGATCGCCCGTGTCCGGGACCTGTGCCGGGAAATCCTGGAAGAGCGGGTGGTGTCCAGCCGGGGCCTGCGCCATCCCCGCGGCGTGAAACGCAAGATGAGCAACTACCCCATCCGACGGTCCGGGCCCCTGGACCGTCGGCGCCATGCCTGGATCCCCTTGATCCTGGCTCCGGCGTGCTAAATAGACAGTATTGGGCCTAGCTCCCGGCCAACGGTGCACCGATGCGCCGCCGTTGGCCGTTGGGCATCAGATGGCGGTAGAGAGTGCTGTGCGAAACGCCGGTGATGCGGGCGATTTCGTTGACGGACAACCGTTTCCCCCACGTGCACCCTCAGTCCAGCCACAGGCCGCTGTCGCCGCCGTTGCGGGCGTGGACATAGATCGAGGTGGTGGCCAGCGAGGCATGGCCCAGCGTCTCCTTGACGGACTGGACGGGGGCGCCGCCGTCGAGGGCGTGGCTGGCGTGGGCGTGCCGGAACCAGTGCGGACTGATGCCGCGCTCGATGCCGGCCCGCTGCGCCGTCCGGCGCAGGGACGTCCAGACGTTGTTGCGGGCCAGCGGCCGGCCCGTGCGCGTGGCGAACACCAAGCCCTCCGGCCGAGCGGCCGCCGGCCGCAGCTCGGCCAGGGTCTTCCGGAGGGGCTCCGAGAGCCGGATCACCCGACCCTTGCCGCCCTTGCCGTGCAGCACGGTCAGGGTGGGCAGCAGGCCCTCCAGGTTCAGGTCCGCCCAGCGCAGGGCTAGGGCCTCGGACACGCGGCAGCCAGTGTGGTAGAGCGTCAGGTACAGCGCGAAGTCGCGGTCCGGGCGGGCCGCCTCGAGCAGGCGCGCCGTTTCGGTGCGGGTCAGGATGCGGCGGCCGAGGGCGGCGGCCGTGCCGCTGCGGAGGGGGTTGGGCAGGTCGTTGATCTCGGCGCAGGGATTGGACCGGATGTAGCCCTTGCGGTGGGCCAGGGCGAAGGCGGAGCGAAGGGCGCTCAGCATGGTGTTGACGCTGCCCGGACGGCGGTCCCGCGCCAGGGCCGCCTGGAAGTCCTGCAGGTCGGCCAGGGTGGTCGCAGCCAACGGCCGGCCCCACTGTGCGCCTGCCAGGCATTCCACGCATGCTCGTAGGAGGCCCGGGTGTGGTCCGACACCTGGTTGCGCAGCCACACCGCGATCATCTCCGGATCGGAGGCGATGCGGTCCGTGTTGCGCGCCGCCTGCTGGATCCGGTCCAGCTCGACGGCCACCAGGGCGGCGGCCTCCCGCACGGCGGGGGGCGCGCCGGGATCGGCCGGGGGTGCGGCGGCGGGAATCAGGTCGGTGTCGGCCATGGGGTCGAGTATAACATTATTGACCTTATGTCCTACGCCACGGCGGGATCAAATCCGCCTGCGGCTCGGCCTTCGGAACATTGATTTCGGGACGGGATTTTGCGACAGTGACGGCCGAGGGGCCGCGGCGCGGGTTGCCCGGGTTGCGGAGATACTGCACAAACGGTCGTTTGCGGGACAGCGGAACCCGCACTGGCCGATGCTGCCTTCCCATTCCCAAGGCGGGATCGGCGAGACCGTCCGGAGGCATGACCTTGTTGCGGTACCGTATCGGCTGGAGGGCAGTATCCACCGGAAGATGCCGGCCGACCCCGGGCTGTCGGAACCGCTGGTGCAAGCCTTATGGAACGAGGTGTTCGACACGCGCATCCGCATGCTGCTGGACGAAAAGGAGGGGAGGGGATGTTAAGGGTATTTTCTGGCTGAGGGCAGGGGACTGGACTTTGTACAACTTGACGTCGGGTTTGGGCAGGGAAAGCAGGCTGGCACAATGAACCAAATCACTACAAGAGGTTCATCATGTCCAGCCTGCCACCCGCGATTGTACCGCTGCTGTCCCCCTTCGCGTCGCTCTTCGACGCGCGCATCTGGCGCAAGGCGCAGATCCTGCTGACGGGGGTCATTCTGGCTCCCGGTCGGCGCACGGTGTCCACGGCCCTGTATGCGCTGGGCCTTCAGGGGCGGGGCGATTTTGCCCTGTACCACCATGTCCTCAGCCGGGCCTCCTGGTCGTCCCTGGCGGTCAGCCGGGTGCTGCTGGAGCAGTTGGTCCGGCAGCTGGGCCCCACGGGGCCCAGCCGGCTGGCCATCGATGAGACCCTGGAACGGCGCCGGGGGGAGAAGATCGAGGCCCTGGGGGTGTATCGGGACCCGGTCCGCTCCTCCCACGGCCACTTTGTCAAGGCCAAGGGGCTGCGCTGGGTCAGCCTGATGCTGCGGGCCGAGGTGCCCTGGGCCCGCCGCGTGTGGGCCCTGCCCTTCCTGACCGTGCTGGCGCCGTCCCGGCACTACCACGAGGCCCGGGGCCGCCGCCACAAGACGATTACGGACTGGGCCCGCCAGATGCTGTGCCGCCTGCGCCGCTGGCTGCCCGACCGGGAACTGGTGGTCGTCGGGGACCGGACCTATGCGACCCTGAAGCTGCTGGCCGCCTGCCAGGGCATGAACCCGCCCGTCACCTTCCTGACCCGGCTGCGCCTGGATGCCGTCCTGCATGATCCGCCCCCGCCCCGCCGGCCGGGCCAGATCGGGCGGCCGCGGGTCGTGGGGGCCCGTCAGCCCTCCCTGCAGGCGCGCCTGGCCGACCCGGCCACGGTCTGGACCGACCTGCGCCAGCGCTGGCCCAACGGCACCCGGAAGCGCCTCCAGGCCGCCACCGGCACGGCCCTCTGGTACCACCCGGGCCAGCCCACCGTCGCCCTGCGCTGGCTGCTCCTGCGCGACCCGACCGGGCACCGGGACCCCGAGGCCCTGCTCTGCACCGACCCCGACTGGCAACCGGCCGCCATGCTCACCACCTACCTGCAGCGCTGGCAGGTGGAGGTCACCTTCCAGGAGGTCCGCACCCACTTGGGCGTCGAAACCCAGCGCCAGTGGTCGGAGGCGGCCATTGCCCGCACCACTCCGGCCCTGCTCGGCCTTTTCAGCTGGCTCATCCTGGTCGCCCACCGCCTGCGACGACGACATCCTCTCCGTCCCCGCCAGGCTGCCTGGTATGCCAAGACTGCCCCCACATTCTCCGATGTCCTGGCTTGCGTCCGCCACGTCCTCTGGATGCAGGTCCTGCCTTTTTCCTTGTCCCCGGCCACCCCCGACATCCAAAAACGCCCCCAGCCGCCACCTGCGCCGCTCCTGGCCGCCCTCTGCTACTCGGCCTGAAACACACCCAACCTCGCATCGCCCGCACTGCCAACTTTGTACAAAGTCCAGCTGAGAGTCCCGATATCCGGTCGGGTCGCGCAGGGCCGGTCCCCGACGACCACCAGCTCCCGGTCGGGTAGCCAGCGGCGCAGCACACACAGCATCAGGTAGGCCCGGCAACAGGGCGTGCGCCGCACCCCCCGTCAGCAGGATCTGTGCCTTGCGCCAAGTGCGTGCGTCCAAGAGCGACGCAAAGGGGGACGGCAGCGGTACCATCGCGGCCGGCGGGGCATGATGAACCTCTTGTGATGATTTGGTTCATTGTGTCAGCCTGTTTGGCCTGCCGGATACCAATGCCAAGTTGTACAAAGTCCAGCTAAGTGAAGGCAACCGTCAGTGTGGCCACGGCCGGCCCCCGCAGGTCGGGCTCTTCCGGCAGGTGCCGGGTTCACATGCTCCGTCCCCGTCTGGTACCCTGCACGGAACCGTGCCCGCTGCTCGACCGAACAGGCAATATCTGGAGTTCTCCTGTGAATCTGTTCCTTAAGCCGTTGTATCCGTTGGTCTTGGCTCTGATGGCCTGGAATCTTGTTGCCTGTACCGTGGCAATGCCGCCGCCAGCCCGGCCGCCAGCCTGCACGAACGGCGACACGGTTCTCAACGTGGGTTTCTATGCCTACTTCGAACCGGTGAGCTACAGCGCCAACGGCGATCCTGCAGCTTCCGACTTCAATACCCACCGGGGTTATGAGGCGGATCTGCTCTCGGCGCTCGAGGCAATGGAGTACACAGGGCTTGCCTTCACCCGGAGCGGCATCGCGCCTTGGGAGCAGATCTGGCTGCTGCCCGTCCAACCGCAATTCGACATGGTTGGAGGCGGCATCACCAACCTTGATTCCCGCACCCTGAACGCCGATGGCGAAAAAGTGGTGGCCTTTACCACCGGGCATATCGCCTTTCGGCAGTCCCTGCTGGTGCGGGAGGCAGACGCCGACCGCTTGGTCAGCTACGACAGCTTGACCAGCGACGTGCGCGTGGGCGTGTTGGCGGGTACCACAGGAGAAGCCCGGTTGCTGCAGTTGACAGGCGTGGCCAATGAAGAGGGGGTTTTGATCGCGGACACGCACATCGACACGCCACGGGGCACAGCGGTGTCGGACGGCAGCGCGGACTACGCGATCACCGCCGCCGGCGTCTCGGCCGTCCTTGAGGGACGCACACGCATGCATCCGCCCAGCGACAACATGCCGCAGATCATCTATCTGGGCGACGCGCAGGGCGAGGTGGAACTCCTGGATGCATTGAGTTCGGGGCAGATCGATGCCGTGGCCCGAGGCGAGATTGGCAATCGCGATGCAGCGCACGTGCTGGGACCTGGGTTTGCGGTCTCCGTTCTTGACAGTCATGTTGAATACGGCGGCTTCACACTGGAGGCGGAAAACACGGACTTGATTGCCTGCATCAATGAACGGATTGATTGGCTGACCGACAACCAAGCCATCGGCTATGCGGAGTGGCGAAAAGATCCGGGGATTTTCCGGCAACGGGCCGATCTGTGGAACGCGGCCAGGGCGGAATAGCGATCCAGCCGGCACGCGGCTGGCCGTTGCCGTTCCCTTATGCTCCGTGGCTGCGAACCCGGTACAGCAGGCGCTGCATCCCTGCGACCGTGTTGGGTTCCGGAACTCGTTACGCGCCAAGAAGTTCGTTGACCCTGTGCGAGAACTTGGCCACCAGGGCCGTGATCACGGCAGGGATGGTGCCTTTGGTCTTGTTCAGATTGACATAAGCGATGGTGATTCCAAACCCCTCGATCGGCGAATCGTCAATCGTTCCCATTTGGACTACCTGATGAGCTTCCAAGCGCCATGTGAGTTTCAGTTCAATGGAGAACCGCTGAGTGCCGTCTTCCCGATGCGACACAAACTTGCTTGTTCTGCCCAGAATCAGGACCTCATCCTGGAGGTTGAGGTTGGGGAGCAGGAACTGCGACCTGGTCTGCGGCCAGGTGGACGGCTTCATCATGCCTTCCCATTCGATTCGGGAAGAGCCTCGCAGGATCAGGTCCGCGTGCCGGGCATTCCCAAACACAAGCCGTTCCAGCGACTGCAAGGTGTCGTCAACCGACTCGAGGACAGGTGCCACCAGGCTGTGGAAAACGCGGTCAAGCAGGTCGGGTTCATTGTTGGGGATGGCGCTATCAACGGTGTGCCTTGTGGGGGCCGTATCTTGCTGCAACTCCCGCAGCACTTCATCCAACCGCAGGAATGGAACCACTTCGCAGTCGGATCGGGTCTGACGGCCCGTACCGCCATGGACAACGAACTTCCTGGATACGGCCGGAATCTCATCCGCCACCCTGTTGATGGCCTTGAAGTGGGAAGGATTGACGGTTGTGCCCGATTTCATTTCAAAGGCATGCATCTCGTTGGCGGACTGCCACAGCAGATCACATTCCAACCCCTTCATGTCCCGGTAGTACGCCAGATTGGGACGTATCCCCCGATTGTGATGGTGCTTGAGAACTTCGGTCACGACCGCGTTCTCGAACAAGGCCCCCTTGAGCGGATGGGTTGCAATCTGGTCGGGCTCGTTGATGCCCAGCAAAAAAGATGCCAGCCCCGCATCAAAAAAGTAGAGCTTCGGCGACTTGGTCAAACGTTTCCTGGTATTGGTGGAGTATGGTCGCAACCTGAAGGTGATGTAGCTTGCCTCCAGCACCGACAGCCATTCACGGGCTGTCGTGTGGGAGACTCCGGCGTCGGCGCCCAGCTTGGAGAGGTTGAGTGTCTGACCAATCCTGCCGGCTGCCAAACTCGTGAAGGTCTCAAACCCCGACAGGTTCCTGACGCCTCCCATCCTGCGGACATCCCGTTCAACATAAGTCGCGAAGTAGTCGCCCATGATCCTCGTTGGATCCAGGTCCTGATCCAGGAGCCGCGGATAGAACCCCGCAAACAGAACCTCGTCAACGTTCGCATTTGGTTGAGCCTGACGCCGTTCCCACAGCGAACAGGGAAGCAGGTGCAGAACCGCAGTTCTGCCGGCCAGTGACTGGCTGATCGCCCTGGACAGGGCGAAGTTCTCGCTGCCGGTCAAAACAAACTGGCTGTTCGTGCCTCGTTCATCACCGAGCACCTGCAGGTAGGACAGCAGCTCGGGCACACGCTGAACCTCATCGATAACGGCTCCCTGGTCGAACTGGTCCAGGAACCCGCGGGGATCGACGCGGGCAAACTCCCGTTGGTCAAGGGCTTCCAGGTTGGCATACGGCAGTTCGGGAAATGCAGTGCGGCACAGGGTAGTCTTGCCGGCCTGCCGTGGACCGGTTATGGTGACAAAGGGGTACTGGCGGAACAGCGACATTAGGAGCGGCTTCATCTCCCTGTGGATCACGGCTCGGAATCTCCAAAGTTGAATGCCACGAAAGCATAGAGCAGGGGATGGCTGAATTGCAAGTGCCACTTTCAATTTGAACGCATTAGTCCAAGGAATTGTGTTTGCTACTTGCAGATTGCATCAAGCGGTCCCACCTCGGGAGCTGCTCGGTGTTGAGTAGATGGTCCCGGAGGTGAGAGGCAGGTCCTGCCGGCACGATACGGTCTGCTCCGGACACCTTGAGGTGTCCGTCCGGTTACCGCCCGGTTGCGCGGAATTTCAGATTGTGGCAGCCGCCAACGTCCTGAGACAGGGAAGCAGTTGCGGATCAGTCCACCCAGTTCAGGGTCCTGTCCACCGCCTTGAGCCAGTTGGCATGCAGCGCGTCACGCTCCACCGCGGCAGTGGCAGGTTCCCAAACCCGATCCACCTTGAACCCGGATCGGATTTCATTCTCGGATTCCCAGTAGCCGGTAGCGAGGCCGGCGGCATAGGCCGCACCCAGGCTGGTGGTTTCCGTAATTACGGGCCGGGCCACCGGAATGCCCAGGATGTCGGCCTGCAGTTGCATCAGGAAGTCGTTGGCTGTGGCCCCGCCGTCCACATTGAGGCGCGGCATGGCAACGCCGCCTTCCTCGATCATCACGTCGAGCACGTCCCGCGACTGGAAGCAAATGGCTTCCAACGCGGCGCGCACCACGTGCGCCTTCGTTACATAACGGGTCAAGCCGGCCAGCACGCCGCGGGCGTCGCTGCGCCACCAGGGGGAAAACAGACCGCTGAAGGCCGGCACCAGGTAGCAGCCACCATTGTCGGGCACGCTGGCGGCCAGGGCCTCGCTGTCGGCGGCATTGTCAATCATTTGCATCTCGTCGCGGAGCCACTGCACCGTGGCGCCGCCCATGGCCACCGACCCTTCCAGCGCATAGACGGCCGGTCGGTCGCCGAACCGGTAGGCCACCGTGGAAATCAACCCCTTGGTGCTCCGCCGGATTTCCCGTCCCGTGTTGAGCAGGAGGAAGCAGCCGGTGCCGTAGGTGTTCTTGGCCTCTCCTGGTGTTAGGCAGGCCTGGCCGACGGTGGCGGCCTGTTGGTCGCCCAGAATGCCGCAAATGGGGACCCGGGCGTCGAGCGGCCCGTCGGCCGCGGTTGTACCCAGGGCATCGGCACTGCTGCTGGGTGCGATCGTCGGGAGAATGGCAGCCGGAATGTCCAGGGCCGCGAGCAGACTTTCGTCCCAGTCCAACGTTTCCAGGTTCATGCACATGGTGCGGCTGGCATTGGTCACGTCCGTGACGTGTCGCTGGTCGGCGCTGAGCTGGAGCAGCAGCCAGGAGTCGATGGTTCCGAAGCAGAGTTCTCCGCGCCGGGCCCTGACCGTGCCATTGTCGATGTGGTCCAGGATCCAGCGGATTTTGGACGAGGCGAAGTAGGGGGAGATTGGCAGGCCGCTACGATGGGCTATCTCCGGTTCCAATCCGTCCGCCAGCCATTGGTTGCATAGTCGGTCGGTGCGTGTGTCCTGCCAAACCAGAGCGTTGTGGACCGGACGCCCCGTCGCGCGTTCCCAGATGACAGTGGTCTCCCGCTGGTTGGTGATGCCCAAAGCCCCGATGTCGTTGCCGGTCAGTTCGACGGAGGACAGGGCCGTGCGTATCACTTCGGCGCAGTTGGCCCAGATTTCCAGGGGGTCGTGCTCAACCCATCCCTGCTGCGGGAAGATTTGGCGGTGTTCCTTTTGGGCCTGTGCCACCACCTTGGCTTCGTGGTCGAATACCATGAAGCGCACACTGGTGGTACCGGCGTCCAAGGCACCGATGTAACGTGTCGACATGGGGCTTCAGAGAGGGAATCGGACAGGCATGTTCAAGGTTGCTGGTCGCGCTGTCCACGCCGCGAACCGCGTCGTCCGCGGGTATGTTCCGCTTCGCTATCCGCTTGCTTTGTCTTGGGACTTATATACATTGGTTGACACCATGCATATCCGGTTCACGGGTCGCGGGAGTCCCTGTGGTCGGCCGCAAGGCCGACCAGGGAGGGAGCGCTCCTCGCCGTGCAGCAGCCCCAGTCCCGCGGGCCGGAACGGGTACGGGCAGAAGTCCCGCCCGCACCAGGATGTTGAGCGCCGCATTGTGGTCGGCGTTCGCCCGGAACCCGCAGGCTCCGCAGCGGAACACCGCCTGCGACGGTCGGTTTGACTTGGCGGCGTGCCCGCACTGGCTGCAGGCTTGCAAAGTGTAGGCCGGGTCCACATACACCACCTCGCCGGCCTTGTACGCCAGCTTGCGCTCCAGCTGTCCCCAGCCGGATGCCAGGATGGATCGGTTGAGGCCGGACTTCTGCTTCACGTTCCGGCCGGGGTTCTCGACCGTGCCCTTCGCACTCTTCGTCATGCCCTTGGTGTTCAGGTCCTCGATCACGACGTTGTGGGCCGTGTCCGCCATCTTGCGGCTGATTTGGTGTGTGGCCGTGTCCCGGCGCCGGGCGCGCTTGCGATGCAGTTTGCGGAGTTTGCCGGCCGTGCCGCGGCGTCGGTTCGATCCCTTCTGCTGCCGGGCCATCCTGCGCTGGTACCGCTTGATCTTCGCGTCCTCAACGGTCGTGTCGGGAAGGGCGTGCAGGGTTCCAGTGCTGTCCGTGGCCTGCCCCACGTTGCGGTCCACGCCCACCGCTCCGGACTCCGCGGGCCGGCGCACATCGGGGTGGTCGACCGGCACCTTGAACACGATGTAGGCGTACCACTTTGGCTGCTTGCCCTCCGACTCCTGCTTGACCCGCACCGTCAGAGGCTTGCCGTCAGCATACCTGCGGATGGGAGCCAGACGCACCCAGCCCAACTTCGGGATGCGCAGGCAACCATCCTTGATATGGACTTCGGACGGGATCGTGAAGGCGGGCTGTGTGTAGTGCTTGGCCTTGTACTGCGGACGCCCGTGGTCCGGACGGTCCGGGTCGAAGAATGCGGCATAGGCGTCGCCCATGTACTTGCAGGCGTACCGGACGATTTCGTAGCTGTAGTCCTGCAGCCATTCGTTGCCGGGTGCGTTTCGCAACTGCGTAAACCGCTGGCCTAGCGTAAAGAAGGTCGGACGGCCCGGACCCTCCCCCAGCTTGCCGGACGCCTTCCACGTGCGGTAGTCCGTCTCGTGCCCGGACAGCACATGGTTCCAGGCGAACCGGCAGGCTCCGGCCAGTTGTTCGAGGTACTGGCCGTTCGCAGCCGTGCCGGGATACAGACGCACGCGCAGCGTCCGTATGACGGCCCGGGGCTCTGGCGTTGTAGACTTCGGGGTGCTGGCCACGGTGTCCCTATCACTGTGTCCGGTCGAGGGCCCGGTTCGCCATCGGGTCCTCTCTTTCACAGGAATTGTAGCACAAGAGTTCGACTGTCAACTATTGGATATAAGCCCCTTTGTCTTCGGACAGCATGAACCATCTGTTGTAGAGGCCGGCCAGGGCTGCACCGCCAAACGTGGCAACCATGTAGAGCCAGATGTCCGCATAATTGCCCGTGGCCACCGCGGGACCCAGGGTGCGGGCCCGGATTGAGGGAAGCGCCGGTCAACGGACCGAAGACTACAATGCAGGCACCCACGGGAGCCGGATTGCCGGCCTTGCCCTTGACGGCGCAGTGCAGGATGCAGGGCAATCGCATTCTAATTTGACAGGACCTTGAGTAGGTGTACCCGTCGTTCCAGCCGGCCTGCTTGCGCCTGGCGGCGATGCCGCCAAGGGCGGCCGTCTCCCGGCGCAACAGGTTGAGGGCCATGCGCCGCAGGATCGCCAGGTTGTGGGCGGCGTGGCCGGTGCGGATGCGGCTCTCGTCCTCGTTTGTCAGGCGGTGACGCAGAGCGTCCCAAGAGTGCTTAGGGTCTATTCAGCTTGGTTACCCTGCCCCCAATGAGCCATTCGGCTACATACAGGTTACCGTTGGCGTCCGCAGCCAAACCGTGAGGACTGTTGAACTTGCCCGCCTCCAGGAGGCTCGTGCGTACTGACTGCCCCGATTCGTTGACATTGTTGGGCCAGCCCTCAACGTCGCACACCTGCTGGTTTTCGCCGATGTACGTGAGAAGTTCATCGTTCAAATCAACGACCGCGAGGCGCGCGTGAAGCTCGGCGATGATCATCAGATCGCCATGTGTAGCGAAACCGCTCGGGGTGGTCAGAAAATCTTTACCGAATGACCGCCTGAATCCACCCTCCATGTCGTAGACCTGTACGCGGGAGTTGGCCCTGTCAGCCACGTAGAGCTCCGGCTCGGACTTGCGATAATCTATGAAGATACCGTGCGGGCAATTGTAGGCCCCGGCCCCTTCCTCGCCGTTGACGCTGCCGACATGCACGCCGCCCTTCGTGAACCTGTGGACTTGGTACGCGCCGTACCCATCGCCCACCCAGATGTCGCCATTGCCACCGAATCGCTCCTCGTTCACCGCGACGGTTGTGGGGGAGTAGCGAGTGTCTTTGTACACGGGAAGGGGAGGTGTCTCCAGCCTCATGACCACTTCACCGTCCAATGTCGTCTTGAACACCTTGCCTGGCGCATCGCCCACGCCCGGAGGGTTTTGGTAGCCGTGAAGGTAGTGATTTTTGGAGCCGTGGTCCGCAATCCACAGGTACTCGACTCCGCCTTCGTCAACGAGGGCGATCCCATGCGCCTCGGCAAAGTCGCCGCGCCACGAGGAAATCAGGTTGCCATCCCCGTCGAAAGTCAACACTTCCGGGTCGCCAGGGTGGCTGGTCACAACGTTTCCCGATCCCGTGACCACGACGCCCGGATGCGCCCACCCCTTGCGTGAGCTTTCACTCTCGGGAAGCTTGGCCCAGTTGTCGATCCAGTTGTATGAATGCTCTTCGCTGCCTACCCGCATGACACAACCTCCTGTACTTGCCATTCCCTTGGTTGAAACCCAGGGGCGGCTATCTTAGCCCCTGCCTGCGCTTGAAGCGCGCCTACCGTTCCCGACCATGAAGGGAGAAGCTTCGCGGCACGAGTGATCACACGCGGGCCGGGGGGATGCCGTGGGTGTGATGCCGTACCACATCCCCTGCTTCTTTGCGTACGTGCTGACCGGGAACGAACCAGCGCGATCCAACTATGGTTTCAGGATGACCTTGGTGTACCCGTCGATGCGCTTGTCGAACTTGTGATAGGCGTCGACGGCGTCGTCCAGCGGCACCTCGTGGGACACTACGAAGCTGGGAGTGGCCTTGCCGGATATGATGAGGTCGCGCAAGTAGGCGTTGTACTGCTTCACGTTGCACTGACCCGTCCCCAGCTTCAGGCCCTTCTCAAAGAGCTTCCCGAAATTGATGGACAGAGCGCCCCTCTTGGCACCCTCGTCCACTCCACCGGGATCCGATGGCACGTACAGGCCTGGGATGCCCATGATCCCCGTGGGATTGATCAGGTCGATCATCTGATTCAGGACCACGTTGGGAACCTCGACCTGCTCGCCTCCGGCGGCGGACGATCCTTGCGCAGCGGCCTGATAGCCCACGGCGTCGACCGTCTTGTCCACACCGTCGCCCCCGCGCATGTCCCTGATCTGCTCTACCGGATCGCCGTCATCGAAATTGATGGGAATAGCGCCAATCTCGCTGGCCTTGTCCAGCCGTTCCTGCACGTGATCGATGGAATAGATCTCCGCCGCTCCTCTGATGACGCAGCTATAGATGGCCATCAGGCCGACCGGTCCCGCGCCCCACACGGCGACGCTCTCGCCGGGACTCACGTCGGCAAGCTCAGTGCCGTGATAGCCCGTGGGGAATATGTCCGCCAGAAGGGAGAAATCCCACTCGAACGCATCCCCGGCCGGAAGAGGCAGACAGTTGAAGTCCGCGTAAGGCACCTGGATATACTCGGCTTGTCCGCCGCGCCACGGTCCCATTGCCACGTATCCATACGCGCCGCCGGCAAATCCAGGGTTAACCGTGACGCAGAATCCCGTAAACCCCCGCTGGCAGTTCTTGCAGAAGCCGCAGCCGACGTTGAACGGCATCACGACCCTGTCGCCTACGGACAATGTTTTCACAGCGGACCCGACATCTTCGATTACACCCATATTCTCGTGTCCGAAGACGATGCCCGGTTCGGCCGCAGTTCGACCCTCATACATGTGCAGGTCGGAGCCACAGATGCAACTCGAAGTGATCTTGACGATTACGTCATTCGGATGCATTAACTCGGGATCGGGAACTTCCTCTACGGCAACGCTGAACGGACCCTGGTACACGACAGCTTTCATGGTGACCTCCCCTTTACCCTCTTCGACTGCTAATCCTATGCGGCCAATCCCTTAGGAGCGCTGAGTGTATCAGGCTATGGCAGTTTTGTCTAAGCCCGAATCCACCGAAGGAGTGGGGGATTAGAGGTCCGGTCAGGGCAATCGCATTCTAATTTGGGTTGCGCCGATCCTGGGCCGGATGGGAGACTTTGTTCCGCCCTGGATTCCCGCTCATGGCCGGATCTGCGGGGGCGATGGCCCTCGCGTCCACCTAGCGGTGCCTGGTCCGCGCTGTCTTCTCCGTCATTGTCGGACAGCATAAAGAATCTGTTGAAAATGCCGGCCAGGGCCGCGCCGCCAAACGTGGCCGCCATGTAGAGCCAGAAGTCCGCGTAGTTGCCCGTGGCTACGGCGGGTCCCAGGGTGCGGGCGGGATTGAAGGAGGCGCCGGTCAGGGGACCGAATGCCACGATCAGGGCACCCACGGTGAAGGCGATGGCGATGGGCGCCAGATTGCCGGCCTTGCCCTTGACGGCGCAGTGCAGGATGGCGTTGACCACCAGGAACGTCCCGAGCACCTCAAGCGCGAACGCGGCCGGAACGGAAACACCGTCGGCAATGACCGTGGCGCCGTAGGCAGATGGCGCGCCGGACAAGTCCACCATGCCGCTGAAGGCAAATTGCACGAACAGGCCCCCCGCAACGCCGCCGGCCAACTGGACCACGATGAACGGCAGGACCCGGATCCGATCGATGGCGCCGGCCACGAACAGGCCGATGGTGGCCGCGGGGTTGATGATGCTGCCGTGGGTATAGGCCATGGCCATGATGACCAGGGCATGGGCGAACATGATCGAGACTAGGGAACCGAGCCCCAGATCGTCCAACACCACGGCACCGGTACCGGCAAAGATGAGCAAAAACGTACCGAGGAACTCGGCCAGCAAACGGCGAGCAGTGTCCTTGCGCATGGTGTCGCCGTTCGGATGCGGCAGTCTGGAGGCAACGGTCCGGAAAGTCGTCATTCTTGGCCTGTGAGGCAGCAACGAGGGCCACGCGACCCGCGTTTCCACTGTTGCAGCACGCATAGAAATGATTTCAGGCCCGGGTTATGCCTGTCAAGCTAGGTTTATATGCAATCCTTTGCAATGGGACGGCAGCAAGTTGACGTCAACCCGTGACGGCCCCAACTGAACCGGGCCCTACCACAGGGTGATAATTCGTTCATCCTGCTGTCGCAGCTTTTCCCGGTTGGACCGGAGCGAGACGATGATGGCCAGGCAGGCGGGGATGGCGAAGGCCAGGTAGGACCAGGACACGATTCGGTTGCTGGCCAGCGCCAGAAACCCGGCCAGCGAGACCACCCCCGTGGACAGGGTTGCAATCGCGGCAATGCGTGCCCACCACATCATGGCGGCACCGACCACCACCACAATGAGGCCGACGATCGGGTTGAGGGCCAGACAGGTCAGCGCGCAGGTAATACCGCCGGCTCCGCCCTTGAAGCCCAGGAAGACCGACCAGTTGTGGCCCAGGACGGCGGCCCCCCCGGCCGCCGCGGCGGCCAGGATGTTCAGATCTGCCGGCGCCAACTGTGCCAGCAGCCACCGAACCAGGGCCACAGCCGCGACGCCCTTCAGGGCATCGCCCAGAGCCGTCGGCAGAGCCGCCTTGAGCCCGGCTGCGCGCCAGGCGTTGGTGGCACCGGTCCGTCCGGACCCGACGGTCCGGATGTCCACGCCCCCGACCCGGCCGGCAACGAACCCGACCCGAACGGGCCCCCCCCGGGGGGCCCCTTGACGAACGGGCGGGCGCCACAAGGACCGGCAGGCAACGAACCCGACCGGAACGGCCCCCAGCAGGTAGCCGATTAGCAGAGCGGCCGGGACATACAGGTACGGGCTGTCCATCGCCGGAGCCGTGGCGCCCTGCGGGTCGCCGGCCGGTTACAGCAGGGCCTTGACCGCCTCCAGGGCTGCCGCGTAGTCGGGTTCGTCGGTCAGTTCGTCGAGGTACTCGACGTAGGTGACCTTGTCCTTCTTGTCAATCACGAACACGGAACGGTGGTTCAGGCGCAATTCCTTGACCTCGGTGCCGTAGGCCTGGCCGAACGCCATGACCTTGTGATCGGACAGCATCTTCAGGTTCTCGATGCCGTCGGCCGCACACCAGCGATCCTGGGCCACCGGCAGGTCGGCGCTGACGGTCAGTACGACCACCTGGGCGTCGTCCAGGGCCGCGGCCTCTTCGTTGAAATGCCTGGTTTGCGTCTGGCAAACAGGGGTGTCGATGCTGGGTACGACACTGACGAGGCGAATCTTGCCCACGCTGTCGCCGAGCAGGCTGTAGGTCTCGGTCAGGCTGGCGGCGAGCTCCACGTCGGGAGCCTCGTCGCCCACGGATACCTGCCTGCCCTCCAGGTGCAGCTCGTTGTCCCTCAGGAAGGTTACGGTTCTCCAGCTCATGATTGAACGTCCTCGTGATGACAAATCTGGGAAAGTGTAAGGGGTTGCGCACGCCGGGCCGGCTGTCAGGCGCCGATTTCGGGTGGCGGCCGCGTTTGGACATCCGTGGTCCGGGTGATGACGTCCGACGTGATCTCGGTGGGCGATGCCTGGGGCCGGTGGTCGGCCGAACCCAACAGGAACATCTCCGCCTTCATGACCGCATTCTCGTCGATGTAGATGGTGTTGACATGAACGTGGCCGTGGACTTCGGCACCCTGCAGGATCTCGGCCCGATCAGCGGTCACGGTACCGCTGTACACGCCGCGGATCGAGACAATTTGGGCCGACAGGTCGGAACCCACGCGGGCATCCTCGGCAATGATTATATTGGCGGATGTTTCGATGAGCGCATTTTCGACCGTGCCTTCGATGATCACGGTGTTCCGGCAGCGCAGTTGGCCGCTGAACCAGGTGTCGGGTCCCAGGATCAGTTCCGTTCCGGGTTGTTCCCGAGGTGCTCCGGCTCCGTTGATCCAACTGCCCATCGCGCGCACGATGCGCTGGATGCCGGTGGTTTGGTGTTCGCTGGTCATGGCTGTCATGCGCCTGGAGGTGCCGCGCGGCAGGTGCGGCCCGATGGCAAGGTCATTGTAGCCATTTTTGGAACGGCGCGGTTGGAATGTCGGCCCGGCAAGGTTGTCCCGAGCGTTGCCCCGTCACCCCCCCAGGTACGCCTCGATGACTGCGGGATCGTTGGCCAAGTCGGCGGCGGAGCCCTCTAGCGTCAAGCGGCCCGTCTCCATCACGTAGGCGCGGTTGGCCAGGGCCAGGGCCCGCCGCGCGTTCTGTTCCACCAGCAGGATGGTGGTGCCCTGGCGGCTGATGTTCGCCACCTTCTCGAAGATCTGATCCACCAGGACCGGAGCCAGCCCCATGGACGGTTCGTCCATCAACAGCAGGCGCGGCCGGGTCATCAGGGCGCGCCCCATGGCCAGCATCTGCTGTTCGCCGCCGCTGAGCAGCCCCGCAGGTTGTTTCATGCGCTCGCCCAGGCGCGGAAACAGGCCCGTCACCATGTCCATGTCGGTGCGCACGCCGTCCTTGTCATTGCGCTGGTAGGCGCCCATCAACAGATTTTCGTACACCGACATCCGGGCGAAGACGCCGCGGTTTTCCGGCACCATCACCATGCCGTGCCCGACCAGTTCGTGCACTTCGACACCGCGGGTGTCCCTCCCGTCGAACAGCACCGCGCCGGTGGTGGGGGACATCAGGTTGCAGATGGTGCGCAGGGTGGTGGTCTTGCCGGCGCCGTTGGCCCCGATCAGCGAGACGATCTCGCCTTCGTCCACGAACAGGGAGATGCCGTGCAGGGCCTCCAGGTTGCCGTAGGCGGCGCGGACGTCCCGCAACTCAAGCAGATGCATGGCAATGCAACCGGGGGCGGCTAGTCCTGGGCCGAACTGCCCAGATAGGCTTCGATGACCTCGGGATTGGTCCGGATTTCCTGCGGCGTGCCGGAGGCAATCGTGCGCCCGTAGTTGAGGACCATGATGTGATCCGAAATGCCCATCACGAAACGCATGTCGTGCTCGATCAGCAGCAGCGAAACGTTGCGTTCGTCCCGCAGGCGCTGCAGCAGCCGTTCCGTGTCCGCGGTCTCGCTGGGATTCATGCCCGCGGTCGGCTCGTCCAGCATCATCAGCCGCGGTTCGCTGGCCAGGGCCCGGGCGATTTCCAGGCGCCGCTGGTCCCCGTAGGGCAGTTCGTCGGCCTGGCGGTCGGCGGTCGCGTCGAGATCCACGAAGGCCAGGATGGCATGGGACCGTTCCACAACCTCCTCGGTTTCCCGCCGCGCGGCGCGCGTGCCGAAGATGGATCCGAGCCAGGTCGTGCGCAACAGGCGTTCCTGGCCCAGCATCACGTTCTCCAGGACGGTCATGTTCCGGAAGAGCCGAATGTTCTGGTAGGTGCGCGCGATGCCGGCCCGCGCGATTTTGTTGGGCGGCAGTCCGGTGATGCGCCGTTCTTCCAGGTGGATTTCGCCCTCGGTGGGTTCGTAGAAGCCGCTGATGCAGTTGAACAGGGTGGTCTTGCCGGCGCCGTTGGGGCCGATGATGGACACAATCGTGCCGGTGTCCTGGCGGAAGTCCACGTTGTCGACCGCGCGCAGGCCGCCAAACTGCATGGTCAGCCCGGACACGGACAGCAGGGATTCGGACATGGCCGTGTCAGCCGGAGGCTGCGGAGGAACTGGTTGCCGGAGTCCCGCCGGCCGGCTGCGGGGCCGGTTCGGTGCGGTAGTGGCGCGCCCGGGCCGGCATCAGGCCGCCGGGCCGGTAGATGGCCACCGCCATGAGAAGGATCCCGTACAGGAGGAAGCGAAACTCGGCGAATTCGCGCAGGAGTTCCGGCACGCCGATTAGCACCAGGGTGCCAAGCACCATGCCGCGTATGCTGCCCATGCCGCCCACGATGATGATGCACAGGACATTCATCGAAATCAGGAGCGAGAAGGAGTGGGGGAAGATGGTGCCCAGCTTCGAGGCGAAGATGGCGCCGGCCAGCCCGCCGCTGGCGGCGCTGAGCGTGAAGGCCAGGGTCTTGATCCAAGTGGTGTCGATGCCAATGGCGTTGGCCACGGTTTCGTCGTCGCGGATGGCCATCCAGCGACGACCGGTCAGCGAAAGGTCCAGACGGTTGATCACCACCAGCATCACGAGGCTGGCCGCCAGGATGATGTAGAAGAGATGCTGGGGTGTCTGGAAGGTGAACGCACCGATGTTCGGCTTGGGAATGAACAGGATGCCCTGTGATCCGCCGATCAGCGGCGACAGCCAGTCGGACAGGGCCAACAGGCGGATGATTTCGCCGAAGCCCATGGTGGCAATGGCTAGGTAGTCCCCGCGCATGCGGATCACCGGCAGCGCGAGCAGGAGGCCGGTGAACATGGCCGCCAGGATGCTCACGGGCAGGACGAGCCAGAAATTGAATTCCCCGGTGGCCTGCGGTCCCGAATTGGTGAGTACGCCCATCAGGTATGCGCCCACCGCAAAGTTGGTCACGTAGCCGAGGTCGAACAGGCCGGCCAGGCCCACGGCAATGTTCAGGCCCAGGGCCATCAGCAGGTAGAGGCCGACGTTGGCCAGCACTTCGCTGAGGTAGCTGCCCACCAGCCAGGGTAGTACCAGCAACAGCAGAACGCCGGCGCCGCGAACGGCCAGCGACACCTGCCGCTGACGTTCCGGTTCGAGTTGCGGCAGGCGGTCCCGCACCCGCAGCCGGATGCGCGGCACCAGGCCGCGCCAGGCAAACACGGCCGCGGCCGCGATGGCCGCTACCGCGGGTCGGAGCGCTCCCTGGCTGAACAGCAGCCGATCGGGCCGTCCGTTCAGGATTTGCCGCAGAACCTGGCTGATGAGCTCGCTCAGCAGGGCCATGCCGACCACCAGCAGGACGGCCATGAAGATCGTGTTGCGCCAGTAGGCCGGCATCAAGGCCAGGCCGGCACCGACGGCGCCGGCGGCCAGGGCGGCCACCGCAAACAGTCCCAGGCCGGCCGCCGGTGCCTCCTGTCCCATGGTCATGTACGCAACCAGGGCCGGCGAGGCATGCGTAAACATGTGTCGGATGGATACGGCATCGATGAAAAGGATGAAGAGGCCCGTCGCGGCAATGCCCGCGAGACAGGCCGCGAGCACCCGCATCCAGCCGACCCTCCTGTTCGGCGCCTGTTGCAGCAGCAGCAGGCCCCGGCCCGCCAACGGGCGGGGGAGGACCACCATGCCCAGCTCCAGGGGGCACGCGCCCCCCTCGCGCTGTTCGGCGCCTGTTGCAGCAGCAGCAGGCCCAGGCCCGCAAAGGGGCCGAGCAGCACCACCTTGCCCAGGTCCAGGACGCCCGTGACAATCTCGCGCTCGCCGAAGGCCTCCATCATGCCCGTCAGCGCGATGTAGATGCACAGGATGCCGGCCACGGCTCCCTGCGAGAGGGATTTGGCCAACCGTTTGCGCAGGAGCTGCATCAGGCCTTCTCCTCCTTGATGGCCTCGCCCATGATGCCCTGCGGCCGGAAAATCAGGATCAGGACCAGCATCAGGAAAGCGATGACGTCCTTGAGTTGATTGGAGCCGGGAATGCCCAGACCGGTCAGCACCAGGTTGGGGCCCAGCGCCTCGAAGATGCCGAGCAGGAGGCCGCCGATCAAGGCGCCCGGCACACTGCCGATGCCTCCCAGCACGGCGGCCGTGAAGGCCTTGACGCCGGGGAAGAAGCCCATGATGAAGCTGACGCCCTGCGGCTTGTAGAGACCGTTGATGACACCCGCGGCACCGGCCAGCGCGCCGCCGATGCCGAATGTGAACATGATGACCCGTTCGATGTTCACCCCCATCAGGCGGGCGGTTTCCATGTTCTCGGATACGGCCCGCATGGCCCGTCCAATCCGGGTTTTCTCCACCAGGATGTACAGGCCCGCCATCAGTGCCAGGGCCACCGCGAAAACGGTGATTTGCACATGCGGTACGGCGATTTGTCCCAGTTCCAGGCGCCCGTCGAGGCCCGGAACCGTCGGATAGGAGCGGAAGGCGGTGCTGAAGAAGCCGCGGGCCGTGTACTGGAGGAAAAACGACGCGCCGATCGCGGAAATCAGCATCACCAGCCGCGGTTTGTTGCGCAGGGGTTTGTAGGCCAGCCGTTCCACCAGTACGGCGATCGACATCGAAATCAAGGCCGCGAACAGAATCCAGCTCAGGACCGTGATCGCGGGGGCGCGTTCCAGAATGCCCTGCTGGGACGTCCATATGGCCAGGAACACCGTGCAGAACGCCCCGAACATGAAGACATCGCCGTGCGCGAAATTGATCAGGCGCAGGATGCCGTATACCAGCGTGTAGCCCAGTGCAATCAGGGAGTAGATGCTGCCTTGGGCCACGCCGGCGGCAATCAGCGTGCCCCACTGCGCCGCCGAGAACCGCCCTTCCATGAAGGTTCGCGTCGACCCGATCACCACCGCGCTGATGAATCCGATGCGAATCAGCAACAGGACGACGTCAACCCACGACATCCTGTCGAGGGCCAAGCGGTGTACCAGAGTGGCGACCCGGGAGGGGTTCGCGGCGGTCACGGGGCCCGGTTTGTCGTCGATGGGGAAACGGCTCCGGTCCGGCATCCTCGCAACACGATCGGCTGCGGCCAAGGCGTGCGCACGGACATGCTGTCCCGGTGCCGGCGGATGCTGGTCATGGTCGGTCGGCCAACACCATTTGGCTGATTTCAACCCCGGCCTGGCTCAGCATCTCGAGGGACGTGGAGACATCGCCATGCACGCGGTTGTAGACCACGCGCCGGATCCCTGCGTTGATGATCATTTTCGCGCAGGTCAGGCAGGGAGCATGCGTGACGTAGGCCGTGGCGCCGTTGGTCGAGACGCCGTGCAGAGCAGCCTGAATCAGCGCGTTCTGCTCGGCATGCAGGGTGCGGAGGCAGTGGTCGGGACGGTTGGGGTCCGCAAAGAGGTGGCCGGCCTCGTCGCAATGGGGCAGGCCGCTGGGGGCGCCGTTGTAACCGGTCACCAGCACCCGGTGATGCCGCACGATCAGGCACCCGACCGACGCCCGGTCGCAGGTGCTGCGCGTGGCCGCCACGCGCGCGAGCTGCATGAAGTATTGATCCCAGGTTGGGCGGTGGGCCGGGTCGGCCTGGCCGGGAGGGGTCTGGTTCAAGGATGGTTCGGTTCGATGGCGGCAGATTGCGTGTCCAGGTCGGCGGCCAGCCGCCGCCGGTCCTGTTCGCTGTCACAGGCCAGATAGGTGGTGCCCATTATCCGCCTGACTCGCCGCCTGCGCAACCGGCCGGGCCGTTCCTGACGGTGCGCCAGGCGCACACAGGGCTTCCTGAACGAACCAAAGCACAACTCGCCGACGGCTATGTCTGCGATGTCTCCGGGCTGGCAGAAGATATACCACATGCCTTCCAACTGCTCGCGGCTGCGTCCGATGCCGCAATACCGGGTTGGTTCAAGCCTTGTGATGACCGCGTGTTCCCGGGTGGGAAAGGTCCGGTACTCGCCCGACAGCCAGACATGGTGGTGGTAGCGCTCCTCCACCGCGAACCATCCCGTGACCGATACCTGAATCGCCCGTCCCGGCGGCAACGGAACAGGATCCGGAGGGGTGCCGCGCTCGGGCCGGAACATCACATAGTCGTGGGTGCGCGCGGTCCACCAGGCATAGGCCAGGAGTGCCAGGCCGGCAACCGGAAGGGCTGCGGACCAGTTCGGCAGGGCAGTGGCGTTGAGGGCCAGCAGGACGGCCAATGCCAACAACAGCATGCAGAGCCACTGCAACAGGCTGGGGGAGCCCACATGGTGGTGGGCCAACCCGTGCATGACGCGCATGATGGCGGGCGAGCGCATGAACCTGGTTGGCAGGTCTGACGTTGCGGACCCGGACCGGCGGGACGCGGCGGTGCCGGCCACCGCCCCTAAATCGGATTGGGCACTGTCCCGCCGATGTTGGCTCCCTTGTCCTTGGCGTCGCCGCTTTCCGCCGCGTGTGCCTGGTCCGGCGGGGTTTCGGGTTCCGCCTGACCCACTGTGGCCGGTTCGTCCCTGACCATGCCGGCCGTGAGCTCGCCGCTCAGGATGGCTTCCAGGTCGGCCGACTCGACGGTCTCTCTGGCAAGCAGGAATACCGCCAGCCGATCGAGTTCCTCGGCGTGTTCGGCCAGCAGGGCCTGGGCCCTGTCCGACGCTTCGGTCACCACTTTCCGGACGGCGTTGTCGATTTCCTCGGCCGTCTTCTCGCCGTAGTTGCGGTACTCGGTGATTTCCGAACCGAGGAAGACCATCTCTTCCCTTTGGCCGAACTGGATCGGACCCAGTTCCGGACTCATGCCCCATTGGGTGATCATCGTGCGGGCGAGGCGCGTAACCCGATCCAGGTCGTCGGTGGCTTCGGTGGTCACTTCGCCGAAGTGCTGCTGTTCGGCCAGCCGGCCGGCGAGCGTGGCGGACAGCATGGCGTTGATGCGCTCCGTGTTGTAGAGGTGCAACTCGTTCTCCGGCAGGCTGTGTGAATAGCCGCCCTTGCGCCCGCGCGGCACAATGGTGATGCGGTGCACCGGATCGTGTTCGGGCAGGTAGTGCATGACCAGGGCGTGGCCGGCATGGTGGTAGGCCAGGATTTCCCGTTCCCGGTCGCTGACCTGCCGGGACTTGCGCTCCGGTCCCACCCGAACCCGTTCAATCGCCTCCTCGAAGTCCTCCATCACAATCGTGCGCCGGTTGTGGCGGGCCGCGTAAATCGCGGCTTCGTTGACCAGGTTTTCGATGTCGGCGCCCACGAATCCGGCACTGTGGCGGGCCACCGTGTCCAACTCCACGTCCTCGTCCAGGGGTTTGCCCTTTACATGCACGTCCAGGATGGCGCGCCGGCCCTTCATGTCGGGCATGTCCATGGTCACCCGGCGATCGAAGCGGCCCGGCCGGAGCAGGGCGGGATCCAGGATGTCGGGCCGGTTGGTGGCCGCCATCACGATCACTTCCGTGCTCGTGTCGAACCCGTCCATTTCCACCAGGATTTGATTCAGGGTCTGTTCCCGTTCGTCGTGGGAGCCGCCCATGCCGGCGCCGCGGCGCCGGCCGACGGCATCGATTTCGTCCACGAAAATAATGCATGGCGCGTTCTTCACAGCCTGCGAAAACAGGTCGCGCACCCGCCGGGCGCCAACCCCCACGAACATCTCCACGAACTCCGATCCGGAGATGTTGAAGAACGGGACCTCGGCCTCGCCGGCGACCGCCTTGGCCATCAGGGTCTTGCCCGTGCCCGGAGGGCCGACCAGGAGCACGCCCTTGGGAATGCGGGCGCCGAGTGCCAGGAAACGTTCGGGAGTCTGGAGAAACTCGACCACTTCCTCCAGTTCGAACTTGGCCTCCTCGTTGCCGGCCACGTCGGAAAAGGCGACGGACACGTTTTCGCCTTCTAGCATGCGGGCCTTGTTGCGCCCGAAATTGAACGTTTGGCTGCCGAACGCCTGGGCCTGGCGCAACATGAAGAAGAAGAAGGCGCCGATCAACAACAGCGGCAGCAGGCCGAGCAGGACCGGGCCGGTCCGCGACCAGAAGCCGGGCTGCGCAATGCGGATGTCCACGCCGGCCAGCGTCTCGGCCGCCAGGCCCAGATCGGCCAGCGTCTCCAGGAAACTGATGCGCGTCTCCTTGAGCGCGGTGGTGGATGTTCCGTCCTTGAGCTGCACTGCAACCCGATCCGCGCCCACCAGCATGCTGGTCACGTCGCCGGCCTGCAGCGCGGCGGCAATTGTGTCCAGGGACACGAATTCCGGACCGGGACGGAACTGACGCACGACCACGTAGATCAGGATGCTGGCAACAACAAGACCCGCGGCCGCCAATGCCAACGTGCGCGGCGTCAGGACGATGATTTTCTTCACAGGGGGGTGCGCTCGCCTTGAGGCGTTACTTATGGATGCATTTTACCCCAGAAAGGTGCGCGGCTCTCCGGCCTCCGGCCTGAATCACCACGGATATCCGCAGGCTTGGTGGACGGTCAATCCGGTTCGGACAGGTCGCGGCGCAGCAGCTCGTACAGCACAACCGCGACGCTGACGGACAGATTCAGGCTGTCCACGCCCGGGGTCATGGGGATGGCGGCCACTGCGTGGGCGACATCGCTCCAGATCGGGGACAGGCCGGTTGCTTCACTGCCGAAGACGCAGGCGATCGGTCCCGGCAAGTCGCTTGTGTGGTACAGGTTGCGTCCCTCGGGGGACACGGCCAGGACGGTGCACTGCTGTCGGTTGAGCCAGCCGACAACGTCCGCCACCGGAGCCTCCACGCACCTTAGGTCGAAGCACAGGCCGACACTGGCGCGAATCACATTCGGGTTCATCAGGTCGGTACCGCCCCCGCCGTGCGTGGCCAGGATCAGGGTGCCGCTCCCGGCGGCCCGCATGGTTCGGAGGACGGCGCCGATGTTGCCGGGTTTGTCCACATCCTCCAATACCACCAGCCGCTCGTTCGGGTGGGGAACCAGGCCGCGCAGGGAGTGGACCGGAGGTTTGATTTCGACCAGCAGGCCGCCCACGGTAGCGCGCACGGCCAGGCGTCCGTAAACATGGCGCGACACGGTATGGAAGCGGCCGCCATCGGTTTGCGCCCGGGACCGCAGGCGCGCCGCGAGTTCCGTTCCCTCCGGGCTGAGCAGGAGTTCTTCGCACGCGAACACGGTTTGAATGGGAACGTCGTTGCGCAGAACCGCTTCGATTTCCCGGTAGCCTTCGGCCAACGTCTGCCGATGGGCGCGGCGATAGGTGCTCTGGCGCAGGCGCAGGGCATGGCGGATCCGAGGATTGCGGGTGCTGGAGATGTGGCCGTGTTCGGTGTCCGACATTGTTGGAGAGTTGCCTGCGGGGTGCCGCGATGCTTGGGACGGCCACTGCCAAACGGTGTGCAGCCGCCTTTTTGGTCGAGTTCCGATCCCTACTCTATACTGCGCGCTGCGGTCAGGATTAGCCCCAAGTTCGTTGCCGGTTGCGGAAGCCGGCCCAAGCCGGTGTCCGGCAGTATTCCATGCGTTCCAATCCCTTGTCCCTGCTGTTGACCGTCCTGCTGGCGGCGGCGGCTCTGTACGTGGCCCTGCCGCTCGATCACCTGCCGGGCTTGGAGTCGGTTCTGGGCACCCCGGAGGCACCCCGGGACCTGCGCGATCTGGTCAGGGGCCTGGATCTGCAGGGCGGCACCCAAATCCTGTTGGAGGCGGATTTGCCCGCCGACACGGAGATCCCCGAAGGCTCGATGGCCACGGCCCGCATCATCGTCGAGAACCGGGTCAACAGCCTCGGCGTAACGGAACCCGCGGTCCAGGGCCAGGGTACGCGCCGGATTATCGTGGAGCTGCCCGGCATCGACAATCCGGAACAGGCCATCGAGACGCTGCGGTCCACCGGGCAGCTGGAGTTCGTTGATCCCGGCGACGCGCAACTCCTGTCCGGGTACATCATCAATACCACCAACCGCCCCACGGCCTCGGCGGACGCCATGGCGGCGATGGCGGCCGGCGTCATGGACCCGGCCCCGGTGCCGTTCCCGGACAGGGTGTTCGAAACGGCCATGACCGGTGATGTGCTGAACGACGCCGTGCCGGGCCTGGACGACACCACCGGACTTTGGCAAATCAACTTCGAGCTCGCGGGTGACGGATCGGACCAGTTCTTCAACTACACCCAGGCCAACGTGGGCCGGCCCATGCCGATTGTCCTGGACGGGGTGGTCCTGTCGACGCCGATCATCAACGCCGCCATCCGGGATATCGGAGTGATCTCGGGCGACTTCACCGAGGAGGAGGCGCGCAGCCTGGCCATCCAGATGCGCTACGGCGCCCTGCCGGTGCCGCTCCAGGTGGTCGATGTCCGCACCATCGGCGCGACGCTGGGACAGGAATCGGTCTCCCGCAGCCTGATTGCCGGGCAGGTCGGCCTGCTGATGGTCCTGCTGTTCATGCTGGTCATCTACCGTCTGCCGGGCCTGCTGGCCTGCCTGGCCCTGGGCATCTACGTTGCCCTGAACGTGGCCGTGTTCAAGCTGGTGCCGGTAACCCTGACACTGCCGGGCATCGCGGGGTTCCTCCTGTCCATTGGGATGGCGGTGGATGCCAACATCCTCATTTTCGAGCGTCTGCGCGAGGAACTGCGCGCCGGCCGCTCCCTGCGCCTGGCGATCCGCACCGGCTTCAACCGGGCCTGGCCCGCCATCCGCGACGGCAACCTCTCAACCTTGATCTCGTGTGCCGTCCTGTTCTGGTTCGGCAGCAATTTCGGCGCCAGCGTGGTCAAGGGCTTTGCTCTGACGCTGGCCATCGGCGTGGTGCTGTCGATGTTTACGGCGGTCCTGGTGACGCGCACCTTCCTCCAGACCTTCCTGGGTCTGACCTCCGGCGTGGGAAGCGATGCACGCCGGCTGCTTGTCGGCCACTAGCCCTCGCGTCCGCATTCCGGGAGATTGGTTCATGGGCCTGCTGACCAGTCGCATGGGAAATGCCGCCATCGTGGAGCGGCGCAACCTGTGGTTCCTCCTGTCACTCGTGCTGATTATGCCCGGCATCCTGATCATGGCCTGGCGCGGTGTCACGGGCAATTCGCTGCTGCCCCTGAGCATCGACTACACGGGTGGCGTTCAGTGGGAGATCCGGTTCAACGAACCGGCCAGCCCGGAGGCGGTGCGCGCCATCCTGCTGCGGGCCGGTCTGGCCGACACAACCGCCTTCCAGGTGCAGGACGACCGGACCGTGCAGCTGAAGCTGAAGGCGATTGACAATCAGGTCAAGCAGCGGCTGGAGGGCGAGATCGAAGCCGAGATTGGGCCATTCGACGAACAGTTCTTCCGCAACATCGGGCCGGCAATCGGCTCCGAGGTGAGCCGGGCGGCCGGCCTGGCCATCTTGGTGGCGGTCGTCGGCATCCTGATTTACATCACGGCCGCGTTCCGCCATCTCAATCACGCCACCCGTTACGGTGCCTGCGCCGTGTTTGCACTCGCACACGATGTCCTGGTGACACTGTCCTTCATTTCCATCATGAGCCTGGTGGCGGCCTGGGAGGTGGATGCCCTTTTCCTGACGGCCGTGCTCACCGTGATCGGCTTCAGTGTCAACGACACGATTGTTGTGTTCGACCGCATCCGCGAGAACCAGCGGCGCTACCAGGGGGAATCCTTTGCCCGTATCGCCAACCGCAGCCTGGTGGAAACCCTGCAGCGTTCGCTCGCGACGCAGGTGACCGCGCTGTTGGTGCTGGTGGCCATCCTGGTTCTGGGCGGTGCCACGCTGCAACAGTTCATGGGCACGTTGATCGTCGGCCTGGTTTCCGGAACCTACAGTTCGCTCTGCAACGCAACCCCCATTCTGGTCGCTTGGGAAGAACGCCGTTTCCTGGTCAAGGCGGGCGTGGCCGATCCGGCTCCGGTTCCGGCCGCCTAAGGCGGGGTTCACATTCGTTCCCGGTCGGGAATCAGCCTGGGTTTGGCGTCGCGTGCAGACGGCGTCGATCATAATGTTGACACTGCCGCCCCCCGGCAACCGGGCATGTTCCCTGCCGCCGGGGACTTAACCGAGGTTTCCGACCACTTTCAGTGCAAGTCACCAAGACCCGTTTGGTAGCCATAGACGGCGTGGCCGGTGCCGGCAAGTCCACGGCTGGCGCCCTGTTGGCGCAAAGGCTGGGATGGACGTTTTTCGATACCGGTATATTGTTCCGGGTTGTGTGCCACTTGGCACTGTCCCATGGTCGGCCACCCTACGGCGAGGACCTGCTGGCAACCTTGTTGGTGCAAACGGAAAGGGACCTGGACATCAGGAGCGAATCCCGCGCCGACCGGGATGACGTCCTTGAGACGCAGGTGCTGCTGGCAGGATGCGATGTCACCGCCGCGCTGCGCCGGGAGGCGGTGGATCGGCTGTTGCCGGTTCTGTCCGGCCTGGACCCGGTGAGACGGTCCCTGACCCGGACGATGCGCAGCATGGGCCGTCGCCTGGCCGAGCAGGCCGGCGCGGTCGTGGTGGGCAGGGACATCGGCACGACCGTGTTTCCGGAGGCGCGCGTGAAGTTCTACCTTGATGCCGCCTCCAACGTCAGGGCCCATCGCAGGTGGCGGGATCTGCAAGCTCGGGGGCTTGCGATTCCGCTGGCCCAGGTGCACCGGGATCTCGTGGAGCGGGATCGACTGGACAGCAGTCGCACCAATTCGCCGGCGGCCCGGGCCGCCGATGCCGTCCTGATAGACACAACCAGTACCGGCGTTGACGAAGTGTTGGCCCAACTGGAGGCGGTCTGTCGGCAAACCCTGGGCCAGGGAGCAGGGGCTTCATGACCAGCCTGTCCGCCGGCGAGCGCCTGGACATCTACCGCTGGATGTACCGTACCCGTCGCTTCGACGAGGTGATGGTCTCCATGTTCAAGCAGGGGCGCGGCGTGGGCACCTGCTTCAGCGCCCGCGGCCACGAAGCCGTCAGCATCGGTGCCGGTTGGGGGCTCCAGCCCGAGGATTTTGCGGCCCCCATGCACCGCAATGTCGGCATGTTCATGCTGCGCGGCCTGCCGCCGGACCAGCTGTATTCCAACTACCTTGGCCGGGCCAACGGCACGACCCGGGGCCGCGACGCCAACCTGCACGGCAACGGGGATCTTTCGCGCAATTTGATTGGGTTCATCAGCCATATTCCCCAATCCCTGCCGGTGGCGCTGGGTACGGCCATGAGTTTCCGCTATCGCCGGCAGCCGCAGGCCGCCCTCACGGTCTGCGGCGACGGGGGATCAACGGCCGGGGTCTTCCACGAAACCCTGAACATGGCGGTGCTTTACAAGGCGCCGTTGGTGGTGGTGCTTGAGAACAACCAGTACGCCTATTCCACACCGGTCGCGGAGCACACGGCCGTCTCCGAACTGCATCTCAAGGCCCGCGCCTACGACATGCCCAGCCAGGTGGTCGACGGCAACGATGTCCTGGAGGTGTTCGAGGCCGTGTCCGCGGCCCTGGCGCGGGCCCGTGCCGACAAAGGGCCGTTCCTGGTCGAAGCGCGCACCATGCGCATGCTGGGCCATGCCATCCATGACGGTGCCGAGTACGTTCCGGACGAACTGCTGGCCCACTGGGAGGCCAAGGATCCGGTGGTCCGGTTCCGACGGTGGCTGCAGGACAACGACGGGGTTCGGCCGGACGCGTTGCAGGAACTGGAACGCGCCGAGTCCGAGCTTATCGATCAGGCCTTTGCCGCGGCCGAGGCCAGTCCCTTCCCGGATCCGGATACCGTCGAGGCAGGCGTGTATGCCGACTGACAGCCACGCCGGCAACAGCCGGCGGATCACCTACCTGGAGGCGTTGGCCGAAGCACTGGACCAGGAAATGGCCAGGGACCCGGACGTGCTGGTCCTGGGCGAGGACATCGGCGGCGAATTCGGGGGAGCCTTCAAGGCCACCAAGGGGTTGTGGCAGAAGTACGGGGAACACCGGGTGATCAACACCCCCATGGCCGAACTGGGCTTCACCGGCATGGCGACGGGCATGGCCCTGGCCGGCCTGCGGCCGGTGATCGAGATGCAGTTCGCCGATTTCATCTCGACGGCTTTCGACGCCATTGTCCAGTACGCGGCCTCCGCCCACTACATCTGGCAGGGGGCGGTGCCCTGGACCATACGGGCCCCGGCGGACGGAGGCACCAGTTCCGGGCCGTTCCACAGCCAGAACCCGGAGGCGTGGTTCGCCCACGTCCCCGGGCTGAAAGTCATCTGTCCCGGGACGCCGGCCGACGTCAAGGGCCTGCTGACCTCCGCGATCCGCGACAACAATCCGGTCATCTTCTTTGAAAGCAAGACCCTGTACCGCTCCCTGCGCGGTCCGGTGCCCCCCGGCGAGCATCTGGTGCCCATCGGCAAGGCCCGGCAGGCGCGATCGGGTGCCGACCTGACCATCATCACCTACGGGGCGATGCTGCAGTCGGCGCTGGCGGCAGCCGAGGAGTTGGCCGGGGATGGCATCGAGGCCGCGGTTCTGGATCTGCGCACGGTAAAGCCGCTGGATACGGACCAAATCCTGGAGTCCGTCAAGGCCACCGGCAAGGCGCTGATTGTGCATGCCGCCAACCGCATGATGGGATGCGGTGCCGAAGTGGCGGCGCTCATTGCGGAGGAATGTTTCGAATATCTGGACGCACCCGTCAGGCGTCTGGGCGGTTTGGACACGCCCGTGCCCTTCAGTCCGCCGCTGGAACAGGCCTACCGGCCCGATGCCGACCGGATTGCGGCCGCCGCGCGGGACTTGGACGCCTGGTAGGGACGACCGGCAACGCGAATGGCCACCATCCTTGGTACCCTCTGCTACCTGAAGCGGGATGGCAAGACGCTGATGCTGTTCCGGAACCGCAAGGCCAACGACTTTCACGAAGGCAAGTGGAACGGCCTGGGCGGCAAGTTCGAGCCCGGCGAATCCCCGGAGGCCTGCGCCATCCGGGAGGTCAGGGAAGAAAGCGGTCTGGAGGTGGAGGCACCCCGCCTGCACGGCATGCTCACGTTTCCGGGCTTCGACGGCGAAAACGACTGGTACGTGTTCGTATTCACGGCCGAGCGCTTCTCCGGCAGCCTCATCGAATCCCCGGAAGGGGAGCTCCATTGGATCGAGAATGCAAGGCTGCCGGATCTCAATCTGTGGGAGGGCGACCGGATCTTTTTGCCGTGGCTGGCACAGGACCGGTTCTTCTCGGGCACCTTTGTCTATGTCGACGGGGTTCTGAAGAATCACCGCGTGGTGTTTTACCCTAGCGGAGCTTGACGGGGATCCGGCCGGATCCGGAAGCGGCATCGGTCCTGCTCTTGCCAAGCCGCCCAACCTTCCACCTGTTTGACATGATTCGCATCTTTACCGCAGCCGAAGCCGCAGACTCCATTCTTGAGCGCAAGGCACTGGCGGACGCGCAGGTCCCCGACAGCTGGGTGGCGACCTGGAAGCGAATGTTCGGCCGCACCCTGGGGGTGGAACAGGCGGTGGCGGCCATCATCGACGACGTACGCACCCGGGGCGATGCCGCGCTGTACGAATTCGGAAGCCACCTCGACGGCATTGCCCCTGCGAGCCTGTGTCTGGAACAGGACCGGTTGGAAGCCGCCTGGATGGCCTTGGACCACGAAACGTCCGCCGCCATGCAGTTGGCGGCCGATCGCATTCGCGCCTTCCATGAACGGCAGCCGGTGGCCGACTGGGTGCACGAATCGGCGGACGGCACTCTGGGACAGATTGTGCGACCCATTGAAAGGGTGGGGATTTACGTGCCGGGAGGCAGTGCTCCGTTGCCGAGCACGCTGTTGATGAGTGCAATACCGGCGCAGGTGGCCGGAGTGCCCGAGCTTTCCATCATCACACCGCCGGCGCAGCCGGCCGGGGAACCCGAACCCATCCTGTTGGCCGCGGCCTGGCTGGCCGGGGTGCCGCGGCTGTACGTCAGCGGAGGCGCCCAAGCCATTGCCGCCTTGGCCTACGGTACGGAAACCGTGCCGGGCGTGGACAAGATCGCCGGTCCCGGGGGGCTGATGACCACCGAAGCGAAGCGGCAGGTGTACGGGCAGGTCGGACTTGACGGTCTCTATGGGCCCACTGAAACCATGATCGTGGCGGACGAAACCGCGGATCCCGACGTGGTGGCCGCGGATCTGCTGGCCCAGGCGGAACACGACGTGTTGGCCAGTGCCATTCTGGTTACGCCCAGCACGCGCTTGGCCGAAGCGGTTCAGGCTGCCGTGGGACACGCCCTGGAGGACCTGCCGCGGGCGGAGATCGTCGCGGAATCCCTGGACCGCGGCAGCGGCATCGTGCTGGTGGACTCGCTGGAGGAAGGGTTCGGTGTGGCCAATCGGTACGCCGCCGAGCACCTGTGCCTGCTGGTGGAGGACCCCGACCAGTGGGTGGACCGCGTCCAGCACGCGGGCGGGGTGTTCATGGGACACCACAGTTCCGAGGTCCTGGGGGATTACGTGGCCGGGCCCAGCCATGTCATGCCCACCAACGGCAGCGCCCGGTTCAGCAGTCCGCTCAATGTCCTGGATTTCGTGCGCGTGGTTTCCCTGTTCGGACTGAACGAAGCCGGGGCCCGGCGCATCGGCCCGGCCGCGGCCCGGCTGGCGGAGGCCGAGGGTTTGCAGGCGCACGCCAGGGCCGTTACCGCACGGAGCAGGTTATGACGTCGTTTGATCCCTCCACGCTGCTCAATCCCATTATCAAGTCCCTTTCGGCCTACAAGCCGGTGGAACCGCTGGATGCACTGAGTGCCGAACTCGGCCTGCGGATCGAGGATCTGGTGAAGCTGGACGCCAATGAGAATCCCTTCGGACCGCCGCGCTCCGTCGTGGAAGCCCTGGCAGCCTTCGACTGGTACCACGTCTATCCGGATTCGGCCCAGACCCGTCTGCGGGAACGGCTGGCGGCGTTGCACGGCGTGCCGGAGAGCATGATCGCAGTTGGCAGTGGTTCCGACGAGTTGTTGAACAACCTGAGCCAGATGTTCCTGTTGCCCGGCGACCGGATCCTGGACATGCCGCCCACTTTCCTCATGTATGCCAGCGACGCCCGCCTGTACGGGGCGGAGGTGCTGGAGGTTCCGCGCTTGCCGGACTACAGCCTGGACGTGGAAGCCGTTGAGGCGGCGGTGCTGGATGGCCGGGCGGGAGCCGGGGGGCCGGTCAAGATTGTGTATGCCGCCACGCCCAACAATCCGACTGGCACCTGGTTGACGGACGACGAATGCGAAAGGCTGCTGGCCTTGCCCGCCCTGGTGGTCCTGGACGAAGCCTACGTCGAGTTTGCGGACGAGTCGTCCCGCATCGCGCGTGTCGCCGAACATGACAACCTGGTGGTGTTGCGCACCTTCAGCAAGGCGGTTGGCATGGCCGGTCTGCGGTTGGGCTGGGGAGTGTTTCCGGAGTGGCTGATGGAGCAGTTCTGGAAGTTCAAGCAGCCCTACAACGTGAACCAGGCCGCCCTGGTGGCCGGACTGACCGGGTTGGAGCACTGGTCCGAAGTGCGGATGGTGGTGGATCGCATCCGCGCCGGGCAAAGACGGCTGTGGACGGGATTGGCGGGAATATCCTTCCTGGACCCCGTGCCGTCCGCGGCCAACTTTGTTCTGTGCAGGGTCCAGGGCCGCGCCGCCCTGGACATCAGGGACGGCTTGCGTCGGCAGGGCATACTGGTTCGCTACTACGACACACCGCTGCTGTCCGACTGCATACGGATTTCAGTCGGTCGCGAAGACCAGATCGAGCGGGTGCTGACGGCCCTGAAGGAAATGGAGTAGAGCCATGGGAGTCGAATTACGGCGGGCATCCATCCAGCGACACACCTCCGAGACCCGCGTTGAACTGTCCCTGGATCTTGACGGGGCCGGTGTCTCCGATGTGGCGACGGGCATCGGGATGCTCGATCACATGTTGACCCTGTTTGCACACCATGGCCTGTTCGATCTGTCCGCCAAGTGCGACGGGGACCTCGAAATCGACGAGCATCACTCCGCCGAGGATGTCATGATTTGCCTGGGGCAGGCTCTGGCACAGGCCTTGGGCGACAAGGCGGGAATTGTGCGCACGGCCCACAGCTACGTGCCCATGGACGAAACCCTGGCTCGCGTGGCGGTGGACCTGTCGGGACGGCCCTACGCCGTGTTCCGGGGCGAGTTCACTGGTTCCCGGGTGGGGGTCCTGAGCACGGACCTGGTGCCGCACCTTCTCGAATCGCTGGCATTCCATGCCGGCATGAACCTGCATGCCGAAATCCTGTACGGCCACAACGACCACCATCGGGTGGAGGCGGTGTTCAAGGCCCTGGCCCGGGCCTTGGATCAGGCAACGCGCAAGGACGACAGGCGATCAGGCGTGCCCAGCACCAAGGGCACTCTCAACAACTGAACCGATCCCAAACCAACGAGGATAGACACATGGCTGAGGTCAACGGACAACCCGTCATCGACATGCGGTCCGACACGGTGACCATGCCGACCGCCGCCATGCGGGAGGCGATGGCCGACGCCGCGCTGGGCGACGATGTCTACGGCGAGGATCCGACCGTCAACCGCCTGGAGGCGATGGCGGCCCAAATCCTGGGCAAGGAAGCAGCCGTCTTCGTGTCCAGCGGCACCATGGGCAACCTGATCAGCGTCTTGGCCCACTGCGGCCGCGGCGACGAGCTGATCGTCGGCAGCATGAACCACATCTTCCTGTACGAGCAGGGTGGTTCGGCGGCGTTGGGCGGCATTCACCCGCACTCCCTGCCGAGCCAGCCGGACGGCACGCTGGACCTGGCCGACATCGAAGGCGCCATCCGCGGCGACGACTCGCACTTTCCGGTCACGCGCCTGATTTGCGTGGAGAACACCCACAATCGCTGCAACGGCCGGCCGCTGCCGGTGGCCTGGCTGGACGAGGTGAACGACCTTGCGCAGAGCAGGGGTTTGGCCGTGCACATGGACGGTGCCCGCCTGTGGAATGCCGCGGTGGCCCTGAACCTGGCGCCGGCGGACCTGGCGGCCAAGGCCGACAGTGTCAGCTGCTGTTTGAGCAAGGGGCTGGCTGCGCCGGTCGGTTCCGTGGTGGCCGGATCGTCCGAATTCATCCAACGGGCCCGGCGCATGCGCAAGGTGGTGGGCGGCGGGATGCGCCAGGCCGGAATCATTGCGGCGGCCGGCGTGGTGAGCCTGTCGGAGATGGTGGAGCGGTTGGCGGACGACCACGCCAACGCCCAGCGGCTGGCCCGGGGCCTTCAGGCCACGGACGGCATCGGCATTGATCCCGCGGATGTGGCCACCAACATCGTGTATTTCAAGGTCACGGCTTCCGACATGAATCCGGTGCAGTTAGCAGCCAGCCTGCAGGAGAGGGAGATTTTGATGAACCCCATCAACCAGACCACCATGCGCGCCGTGCTGCACTGCGACGTGGACGCAGGGGATGTCGAACGGGTTGTCTCCGAGATTGGGGCGTCCCTGCAGGCCGGTCCCGCCGGCGACCCGGCGGCGGTCAAGGTGTACGGCTAGCCGGGAAGGAGGCTCCCAAGTCCCGCCCAGGCCTCCTCGAATGGCCCGGCGGCTACTCCCGGTTGGGGGAATCCTGCTCGTTGTCGCCGGCGTCCTGCGTAATGTTGCAGAGGCAGTCATTGCCGCCGGACAGTGTGGTTTGCTCGCCGGCAGTGCCCGTCGGCACGTTTTCCTCCGCGCTCACCTGATTTATATTGGTGGAGACCACCATCACGGCCATTAGGACCGCCAGAATCAGAAGGCTTCCGCCAAGCACGATGCCCTTCTTGCGCGTCATGGATCTCACCTGGTGGTTCGGCAATTCGCCGGTTGTTTGTTTGAAACAAAAAATCTACAATAACAGTACTTTCCGCCAGACCCGGGATGTGGGCCGGAGCCTGCATCGCATTCAGGACTGAAGGCAACCGCAGTGGCAGAGGCATTGTATCGCAAGTGGCGGAGCAAGAGTTTCGCCGAACTCGTGGGCCAGCCGCACATCGTGCGGACGCTGGAGAACGCGCTCGAGACCGGGCGCGTCGCCCACGCCTACCTGTTCAACGGGCCCCGGGGCACTGGCAAGACCAGCACCGCGCGTCTGTTGGCCAAGGCCCTCTGCTGTCGGGGCCAGGAGGACGCGCGGCCCTGCGGCGAGTGCCGGGCCTGCCGCGCGATTGACAACTCCAGCTATCTCGACCTCAACGAAATCGATGCCGCCAGCAACAACGGTGTCGAGGATGTGCGCGAACTGCGGCACCAGGTGCAGTCCGCACCGACCGAGGAGGCCGAGGTCAAAATCTTCATCATCGACGAAGTTCACATGCTGAGCGCGAGCGCGTTCAACGCACTGCTCAAGACACTGGAGGAACCTCCGCCCCACGTGTATTTCATGTTGGCCACGACCGAGGCGCACAGGGTTCCGGCGACCGTGATCAGCCGGTGCCAGCGCTTCGACTTCAGACGGATTGGATCCGCCGAGATCGAGGCCCATCTGGCGACCATTGCCAAGGAAGAGGGCTGTGACGTCGAGGAGGCGGCCCTGGCGATGATTGCCGAGAGTGCCCAGGGCGGCATGCGGGATGCCATCGGCCTGCTGGATCAGGTCGTGAGCTTCGGCCACGACACCGTGTCCCTGGAACTGGTGCAGTCCATGCTGGGACTGTCGGACATCCAGGCCATCAATTCCTTCATTGACAGCCTGGTGGCGGGAGACAAGCAGCAGGGATTGGAGGTGCTCGAATCCGTGGTCGAGCAGGGCCGCAGCCTGCCCGAGTTCCTCAAGCAACTGGTGACGCAGCTGCGCTGGGTCTTCCGGATGCAGATGGATCGGACGGGTTCCGCGCTCGAGGAAGTGTCGCGGGACCAGGCGAAGGTGATTCGGGAGTGGGCGGAACGCTGGCCGGAGGCGCACACGCTGCACGCACTGTCCTTGTTTCTGGACACGTTGTCCCGCATGGGAGCGTCGCAACTGCCGCTGGCCCAAACCCAGCATCCGCAAATCCTGATCGAAATCGCCCTGGTGCAGGCCATCGACGGTCCGGCCAGACCCGTGCCGCCACCCGCGCGCGAGGTGGTTCCGGCACAGGCACCGGTATCGCAACCGAAGAGGACGGCACCAGCCCCAGCCCCGGCCCCGCGGGCGAACGGTGCCCGAACCCAGGCCGCGCCGGCCAGAACGGACCCGGATCGGACACGGTCCGGCAGCCGCGTGCCCGAGACGGAGCGCGAGCGCAAGGCACTGGCCAGGATGCGCAAGCGTTGGGCGGAAGAAAGGATCTGGGAGCTTGCCAAGAAGCACGGGAGCGATCGACTGCGCAACGCCCTGCGCCACATCAAGGGATTGCGCGTAGTCGACAACTGCGTCTATGTCCTGTTTGCCTCGGAAGCGGACAGCAATCTGGCGCGTGGCAGTGACTGGTTTCATGAGAAGATGCGCGACTATGCCGGCGACGACACCACTTTGGAGTGTCAACACGGCGACGATGTCATGATCCGCAGACCGCGTGCCGGTTGGGACGGATCGGAAGCGCCGACCGCATCCGACACCGGCGCTCTGTCAAAAACCATGATTGAGGAAATAGGCGTATTCATGAAGGACAAAATCGGCGCAACCGAACTGGACCGGCAGGAGGTCGTTGCCTTGCTGGCCCGCATGCAACAACCACACAACTCGGAGTAAGTAACTATGCCGCGCAAGACCAAGCGAAGTCGCAGCCAGCGCCGACAGGGCATTCCCGGAGGCGGCGTGGGCGGCAACTTCGGAGGCGTCAGCCAGCAGAATCTGATGCGTCAAATGCAGCAATACCAGGAGGAGATGGCCGAGAATGACATCTCGGACCAGGAGTTCACGGCCACGTCCGGGGGCGGCATGGTGACCGTGGTGGCCAACGGCGACTTCCAACTGAAGTCCATTGAGATCAAGCCGGAGATCCTGGATCCGGACGATCCGGAATTTGTGCAGGACCTGATCATGGCCGCCTTCAACGACCTGTACAACCAGCTTGAGGCGGCGCGGAGTGCCATGGTCGACAAGATGTCCAAGGGCCTCAACCTGCCGCCCGGCCTCTTGGGCTAGTTCTGCATTCGGCCATGTCCTCGGACCTTCTGCCCGGAATCGTCACGGACACCATTGCCAGCCTGTCCCGGCTTCCGGGGATCGGCCCCCGGAGTGCACAACGGCTGACCTATTTCCTGCTTCAGGCGCCGGAGCACCTGCCGCGGGAGCTGGGGGATCTCCTGCTGCGGCTCCAGGCGGAGACCGAACTGTGCCGCATCTGCTGCAACATCTGCGACACCCAGCCGTGCGGCTTGTGTTCGTCCCGGGATCGGGATCGCAGTGTCATCTGCGTGGTCGAAGAGCCCCAGATTGTGTCGGTGATTGACCGGATGGGGCAGTTCAACGGCCTCTATCACGTGCTGCACGGAACGCTGTCCCCCCTTGACGGGCGCGGGCCCGACGATATTCGGCTCAAGGAACTGTGGCGGCGCCTGGATGTGGGCGGGGAGGCCGAGGTCCGGGAAGTGATTGTGGCCACCAGCCCGGATTTGCCGGGCCAGGCGACGGCCCAGTGGATTGCGGACGAACTCCGGCACTATCCGATCAAGGTTTCCCAGCTCGCCCGCGGCCTGGCCGCGGGCAGTGACTTGGAGTATGCCGACGACGTGTCGTTTCGGTTTGCGCTGGAAGGGCGTCGCATACTGTGATCGGCAGGCCGACACCGTTGGCGACGGAAACCCGTGCCGTGCCACAGAGGCAGTGCCCATGAGCGCCAATCCCGGTCCCGGCAACCCGGCGCAGAAATCGAAGCGCGAGCCCACGACGTCGGACCAGCGCCCTGTTGCGCGTCTGTACGGTCCTCCCGACGCCAAGCAGATGCAGGAGCCGTATGCAGGCAGGCTGGGCCAGCCCGGCGCATATCCCTTTACCCGCGGCATTCACCCGGACATGTACCGGGGACGCCTTTGGACCATGCGCCAATATGCCGGTTTCGGCACGGCCGAGGACAGCAACCGGCGCTTCCGGGACCTGCTGGACCAGGGGCAGTCGGGCCTGTCCACCGCCTTCGACCTGCCCACGCAGATGGGCTTCGACGCCGACAGTGAATGGGCCGAAGGCGAAGTCGGCAAGTCGGGTGTGTCAATTTGTTCGTGGCGGGACATGGATGTTCTGTTGAGGGACATCCCGCTGGACCGGATCAGTCTCAGCATGACCATCAATGCGCCGGCGGCGATCCTGTTGGCCATGCTGGCGGCGGTCGCCCTGGATCGGAACCTTCCCCTCGCCAGCCTGACCGGGACGGTCCAAAACGACATTCTCAAGGAGTACGTGGCGCGCGGCACCTACATTTTCCCGCCGGCTCCGTCCCTGCGCCTGGCCACGGACCTGATTCGGTGGTGCCAGGGCGAAATGCCGCGCTTCAACCCGATTTCCATCAGCGGCTATCACATCCGGGAGGCCGGCAGCACGGCGGCCCAGGAGGTTGCGTTCACATTTGCCCACGCCAAGGCCTACGTGGATGCCGTCCTCCGGGCAGGCCTGCCCGTGGATGCCTTTGCCGGCCGTCTGAGCTTCTTCTTCAATGCCCACAACAACCTGTTGGAGGAGGTGGCCAAGTTCCGGGCGGCGCGCCGGTTGTGGGCCCGCATCATGCGGTACGGTTACGGGGCCGAGAATCCCCGCAGCTGGCGGTTGCGCTTCCACACCCAGACCGGGGGCAGTACCCTGACGGCTCAGCAGCCGGCCAACAACATCGTGCGGGTGACTGTCCAGGCACTGGCGGCAGTCCTGGGGGGCACGCAGAGTCTGCATACCAATTCCAAGGATGAAGCACTGGCCCTGCCCAATGCCGAAAGTGCCTCCACTGCGCTGCGCACACAACAAATCCTGGCTCACGAAAGCGGTGTCGCGGACACCGTGGATCCGCTGGGAGGGTCGTGGTACGTGGAGCACCTGACCGACGAGATCGAGCAGACGGCATCCGCCTACCTGGACCGCATCGACGAACTCGGCGGAACGCTGGCGGCCGTGGAGAGCGGTTTCATGCAACTTGAAATTCAAGAGGCTGCCGTCAGAACGCAACGGGCCGTGGATGCCGGCGAGGAAGTAATTGTGGGCGTCAACGCGTTTCGCGACGGCCAGGGAGACGAGAGCGCCGACTTGAACCTGCTGCGCGTGAATGAGAAGGTGCAGGCCGACCGGCGCTCACAGGTCCGGACCCATCGGTCGCGTCGCGACCGGTCCGCTGTCATTGAGGCCCTGAAGCAAGTCCGGGCGGTAGCCGAGTCTCCGGATGGGAACCTGATGCCCTCGATCCTGTCGGCCGTGCAGGTCGGAGGGACCGTGGGCGAAATTTGTGACGAACTGCGTTCGGTCTGGGGCGAATACCAGGCCCAAAGCTGGATTTAGGGTGCCCCATGGCTGAAGCTTCCGTGTTCAAAACGGTGTCCGGACTGGGTGCCTTGCACCATGTCGGCCTGGCGGCCAGCGACAGGCCGGCGGTGGTGTCCCTGTACCGGGATCTGCTCGGTTACGAGCTGGCCCATGTTGACGACGTGCCGTCCCAGCAATTGGAGGCACTCGTCTTCGGCAAGGGAAACGAACTGATCGAGGTGTTGATCCCCCGATCCGCGGACAGTGCGGTCGGCCGGTTCCTGGCGAAGCGGGGACCCGGCATGCATCATCTTTGCTATGTGGTCACGGACCTAGATGCTGCGATTGCCGAATTGGTCGAATGCGGCGTGCAACTGACTGATGCACAACCGGCTCAGGGCCTGTTCGGGCCGGTGGTGTTCATCCACCCGAAGACCGCCCACGGCGTGATGATTGAATTACTGCAACCGGATTGATTCTTGGAGCAGCCGAATCGTTGCGATGGAGAAGTTGGCAATAGCTGGATCCGACCAAGACGCGAACGGGTTGCCGCAGGTTGTCTTCGCAATCCTGTTGGCAACCCGATTCGACACCATCTCAGGCAAGCTGTTGGCGATATGCAGTGAACAGCCGGGAGTGGGATCGATGTGGACACCCATCGATGCCCGAAGCCTTCCCTTGCCTTTGGCTCAGGCACTTTGCGCCTGGTTCAACAGCACGTTGGGAACACTTGGCTTTCTTGCCAGAAGATCGACCAAGCTTAGGGGGTTATATACCGGTGTACTACGCCGGAATCTATTAGGGTCCGGGCGGTGACGTTGGCATATCCGGTTCGCGTATCATCGGGGTTGGCTTGATGCCAAACGCCCCTCGCCGCGCAGAAGCCCCTTCCCCTCGGGCCTGTCGGATCAGGGGTCGGCCCCGGTCCAGAATGTTGATGGCGGCGTTGCGGTCTGCATTCGCAGTGTGTCCGCAGGCCGTGCATTTGAATGTAGCTTGGGTCTTGCGATTCGCCTGGCCAACATGTCCGCAGACCGCGCAGGTCTGCGAGGTGTAGGCCGGATCCACCTTCACCACCAAGCCGGCCTTGTAGTCCAGGTGGCGTTCCAAACGGCCCCAGCCGGAAGCCAATATCTCCCGGTTGAGTCCGGACTTGGCCTTCACGTTCGTGCCGGGCTTCTCGACGGTGCCCTTCGCACTCTGTGTCATGGCCTGGACGTTCAAATCCTCGACCACCACGGCGTGCGCCGTGTCCGCCATCTGCCGGCTGTGCTGGTGGGCGGCGTTCTCCCGCCGTCGCCTCTTCTTGCGGTGCAGCTTGCGCAGTTGGCCGCAGATGCGTCGGCCGCGGTTGGACATGGGTTGCCCTGACTGCCTTGATCGCTCCCGGGCCTTGGCCGCCTTGCGCTGCTTGCGCTTGATGTTGGCGTCCAGATTGGTTGTGTCCGGCTGTTCATACACCACACCCTCACTGTCCGTGGCCTGCCGGACATTTCGGTCCACACCCAACTCGCCGTCCCCGGCGGTCGGTTTCAAACGCGCTGTCGGCACCGCGTAGGCAACGGTTGCATACCACTTCGGATGCCGGTCCGTGCCTTCCTTCAACAGCCGCACGGTCTTGGGCGCGCACCCCCTGTACGGAAAATTGCGGCCGCGATCCAGCCGGACCCACCCCATCCGGGGCAGGTACAACCAATCTCCGTCCATCCTCACATGGTCCGGAATGGTGAAGCCGTCGGGCTTGCGTCCCTGCCGGCCCTTCCGGCGCGGGAAATACTGGGGCTTGCCGTCGGACTTCCGCCGGGGCAGGAACCTGCCCTCCGCCTTGGCCTCGGCGTGCGCCCTGTGGAAACGCTGGTAGGCCGCGTCCAAATACTTCAGCACATGACGGACGGGACCGCTGGGCAGATCGCGCAGCCATGATAGATCCTGATCCGCGTACACGGCGCCTTCGGGCGATGCCAGGAAAGCCTGGAACTCGCGGTCGTACCTCCCGCTGCGGATCATCGCGAACCGCTTGTACATGGTCTGCCAGGTTCGGCCGGGATCCACCAGCAGCGGCCGCTGCGCCTCCGGGAAGTCGGTCCACCGGCCGTAGCCCCGGGCCTTGCGGGCCACGCGGTAGCGCCAGTCGTTGTAGGCCAGGAACAGATTCCAGACGAAACGGTTGGCGCCCGCTGTCTGGGCACAAAGCTCCGCCTGCCGACGGCTGTCAAACCGCACCCGGTACCGCTCGCTGCGGATTGCGGTCGGGATCGGATGTGTAGAATGGGAGTCGGACATCCTGGTTGCTGATTTCAACCGGCGTTGTCGGGAGGTCGTGCAGTGCTGATAACACTCATGACCTCCACCATGATGGCACGTCCGTGGTACACAGGTATATATAATCTCCCAAGCTTACGAATCCTTCGTTCTCCCAAGCCGACCTGCGTACCTTGCCCGTGCCGGACTTCGCACATTGCAGCATGAGTGAGCTCCGCTCCGCTTACATGGAAATGAAACACGAGCAGGTCCGACCATGGAAGGAATCGATGCAGGATCCGGTGCGAAGCCGCTTGGACGTGGCCGCCGCCGCGACGATCGGCCTCGATTTGACAACCGTGGCGGATTGGCGTCGGCGCATTAGCCTTGAACCGACTATTTCCAACCAACCGATTCTTCCGGGCAACCCTCAATGAAGTTGCTGTGTGGTTGGCAAATCCGGCCGGAGGAAGCTGTCTTGCCATTCCGTGTCCAGATCCTTGTCTGTCAGCCGGTACCAGTGGATGGTACCGATGGCCACCAGCCGTTGTACTTCTCGATCGTTATTCACACTGGCGATGACTGCGTGTGCCGGACAGCCTGTGCAACGTTGCAGGTATTCCGCGTTGCGCAGGGCGCGGTTGGTGTTCCGCCGATCGGCTGTGTACGAAGCCTCGGCTGTGACGTAGTGGGTGATCCCGTCGGTATCCACGGCCTCCAGCACCAGGTCGGCCCGGTAGAAGCTTGGCCGGTGACCTGTGTCAATGTCGGAGATCCGGCGCAACAGGGCGATCAGGTCGCTCCTGATGAGGATGTTGACGTATTCCAGCTTCAACTGGCTCAGGATGCTCTCGAAGTGGATACGCGTAGCGCGTCGGACCAACATGCCCTTGAGATCCAGGGTGCCGGTGTAGTCCTTCAGGTTTGAGGCCATGTGCTTGTGAACGTTCTGCGGCTCGGCGATGCATTCTTTGACACGGCCGATGGGTTCCGCTGCTCGACTTTGAACTGGTCCTGCCGGACAATGCATTCATGGACGCGACTGGTAAAGGCGGAAATCTATTTCGGCAATTCGATCCGTCGCGGGGGCTGAGCCTGATACCGCCCACCCGTTATTCCGGATTCAAGTCCTCGCGTGTCAGCTGGAACCAGTGGACGGTGCCGTCTTCCACGAGCAACTGCACCTCATGGTCGTTTTTGATGCTGGCAATGACGGCATGCGTCGGACAGTCGGTGCAACGTTGCAGGTATTCCGCGTTGCGCAGGGCGCGGTTGGTATCCCGCTGATCGGCCGTGTACGAAGCCTCGACTGCGACATAGTGGGTGGCCCCGTCGGCATCCACGGCCTGAAGCATCAGGTCGGCCCGGTAGAAGCCCAGCCGGTGACCTTTGTCAATGTCGGAGATCCGGCGCAACAGGGCGATCAGGTCGCTCCTGATGAGGATGTTGACGTATTCCAGATCCAGCAGCAGCAGGCTGGGGATGGTCTCGGCGTGGTCTCGCGTGGCACGGCTGACGACATTGTCCTTGAGAACTCCGATGTCATCGGCGAGTGCTTTCAGGCGTATGTCCGCGCGGGTGTTGGTTTCCCGCTGCTCGGTGATGAATTCGTCTACGCGACTGGCAAAGGAAGCAAACATCTCCGGCAGCTCCAGTAGTTCGGCACTCAGGATGTATCGGCGTACCTGCTGCCGAAACACCGCATTCTGGTCCAGCAACCGTAGAAACTCTTCCTGCGTGGTAGTACTCGGTGCCATGGCTCAAGTCCCCAGTCAATCGTTCGTATTTATCTTAGCCCATGAATGTGGCTTGCGGCGGTCTGGGTGGTCGGGCGAACCCTTGCAATGAGCATCGGAAGTGGTTTGGCGGCGCATAGGAGGTCGAGCAATAGCAGGACTGAAGAATAGTTTGGGACGTCATCGGCACCTTCAGATGTGCGCGGAAGCGGTGTGCAGGCGGTCCGAGGGATCCTGAAACCCCCGGCGCGGCCCCTACGCGCGGGATCCGTGGGCCCCGCAGGTCTGACAGCAACTGTGTTGAAAATCAAGTCCCTGGCATAACCCGAGGGGGTGTCCGCCAGGGGGTCTTGTCTCGCATGACCGCGTTGAGGAGGGTCAGCAACTTGTGCATGGCAGCGACCAGGGCGACTTTCTTGGGTTTGTCCCGGGCGACCATGCTTCTTCCGTCCGCATTCCATCCCCATGCGGAGTGCATCGCCAAGCACCTGTCGCATCTGCGTCCCAGCCAGGTCCGGGGCCTGGCCCTGTGGTGGGGGCCACCATCCTGGCCCGCAGCAGCTGCCGGAATGCCGTGCTGGGGCCCTGCAGACTCTGGGTCTGGGCTGGCACACGACGCGCCCGTACCTGCGGGAATGGCTGCGCGACGGGGGCGACCGGGCCGCGCCCTGCCGGGTGCCGCGGGACGTGCAGGCCTGTTTCGCGCCGCTCCTGCGCTGGGTCCTGGCCTGGTGGCAGGGAACGGAACTGACGCTGGCCGTCGACCCGACCTCCAAGGGCGGGGAGCTGGTGGCCCTGGTCGTCAGCGCGGTCTACCGTGGCCTGGCGCATCAAGACCGGGGGCCAAGCCGGTCCCTGGATGCCGGACCTCTGCGACCTGCTGGACCGTCTGGGTCCGGTCGTGCCCCCGCACATGACCGTGCGCGTGCTCTGTGACCGGGGCCTGCAGAGCCCCGACCTGTGGGCCGCCATCCGCCGCCAGGGCTGGCACCCCTACCTGCGCTACGACCGCCACATGACCTTCCAGGCGACCACCGGACCCCGGTGGCCGGCCTGGCGCTTCGTGGCCCGCGAGGGCCAGTACACCGTGACGGCCGGGAAGGCCTTCCGGGAACGGAAGCGGCGCTGCGCCCTGATCGTGCTCTGGGTCCCCGGCCAGGACCACCCCTGGGTCATGCCCGCGGACGAGGCCCCCGACGACGTGGACCTCGGCGCCTACGGCCTGCGGGTCTGGATCGAACAGGGCTTCCGCACCCTGAAGCGCATGGGCTGGCCGTGGCGCCGCACCCGTCGCGTGGACCCGGCGCGTGGACCCGGCGCGCGTGGACCGGCACTGGCTGGTCCTGGCCGTGGCCACCCTCTGGGTGCCAGCTGCGGCACGCGCGTGGAGGAGGCCCCCTGGCGGACACCCCCTCGGGTTATGCCAGGGACTTGATTTTCAACACAGTTGCTGTCAGCCTTCTTCCCTGCCACGAACAGGCCCTCCGTTCACAGTCGCCAAACCACGATCCCTCCGTTCACGGATCGTACCCCGGCCGGGATCGGCAGCGCCCCGCGTCGGATTACCCGCCCAACCCCCGCAAACGGCCCCCTGAGGGGGGTGCGGGACCCGGCCCTTTTTTCCTTCCCTTGGGCCCAAGGCCGCCCCAGGGCCGGGAATCGGCCTTCATCGGGCAAGGGAGCCTACCCGCCGCCGAAGGGCGGCGGGCGGTCGCGCAGCGGTGGCAACCGATCGGTGCGCGCATCGCGGTTGCGTGCCTGGACGAAGAGACTGCGCCAGGCATCGGGATTCGTCCGCACGGCTGCGACGAGTTCCATCGCATTGGCCGGGGTACCGCGCCGCAGCCAATTCGTTTCAATGTCGTCCAGGTGTGCGTTCGTCAGGCTCCCGGTCAACAACAGGCGCATGGCTGCAATTTGCGGATAGCGGTCAAGCGGCAACGTGGCCCAGCCGCCGAGCGCATCGTTGTTGTTCAACCACTGTTCGTAGCCCACCTCGTGGGCCTGTTTGTCCATCACCGACAGAATCCGGTCGCCACAGACACCGCAGCCGCGCTGTACGCATCCGATCAGCTCCGCCGCACCGGTGGCCGGCCAGGGCGGATTGCTGCCCGCATACGGACCGTACATGCGGAATCTGGTCAATTCGTCCCGCAGGCACTGGGGGATCTCCCGCTCCAATGAAACTCCCATCGCAGCGGACAGCCTTGCGATGTTGGCCTCCAAAGGATGTCCGTGGACGAAATCACCTTGTTCGGCGAACAGCAGGGCCTTCACCGCCTTCTCCAGGGCACCGTGCGCGTAGTGCAGCGGTGCGCGCGCCTGCCCCAGGGTCTTGATCGCTTCGGCCAGATCCGCACCGCTGCTCTGCAGCAGTTTCTGGACACCCGGCCAAGGGTTTGTCTGTGCCATGCGTGATAGTGGTTCTCCTGCAGGTGTGAGTCCATGCCGCTGCACCTGCCCGGCGATGTGCGGCAGCGAAGTGCGGCACTCGTCGAACTCCGCGCGCGTGAAGTGGAACAGCTGCGTGTAGGGCAATTCCCCCTCCTGCCGCACCTGGGCGCAGAGTTGCGCCAACCGCTCTTCGGCCGCATCGGCGTCGCCGCCGATCACCGCCAGATCGATGTCGGACTCCGGTCGCCAGTCGCCCATCGCCCGCGAGCCGAAGAGCAGCACCTGCGCGTCGGGCAAACCTTCCTGCAGTTCCCCGGCCAGCGCCAGGGCGCGGGGATCGGGCGCACGCCGATCCGGACCTGCGGTCCGTTGTCCCGACACCAACCGCTCCGGGAGGGTGGCCATGATCGATGTCTCCGCTTTGCGTTCACACAGGGCGCATGCAACCGGGCGCATTGTATGCCAGACGGTGCGGTCGGTGCGGCCTGCCTGGACGAGTGCCGCGTGCCCGACCCGCGGGGCCGCGCCTGGACGGCCATCGCTACTCCACCGACGCGGACCTTCCGGAAGGCTGGTCGACGGCGCGAGCCACCGGCCCGCCCGTGCTCATTCCCCGCAAACAGCCCTCTGTGGAAGGGGGGGGCCAACGGACAATGGGCCCTACCAGCCGCCCTTCGGCGGTGGGCGGTCGCGCAGAGGCGCCACCCGCTTGTGCCGCGCGTTCCTTTCGCGCGGCGGCGCAATGCGATCCGTGTCGTCCGCGCGCGGGACGCGCGGGGGGCCCGTGCGCCGCGGGCAGCCGGGGTGCGGGTGCGTTCGGGGGGGCGGCGAAGTGCGATCGGTGTCGGCCGGGCGCGGCACGAGCGGGTGCCCCGTGCGCAGCGTGCAGCCGGTGTGCATGTCCAGCCACTCGACCTCGCCCCGATCGCGGGTGGTGAACCACGCCCCGTTTTCGATGCGCACGCGGTAGCGGCGGTCGGGTTCCTCCCGCGTCCAATCCAGGCGGCAGCCGTCGTCCTCGACGCTGTGCCAGCGCCAGCCGACCCCGGGCAGCTTGCGCCCGCTCTTGGGCAGGCAGGTGCTGTCCCCGGCCCAGGCCAGCTCGTGGGCATGGGGCACCACTGCGCACAGGCCGGCCAAGTTGAGGGCCGCAAAGTCGCAGGCGCGGGCCGCCTGGCGCCCGTGCGTGTGGCGACAGCGGTCGCCGAAGCGGGTCGGGTTGCGGTGCGTGGGTCGGACCGGCAGGCCGGCCGGCAGCGGCAGCCGGAAGGCGGGGCGGGCCCCTTGCGGGTTTGCGCCGGGGCGGGCCGGCAGCGGCAGCAGGAAGCCGAGATGGTCCCTTTGCGGTTTGCCGCAGGGCAGGTCGGCCAGTATAGTGGGCAGCAGGGGCATGGAACACCTCCCGGGATGGCGTGTGTTGTAACACCAACACCATAACAGGAGCCGTGCCCCCTTCCGCGACCGCCGACCGCCGCCCCAGGCCTCCGCACAAGCCAAAATATGGTGATTAATCCCTGCCCGAGCCGAGGGATTCCTTATCTCGAAAACTGTTCACACCATTGTCAGGAACTGACACAGGGCCAAAACATTCATCCATCTGGGTTCGATGATGTATTGCTCTCTGCGTTCATCGGAAACCGCGATGTTTGATCCTTCCAATTTGATGCTCCCTATGGTTTGGACAGTTAGAGGATCGGATTGAAATGTCGTTGTTGGGTCATGCAGGCGCGCCTGGCAAAGCCATCCTCACAGGTGAGCATTCGGTGGTCTATGGCTATGGAGCGATTGCGGTGCCGGTTGCACAGCGCAGGCTAAATGCTTACATTCATGCGGCATCGCCGGGGTACGGAACGGTAATTGCGTCGGAACAGATGCAGGCGGTGACGCGCCTGGGCCGCTCGTCGAATTCGTTGCCGGCCCTGACCCGGGCCTTGCAGGCCGTACTGGACTTGGCCGGGTATGTGGGGATCCCGGACTGGATGATTTATTTGAGGGGCAACATCCCCGTTGCCGGCGGGATGGGCAGCAGCGCGGCTGCCGCCTGTGCCCTGGTGCGGGCTGTCGGTGAGGCGTTGTCGATGCCAGTGTCGCATGAGGAAGTCAATCGAATCGTCCTGGACAGCGAAGTGGTGCAACACGGCAATCCCAGCGGCGTGGACAACGCGGTGGTGGTCTGGGAACAACCGGTCTGGTTTGAACGAACGGCAGGCCCAAGCCGAGTGCAAACCAAGGCGGCGGCGACCTTTCTGCTCGCCGATACCGGGGTCCGAGCCTCCACCGCCGAAGCCGTGGCCGGAGTGGCTGCCCGTCGGCGTGCCAATATGGCCGACTACGACCGATGGCTACGGGAAATGGGCTCCGTCAGCCTGGCCGTGAAGGATGCCCTGGTGGCGGGCAACATGGATGTTTTGCCTGACTTGCTTAATCGCAACCAGGAGTGCCTGCGCAGGATTGGGGTCAGCCATCCGGCCTGTGAACGCCTCATTGATGCCGCCCTGGCCGGGGGTGCTTCCGCGGCCAAGGTGTCGGGCGCCGGTCTGGGGGGACTGGTGTTGGTTCTGTGCGGACGCGACCGGCAGGCCGAACTTGCCTCCCGCCTTGAACGCGCGGGAGCCGTGGACACGGCGGGCATGGAACTTCCCTGACCTCAACCATCGGCGCCATCAAGGGCGTTGGGTTCCCGAAATCCGGTCCGCGTAGACCGAAGCCAGGTATTGGACCCGGCCGCCAACGATCGTGGCCGCCACGTTGATGTCGTTGTCCACGATTGCGATGTCCGCCATGCACCCAGTTGCGAAGTGGCCGATGGCGTGGTCGAGCTTCAGTGAACCGGCGGGAACCAGGCTGGAGGCCTGCCACACCTCCGCCAAGTCCAGGCCCGTCGCATCCATCAGGTTGCGCAGGCAAGCGTTCATGGTGGCAATGCTGCCGGCCAGCGTGCCGTCGGGCAGCCGGCACGCCCCGTCCTTCACGGTTACCGGCAGCCTGCCAAAGTCGTACTGGCCCTCCGGCAGGCCCACAGCCCGAATCGCATCGGTGATCAGCATGACCCCCAGGGGACCCTTGCAGCGCCACAGGAGGTCCATGGCTCCGGGATGGACGTGGACGTTGTCTGCAATCAACTGACCCTGGATGCGGTCGTCCAGCAGGATGCGGCCCAACGCGCCCGGTTCCCGGTGATGAAGCCCCAGCATGGCGTTGTAGGTGTGGGTGGCCTGGACAACGCCCATGTTGGCGGCTGCGACCGTTTGTGCCCAGGTGGCGCCGGTGTGCCCCATGACCGGCACGATGCCAAGGCGGAGCAGCTCCTTGGTGAGTTTGCCTCCCCCCGGAAGTTCCGGTGCGAACGTCATCAACTTCACGGCGTCCGTGGCCGCCAGCTGCTGAACGAAGCGCATGTCGATGTCGACAATATGGGCAGGATTTTGGGCGCCTGCCCAGGCCGGATTGATGAACGGCCCTTCAATGTGGGCACCCACAATGCGCGCACCCCTGGCCGGTCGGGTCATTGCCTCCCCAATGGCCCGGGTGGCATTCAAGATTGTGTCCTTGGGGGCCGTGCCGGTGGTGGGTGTCAGGGCGGTGGTGCCATGCCGTGCGTGGAACCGTCCCATGCCCTGAATGTCGTCCGGATTGCCCGACATGGCATCGTGGCCGCCGCCACCGTGAACGTGGACGTCGACGAACCCGGGCAGCACGTGCAGCTCGTCTGCTTCGAACTGGACCCATTCCCCTCTATGCGACCGCGTGTCCCCTTCGGTGGCGATGTGGTCCCCGACAATGAAAATCGGGTCGCGGCTTACGGTTGTCGGATCGTCCGGGATTGCCGTCCCGTAGACGGAGCCGCCGGCAACGGCGTGGAGTTGGACACCGTCCCAGGCATTGGATTCAGTCATGTCTCGTACCTGTTGATTGACTGGATGGGGGCGCGGGTTTCAGGGCCAGCACCATGCCGCCCAGCGGCGGCAGGGACAGGGCCAGGGACTGGGGAAAGTCGTGCCAGATCCCCGGTTCGGTTCCGCGCGGCTCGGTGTTGAGAATGCCGCTGCCGCCGTAGTCGGCCCGGTCCGTGTTCATGATTTCGTGCCACGGTCCGGGTTCCGGCACCCCGATGCGATACCCATGGCGGACCACCGGCGTCATGTTCAGGACCACAACCAGGGTGTCGTCCTTGTTTTCGCCGCGCCGTACAAAGCACACCGTGGTGTTTTCAATGTCGCGGAATTCAATCCACTGGAAGCCGTCCGGCTCGGAGTCCCTTTCCCAAAGGGCCGGCAGGCGCTGGTAGAGGCGGCCCATGTCCCTGCAGAACTGTTGCAGCTGACGGTGCGGTTCGAACGCCAGCAGGTCCCATTCGATGGAACGGGCTTCGTCCCACTCGTTCCACTGACCGATTTCGCTGCCCATGAAGCTGTGAAGCTTGCCGGGATGGCAGTACTGGTACAGGGTCAGCAGGCGCAGGTTGGCGAACTGCCGCCAGGCGTCTCCCGGCATCTTGGACAGCATCGATTTCTTCAGGTGGACCACTTCGTCGTGGCTGAAGGCCAGGATGTAGTTTTCCGAATGGGCATAGGTGATGCCGAATGTGATGAGGTTCTGGTTGAACTTGCGGTAGATCGGATCCAGTTCGAAGTAGTCAAGCGTGTCGTGCATCCAGCCCATGTTCCACTTGAAGTCGAAACCCAGGCCGCCGAGATAGTCCGGATAGGTCACCAGGGGCCAGGCCGTGCTCTCCTCCGCGATGGTGATGCAGCCCGGATGCTGTGTGTGGACGGCCCGGTTGAACTCCTTGAGGAAGGCGATGGCCTCCAGGTTCTCGCGGCCGCCGAACTCGTTGGGCAGCCAGTCCCCGTCCTCCCGCTCGAAGTCGAGGTAGAGCATCGCGGCCACGGCATCCACCCGGAATCCGTCGACGTGGTATTCCTCCAGCCAGAACAGGGCGTTGCTGATCAGGAAGTTGCGCACCTGCGGCCGGCCGAAGTTGAAGATGCGCGTGGTCCAGACCCGATGTTCCCCCTGGCGCGGATCCTCGTGCTCGAACAGGTGGGTACCGTCGAAGAACGCAAGACCGTGCCCGTCCTTGGGGAAATGGGCCGGCACCCAGTCGAGGATGACGCCGATTCCCGCCCGATGGCAGTGGTCGACCATGGCTCGGAAGTCGTCGGGTGTGCCGAACCGGCTGGTGGGCGCAAAATAACCCGTGGCCTGATAGCCCCAGGAGCGGTCCAGCGGATGCTCCATGACCGGCAGCAACTGGACATGCGTGTAGCCCATCTCCAGGCAGTAGTCCGCCAGCCGCCGGCCCAGTTCCCGGTAGTTGAGCATGGCGCCGGTGTCCGCATCGCGGGTCCAGCTGCCCAGGTGGACCTCGTAGACGTTCAGGGGTTGCTCCCGGAAGTTCCGTTCGGTCCGTTGGTCCAGCCACTCCCGGTCGTTCCAGGCGAACCGGTCGAGCGACCAGACCCTGGACGAGGTGCCCGGGCGCAATTCGGCGTGGAAGCCGAACGGATCCATTTTGTCGATGGCATAGGCCTGCTGTTTGGAGAGGACTGCGTACTTGTACTGCTCGCCCTCGACGAGATGGGGAATGAACAATTCCCACAGGCCACTCTGTGTCTGCTGCATCGCGTGGGTGCGTGCGTCCCAGCCGTTGAAGGGACCCATCACGCTCATGCGCTGGGCGTTGGGGGCCCAGACTGCGAACCTAACTCCGGGCACGCCGAACTGGACTGTCGGGTGGGCGCCCAGCGCGCGCCAGGCGCGATACAGCCGACCCTCGCCCCAAAGATGGAAGTCGTGGTCGGAAATGCAGGTCGGAAAGCGGTAGGGATCCTCAATGGTGCTGGCGGTTCCGTCGCGACCCAGGAGGTCGAGTCGATAGGTGCCGGCTGTCTCCCCGTCACCGGGCAACAGGCATTCGAAGAACCCGGCCGGATCCAGACAGACCGCCTGGTGCTTCCGGCCATTGACGTTGACCCGGACTTCCAGGTCGAGCGGGCGAAAGGCGCGCACCGCCAGCCATGGCTGGCCATCGACGGTCCGGTCGTGTGGCCCGAGGACATCGGCGGGACGGCTGTGGGCACCGGCCACGATGGCGTCGATATCGGCCTTGGCAAGCCAACTCCGGGGTGTGGGCCGAACGGAGGCCGGTGTGCCGGTCACGCTACGTCTGTGTCCTCAGGCGGTGCAGGGCAGGCAGCAGGAGGTCCCGCGCGACCGTATCCCAGCCCATGGCCGCGCTGGCTGCCTGGCCCCACGCCAGGTTGCGGCTTCGTTCGGCATCGTTTCGGGCAAGCACCTTCAGAATCTCCCGGGCCGCCTGCTCGCTTTGGTATTCCTCGAGCCGGTCCCGTTGCCACCGGGAGATGCGGAGCGCGTCCCAGGGAGAGTGGATCCAGCTGTCGTCGGGCAGCGAAATGTAGTCTGCTTCGATTACCAGTGCGGTGGGCGTGTCGTTGGCGGCCACCCGTGCGACGAATCCCCGGCACCCGCACGCCGAACTGATGCAGCAGACTGCACCGTGCGTCAAGGCCTCGAGTTGGGCAATGCCAAACGGTTCGTAAATGCTAAGGCCAAACTCCAGGTCCGAGCCGCGGCGGATGTCGGTGAAGGACATGTCGTCGGGCATGCGTTGTCCGCAGTGTACCCGGTCCCAGCCAAACTGGTTGACGAACACGATTTTGGCATTGGCATGGCCGCGGTTGAAAGGCTCCACCACATCGAAGAAATAGGCAGCCTCCATCCCGACGAGATCACCGTTGTCCGCCCTGTGGCCCACGGGCCAGCCATAGGCTTCCTCCCATGCATGCACCTGGTCGGATGCCCGGCCGGTGCCCGTGCCGGTGCTGAGCACGAACAGGACTGCGGTTTGACCACGCTCGTCCGCCAGGCGCCGGGCCAGATGCGACAGTACCTTCGCATCCCGCCACATGCCCTTGGAAGGCACCATGCGCGTCACGTGGGTGAATACAAAGTCCGGCCGGAAGCCGTGCAGCTCCCGGCAGTAGGACCGCAGTCTGTCCCGGGACGTATTCTTCTCGTCCAGGGTGGTGGCTTGTGACGGAATGCCGTTGTACACGAGATCAATCGGCGCGTCGGCGAACCCGGTTCCCAGGAACCGGAGTTCGTCGCGGACGAGGTCGCTGACGGCCAGGACGGCGTCGCACCGGGAGGCCTGGTGCAGCAGCGGCACCTTGAACCAATCGTCCTGGGGACCGAAGAGGTTGTCCAAAAACACCCCGCTCCCTTCGGCGTTGCGCATCACGTTGTAGTACCGGGTGTCGTGTCCCTCGTGCTCCTCCACCAATCGTCGCACCGGTGCAACTTCGTGCGCATAGTAGACCGTGCTCCAGCGGTCGGTTCCTTGCAACTGGAGCGCCAGCACAGGCAGCAGACCCATCCAGTCGTGGGCAATCGCGAAACGGTTCTGCCGGCCCGGCATGGCATCCGCGGCCAGGGCTTCGATGGCTTGTGCCAGCGCGGTCGCAAGTTGGACAAAGCCTGTCCACTCGGCATCGTATGCGTAGCGGTCCGCCTGCAGGTGGTAGTTCGCGTAAAGGTCGTATGCAAAAAGGTTGGCCACATCCGGGATCAGGTGGGTCGGGTCGACCAGCAGCACTTCGTGGCAGTGTGCCCCGTACGGCGCCAGGCCGTAGAAGATGTTGATGTTCAGATCCCGCTCCAGGCCATGGAACCGCTTGCCCAGATCCGGCGGGACCAGGCCGTAGATGCCGTAGCGGCTGGCGTAACGGACCTGGAGCCGGGACCGCTGCGACACGATGCGATCCATTTGGGCCGGATCCCAGGCGGGAAACGGGCCGGCCAGGATGGTGCGTTGAACCTGGTCGGTGTAGGGGCGGGAGGTCAACAGGCCCTCCAAAACCGCGCCGATGCCTCCGATCTTCAGACCGGCCTCGTGTGTGACGTGGACAACCAGGGGCAAGGTCATGGGTGTTCGCACAGGGCCGGGCGCGCAGTGTTTCCGGCCATCCGCCAGCGACGGTTCAATTGGTGACCGGGGTGGGGCCGGACGGAGAGCCCGGCGGGAGGCCGAATGCAGCCTGGACGGCGGGATTGGCCAAGACGGCGGACACGTCGCCGATGCCCCAACACCGCCCGTGGCCCCGCACCGTCGCGGCGATGCTTTGCGCGGTGCATCCGTGATGCCGGCCATCCCGGAATGTGTTCCGCGCCAGCCGGAGGCGGCCCAGCGCAATCGTACAGGCGTCCAGGGCGTATTGCTCCCGCCCGGACAGTTCCCAGGCCAGGACAAGGTTGCCGGGGGCCGGGCGTTCCTCGATGGGGTTGTTGTCGCTCCCTTTCAACTGCCAGGCAGGAAGGTCGAAGCGGTAGCCCAGGCTGTCCTGCCACGGGGAACCCGGTTCGGTCTGGATGGTCATGGAGCATTCGTCCAACGGGCGCCACGCATCCGCATCAGGAAAGGGATTGCCGTCCAGGCCCAGTATTGCAGGGGTGGCTTCGGCCCGCAGCATGAGGGACAGGATGTGGCCGGCCGGATTGGCCACGGGACTGGCAAGGTAGGGAACGCAGGCCCGCGCCAGCCTCAGGGCCGCGTGGCGGCAGCCGTCATCGTCGGTTGCCCGCCAAACGTCGAGCAGGGCCTTGGGTGTGCCGCTGGCCACGTGGTTCTCCACCCGGGCATGGCCGTTGATCTGCTGGGGCGCGGCTTTCAGGAAGCTGTGGAGGAGCTGTTCAAGTTCGGCTTGGGAGTGGTGATCCGGATCGAGGAAGAGCGGAATGTCGGTCGCCTCGACGATGGCATCGGCCCAGGTCCGCGCGTAGGCCCGCGCCAGGTCCAGGTAGCGGTCGCCGCCCGTGGCGTGCCAGGCCGCCATCGCCAGGTGCACCATCCGCATGTGGTCCACGAAGTTGAATCCCTCGCAGCCGGTCCGCACCGTGCCCAGGTCGTAGCTCAGAAAGCGGTTTCGTTCCGGGTCGTACCAGTCGGGGGCGCCCTCGCCCCAGTTGCCCACATGATGGGCCCCGTCTTCCAATGCGGCCGCGACCTCCTCGCATTCCGGGGCGATCCGGCACAGCCAGTCGAGGAAGATGATGTAGTGCTCCGTGCCGTGGTGCACTTCCTGACGGGGGAAGTACCCGTGCACCAGGTTGGATGCGGCCCAGTGCCGCCACTTGGCAAAGAGGTCGAGCGCCAACTGCTTGACGCGCTCGTCGCCCGTATAGGCATGGTAACCGGCCCAGGCGGTGACAAACGTGGCTTCGTCGTGGATGCCCTGCCAATCCAAGGCCAGGTGGCGGTCCCGTGCGTCGTCGAGCCACGCCGCGAGTTCGTCCAACAGCAGTTGGACGCCGTCCTTGATGGAAGTTGCCTGCGTAAGTTCAGTAATTTCGGGCACAATCCAAGTCCGCCGGGAAGCTTCAGGCGCGGCCAGTATAGCGGAATCGATGGGGCCCGGATCCGGACGGGTCCGACGCGGGTCGGGGTGCCGAGGAGAGGGCATCCCGCCCGAACCGCGGGGTCCTGCTTGCTATTATGCGCTGCAGAACCTCCTCCTGGTCGGCGTTGGACCGGCCGTCCTGCTTCCGGGTTGCCGGGATCCGCCTCGGCTCTGCCACTGTCTCAACAATCCGTCCACACATGCATATTCGCCGCGGCTGGCGCGCCGTAGTCGGCAACACAACCACTCGTTCGCTGCGCAGCGTGGACAGGGCCATCGTCGGCCGGGTTTGGAGTTTCGCCAAACCCCACGGGGCCGGCATCGCCCTTGTGCTCCTGGTGGTGACGGCCCAGTCCCTGGTGGGGCTCTTGCCTCCCCTGTTCTACCGCCATTTCATCGACACGATCCTGCCCGACAAGGATCTGCGGCTGCTGGTGACCTTCTCCGCCTACCTGCTCGCCCTGCCGGTCGCCACCGTACTGCTGGGACTGGTCCAGCAACTCCTCATTGTCCGCATTGGCGAAACGCTGGTCTACGACCTGCGGAACGCGATGTTCGACCATGTCCAGCAGCTGTCGATGCGGTTCTTTACCAGTACGCGCGCCGGGGAAATCGTGGCCCGCTTCACACAGGATGTGGAGGGGGCCCGGCGCATGCTGACGGGCACCCTGCCGCAACTGATGACCGCGTTTGTCACCCTTGTCTCCACCCTGGTTGTCATGATGCAGTTGGAATGGCGGTTGACCCTGCCCGGCCTGTTGCTGTTCCCGGCCTTGTGGCCGTTTGCCTGGTGGATGGCTCGGATTCTGCGGCCCATTCACCACAAGACCATGGAGCACAACGCCAACCTGAGCAGCATGGTGAACGAGACCCTGAGTGTGAACGGCGCCTCCCTGATGAAGCTTTTCGGGCAGCAGGCGGGCGCCGGCCGGCAGTTTCGCAGTCTGGCGGACCTGGTGCGGGAGTTTCGGATTCGGCTGGGCGTGCTGTCCTACTGGCTGACGTCCAGCATGGGCATTTTGTCCGGCCTGGGCACCGCCCTGTTCTACGGGCTGGGCGGCTGGCTGGTGTTCGAGGGGCGCATGACCGAGGGCACGATTGTGGCGTTTGTGGCGTACCTGCCGCGGCTGTACCAGCCCATTTCCATGATCAGTCATGTGCCGACGGAGACGATCCAGGGGGTCGTGAGCTTTGAGCGGGTCTTTGCCTACATGGACCAGCCGGTCGAGATCAAGGAGCGGCCGGAAGTTGTGGACCTGCCCGGAGCCTCGGGTAGGTTGGAGTTCAGAGATGTCACGTTCGATTACCACGCCCTGCCCGAGGAAATCCGGGCCTGGCAGGAGGCCAATCCGGAACAGGAGGCACCGGTCAGAACCATGGGGCGCGGCCGCCTGGGGCTTGGACAATTGCAGGGTCCGACACCGACTCGCCACCGGGAGTCATCCGTCGGGCAGGCGCCACCGGCTCTTCAGGACTTGTCCTTCACGGTGGAGCCCGGCCACATGGTGGCGCTGGTGGGGTTGAGCGGGGCCGGCAAGTCAACGGTGATCAACCTGGTCATGCGCCTGTATGACCCGACCCGGGGATGCATCCTGCTGGACGGACACGATCTCCGGGATCTGTCCCTGCAATCGCTGTCGCGGTGCATCGGCATGGTCACGCAGCATGCCTATCTGTTTCACGACTCCCTGCGGGCCAATCTGCTGTACGCCCGGCCCGAAGCCTCGGACGAGCAGGTGCAGGACGTTTGCGAACGGGCCCAGTTGAAGGAATTCATCGACGGGCTGCCGGACGGGCTGGACACGGTGGTGGGCGAACGGGGCTATCGCCTCAGTGGGGGCGAACAACAACGGGTTTCGATCGCGCGCGTGCTCCTGAAGCAGCCGTCCCTCCTAATCCTCGACGAAGCGACCTCCCATCTGGACTCCCACAGCGAATACCTGCTTCAACATGCCCTGGAACCCTTGTTTGCCGACAGCACGAGTCTGGTCATCGCCCATCGCCTGTCGACCGTGCGCAACGCGGACACGATTCTGGTCCTGGACAAGGGGCGGCTGGTCGAAGTCGGGAGCCACGACAATCTTGTCCGGGACCAGGGCCTCTACTCCCACCTGTGTGCGCTTCAGTTCCGCGGCCCCACTCCGGCCGCGTCGATTTCCGTAACATAACTCCAAGTGGTGCGTCTTACATATAGAGGGCCCGTTTCAGGCCCCGCCGGGGATTCGGCAGGGACGCGGGATGCTAAAATCCGTTCTTCCTCCGGGCCCGCCTACGTCAAACCAATCATCGAAACCAAGGGTTGCATCCAGTGGTGATGCGGAAACGTCTTCTGAACTGGCAGACGGCGAGTGTCCTGCTGGTGGTGCTCGCCGGCATTGTGTTGCCGGCCACATTGTTCCGTCCGGCCGCGGCCCTGACCGGCCTCCCTTCCGACCCCGGCGGGCGTCTGCACATTGTCGCCAGCGGCGACGACTTTGCTTCCATCGCGGCGCGGGGGGAATTCCCGGCGGAGGCGTTGCGGGCACTGAACGGGCTGGCGCACGATCACGATTTGTGGGTCGGCCAACCGCTGCAGCTTCCGGCTCCGGAGCCGACCGGCGCGTCGCTGGTCAGCGTGAACCAGTACCATCGCGTGCTGCTGGGCGAAACCCTGCACCGGATTGCCAACCAGTACGGCTTGCATCCCGTGGAGCTGGCCCACCTCAACCGGATGTCACCCAACGCGGTGCTCTACACCGGCCAACAGATCCGCGTCCCCAGCGTCGGCATGTGGGCCCGCCTTCAGGAAGCCGGCTACATGGCGCAGTTCGAGACGTACCGGATGCAGGAAACGGACACGCTGGACAGCGTGGCGTTGCTGTATCAGGTGTCCGCGGAGTCCCTGAGGATGTTCAACGCCCTGGAGCCTGCGGCTTTTGCCCAACCGGGCGCGCAGTTGACCATTCCGGCCCGCCCGTTGGCGCCCGCGTTCGGTGTCGATCCGGTCTCGCCGTCAAGCCTGGGCCAAATCGTGCGCGTCAAGGAACGATGGCTGGAAGTCGACTTGAGTGCCCGCCGGATCATTGCCTACGAGGGCATGACACCGGTGCGTCGCCTGACGATCCTCAACGGCGGGACCGAAGCCACCACCGCGATGGGGTTGTTCCGCATCTGGGCCAAGACCGCCCGGCAGGACATGAGCCGCCATATGCCGTCCGACATCGGCCTCGCCCATGTGGACAGCGTTCCCTGGGTGCAGTACTTCTACCAGGACTTCGCCATTCACGGTTCCTTCTGGGACGTTTCGCCGGACGCGCCGTCCGACAACGGCAACGTGCTGCTGTCCGAAGAGGAAGCGGCCTGGCTTTACGCGTGGACCACTCCCAACGCCGCCGGCGGTGTCAAGGTCGGTGATGGCTGGGTGTTGGGCCACGGGCCCGGCTCGGGGACCCTGGTGTTCGTCCACGCGTGATACCGGCCCGTATTCGGTCAGGCGGTATCTTTTGGCGCCTTTGTAACCACCGGGGTGTTGTCGGAACCTCACTCCCCGCGTTGAACCGCGGACCGGCGGCAGGCATTGGGGTGTTCGTTCGTCCGGGATGCGGTTGCTGCGCGCAGTCGTCATTCATGGCAGTTGCCGCAGGCATGGACCGAGCATGCTGATCCCGACCCGGAACCCAAGCGACCTTGACATGCGCCTGGCCGCCGCCGGGACGCTTGCACGGCTGTCGCAGATCTATCGGGACGCGGTCCCCTGGAGTGAAATTGCCAAGGGTTTTCCCTTTCTGGGCGGTCGCATCATGTTCGCCAGCCAAGCATTGGGCATATTCAAGCCAAGGCAAATGGATCGGGTTCTCAGCATCAAAACGGTGGTGCCAAGGGAAGGCCGAGGTGCGCAGTATTCGGACCAGGTGGCGGACGGCAGCGAAAACGGCATGTGGGTCTACGACATGCGCGAGCGCAATCCTGCCCATTCCCAAAACCACTGGTTGAAGACGGCCTGGACGGAAGGATTGCCGCTCATCTACCTGCGCGGACTTGCCCCCTCCGTATATCTGCCCTCGTTTCCGGTCTATGTGACGGATTGGGATGCGGGCGCAGGCCAGGTACGCGTGGCCCTTGGTTTGGAATACACCTCACAGCAGGACCTGGTGGAACCCGCGCTGATGGGCAGGGAATTGTCCCGCTACACCTATGGCCGCATGCAGAATCGGGTGTCTGTGGCCCGTTTTCGGGTTGATGTGCTGGAGGCCTACCAGGACACCTGCGCCTTGTCGGGATTGGCCCAGCCCCAACTGGTGGATGCCGTACCCATTGCGCCAGGCGGGTCCGGGGGCCGCCTCGACGTGACGGAAGGGCTGTGCATGTCGCGGCTCCACCATGCGGCCTTCGATGCCAATCTGCTCGGCATCGATCCGGACGGCCGCGTTCATCTTTCCGAGCAACTGGACACCTACGCGCCCGGGGATCTGTTCGGCCGCAACCTGATGTCCGTGGCCGGACGCAGGATTTCGGTGCCCAAGGCACCTGAGTTCCAACCCAATCGGGAATTGCTGGCAGCCAGGTTTGAACAGTTTCAGGCCAGCTGAAACCTGCCGTTCCCGGTGATGGCCCGGTACCCAACTGTTGGTGCCGGAGGCGCCGGCGTTGACCATGGTTTGCCCAACCGGTCCCGCGACCGGTTGGGCAGCGCGGCTACATCGGTGAGGTTGTGCTCCACCCGCGGGCCCGTTGGGCTTCAACGACCCGTTCCATGGCCAATGCGATTGCGGCTGTTCTCAGGTCGGTATCATGCCGGTCGGCCATGCCCACGACTGCATCGGTGGCGGATGCCATCTCCTGTTGGAGTCGTTCCACGACCTGCGTATGGGACCACCGCTGCCATGAGGCGTTCTGGACCTGTTCGAAATAGGAGACAGTGACTCCGCCGGCATTGCCCAGAATGTCCGGGATGACCAGAATGCCGCGGTCAAGGAGGCGTTGACCACCTTCTTGGGATGTGGGTTGATTGGCCAGCTCCACTACCGTCTCCGCTTGCACGTCGCCGGCGTTGTGGCTGTCGATCATGCCTTCCATCGAAGCCAGCAACAGGGCCGCGGCAGGCTGCACCAGCAGGTCTGCGGGCCTGACTGCTGTTCCGGCCGGACAACCGATGAAGCTGCCGTGCTGTTGTTTCCAGGCCGCAACGTCCGCGTACGGCAGGCCTTCGGGATTGAACAGGCCACTGCGGCTGTCACAGACTCCGGTAACGCGCGCACCGGTGATGTCGGCGGCCAGGCGGTGGGCATGACTGCCCACGTTGCCGTAACCGTGGATGACGAGCGGGTTCCCGGCCAGGGGGGTCCCCATGTGGTCCGCGATCCGGTGCAGAACGGACAGGCCGCCGAGCGCAGTTGCCTCCGGTCGGCCGCGGCTGCCGCCCAAGGGCATCGGCTTGCCGGTGATTGTGCCTGGCGCGTGGCTGCCCCGGATGGACTCGAACTCGTCAACCATCCAGCCCATCACTTCGGCGTTGGTGTTCATGTCGGGGGCCGGGATGTCCAGTTCAGGCCCCAGGACCGGATGCATGGCCCGAATGTACGATCGGCTCAGGCGTTCGCGTTCCGGACGGGACAGCGTCGCGGGATCGCATTGCACGCCTCCCTTCCCCCCACCCAGGGGCAGGTCCAGCACTGCGGTCTTGAGCATCATCAGGGCGGCCAGGGCCCTGGTCATGTCCAGGGTCTCCGCTGGATGGAACCGGATACCGCCCTTGAAGGGTCCGCGTGCATCGTTCCACTGCACGCGGTGTCCGGCGAACACGATGTGGTCGCCGTCGTCCCGCTGCACAATCAACTGGGCCGTGGTCTCCCTGCGGGCATGGCTGAGGATCTCCATTTCCAAATCGGAAATGTCCAGCAGGGACCGTGCGCCGTGCATCTGGTGCAGGACCTCGGCCAGGTGCGAGGATGGCTCGGGTCCGGCAGGCTCCAGTCCGTCCCACACATCCTGGGACATCGCGGGCCTCGCGATGGGAGCGGCATCAAAATCGCGGGTGACTGTGAAGTGGCTGTTGGGTCTTGGCATGGCCGTGGAAATCAGTGTGGACCGATGACGAACATATAAAAGAGCCGGCAGCATGCGCATGTGCGCAGCATTACCAAATTTGGCTGGATGGCGAGCCATGTGACCGGTGCACCGGCCACATGGACGAATTGCCAACCTGCACTCGAACGGAGGAGCCCTGCCGTTCGGCGTCGGAACGGTTGGGAACTCGATTGGGGCGGCGAACCTCTGCGGACCGGGCCTGCATCATGGATACTGTGGCACTTTGGTTGATTTGGGTCCGGGTCCGGCCCCGGACCATGGCGGCAGTCAGCTGCAGGGGAGCGTGCCCGCGGCTGGAAGCCGCTCGGTGTTCGACGCCGGGCCCGGACCGTGCGCGGCCGCGCACGGCTTCATACATGCAATTCCATCAAAGCAGGCGTTTTGCAGTTGTATCGATGCCTGATCTGATATGGAACTCGGAGCGGAGACCCCACTTTTTCCATCGTAGCTGCAACGCGAAAGTGCCAATATGGCATGGATGCCTCCACCTGTTGTTTTTTATGATCCGGCCACCGCATATGTAGAAAAGAGGCAACTCGACCGGCGGCCGGTCACACCCCGCCTGGTGTCCGCACCCCCGTTCGCCAACCCGGCACCGCCGCCGCGGCGACACCGGCTGCCGGGCGCATGGGACCGGCATGCAGTCCACGACAAGGAGTCCCTGCTGGTTCATGACGGCAAACCAATGGGCAAGGGCCTCCGCCCCTCCCGGGTCTCGGACCAACATCAACGAAAGTGAAACAGTGCCTGCTTCATGTCCGGTCCGGGCAAAGTCGGCGGCACTCCTATAAAATGGACTTGGGACTCTTGCCATTCCGTGAGCGGCTAAATGCACATTGACGACATCGATACTCCGGCCTTGGTACTGGACCTGGATGTGTGCGAACGCAACATCCGGAGGTTCCAGCGCACGTTTGATGAATACGGTGTCGGCTTTCGGCCGCACATCAAGACCCACAAGATTCCCGAACTGGCCCGTTGGCAAGTGGATGCCGGGGCCATCGGCATCACCTGCCAAAAACTGGGTGAGGTCGAGGTGATGGCCAACGCCGGCCTGGACAACATCCTCCTCTACTTCAACATCGTGGGCGAGCCCAAGCTGGAACGCCTGTGCCGGCTGTCGCAAGAATGCGATCTGACCGTCACGGCCGATTCCCCGATCGTCACGGATGCCATCGGCGCCGTGGCCGTCAGGCGGGGTGTGGTGGTCAACGTTCTCGCGGAACTGAATTCGTTCATCGACCGGACCGGTGTGCCGTCGGTGTCGGAACTTGTGGATCTGGCCAAGCACATCGATCGGACACCCGGTTTGAACCTGCGGGGCATGGCAACCTATCCGACCGGCCGCCAAAGCGCGGATCGGATCGCCGAAGCCATCCGGGCCTTCGACCAGGCCGGCCTGAACCGGGAGATTGTGAGCGGTGGCGGCACACCTACGGCGTTTGAGGCGGAGGCGGTGAACGGTCTGACCGAACACCGGGCCGGAACCTACATTTTCATGGACCGGCAATGCATCGATCGCGGCGTGGCAACGGAAGCGGACTGCGCGCTGCAGGTTCTGACCACCGTGGTCAGCAATCCAGTGCGGGAGCGGGCCGTCATCGACGGCGGAACCAAGACGTTCTCGGCGGACGGCGACATGCCCAGGGGCATCGTGTTGGACTTCCCGGGAGCCGAGATTTACCAGACCAACGAGGAGCATGGTTTCCTGGATATCGGCAACTGCGACCCCAGGCCATCCATCGGCGATCGCATCCGTGTCATTCCCAATCACGTTTGCGTGACGGTCAACCTGCACAATCAGGTGTATGGTTGCCGGGGAAACGAAGTGGAACGGGTTTGGCCCGTCGCCGCCCGCGGGCTGGTCCAATAACGGGATTCACCTGACGCATGCCGAACCTGTACCCAACCGGGAGTCCCGGCCGGTCCGGCGCCGCCGCCACCTGCCACAAGTCGATGGATGTGAATACAGCATCGGGCCGTCCGATCCTGGTGGTCGACGACGAGCGCAACATTCGCAAGGCGCTGGAACTACTGTTCAGGGCCTCCGGTTATCCCGTGATTGAAGCGGAGGACGGCGAAGCCGCCCTGCGGCAGATCGAGGAACTGGGCCCGCGCCTGGTTCTCCTGGACGTCGAAATGCCCCGGCTGGACGGCTTCGAGACCTTGCGTCGGCTGCGCCGGGACAGCGAAGTGCCGGTCATCCTGCTGACGGTCCGCAACGAAGACGAAGACAAGGACCGCGGCTTGCAGTTGGGGGCGGACGACTACATCACCAAACCCTTTCGGACCGAGGAGGTTCTCCTGCGCGCCAAGGCCGTGCTGCGCCGGACGGAACGTTTTCTGCCGGGTGCCGGCATGATACGTGTGGATGACCGCCTGCAGTTTCATCCGGACCGGCAGTACCTGATGGTTGGCGGCCAACAGGTGTCCTTGCGGCCCACCGAGTGCCGCCTGCTGCAAACCCTGATCAACGCCAACGGGGCCGTGCTGTCCAACCAGCAACTGCTGGAGCTGGTCTGGGGACCGGGCTATGACGAGAGTCAGGTCAGGGTTTACATAAATTATCTGCGCAACAAAATCGAGGCGGATTCGTCCAATCCGCAGTACATCATCAATGTCCGCGGCCAGGGGTACTACTTCGAAAACCCTGGTGCCGCGGTTGCTTGAAGCCTTGTCCAATTCAATCCCATCAACTGCCATGACCCATCGCCTCCACATTCGTTGCCTGCTGCCCGTTCTCATGGCAGTGGTGCTGTTCGTTCTGGCCGCTTGCGCAGGCGGCCCCATCATTCCCGCGCCGGCACAGCCCGAGGCGGCCGAACCTGATCCGGCCGAGACGGCCGAGGAAGCGCCCGCCACCGACATGGCCGATGTCGAAATTCCGGTTCTTGTCATCTGGTCGGATGAAGCCAGGGTTCCCGCCTTGCAGGCCATGGGCGCTCGGTTCGCCGAGGACTTTGGCGTTGATGTCGACGTGGTGGGCAAGCCCCTGTCCGAGATCCTCGCGGATTACAAGGTGGCCCTGGGAGCCGGTTCCGCCGAGCCCGACATCCTGTTCGGCGGTTCGGACTGGCTGGGCCTCCTGGCCAGCAACGAGGTGGTCGCCCCCATCGACCTGACCCCTTGGCAGGACCACTTTGGAGCCGGTGTCCTGCGCTCCATGAGCTACGAAGGCGTTCAGTACGGTGTCCCGGTCACGGCCGACAGCCTGGCTCTGTTCTACAACACCGACCTTGTGGCCGAAGTTCCCGCCACCTGGGGAGGGGCGGCTGACGTGGCCTACGGTCTGATGCAGGAGGGACGTGCCGAACTGGGCATTGCCGTCAACTCCTACAGCCCCTTCGACATTTATCCGGTGATAACCGGGCGCGGCGGGGATTTGTTTGCCTGGAATGTGGACACCGGCTTCGACATGGAATCTCCCCTGCTGGGCAGTCAGGCCACCGTGGATGCGATTCTGTTCCTGCAGAGTTTGGGCGGCGCCGGGGTCACCAACCCTGGCCTGGCAGGAGCCGAACTTGAACGACTTGTCAACGAGGGACGCGTACCGTTCATGGTGTCCGGTCCATGGAACCTGGAACGGGTTCGGCAATCGCCGGTCAACTGGTCGGTGGCTTCATTCCCGGACGGCGGCAGTTCTTTCGTGAACGTCCTGGGCTACATGCTGAATGCGCGTGGCCCGGATCCGTTGTTTGCCTGGCACTTCCTGCAAAGCCAGGTGTTGACGGATGACGGCATGGAGGCGTTGCAGGCGGCGGCGCCGGGGATTCCGGCGTGGCTTCCCCTCCTGGACAACCTTGACGATCCCATGATGGCGCAAATGGGCCGCATTGCCGCCCAAGGGCGGGCGGTGCCCACCATTGCGGAGATGCCCGAGGTGTGGAAGGTTTGGGGTGAAGCGCAGTTCGCCGTGGCCGGCGAGGGTGCCGATGCCCAGGCGGCTTACACCGCGGCCGGCTCGAAACTGGACGACATCCTCGCCCTGCGCCAGGCCGCACGGCAAGCCAGCGAGTAGCGCATATTGAACCGGCACCGCGGTGTGCTCCGAACACACCGCGGTGCCCACCCGCCTACTCCGCGGCCTTGCCCCGCATGATTCCGCCCTGGTTTCGCTTCGCGGTTCTCGGCCTGTGTTTGGCCGCGTTGCTGGTGCTGGCCGGCACTGGTCTGTGGGGATGGGAGCGCGGCAAGGCGAGCGCCCGCATGCTCAATCAGGCGCGTCTCTCCGAGCTACGGGAGGAGCTGGATGCCCACATCGCCGAAGGTCGCATTGCGGAGGCGGTGGCGATTGGCGAGCAATTGGCCGCCGCCGAACAACTGGATTGGGGTCGCAGTGAACAGATCCGGGTGTTGCGCCAGCAGCTCCAGGATCAACCTGCAGTCACCCCGGAGGCGCAGGTGCCCCAGCCCACTCCTGTGCCCCGGCCGGCCGCCTTCACCCGGGCGGAGGTGGCCTTCGCCAACAAAGACTGGGCCGCGGCCCTGGCACTATTGGAACAGTTGCGGACGGAGGATCCGGATGTCGTGGATGTCGGCTATCTGGATCTGATGGAACGGATCTACATCCAGTGGGCGCGCGAACTGGTCCAGGCCGACCGGGGCGAGGAAGCCCTGCTGCAACTGGAGGTGGCCAAGGCCCTGCGCGGGTCGCCGGCCGTCGCGAACGAAATCAAGGCGGCGCTCCACTACCAGGAAAGCCAATCGTACTGGGATACCAACTGGCCGCGCGCGATCGATGAAATCCGGCATATCCATGCCTGGGATCCCGAATATGTGGACACGACCAACCGGCTGGTCCAGGCCGTCCTCCTGTATCGGGAAAGGGCTGTTTGGCGCGGGGACTCGTGCCTGGCCTTTCTGTATCTGGACACCATCCAGGACTTGCTCCGGGAACTGGATCTGGACCATGTCAGGGAAGACCTTCAGCAGCGTTGCAGTGCCGCCGGTGGTTGACCATCAATCCTCCGGATCAGTTTGCGGCAAGTTGAATGGGACGGGGAGGGTAGTTGCCGGGCGAGTGGCCGCTCCACCGGTGTCTTCCCCGTACCCGCGATCCAGTTGCCACAACGACGACTGGATCGGCATGGATTTCGCTTGAAACCAGAGGGTTGAGCCAAGGCGGCATCGGCTATGCTGTTACCCATTGTTGTTGCGCAACGGGTGAACCACAGGTGATTTCCTCAGTACAAATTCGAGGCTTCAGGTCGTTGGCGGAGTTTTCGTTGGAGGAGATTCCCAAGGCCGCCGTATTGATCGGCGCAAACGGCAGCGGAAAATCCAACGTCCTCAAGTTCTTTGAGATGTTGAGCTGGATGGTGAAGCCCCGACAACTTGGTATTTTTGTAGGCAAGAACGGAGGCGCATCGGATAATTTGTTCGGGGGAGACAGTGTTACTCCAAGATTGGAAGCATCCATTAGGGTATTGACGGCCGCTGGCAAAAACGACTATGAGTTTGCACTCGCGCATGCCCACCCCGACCGGTTCATCTTCACATCCGAACAGTTCCGGTTTTCGAGCTTCATCCAAGGTGGCAAGGCAAAGTGGCAGTCGCTGGGTAGTGGCCATGGCGAAGCAAACATCGTGGATCCTCCCTGTTGCGTAAATGCCACAACCGCCGGTGTGATCGCATCGTTGCTGAAGAACTGTGCCGTCTTTCAATTCCACGATACTTCCGATCAGTCACCGATCAAGAAAAAGTGGGACATCACAGACAACGTCCGCCTTCGGCAGCACGGAGGCAATTTGGCACCGATTCTGTTCAGGCTGCAGCATGAAGATGTCAGACGGTATGAGCTCATCTGCATGTTTATCTCCGACGTGTTGCCGGAATTTCGGAACTTTGCCCTTGAGGACGAATTCGGGCGCGTCTACTTGCGCTGGCAGCACGCACACTTTGACAAAGGGGTGGGAGCGCACCTTACCTCGGATGGTTCCCTTCGCTTCTTTTGCCTGGCCACACTTCTCAATCTGCCACCTCGGCTGTTGCCGGACGTCATTCTGTTGGATGAGCCAGAATTGGGGTTGCATCCCGTGGCCATCGCCAAGATCGGTGACATGATCAGGGTGTTGAGCAAGGACAAACAGGTGATTGTCGCTACCCAATCCCCGATTCTCGTCAATTCATTCGAGGTTGATGAGTTGTTTGTGTTGGAGACGGAACGGGGAAGGACCGAAGCCAAGAAGTTCCATCGGGAGCAGTTCCAAGTCTGGTTGGACGATGGCTACTCGCCTGGGGAACTTTGGCGCATCAACTTGCTGGGAGGGCGGCCATGATCCGCATTGGCTTGGCCGTTGAAGGAGATACGGAAGTCAAATTTATTGAAGAAGTGGTTGCACCTCAATACATTGAACAGAATTATCATTTTACACCCGTTGACCTGGAAGGCAATGTAAGTGTGGACCGCTTGGCATCGAAGATGCACAATCTTGGACATACTTTTGATGCGGTGACATCTTTGGTCGACTTCTATGGGTTCAAGAAGAAGGGCGACAGGTCGGCTGCCGACCTGGAGAAAGAGGTACAAGACCGCTTGGCCACACGGCTTGGGGGACATTTTGACAGCCGGTATGTGTTCCCGTACGTTCAAGTCCACGAATTTGAGGGATTGTTGTTCTCTGATGTTGCGCCGTTTGAGCAAGTGTTTGGCTACACAGGCTTGGCAGGCGAGTTGCAGGCCATACGGCAAGAATGCGGCTCCCCTGAAGACATCAACGATAGTGAGCAGACCGCTCCGAGCAAGAGGTTGGCACAGTTGATCCCCGGGTATCGCAAGAATCTCTTCGGTGTACGCCTGGCCTCCGCCATGGGCTTGGCTTGTATCCGGACGCAGTGTCCGCGGTTTGACGGTTGGATGACCCGCATCGATCGCTTGGCGGGGGTGTGAGTGCGTATCTTGCCTGGAACAGGAGCGGACGAGTTCAGCCCGCCGACAGTACTCGGTGAACTTGATGCCGAACCAAACCCCGACAGGCCCAATCACAACACTTCCGGGAAGTCAAGGCCCGATGGTGTCGAGACATGAGCACTAGTGGGCCAACTTCACTCAAAAGCAGGGTATAGGTGCAGGAGTTTGATGCGGGCGTCCGCAGTCGTGAACTGCCAGTGCACGGGCGTGCCCAGGGCATTGCGGTCGCGCACCCAGGCCGCGATCTCGGCCCCCAGCACGGCCTCGGGTGATGACGGAGGACAAGCTGCAGACGGCGCGGACCATCAGACAGGACCCCTCGTTGTCCCTCAACTACATCTGGCGGGCCGTGGGCGTCAGCCGCACCCACCCCCTCTACCACTACGGGACGCCGGAGGACAAGCGGCGCTAGACGGTGTCAGGGCCCGTTATAGGACAATGGGTGGTGAGCCGACCCGCCTGGTGGGTGCAGACACCGTTATACCAATCCAGTATGTCTGAGTCACTATTGGTTGATCATCGGGCCGTTGCCCCGGAGGCGGCTGGTCCAGTGTCGTTCGCCAAGACAACTGCTGTCCTGCGGGTTGCAGGAGACGCCCCTCGGGCAGACGACGGTGTGATGTGTCGATATCACACTGGATTGGTAT
>MPMO01000019.1 GCA_002238555.1 Caldilineaceae bacterium bin34
AGGATCCGGGACAGGCCCCGGAAACTGACACAGGACACGTACAGGTCGGCCACCAGCTCGCGGAAGGTCTGCGGCCGCTGGCGGGAGGTCACGTCGGGCGGCAGGGGCGAGGCGCTGCCGCGGCAGGGCCTGCACTGCCCACGCCGGGCGGGGCGGCCGGCGGGAGGTCACGTCGGGCGGCAGGGGCGAGGCGCTGCCGCGGCAGGCCTTGCGCTGCCAGCGCTGGACGCGCAGCCGGCCGAGGACGACCAGATGGCGGGGGTAGGTGCCGTTGCGGCGCCAGGCACAGGCTCCGCAATGGGGGCAGGCGCCCGGGTCGTCGGGCAATGCCCGTTGGCGTTCGGGATGGGCAGGGGCTGGGACTGAAGTCCACGACGGGGGGCCTCTTTGGTTGTTGAAGCAAACCAATTATCGAGGGCCCCTCGTCCCTTGCCAGCCCGCAACCAATATCAACGAGATTGAAACAGTGCCACATCTCCTTGCGCAGAGCTCGAAAGTGAACCGAAGCAGTTACTATCATGGGATGGTTGGAGATTGTCATGTCAACCGGGAATCATCTACCACATGTCCCATTTGCACGAAGCCCTTGACCGCCTGCGCGAGTTGGCCACGGATCCGTTCGACCAGGGCCGCCGCTTCGAGCGGCTGATCAAGACGGCCCTGCAGAAGCACCCGGGCATCTACGGCGACCGGTTCGAGGAGGTCCGACTGTGGAGCGAGTGGCCAGAGCGGGACGGTCCGGACCGCGGCATCGACCTGGTGGCCCGGGAACGGGATGGCGGCCACTGCGCCATCCAGTGCAAGTTCTTCGCCCCGGATCGCCCGGTACCCAAGTCCGAAATTGACAAGTTCATCTCGGCTTCGGACCGCGAGGTCTTCACCAGCCGGCTGATCGTGAACACGGGCGGGGTCATCCGGAGCAACACGCTCAAGACCCTGGAGCAGCTCAAGACCCCCTGCCGGGTGCTGGAACTGGCGGACCTGGCCGCTTGGCCGGTGGACGACTGGCGGAACTTCGTTGAGGAACCGGAACGGCTGGACTTCACCCGCACGCGGTACACGCCCTTTCCCTATCAGCAGGAGGCCGTGGAGGTCGTGGTGCAGGGCTTCCGGCAACATGATCGGGGACAGCTCATCCTGCCCTGTGGCACCGGCAAGACCGCGGTGACGCTGTGGATCGCGGAAACCATGGTCGGCCGCGGGGGACGCGTGCTGTATCTGGTGCCGTCCATCTCCCTGATGGCCCAGACCATGCGGGAATGGGCCTGGCAGAAGTCCGTCGGCCACCGCTACATCGGCATCTGCTCCGACACGCGTGCCGGCCGCAACGACGAGGACGCGTCCCTGCTCGAACTGGACCTGCCCGTCACCACGGATCCGGAGCACATTGCGGCCGGACTGAAGCAAACGGCCAACGAGGCTCTGACGGTAGTCTTTTGCACCTACCAGTCCCTGGAATTGGTGGCCCGGGCCCAGGAAGGCGGTGCACCCGACTTTGACTTGGTGGTGGCGGACGAGGCCCACCGCACGACCGGCGCGGACAACCCCGTCAAGCCCGGAACGGATGCCAAGTCGTCATCACCGTTCCAGCTGGTGCACGATCCGCAGCACATCCGCGCCGCCAAGCGGCTGTACGCCACGGCCACCCCGCGGCTGTATACCGAGTCGGCCAAGAAACGGGCCTCGCAACAGGAGATGACCATCTACTCGATGGACGACGAGGCGGTCTACGGCCCCGAGTTCCATCGCATGACCTTCTCGGAGGCCGTCGAGGGGGGATGGCTGACCGACTATCGGGTGGCCATCCTCACGCTCTCCGCGACCGAGCTTGAAGAATGGATGGCCAACCTGTTGGCGCGGGAACGGGCCTCGGGTTTGAACCTGGAAGACGCCGCCCTGTTCCTGGGGTGCTGGGACGCCTTGGCCGACCCGGAGGGCCGGCTTTCCGGACGCTACCGTACGGGGGACATGCACAATCCCGTCCGTCGGGCCATCGCGTTCTCCAACACCATTCGGCAATCCAGGCTGGTGGCCAGTCACTGGAACCCGGTGATCGACACCGTGCGCGACCGGGCGGACGAAGGGGAAAGGACCCGGTTGCTGGACTGCGAGGTGCGGCATGTGGACGGCACCTTCAATTCCCTGGACCGGACCCGCCTCCTGTCCTGGCTGTCGGAAGGGTCCGACGACGGCTGCCGCATTCTGTCGAACGCCCGGTGCCTGACGGAGGGCGTGGATGTACCCGCCCTGGATGCCGTGCTGTTCATGCATCCCCGGAAGTCGCAGATCGACGTGGTGCAGGCCGTGGGCCGGGTCATGCGCCGCGCGCCCGGCAAGGAGTACGGCTACATCATCCTGCCGGTCGTGGTACCCGAGGGCGTTGATCCGGAGCAGGCACTGAACGACAACCAGACCTTCAAGGTAGTCTGGGACGTGCTGCGCGCCCTGCGTTCCCATGACGAGCGTCTGGATGCCGAGATCAATTCGCTGGACTTGAACCGCGGAGGCAGCGAACGCATCTTCGTCGTCAAACCGCCGCCACCCGATGTTGATCCGATCCTCCAGATCCCGCTGGACCTGCTGTACGACATTCCGCCGGGGGCCATCTATTCCCGCATCGTCGAGAAGTGCGGCGACCGGCAGTACTGGCCGCGCTGGGCCGAGGACGTGGCCGGCATCGCGGACCGCATTCGCGCCCGCGTGACCGGACTGGTTGACGATCCGGAACGCATCACCCTGCAACAGGGGTTCCGGGACTTCCTGTCCGACATGCGGCGCACGCTCAACCCGTCCGTGTCCGAAGCGGACGTGGTGGCGATGGTGGCGCAGCACCTGGTCACCGGACCGGTGTTCCAGGCGCTGTTTGCGAACTACGAGTTCGCGGCCCACAACCCCGTGTCGCGGGCCCTGGACCGGTTGGTCGGGTTGCTGGAGGCCGAGGGGCTGGAGAACGAAACCAGGGATCTGGAGCCGTTCTACGAGTCGGTGCGGCGACGCGCCCGGAGCCTGGACAATGCCGAAGCCCGGCAGACCGTGCTGCTGGAACTCTACGAGCGCTTCTTCTCAGTGGCACTTCGCAAGGATGCCGAGAGACTGGGCATTGTCTACACCCCGGTCGAGCTGGTGGATTTCCTGTTGCAGTCGGCCGACGACGCGCTGCGCCGGCATCTGGGCCGCAGCATAAGCGATGTCAACGTGCACATCCTGGATCCGTTCACGGGCACCGGCACGTTCATCGTGCGTCTTCTGCAGAACCCGAAGCTGATGCGGGATGCAGACCTTGTGCGGAAGTTCAGCAAGGAACTGCACGCCAACGAGATTGTGCTGTTGGCCTATTACATCGCCGCCATCAACATCGAGGAGGCATATCACGGAAGGTTGGCCATTGACGCGGAGTACCAGCCCTTCGGCGGTATAGCGTTGGCCGACACCTTCACGCTGGCCGAAGGCGAAAGCCAATTTGCAGAGACCATGCCAGACAACAGCGAGAGGGTCGAGGCACAGCAAGCCAGCCCCGTTCAGGTGGTTGTGGGCAATCCACCGTATTCAGCCAAGCAGCAGAACGCAACGGATGACAACCCCAATGTGGTCTACTCACACTTGACTGGACATATTGAGGCAACCTATGCAAATGCGAGTAGTGCAGGGACGAAAGTGACTCTTTACGATAGCTACAAGTTGGCTCTGCGCTGGTCCAGCGATCGCATTGGAGACGAAGGTGTGATCGCGTTCGTCACCAACGCATCCTTCCTGCGCGGTAACGCCGATGCAGGTGTTCGTGCCTGCCTGGTGGAAGAGTTCGCCGCGATCTATGTGTTTGACCTGCGGGGCAACCAGCGTACCCAAGGTGAGGTTTCTCGCCGCGAAGGTGGCAAAGTGTTCGGTTCCGGCTCGCGGGCACCGATTGTGCTGTCCGTGCTGGTCAAGGATCCGAAGCACGAGGGACCGGCGCGCATCCACTACCGGGACGTAGGGGACTACCTGACCCGTGAACAGAAGTTGGCACAGGTGCGAGAGTTCAGCTCCATCGATGGAATCACAGGCCAGGATGGCTGGACTACCATCAAGCCGGATGACCACTACGACTGGTTTGACCAGCGCGATCCAGGCTACGAAGCATTAATGCCGTTGGCCATCAAGAATGAGAAAGGACAAGCTAATCCATCTTCAGCATTTTCTCTGTTCTCAATGGGAGTCCAGACAAATAGAGATTCTTGGCTATACAGTTTTGATCAAAATTGTCTGTGGGCGCGCGTGCAGGACATGTTTGCTTTCTACGAGAAACGCCGGCAATACATAGCTGAGGGGCTCCTCACACATGAAGCAGCACAAGCTAATGACGCTCCTACCCAAATCAAGTGGACAGTGAGTTTGAAAAATCATCTTGTCCGAAACCGAAAGTTGCAGCCGTCAATTCAGCATCTCCGCCTTGGGTCTTACCGGCCTTTCATACGACAGAATCTGTATTTCGACCGAAGGGTAATCGAGAGAGTGTTCCGTCTCCATGCCATGTTCCCCACCGCCGACACTCCGAACCAAGTGATCTCAGTACCAGGCCGAGGAAACACCATCTTCTCAGTATTGATCACCAACACGATCCCTGACCTGAACTTGATGCAGGCAGGTGCTCAAAGTTTTTCCCGCTGGTCATACCGAAAGGTCGACGCGGACGACTGGACGGATCAAGTCGGACCCAATACCGTGATCATCGACGGCTACGAACGCACCGACAACATCACCGACTGGTGCCTACAACAATTCCAGTCCCACTACAGTGACCTGTCTATCACCAAGAACGACATCTGGCACTACATCTACGGGGTACTCCATGCCCCAGACTACCGTGAACGATTCGCACCGGACCTTTCCAAGGATCTGCCGCGCATTCCCTTTGCATCCGATTTCACCGCTTTTCGGAATGCCGGTGCACGGTTGTCCGACCTGCACCTTGGATTTGAAACCTGTCGTCCCTGGCCGGCGGAGTTCCAACAGGCCGGGGATAGTTCTCAGATCTGGAAATTGACCCGCCCGATGCGCTGGCTGGACAAGGCCCTGCGTGACAGCTTGCAGGTCACGCCGTATGTCGTCATGCACTGCATCCCGGCCGAGGCACACGACTACAGCGTGAACGGTCGCACACCGCTGGAATGGGCTGTCGCCCGGCTCCGCTTCCGCACGGACCGGGAGAGCGGCATCGTCAACGATCCCAACGCATGGTTCGCCGCCGACCCGGAGGAGTTAGGACTGTACCTGGCCCGTCTGGTCACGGTGTCCGTGGAGTCGGCCCGCATCATCCGCAACTTGCCAGCTTCGCTACACTCGGCGACCAGTTGATTCTGGATCGTTACCGACCACTTTGGATTCCAAGTATTCTACGGTGAGACTCTACTCCGGGTCCGTTGAGTATTCAATATCAATTTCCCGGACCCTATCCTTGAGTTCCAATAGTTTGCGCCCCACAAAATCCGTGAAAATATTCGCATCCTCGTCGTTCAACTTGCCTTCCCCATGTTTTTCAAAGTACTCCCTAAGATATGTTAGGGGATATTCAATCTCGCTGATTTGATACTCAACCCATTCATACGTACCGGTAGCTGCGCGCTTTTTCAAAGCTGATTTAAGTTTATCAACGGTGTCTATAAACGATCGAATAGACCCTCCGCCAAATTCCCACGGCTTGGCAGATGTGCCGGGAATGGACTCAAACACTTTATGGATAAAAAATTTAATATCATATGAAAACAAATCTTCCAACTTCTCTTCTCGAAATTGCTGCCGATGTTCCATCTCTTTCTCCCTCAGTGCTTGAATCAGATTCTTAAGGATCTTCTCAAGTTGCCCATGCTGGATGTTGAGAAGACTATCTAGATTGACCGTCTTGTATATATGGCCACCGTCCCGATCATGTTTCATCAATTGGAAACCTTTGTTACTGAGAGTGGTTCGATTGATGAAAATGAAACTCTTGCCATTTCCACGATTTGTTGGGTGGCCAACTGCATCGTTACGAATTTGTCGGATTTTGTTTAACTGGGGACACAATTCAAACTGAAAATCAAGTGCATAACACAGGTCACGCACAGCATCCTGTTGGAGGATGAGAGCCTGCATATATCCATACACAAGGAGGTATGATGACCCAAAACCCGACTCGTTTGGCCTCTCATTGTGCGCTTGAAAAGCCATCTCAGTGTCTCCAATTACATCCAAGCTGGAACACATCATGTAGTAAGCAGCAGGCTTATTGAAAATCTCGCGATGTTTACGCGGAGCATTGATCAGGTTACGGATCTGCTGTTCAAGATCTGTGATCATAGATATCTCGGTGCGAGCCCCTGTGTGTTGAAGTGACGTAACTGTTTGGTAACTGTGTTGAAAGTCGAGCTTGGTTGAGAAAATTGTTTCTGGACACAGTTGGTGCAGTTTGGCACTACAATTTAAGTCGTTATAGCATTGTCCGTCTTGTCCTGCCCTACTTTGTTTAAGGTCTCCATCGTCCTTAGTGGCCGAAGGTGCTGCGCTTTGCCCGCACCCGCCCGGACAATGGTAACTGCGACTAACCGTCAAGTATGACCTGGCCTGTAGGCTCTCTGCTTCGAGGGGGAGGGTTCAGGTAACGCAGCGTGGTCCTGCGCGTGCCCGCGCAGCCCGACAGGTTCTGGCTTGATTGCACCTTGGTGGCGTTACCACTTTACCGACAACCCGTCAACTGCATCACCGTTACTGTAGGATTAGGGCAGACTCGTTTCTCCCATCAGATAGCGATCACACTCCCGGGCCGCGCCCCGGCCCTCGTTGATCGCCCATACCACCAGGCTCTGCCCGCGCCGCATGTCCCCTGCCGCAAAGACACCGGGCACGTTCGTGGCGAACTGCCCGTATTCGGCCTGGGCGTTGGAGCGCGCGTCCCGCTCCACACCCAGTTGCTCAAGCACGGGGTTTTCCGGCCCCAGAAAGCCCATCGCCAGCAGGACCAGGTGGGCCGGCCACACCTTTTCGGATCCCGGAACCTCCTGCAACTGCCATCCACCGTCCTCACCCGGTTCCCATTCGATCATGACCGTATGCAGTTCCTTCAGTTTCCCCTGTTCGTTGCCTACGAAGCGCTTGGTGCTGATCAGGAACGTGCGCGGATCCGCGCCGAAGCGTTCCGCCGCTTCCGCATGGCCATAGTCCACACGGAAAATTCGCGGCCACTCCGGCCACGGGTTGTTGGGAGCCCGGTCCGGCGGCGGCTTGGGCAGGATTTCGAACATGTTGACGCTCCGGCAGCCATGGCGCATCGAAGTCCCCAGGCAGTCGTTGCCGGTGTCCCCGCCGCCGATGACGATCACGTCCTTGTCCTCTGCCGAGATGAACGGATAGCTGTACCCTTCGCCCGGTACCGAACCGTGCTTGTCGTCCAGCACCTGCTTCGTGTTCCCGTGCAGGAATTCCATGGCATAGTGGACGCCGTCCAGTTCCCTGCCCTCAATCGGCAGATCGCGGGGGTTGGTCGCACCGCCGCAGAGAACCACCGCGTCATTGTCCTCCCGCAACCTGTCCGCCGGGATGTCCTTGCCCACCTCGCAGTTGGTCACGAAGGTCACGCCTTCGGCACACATCAGATCCACGCGTCGCTGGACCGTCTCCTTCTCCAGCTTCATGTTCGGAATGCCGTACATCAGCAGTCCGCCGATCCGATCCGCCCGTTCGTAAACGGTGACCGTGTGCCCGGCCGAGTTGAGTTGCGCGGCGCACGCCAACCCCGCCGGCCCCGATCCGACCACTGCAATTCGCTTGCCCGTGCGGACCGCGGGCGGCTGCGGCACAACCCAGCCCTCTTCAAAGCCCCGGTCGATGATCGCGCACTCGATGCTCTTGATCGTGACGGGCGGCTCGATCAGGCCCAACGTGCAGGAGCCTTCGCACGGGGCCGGGCAGACCCGACCCGTGAACTCGGGAAAGTTGTTCGTGGCGTGGAGACGCGCCAGCGCCTCGCGCCAGCGATCCTGGTAGACCAGGTCGTTCCACTCCGGAATGAGATTGTTGATGGGGCAACCGCCTTCCGGCATCGTCCCCGTATGGCAAAACGGGATGCCGCAGTCCATGCAGCGGGCACCCTGCTGCTGCAGATCCCCTGTCGACAGGTGCAGGTGGAACTCATCCCAATCCTGAATTCGTTCCAGCGGCGGGCGTTCCGGCACGGGCTGCTGCTCGAATTCAAGAAAGCCGGTTGGTTTACCCATTGATGATGCTCCTGACTGGGTATTGCGAGTCAATACCCTGTGTCCAACTGTTCCTGCGCAATGCTCAGTTGCCGCTCACCCGGGCCGCCAGGTCCTGGCTGTTGCGCTCGAATGCCGCCATCATCGCCTCCTCGCCCTCAAGCCCGGTGGCTTCAACCTCGGCGAGACACTGGAGCATGCGCTTGTAGTCCTTCGGCAATACCTTGACGAACGCGTCCACGTAGGCATCCCAATCCGCCAGAATCCTTCCGGCCACCTCCGAATTGGTATGGGCATGGTGTCGTTGGATCATCGCGCGCACCTCGGCGCGTTCCTCCGGATCACACAGTTCCTCCACTTCGACCATCTCCGGGTTGACGCGATTGGCGAGCCAGATGCCGTCCACCGGCTCTTCATCCAATACGTACGCGATGCCGCCGGACATGCCCGCGGCAAAGTTGCGACCGGTCGGGCCCAGCACGAGGACCCGGCCCCCCGTCATGTATTCGCAACCGTGATCGCCCACGCCCTCAATCACCGCGTGCATGCCTGAGTTGCGCACGCAGAACCGCTCGCCCGCCATCCCGCGTATGTAGGCCTCGCCGCTCGTCGCGCCGTAGAAGGCCACGTTGCCGATGATGATGTTCTCTTCGGCCTTGAAGGTGGAGCCGGAGGGCGGGTAGGCAACAATCTTGCCGCCGGACAGTCCCTTGCCGAAGTAGTCGTTGCCGTCGCCTTCCAGTTCCAGCGTCATGCCCTTGGGAATGAAGGCGCCGAAACTCTGTCCGGCCGCCCCTTGGAAATGCAGCCGGATGGTGTCCTCCGGCAGGCCTTGCGGGCCAAAGCGCCGTGTGATCTCGCTGCCGGTGATGGTGCCCACCACTCGGTTCGTGTTGGCGATCGGAAGTGTCGCCTTTACAGTGCGCAAGGGGTTTTTCGAAACGCCCTCGTGGGCACGTCGCACATCCTCGACGCTGTTGTCCAGCGCCGGCCGGCAACGTTCGAACAGGGTCAGGTTGTCCAGCGACTCGTCCAGGCCGTGATCCTGATCAATCTGGCAGTAGCGACCCCAATCTTCCGGCACGTCCGGCCGGTGCAGGATCGCCGACAAGTCAATCCCCTGCGCCTTCCAATGCTTGATCGCCTGTTGCACCTGCAGCCGCTCGGTCCGTCCGATCATCTCGTCCACGGTACGGAACCCGAGCTGCGCCATGTACTCGCGCAACTCCTGGGCGATGAAGCGCATGAAGTTGACGACATGTTGGGGGTCGCCTGTGAACTTCGCCCGCAGTTCCGGATTCTGGGTGGCGACGCCCACCGGGCAGGTGTCCAGGTGACAGACCCGCATCATGATGCAGCCCAGGGCGACCAGCGGGCTGGTGGCGAAACCGAATTCCTCGGCGCCCAACAGCGCCGCGATGGCCAGGTCGCGGCCCGTCTTCAGCTGGCCGTCGGTCTCAACGACGACGCGGCTGCGCAAATTGTTGATCAACAGGGTCTGATGCGTCTCGGCCACGCCCAGCTCCCACGGCAGGCCGGCATGTTTGATGCTCGTCTGCGGGGAAGCCCCCGTTCCGCCGTCGTGGCCGCTGATCAGAATGACGTCGGCATGGCCCTTGGCGACCCCTGCCGCGATCGTGCCCACGCCCACCTCCGACACCAGCTTCACGTTGATGCGGGCGTGGTGGTTGGCGTTCTTGAGGTCGTGAATCAACTCCGCCAGATCTTCGATCGAGTAGATGTCATGGTGCGGCGGCGGCGAGATCAGGCCGACCCCGGGCGTGGAGTGCCGCACCTCGGCGATCCAGGGATACACCTTTTTGCCGGGCAACTGACCCCCTTCGCCCGGCTTGGCCCCCTGTGCCATCTTGATCTGCAACTCCCTGGCGTTGACGAGATAGTAGCTTGTCACGCCAAAACGGGCAGACGCCACCTGCTTGATGGCACTGTTCTTGGAGTCGCCATTCGGTTCCAGGACGTAGCGGGCCGGGTCTTCCCCACCCTCGCCGGTATTGCTGCGCCCGCCGATGCGGTTCATGGCTATCGCCAGCGTCTCGTGCGTCTCCTTGCTGATCGAACCGTAGGACATGGCTCCGGTCTTGAAGCGTCTGCAGATCGACTCCACCGGCTCCACCTCTTCGATGGGAATGCTCGGTGCGCCGTCCAAGTCAAATTCCAACAGACCGCGCAGGTTGCACCATTCCTTGTTCATGAGGTCGATGTCCTGCGTATAGGCCTTGAACGAGGCGTAATCCTTGGTCCGAGTCGCCTTCTGCAGCAGGTGTACCGTGCGCGGGTTGAACAAGTGCAGTTCGCCGTCCTTGCGCCACTGGTAGTCGCCTCCGGGTGCGAGCAGCTGGCCTTCCTCGTGTCCAGTCCCGTTCTCGGGCACACGGGGCGCACTGCCGTTCATCTGGTCCGGCGCAAAGATGCGCACAGGATAGGCCCGATCGTGGCGCATCTTGATTTCGGCACATATCTCCGGCAGATCGATCCCCTCGACCCGGCTTGCGGTCCAGGTAAAGTACTTGTCGACCACGCGCTGGCTGAGACCAAACGCCTCAAAAATCTGTGCGCCGCAATAACTCTGGATCGTCGAAATGCCCATCTTGGACATCACTTTGACGACACCCTTAACCGCTGCCTTGACGTAGTTGTAGACCGCCGTGTCGTGGTCGATCCCCACCAGCAGCCGATTCTCAATCATCTGGGCCAGCGTTTCCATCGCCAGGTACGGGTTGACGGCCGTCGCACCGTAGCCAATCAGCAGGGACAGGTGATGCACCTCGCGCGGTTCGCCGGATTCGACCACCAGCGCCACCTGCGTGCGCGTCTCGTTGCGAATCAAATAGTGGTGCAGTCCGGAGGTCGCCAACAACGCCGGGATCGGGGCCGTGCCGGGGCCAACACCCCGATCCGAAAGGATGAGGATGTTGACGCCTTGATCAATGGCCTGCGTCGCCGCCTGGAACATATCCTCGAGTGCCTGTTCCAGTGCCTCCTCCCCGCCGCGGACATCAAAGAGAATCGGAAGGGTTTGGGCGCGGAAACCCTGCGTATCGCTTTCCCCGACATGGCGGATCTTGGCCAACTCCCGGTTCGTAAGGATCGGGTGGCGCAGCTTGAGTTGACGGCAGTTCTCCGGCTTGGTTTCAAGCAGGTTCAACTCCGCACCCAGCATCACCTCGGTGCCCGTAATCAGTTCTTCGCGGATGGCATCGATGGGCGGATTGGTTACCTGGGCAAACAGCTGTTTAAAGTAGTTGTACAGCAGCTGTGAATGATTGGACAGGGCTGCGGCCGGCGTATCGTTGCCCATGGCACCCAGGGCCTCCACACCGTCAGTGGCCATCGGTGCCAACAGGATGCGCAACTGCTCGAACGTGTAGCCGAATACCTGCTGCCGTGCGAGCAGCGTGCCGTGTTCCACACCCGGTACCTCGACATCGGGCTGCGGGATGTCATCCAGGCTGACCATGTGCTCGTCCAGCCACGCGCGGTAGGGCTGGACCTGGGCCATCGTCTCCTTCAGCTCCTCGTCGGAGATGATGCGGCCCTGATTCGTGTCCACCAGAAACATCCGCCCCGGTTCCAGGCGCGATTTCCGCAGGATGCGATCCGGCTTCAGCGGCAGCACGCCAGTCTCGGACGCCATGACCACCATGTCGTCCTTGGTGACGCAGTAGCGCGAGGGACGCAGCCCATTGCGATCCAACACGGCGCCAACGACGGCTCCATCCGTAAAGACGATCGACGCCGGTCCGTCCCACGGCTCCATCATCGTGCTGTGATACTCGTAAAACGCCTTTTTGGCATCGCTCATGGATTCATGCTGCGGCCACGGCTCCGGGATCATCATCATCATGGCGTGCGGCAGGGAACGGCCCGCCAGATAGAGAAACTCCAGCGTCTCGTCGAACTTGGCCGAATCGCTGCCATCCGGGTGAATGATCGGCAGGACTTTCTTGATGTCGTTGCCAAACAACCCGCTGCTTAACTGGGACTGGCGCGCGTGCATCCAGTTCTCGTTGCCGCGCAAGGTGTTGATCTCGCCGTTGTGAATCAGGTATCGATAGGGATGGGCGCGCTCCCAGCTGGGGAAGGTGTTGGTGCTGAAGCGCGAGTGGATCACCGTCAGTGCCGACTCCATGTCCTTGTCCAGCAGATCCGGGTAAAAGCCCTTGACCTGCTCCGACATCAACATGCCCTTGTAGACCACCGTGCGTGACGAGAGACTGGCGATGTAGAACGCACCTCCTTCGCGCATCCGCGAATACCGAATCTGGTTCTCCGCCTGCTTGCGAATAACGTAGAGCTTGCGTTCGAACGCCAGGTCGTCGTTGCCGGTCAACCGCTCCGGATTGCGGCCGATGAACACCTGACGCACAACCGGTTCGCCCAGCTTGGCCGTATGGCCCAATTCCCCATTGGCGGTTGGCACGGTCCGCCAGCCGAGCACCATCTGTCCTTCGGCGCGGACGATGTTCTCGAAGACTGCCTCGCACTCGAAGCGGAGGTTCTCCCGCCGGGGCAGGAAGACCATGCCCACCGCGTACTCGCCGGGCGGTGGCAGTTCGATCCCGGAAGCCGCGGCGGCCTTGCGCATGAACTTGTCCGGCATCTGCATCAGGACGCCGGCGCCGTCGCCCGTATTCGGCTCGCATCCGCATGCGCCCCGGTGCGCCAGGTTGAGGAGCACCTGCAGCCCCTGCGCCACAATGGCGTGGGACTTCCGGCCTTTGATGTCTACGACAAAGCCGACGCCGCAGGCGTCGTGTTCGTAGCGCGGATCATAAAGGCCCTGCTTGGCTGGCAGGCCGGCAGGTGAAGGGGGTGTGGCCTGATCAGGGCAGGAAGGGGTGAGGGCGGTTTCGGACATAACGACATCTCCTCAGAATTTGCTCTGCGTGCGAGTCATTGTGCTGAACGGGGGACGGACTGGTCACGTCGTCGGCTGCGGTGGTTTGCAGGTGACAACGGATGCACAGCAAGCGCGTCTGCGCAGACGGGATGACATCGTGTGTCAGCCTTGCGTTCAGGCCAAATTAGGGAGAATCCAAACTGACATCGTATCAAATAACCGAAGGGGTATGCAAAATTGATTCAAGTCGTGGATTTGTTGGTTCTTGTAAGTCTATCGGTCTGGAATTCAGAATAAATTGCTGCCGGCGTGGAAAATCTGGCTCAACTTGGCGATTTTATTGACAGAGACCTTGCAGATGTGCCGACATCTCGCCTGTCAGCCGACGGGCGTGCATCATGCATGCCCCTCGGACAGGGAATGGGGCGGGACTGTGTCCACACGGTCCTGGACGGCTTTACGGTGCATGGTCGAGTCCCTGGACTCTATAGGCAAAAGGGCTGAGCTGCCAAAGACGGAATCCGGTGGAATCAACGAACCTCAAGCAACTGGCCGGGATCTCCTCGTTGCGCGGGCCAAGCGTAGGCGCCCCTTGCCGAGGAGGTCCGCACTATCCATGCCATGTCTGGACCACGCGTGCAGAGCAGGCTGGGTTCCCCCCCGCGTCCGGTGTTTGCGGCCCCGTCGCAGGCGGTGGGCGACCGGCTACCGGCAGAAGTCTTGCGGGCGGTGTCCGCGTGCTTCTGGCGGTCGTGGGACCGACGAATGAGGATGGGAGTTCTGCTATCGGTCCCTCCTTCGTGCGGCTGGCGGTGCAGGTTCGGTGACGGTAGGACCTGCTTGCCTCTGACAGAATCGGCCCTAAAGGTTCAGCTTTCAGCGAACAGTTACTACCCCCTTCGTGACCAAGCCGCAACTGGCCCCCTGCGCATGCCGGTCGGGGCGCAGAGAGACTTGGCCTGTTTGTACTGGCGACCGCCACCACCAGTGGATGGCCCAGTGCTGTCACTACCCTCGACAATACCGCCAACCGAATCAACTACAACTGTAGTAGTAGTTGAGAGTGTTTTGGACTCATTCCAGCTCCTGGAGCTACAAACTGCTGGACCGGAAGCCGATCAGGTTTCAAACTGCTCCCTAATCCTCCAGTATTTTGCCGGGGCCTGGTCCAAGCAGGGCTTCAATCCGGGCCTGCAGTCGCCGTTCCAGACTGGGTTCGCCATGCTTGATGTCGTCTCCTTTTAGGTGATCAGGGTCCCATAACAGGTGAAGATGCTGGCGGGTGTCGAAGGCCATACCCTCGTGTTCAGCGATATCCCGCCGGCAGGTGAAAATGACGGGCAGATCCTGGCCGTGGGCAAATCCGGCCTCGTAGTACACGCTACCGCGCTGGCCCGTTGGCCCACAGGTGAAGTCCGCCACCACAAAGCGGGACTGTCGCAAGGCTGCAATGATGCGGTCATCTAGTTTCTGATTGTGCGCCAGATCCTTGTCCACCCGGTATGACTGATAGCCTGCGGCTTTAATGGCCTCCGCAATGACGTCACCGGTCGCTTCCATCTCGGGATACGCCGGATCCATGGGCGATGGGAACCACATGGCTACAAAGCCCTGGGCACCCTGACCCCTGATGTGTTCCTGCTCCTCCAGATGCATGCGGGCATCCAAGGTGACCCCGTCCCAGAAAATACCCCAGGTCAGATCCTCTACAGTATGTGTTGTCCTCAGCCAATGGCAACGCAGGCTGTGATCCCAGAATTCGGCGAGTTCCCCTGCCTGAACACAACCACTGGCCGCCAGCAGATATGGCTGCCGGTCTTGCTGCCATTGTTCAAGGCCAATTTCCCGCGGTTTGGTATCAGTTTGCCGTATCACTTCCTGCAGGAATGACAACAGGCGGTCGTGCATGGAAGGCGTGCGCGATTGCCGTTCCGCTATCCAGTCGGAAGTCACGGACAGGATTCCCGGACCATAAACCGGCAATGTCTTCTCGTCGGAATTCGATACAGGCAGGAAGCCCTGTTGTCTATTGTGCTGGTAAATCCAGTAGCACAGGTTGGCCCGCTCTCGATCAGTCAATGAGAGGTCCGGCCCCCCTTCAGGCATTCGAAATATGCCTCCCGCTCGGGGTGAGACACAGACACCCCACCACCGTCCATCCTGTACACCGTGCGCTCCCTCGAAACGGGCCACTTCTCCCGTCAAGGGACAGCAACCTTCAAGCCAGTGATTGGTCACGGGGAACAAGCCAGGCATTGGTGTGCCGCGGCTGCGGTACGCGCTGTCCCGGGTTGCAGAAAGAAGCTCCGAAAGGCAACCCTGCAAACTGGCGGATCGCTAAGCTGGTTCCACAACATTCAGGGTCACCGCCGGGAAACCCGTGCCGGGGGCAATGCTCGGATGGAGGGCCGTCACCTGCACGACGATGTCCCGGCCACCTTCACCAGCCAATGGTATATCCGCGAGACAACGCGGCGATGCTTCCTCCAACGTCTGCCCGGTAAGGGTTTGCACGCTGGTCAGCGCGGCATCCACCGTCGTCAGCGTTCGGTACAACTCGAAGCTGGGTCTGCCGCGGTAGCGCACCCACATTTTGCCGTCACTGTTCAGGGATACCAAAGCTACGTCGTGGCGTGCCGGAGGCAGCAGATCGGCGAAAACATTCTGGGTGCCTGGAGCGGACATGCGGGACTTCCTCGCTGTATTGAATCAGCAACCCTCGTCGTTTCCGTCGAAGTGTACATGAAGAACCCGCACACGATGGTTGGGATCTGTTGAGGCGCGCAAGGCTGTTGCAGGGACCCTTGGGCAGAGCCTGATTCCACCCAGTTTGTTGCTTTTGGTCATGGTGTGCCTCTTGGCGATGTGCTTTCGGCGCAACAGGTTTGAATGCCACGCCACGCCGTGGGCCATGTTGTGCGCCGCATGGCTCGTACGGATACGGCTTTTGTTTTGCCGGAAGATCAAGTTGTCACCCAATGCAGTGCTACTTGCTCGGAGTGCCGTCCCCGCTCCCGGGAGCCATTTGGCCTGCTGCTAGCGGATGCTCTGGTGGCCGCGCTGGCTGGGTTAGTCGAAGTTCCAATCCATACTATTGTGCGAGGATTGGATTACTCGGTCGGCGACTCCATTTGCGTCCCAGGCAGGTCAAGGGCTTGGCACTGGGGTGGGAGCCACTGCCGGAAGGCATGCAAGTCACAGAAATGGACATGGCGCACCGCGTTGCCGTAGGGGTTCCGGGACACCCTCAGCCAATCGCGCCGGCCCAGCCCTGAAATGAACCCCGCGTTACTCAATCCCAACCCGGATTTGCTGTGGTACGATCCCGCGGTTTCGGCAGAATTCAGGTTGATTCCGGTTCCCCGACCCCCGCTCCAATGCCCCGCCGCACCGACATCGAATCCATCCTGATCATCGGATCGGGTCCAATCGTGATCGGTCAAGCCTGCGAGTTCGACTACTCCGGCGTCCAGGCGTGCAAGGCCCTCCGCCAGGCGGGCTTCCGCATCATCCTCGTCAACTCCAATCCGGCCACCATCATGACGGATCCGGAGATGGCGGATGCCACCTACGTGGAGCCGCTGACCGTTCCCTATCTGGAGAAGATCATCGAACGGGAACGGCCGGATGCCCTGCTGCCCACCGTCGGCGGCCAGACGGGACTCAACCTGGCGGTCGATCTGGCGGCGGCCGGCGTCCTGGACCGGTACGGTGTGGAACTCATCGGCGCCCGTCTCGAGTCGATGCAGCTGGCCGAGGATCGGGAGCTGTTCAAGAACGCCATTACCGAGTACGGGCTCGAGTCGCCCCACTCCTTCCTGGCCACGACCCTGGAGGAGGCACGCAGCCACGCGGAAACGATTGGCCGCTTCCCCATCTTCATCCGTCCCAGCTTTACCCTGGGCGGCAGCGGTGCCGGCACCATCCATACCCCGGACGAGTTCGATGTCAAGGTGGCCTGGGGCCTGCGCGAAAGCCCGGTCGGCAGCGTCCTGATCGAGGAGTCGCTGATCGGCTGGAAGGAATTCGAACTCGAGGTGATGCGCGACGGCGCGGACAACTTCGTCGTGGTCTGTTCCATCGAGAACCTGGACGCCATGGGTGTCCACACCGGGGACAGCATCACCGTGGCCCCGGCCCAGACCCTTACGGACCGGGAACTGCAGCGGCTGCGCGACCAGGCGCGCCTGGTCATGCGGGCCGTGGGCGTGGAGACCGGCGGGTCCAACGTTCAGTTTGCCGTGCACCCGGAAACCGGCCGGGTCGTGGTCATCGAAATGAACCCGCGGGTCTCGCGCTCGAGCGCGTTGGCATCCAAGGCGACCGGCTTCCCCATCGCCAAGTGGGCCGCCCTGGTGGCGGTGGGCTACAACCTGGACGAGCTGACCAACGACATTACGCGGCAGACCGTGGCGGCCTTCGAGCCGTCCATCGACTATGTGGTCGTGAAGATTCCCCGCTGGGCCTTCGAAAAGTTCAGTGGCGTGGAGTCCAGTCTGGGTCCGCAGATGAAGTCCGTGGGCGAGGCGATGTCCATTGGCCGCACCTTCAAGGCCGCCCTGCAAAAGGGCATTCGCAGCCTCGAAATCGGCCGCAACGGCTGGGGACCGCTGGCAGGACCGGTCACCGACGACGATCTGGAAGACCTGCTGCGAACGCCCAACCGCGATCGGTTGTTTGCGGTGTATACCGCCCTGGAACGACAGTGGGATCTGGAAACTCTTGCCCGCATGACCGGGTTCGACATCTGGTTCCTGGATCAGATGCAGCAGTTGTTCGAAACCGCCGACCGGGTTTCCGGGGCGGACGCCGAAAGCCTCAGGGAGGCCAAGCGCCAGGGCTTCAGCGATTCACAGCTGGCCGAGTTGCTCTCCCACCACAGGGCGGAACCATGGTCGGAGGTGGATGTCAGGGAGGTACGCCGGCAACACGACATCCGTCCCACCTACCACCAGGTGGATACCTGTGCCGCGGAATTTCAGGCCTTCACGCCCTACCTGTACAGCAGCTACGACGAGGGCGACGAGGCCTTGCCCACCGAGCGCCGGAAAGTGGTGATCCTGGGCGGCGGCCCCAACCGCATCGGACAGGGCATCGAGTTCGACTACTGCTGTGTCCACGCCAGCTTCGCGCTGCAGGAGATGGGTTACGAGACCATCATGGTCAACTGCAACCCGGAGACGGTGAGCACGGACTACGACACCAGCACCCGGCTCTACTTCGAGCCGCTGACGCGCGAGGATGTCCTGCACATCGTCCAGCGGGAAGCCGCCAACGGCGATCTGGCGGGGGTCATCGTCCAGTACGGCGGACAGACTCCGTTGAACCTGGCAACGGACCTGGAAAGGGACGGCGTGCCGATCCTGGGCACGTCGCCCACCAGCATCGACCTGGCCGAGGACCGGGACCGCTTCAGCGACCTGCTGGCGGAACTGGACATCCCCGCGCCGGCCCACGGGCTGGCACGCAATCTGGAGCAGGCCCTGGCGGTGGTGGATACCATCGGCTATCCGGTGGTGGTGCGCCCCTCGTTCGTGCTGGGCGGACGGGCCATGGCCATCGTGCACGACGAAGTTGACCTCAAGACCTACATCCACGCCGCGGCCCAGGTGTCCCCCCATCATCCCCTCTATGTCGATCAGTTCCTGAATGCGGCGATCGAGGTGGATGTCGACGCGATTTGCGACGGGCGGCAGGTGGTGATCGGCGGTATCATGCAGCATGTGGAAGGCGCCGGGGTGCACAGTGGCGACAGTGCCTGCGTTCTGCCGCCGCATCGGTTGTCGGCCAGCGTCCTGGACCGGTTGCGCAGCCATACGCGCCGGTTGGGCATGGCCCTGCACGTGCGGGGCCTGATGAATGTGCAGTACGCCATTCAGGGTGAGCAGGTGTATGTCCTGGAGGTGAACCCGCGGGCCAGCCGCACCGTTCCCTACGTGTCCAAGGCCACGGGTGTGCAACTGGCCAAGATTGCCGCCAAGGTCATGCTGGGTTCCACGCTGGAGGAGCTTGGCCTGACGGAGGAACCGACGGTGAACGGCTTCTTTGTCAAGGAGGCCGTGCTGCCCTGGAAGAAGTTCACCGGCGTGGACACCATCCTGGGACCGGAAATGCGCTCCACCGGCGAGGTGATGGGACACGCCCCGGACTTCGGCAATGCCTTCGCCAAGAGCCAGGAACAGGCTGGATCGCCGCTGCCGGTCCGCGGTGGTGCGTTGCTGACCGTCAATGATCAGGACAAGACGGATGCCCTGCCCATCGCCCGCGAGCTGCACGAACTCGGGTTCCGGCTGCTGGCCACCCGGGGCACGGCGGAGTTCTTCCGCGCGGCGGGTCTGGAAGTTCGAAAGGTGCGCAAGGCCGGGGAGGAGGGCCGCACCGTGCTGGAGGCCATGGAGGAAGGCCAAGTGGATCTGGTGGTCAACACCCCCAAGGGACCGCGCAGCCGTCGCCACGGTGCCCGCATCCGGGCCCTGGCCACCCGGCTGGCCATTCCCATTTTGACCACGATGCCCGCGGCCGCGGCCGCCGTGACCGGCATTCGGGCCCTGCAGGCACAGAATGCGGACGTGCGCAGCCTGCAGAACTATGCCGTCGCGGAGCCGGTCCCGTGAGCGGGCAGCGCGCCCATCTGGTGCTGTCGGACGGCACCGTGTTCGTCGGCCAGGGGTTCGGCGCGGAGACGGTGGCAGTGGGGGAGGTGGTGTTCAACACCTGCCTGACCGGGTACCAGGAGGTGATCACGGATCCCTCCTATCAGGGACAGATGGTCTGCATGACCACGCCCCACATCGGCAACACCGGCATCAACAAGGACGACATCGAGAGCGCACGTCCCCACCTGACCGCCCTGATCGTGCGCGAAGTCAGCCGCCATGTGTCCAGTTGGCGGGCCACGCGATCCCTGCCGGACTGGCTGGCCGAGGCCGGCGTGCCCGGCATCAGCGACATCGACACCCGGCTGTTGACCCGGCACATCCGCGAGCAGGGGGTGGTGCATGCGGCCCTGTGCACGGACGGTTCCCTGAACCCGGACCAGCTCCTGGCCCGGGCTCGGAACTTCGAGGGGCTGGAAGGCCGGGACCTGGTGCGCGAAGTGACCTGCGCGGCACCCTACGCCTGGGCTGAGACGACCGCTTCCCCATGGGAGCCGGTGGCTTCGGGGGAAATGCCGGAACCGGTCGAGATGGAACGGCAGCCTCTGGTTGTGGCCTGGGACCTGGGCATCAAGTACAACATCCTGCGCCGCCTGGCCAGCCAGGGCTTCCGGGTCGAGGTGGTGCCGGCCTCCACCTCCGCGGCCGAGGTCCTGGCGATGAAGCCCGACGGCCTTTTCCTGAGCAACGGCCCGGGTGATCCCGGTGCCCTGCACTATGTGACCGAGACGGCCCGGCAGTTGATTGAGAGCAACGTGCCCCTGTTCGGCATCTGCCTGGGCCACCAAATCATTGCCCAGGCGCTGGGCGCGGAGACCTACAAGCTCAAGTTCGGCCACCACGGGGGCAACCAGCCGGTCAGCGACCTGGCGGCCGGCAATGTTCAGATTACCTCGCAGAACCACAACTACAGCGTGCTGCACGACGGCCTGCCGGACAACGTGGAAATCACCCACTGGAACCTGAACGACAAGACGGTGGAGGGCCTGCGCCTGACGGACAAACCCGTGTTCAGCGTCCAGTACCATCCGGAGGCCAGCCCCGGCCCTCACGACGCGGACCGGCTGTTTGCGGAATTCGTGCAACTGGTGCAGTCCCGGTCGCCGGCCACCGGCTGAAATCCCCCCCGGCTCTCGTTATGTCCATGCCCGGCCTGCAGGTCGTCCGGATCGAGACCAGCGAGCAGGCGCTGGCGGGCATGGAAGAGGGGATCGGCCGACTGCAGTCCGACGATTCCCTGGCCGAGGTCTGGGTGCTGTTGCCGCCCGCGTTGGAGGCGGAGTGGTGGCGGCGTCCCGCCCGGCGACTGAACGTACACTCCTTCAACTTTGGGCGGTTGACGGGTCAACTGCTGAACCGGGCCAATTCCGGTTTCGGGCTCCTCCGCCCGGTAGACCGGTCGCTGCTCGTGGAGACCATTGCCGAGGAAGTCCACGCCCTGGGTCTGGACAGCGAGATTCAGGACTCGCTGCTCCTGCCGGGATTCCAGCGCCGTCTGCTGGCCTGGTTCAGGGAGATGCAGCATCAGGCCATCTCCCCCGATACCTTCCGGGACTGGGCCGCATCCAGTGGCGGGCCGCGCAACCGGGATCTGGCCTTGCTGTACGACCGGTATGTTGAGCATCAGGAGCGGACAGGCGCCTTGGATCCGGCCGCCGCCCTGGCCCGAGTGTGCTCATGGTTGCAAGCCGAATCCGTCGACCTTGAGCCCGGCGCTGGCCTCCTGGTGGCCGGTTTCGCCGGGTTCACCCCCTTGCAACGGCGTTTCCTGCATGCGGTGCAGCGACGCGGCACGGAGGTCCAGGTGTTTCTGCCTGTGGGTCAATCGCAGTTGGGCCGCGCCCGGTCCAACGATTTGGCCAAGGAGCTTGGGGAACCCGGCAGTCCCGCGACGGGCCGCGAACCGGCGCCCGAACACGCTTTTGAAACGGCCGAGTTGTCCACGGCCGAGGACGAGGTGCGCTGGGTGCTGCGCCGCGTCAAACAGATGCTGCAGGCTGGTGAAGCCGAGCTGCAGGACATCACCTTGTGTGTGCCGACCATGCGCGATTGGAATTCACTGCTGCGCCGGGTGGCGGAGGAGTATCGGATTCCGCTGGACTTGCCCCTGCCGCTCCCGGAACACCCGTTGTGCCTGGCGTTCCGGCAGGCGCTGGGGGCGGCGCCCTTGTTTCCGCTGGCGGAGACGTGGGACCTGCTGCTGTCACCTTGGCTGCTCCACCCGGGCGCGGAGCGCGATGGCCTGGAACACCTGCGCACCCTGACCCATGCCTTTGGCGTGATCCGGGGGAGGGAGCAGTGGCTCAGTCCCTTTCGCGCGGATGCCGATTGGGATCGGCATCTGCTGCGGGACATGGGCCTGAAGAAAGAGCCGGCCGGGCTCCGACAGGACTTGGAGGGTGTCGCCCTGCGCCTGTTGGACGGGCTGACGCCTCCGGACACCGAGGATGAGCGCAACCTGCTGGCCTGGGTGCGGGGCCTGTTGCAGCCTGAAGGTGTTGGCGTCGGCATTCCGGAAGGCGTTGCCCCCCCGGAGCGGGCCTTGGCCCATGCGGTTCGCCAGGCACTGGAGCGAATGGTCGTCGACATGCTGCGCGCGTCTCCGGCCACTCGGCGCGTGCGATGGCCGGATTTGAGGCGTCGCCTGCTGGATCGGATGGAGAGGCTCTCCGTCCCCCTGTACGAACCCAACGAGTCCGTCAGGGTTCTCGATTTCGACAACGGCTGGATGGTGCCGACCCGGCATCTGTTTGTAATGGGACTCAACGAACGGTCGCTGCCGGCAGGGCCCCCGGCCGACCCGATTTTCTCGGTCCGCGAACGGGCCAACCATGCACTTGACCTGGGCACCCATGATCATCGAACGGCCTGGCTGAAGTGGGACACGCTTGTGGCTGGCTGCGCGGGGCGGCTTCGGCTGAGCCGCGCCCGCAAGTCCATTGCCGGCGGTGCCCTGGAGTCCGGCCTCGTCCCGGCTTCGCCCTTTTGGCCGGACGGCATACATGCCCGGCCGGAACCGGCACCTCCCGCCTCCGATCGGGAACTGCTCCGGTTCGCGGTCCAAGGCGGCGCGGCCAAGGTGTCGTGGGCCGTTGCAGCCGGCCTTGAAGCGGACGTGGAACGGGTCGCGGACCTGGCCCGCGTGGACACACTGCGCACCGGCACCGCGGCGCCAACCTGTTACGAAGGCATCCTGTCCAGTCCGACGGTTCTGAGGCGACTGCGGGACAGATTCGGCAAGGACTACCGCTGGAGTCCCAGTGCCCTCGAGAACTTCCCGGTCTGCCCCTTGGGGTTTTTCGCCGAAAGGGTACTGGGCCTGAAGCCCGACGAAACTCCCGTGGAAGGGATGCCGCCGGTCGTGGAAGGCAACATCTGCCACGATGCCCTGGACGGCATCTACGGCAGGTTGAAGGAAGGGAGCCTGGCACAACTGGACAAGGAACAGGTTGAGGCTCTGGTGTCCGAAGTGCTGGCCGAGGGCGAACGTTCCCGGCATGTCCGGTTGAAGTACCAGCCCTATCCACTGGCACGCCATGACCTGGAAGAGATTCGACGGAACCTGATTGAACTGGTGCTCAGGGACCGCGAGGAGGCAGATCACCTGGCTTCGCACGCGTGGATACCCATGTACCAGGAAGAACACATGGAGTGGACCGAGGACAGCGACCTCCTGAAGGAGACCGGCTCCGTCCGCCTGCGGGGCATCATCGACCGCATCGATGTGGACGGCGATGGCAACCTGCGCGTGATCGACTACAAGCGTTCCGGGAAAACCAAACGCGACGTGGGGGAGGGCAAGACCCTGCAGGCGGTCCTGTACGGACGGGCGGTGCACAACGCCATGGGGCCGGTCACGTACAGCGCCTACTGGAATGTGCGCAACTTGGAGCCGCGGGGAACACGCAGCGGAGCCCGCAAGACGAGTCCGGAGATCGCGGAGCCGCACAACGAGGGTGATCCGCTGGTCGAGGCCGTGCTGGAACAGCTGGACAACATCGTGGCCGATGTCACGGCCGGCAGGTTCCCAGGCGCGCCGCGGCGCATGGACCAGGAGACGTTCTCCTGTGCCCCCTGGTGTCGAAAGGCCGAGTTCTGCCAGCCTTCGTGGCGGGGCCGCTACAAGGGGCGTCGCCGCCTGAAGTCCATATGAGCATCACGGCGGAACAGCAATCGGCCATCACCTCGATTGACCGCAACCAATCCGTGCTGGCGGGAGCCGGAACGGGCAAGACCTTCGTCCTGGTCCAGCGGTTCCTGCATGTGCTGGAGCACAAACCGGACTGGCCCCTGCGAGCGGTGGCGGCGGTGACGTTTACGAAGGCGGCGGCCATGGCCATGCGCCAGCGCATTCGCCGGGAGATAAGGGCCAAGGCGGACCGCAATCCCGGGGTATGGCGGCACCGGCTGGGGGAACTCGATTCGCTGCAGGTGGCCACGGTCCACAGTTTCTGCCAGCGGCTGTTGACCGAACATGCGGTGGAGGCGGGCATCGATCCGGATTTCGCGGTCGCCGATGAGACGGAAGCGTCATCCATGCTCGACGAAGCGGTACGACGCTACTGCCGCGAACTGGATCGCTCGGAGCCACCCGAAGGCGAACTGGTCGTGCTCTTCCGGCCTGCGGTGTTCCGGCAGGTCTTGGGGGACCTGCTCGCCAAGGCGCACCTGATGGCCCAACTGGACGCATCGGGATCGGTCGAGGCATATCTGCGCAGGACTTGGGAGGCAGCCCATGCCGAAGCGGAGGCGGCGGTCACCGCGGAGATCACGAGCCGCCAGCCGGAATTGGCGGAAACCCGGAGGACCTTGAAGGCCGCGCTCCTCGATCCCGATGTCAAGGGGGCGCTGGGTACGCGGTGCGGCTGGGCGTTGGGGACAATGGAACACCTGATGAACGGCGACTGGATCCGGGCGCGGGCGGCTTTCAACGCCGAGACATGGCCCAAGTCCGTCCGGGATGTGGGCGGCGGCAAGATGGATCCGGATTTCAAGCGGCTCTGCAACAAGGCCTGGCGACTCGTACATGAAACGTGTGATCGCCTGGAACGGGTCCGGGCCGGTTCCGTCGGCGAGGAGCCGGACACGCAGGACCGGAAGGCGCTGCGGTTGCTGGGCCTGTGGCACTCGGCGTGGCAACAGGCCAACGGCCATCTGGACGACATCAAGCGCGAACGGAACCTGCTGACCTTCGATGATCTGGAACTCAAGGCGCTGCACCTGCTCAAGGTCCATGCGGCCCAGCCAGCCTCCCGGGTTCGATCCGCCATCCTGGGCATCAACCATCTGCTGGTGGACGAGTACCAGGACATCAACCCCCTGCAACAGGAAATCATCGGATGCCTGACGGCCCTGACGGGCAATGTGGTGGCTGAAGGCAGGCGTCAGGGACGGCTGTTTGCCGTGGGGGACACCAAGCAAAGCATCTACCGCTTCCGGGGAGCCGAGGTATCGGAGTTCGTGAAGCTGGCTGAAGGCATCCGGAGTCAATCGGCCCAGTCGCTTGGCAACCTGTCCGAATCCTTCCGCACACACCGGGAACTGATCGCGGCCACCAATGCGATTTTCGGGAAGGTGTTTCATCCGCTGGGCCAGAACGGCTATCAGGACTATGAAGCCAAACCCATGGCCCTGGCGTCCGGCCGGGCAGCTCCTGAGCGGCAGCCGTCCCTCGAGGTGCATACATTTTCGCAAGCCGAATCAGAGGATGCCGGTGTCCATCGGGAACGGTCGGACGATGCGGCGGATGCAAAACGGCTGGCCGAGTTCGACTTCATCGCGAGCCAACTCCGGCAGATTCGGGAATCCGGGCGCCGCGTCGTGGATCTGTCCCATCCCGTGGAGAGGGAAGTCCGGCCCTTTCGCTACAGCGATGCAGCCATTCTCCTGCGGGCCCGCACCCATCTCCCGCTGTTGGAGGAGGTGCTGCACGAGCATGGGGTTCCCTTCCGGGTGGTCGACGGCACGGACCTGAAGGTCCAGGCCCACATTCGCAGCGTGGCCGCCCTGCTGCGGTGGCTGCATCGGCCCTCCGATCGATTCAGCCTGGCGGCCGCCCTGCGTTCGCCTTTGTTCGGCATCAGCGACGAGTCCCTGTTGCTCCTGGCCGGGAACCTGGCTGCGATGGGAGCGGCGCATCTGGATGAGGAAGCGCTTGCGGACATGGACGCCGACCAACGGGGCAGGATCCGGCATGCCCATCGGATTCTGTCCGGACTGCGGAACCGGGCGCCGGTGCTCTCTCCGGATCGGCTGCTGGCGGAGGTCCTGTGCGGGACCGGGTACGAAAGCGTCCTGCTCGGCAACAGCGACACACTTCGGGCAAGGGACTGCCTGAACGACCTCGAGTCGCTGCAGTGGCTGGCGTTCCAATGCCGCGCAGCAGGCATGGGCGAGTTCCTGCGCCGGCTGGCAGCCCAGGAGCGGCAGGCCAACCAACGGGAAGGGGGCAGCGAACAGGAGGGCGGGGAAGCCGTTCAGATCATGACGGTCCATGGTGCCAAGGGGCTGGAATTTCCCGTGGTATTCGTGCCGAACCTGGAATACGACTGGACCAGTGCCGGTCCCCGCAACCGCCCGCCGGTCCAGGCCTTCAATCCGAACAACCTGGTCTGCAAGGTTCCGGACGAAAACGGGGAGCTGACCGAGCCCTTCAGCTTCCAATTGGCCAAGGACATGGAGGCACGGAGGCAGCACGCGGAGAGCCGGCGCCTCTTCTACGTGGCCTGCACCCGCGCCGCGGATCTGCTTGTTCTCAGTGGTTGGGACACCAGGAAGAAGTCTTCTTGGCTGATGGAGCTTGCGGATGCCCTGGCCTGTGCCAGGGCGAAGGAACAGGAGGATCCCCGGTTGCAACCGCCGGCGGTGCCGCTGTTTGCAGCCACAGCCCCGGTGATTCAGGAATGTTGGCATGCATGTGACTTGACCGACTACCGGGAATCTCGGCAGGTCGAAGCGGCCCCACGGTCACCCGCACCGCCGGAACCGTTGGGCTCCGAGGCCGACATCGCAATCGACTTGAGACTGGCGCGGGAACCGGCCGTGGCCGACAGCCTGACAATCCATGCCAAGGCGGCCGCGTCGGACCGTGTCCTGCCTGAAAGCCCGAGGCAACAACAAAGGGGCGATCTGGCCCATGAGGTCCTTGGCCAGTGGCACCGGTGGTTCCCCATGTCCGAGGACGACCTGATGCATTTCGTCGTCTCCCGGCTTCCGGGCCATCCCATGCTTGGAACCGCGGATGCCAAGGACATCCATCAGGGTCTGCTGCGGTTGCGGGAACTTTCGTTCAGCAAGCGGATCAATGCCGCCCGGCGCCTTGTCACAGAGATGCCGATGTCAGTGGCGATGGAGGGCAGGACCCGCAACCTGAGGCTGGATCTGCTCTTTCAGGATGAGCGCGGGGATTGGCACATCGTGGACTGGAAGACCGGGGACTGGTCCCGACGACCCGACGCGGCGCGGAAGACCTTCCGGAAGCAAGTGGACGAATACGCCCGGGCCTTCGCCGTAGCCTTCAACGGCAATCGGCCAACGGCTTGGCTGGGTTTGCTGGAGCCGGAGCCGGCCTTCGTGGAACTGACCCCGGAGGCACTGGAACCCACAACCTGAAACGCGGTCCGTCCAGGATAGGGATGGCCGGCAAGTTTATTGGCCTGCCGCTGCGTTGTCGGATGCGGTCCAATGGAAAAGCTCCGCCGCGGCCATGGCCGCCTCGACCGGTCCCCCTCGGGCAAGGTTTCCCAACCCGGTTGCAAACACCACCAACTGACCGGCCTCCGGTGTCAGCGGCAGGATCAGGGATTGTTCTTCGTTGATGGGGCCCAGCCGCGTCCGCGCCCGGCGCGCAGCCTGATCCGACGGCGGGACCGAGGCCAGGACGGAATCCAGTTCGTACAACTCCAGAATGGGAACGGGCGGTTCGGTTCCCAGACTGCCGCTGCTGTCGTGCCAGAGTTGCCACTGGCGCCCGGTGGCGCCGGTGGGCAGGTGGTCCTCTGTGGCACCGGTGGCCCAGCCTGGTCCGCCGGAGGGGCCCAGGGACATCTGCAGCTGATTGCTGTGCATCCGGATGGCCAACAGGCGGGAAGGCAGTGGTTCGGCCGAAACGTCCAAGCCCACGGCAGCCAGATCGCCCACGATCCGCTCCGCCATCCGGTGCAAACCCGACTCCTCGGCCGCGTAGGCCAGCGTCAACGCCGCGGTGTGCCGGTCGGGTCCCATGCGCATGCCCCGTTCCGTGCGTTCGGTCAGCCCCATCCCGTCCAGCAGGCGGTTGGCCGCCTCGGGATCATGGACGGTGCCGCCATCGGGCAGGGACAGGGCCTCAGCCAGTCCCGGCCGGTTGATGGCCAAGGGTAGGGCTCGTCCGAAGTCGGGCATGGCGACCAGGGCCTGCCAGCGTTCGCCCTCGCCCGTGTGGTTCAGGTTCAGTGCGACCGGATTCTGTGCGCTTTCCAGGATGCGAATGCCGTGTCGTTCGCCCTCACCCAGTGCCAGATAGTCGGCTCGCCGGTGCCAGCCGTCCGCGGGCGCGGCCAGATCGGCCCCGGGGGCTGCGGTCGGTGACGGGGACAGCGGGTCCGCGGGCGGCAACACTGCCAGCGTATCGATGTAGGGCAGCTGCCGGCCGGCCGGATCCACCTTGAAGTACCAGGGATTGCGTTCCAGGCGGACGGTGCCGTCCGGTTCCACTTCGGTTTGGGTCCAGGGCTGCAGCCCTGGAAAGCCGGTGCAGGCATCCTGGCCCAATTCGTGGGGCTGGCAGTCCGCAGCCTGCAGCAGCTCCCACGCGTACCTGGTGCCGGAAGTTTGCATGCGGGAGCGCAGATCGGCGGCGGCGGCATAATCGGGATGGAAGTCTGCCAGGTGGTGGACGGGTTTGAGGAAGTCCGTGTAACCCGCCGGGTGCAACTCGGTCAAGGCGCGTACGAAACCACCGTAGGGTTCATCGAACTCCAGGTAGAAGACCAAGTCGTCCTGGATTTGCAGCGACACAGGTGTGCCGTTGCCGTCTCCGCCGGCGCGGATCACGTCCGGCATGCCCAGGAAGTTCATCTCCGGGTCGAGCCAGAGATCGTTGAACGCGAAGGCAACGTCGCGCGTGGTGACGGGTACGCCGTCGGACCAGCGCAGGCCGGCCCGGAGTTCGAGGCGGAAATGCCGGTAGTCCGGATGGACAAGCCATCGGGCGAGAATGTTGGGACGGGGATCGGCAGGATCCCATGCCGGTGCGCTCAGGAGGTTCTCGCGCAATGCCAGTGCCGGGACATCGACCCGCGCGTACGGCTCGCGCACGAACACCAAATTCCCGCCGAACTCTCCCGGCCCCATCCCTTCGTTGGCCGGGGCTGGGAACAGGGATACCGGATCCAGCACCACGGGGTCCGGCGGCAGCCGGTCTCGGACGGCCTCCAGTTGCGGCGGCGCGGGCAGGAACGGAGACTGCCGGTAGGCCGTCGGCGTCTCAATCCCGGATTGGGCTTCGGCCGTCGACAGGCCGGACAGGGCCAGAACCGCAGCCAACACGGCAGCGACGAGTTGGCTGCCGGCTCCTGATCGGGCGGCCTGGTGTTGGGGTGGGAACACGGCGGAACGGACCGGAGGACGGCTTCATCGGGAGGTCCCCTGCGGGCTCCCGGCGCCCGTGCGGCCAAGCCCGGCCGGTTGGCGGGATTGCGTCAGGCGCTGCTTGCAGGCACCTGGATCCTAACTGCAGCCGGCGGAAGTTCCGCGCACGGCCGGCTGTGTTAAAGGGCTAGATGGGTTTCGCCATTGTGGATCCCGTTGTTCACCACGGGATGGACCATGTCCTCTTCCTCATCCTCCTCGTCCAGTTCCGAGTCCAACACGTCGGACTGCTTGTAGATGGCCATGTGTATGGCCGTTTTGATGGAACCGTCGATCTCGACTTCCGTGAAACTGGGCACGGCCGCAAGATCGATGCCGTCCTCCTTCAGGTAGTTGCGCGCCGTGGCCAGCGCCTTGACGGACTGGTTTACGGCCCCGGCCCCGATGGCCTGGATTTCGGCATACCCGCCCTTGCGCATTACGCCGGCGATGGCCCCGGCCACGGCCGTCGGCCGGGAGGTCTTGGAGACCTTGATGAGTTCGGTCATGACTGCAGCCTCGAAGTGGGAGTGTGACGTATGGGCAGCTGACGAGGACGATGAATCGACCGCGGACGACTCAAGCCCCTCTAGATATAAGACGCAGGCGACTGCAAACTGTTACATCAAATGGGAAATTTCCTGTTTTTTATTGGCACACTTCGCACCCGCGCGGGCAATTCGCTCTCGGTTGATGGGAACGTGCATCTCTGCCACGCGAGGCCGGGTGGAGCAGTCCCCACCGACGGCTTGGTTCTTTCCAAGACCAAGGTCTTGATCTCACGGCGTGTACAACCCAATCCCAGGGTTGCCCAGCCGCTCCCGGATGTTACAGGCGGCGGCCATGCCGGTTGCAGCCCCCCGCCGTCCAGGTGTTGCGAATACCGCAGGATGACAGAGGCGCAGCGGTCACGCCGCTACACCGTCGCTGCGCAGGATGCGCGTGACCTTCTCAGCTACCGGTGACGGCGTGTTGGATTTGCCGTTTGTACCTGCGCGGCCCGGACAGGCGGCCGGAGAAGGTGTAAACGACGGACGTCAGGTCCTCGACCAGCTCCGCCTGCGGCGACAGGCTGGGCTGGTTGGCCACGCGGATCTCGCAACCGGGGTGTCGGCAAGGTACTCGCGCCAGTCAAACCCAAATCGGTTCAGACGGTCCTGGCGAGCCACTGGCAGCAATCCGATCTCACGCCCTTCGATTCGTTCCATCGGTGCCCGGAACACGGGCCGTTTGAAATCCAGGCCGCGGCCCACCTCTCGATCAGCCACTCGTCCACCGCAAGGCCCGCACCCAGACAGAACGTTTCCATGGCCTGCTGTTGCGACCGCAGGTCGGCCTGGCTCCATTCCCGACTCGTCAGGATGCCACCGCCACGTACCGGGTTTCGCGGATCACGGTGACCTTGATCTGGCCCGGGTACTGCAAGGTATCGTGGATCTGCTCCGCGATGTCCCGGCCCAGTTCCACGCAACCCTTGTCGTCGATGTCCTTGGGCTGCACCAGCACGCGCAGTTCGCGGCCGGCCTGCAGGGCGTAGCTCTCCTTGACCGCATCGTAGCCGCGGGCCACATCCTCCAGTTCCTTGATGCGCTCGTAGTACCGTTCGACCGAAATGCGGCGCGCGCCGGGGCGGGCTCCGCTGACGGCGTCAGCCGTGGCCACGATCACGGCCTCCATGGACGCCATCTCCACTTCGTGGTGGTGGGCCTCGATGCAGTTGGCAATCTTTTCGTTGATGCCGTAGCGGCGTGCGATGGCGGCACCGACGATGGCATGGGGGCCCTCCACCTCGTGGCTGACGGCCTTGCCGATGTCGTGCAGGAGGCCGCCGATGCGGGCCGTCTGCACGTCCCCGTGCAGTTCCTCGGCAATCATGGCGGACAGGTGGGCCGTCTCGATGGCGTGGTACAGCTGGTTCTGGCTGTAGCTGGTGCGGTAGTTGAGGCGTCCGAGCAGCACCTGCAGTTCCCGGTGCAACCCCGGGATGCCGACTTCCAGCATCGCCTTCTGGGCCGAGTCCAGGATGATCCGGTCCACTTCCCGTTCCGCCGCCTTGACTTCGTTCTCGATCCGGGCCGGGTGAATGCGACCGTCCTGGACGAGGTTGGCCAGGGCCTGGCGGGCGATCTCGCGCCGGATGGGATCAAAGCACGAGATGACGATGGCTCCCGGCGTGTCGTCCACGATGATGTCCACGCCGAGCGCCATTTCCAGCGATCGGATGTTGCGGCCCATGCGGCCGATGATGCGCGCCTTCATGTCGTCCGAAGGCAGGGAGATGCTGGAGGCGGCCTGGTCCGGCACGCTGTCGTGCGCCACGCGCTCCATGGCCAGGGTGATGATTTCCCGCGCCCTCTGTTCCGCCATCTCCTGGCTTTGGGCTTCGATGTCCCGGATGGTCCGGGCCACCTCCTGGCGGGCCTCGGCCTCGGCGCGGGCAACGACCTCCCTGCGCGCCTGCTCCCGGGTCAGCTCGGCCAGACGTTCCAGCTCCTGGTCCTGGCGCTCCTTGTGGCTGGCCAGCTCCCGTTCCCGGTCCTTGAGGCGCTCCGTGTGCTGTTCCAGTTCCTGTTCGCGCTGGTCGAGGGCCTCCTGCTTGCGATCCTGGCTGCGGCTCCGGTCCCGCAGGCTCTGGTTCTGTCGGGCCGACTCCTGGTTCAGGCGCGACCATTCGGCCTCCAGCTTTTCATGCTGCTGGATCTCGTGTTCGTTCAGCGCGAGCCGTTCGCGCTGAACGGCCGCGACCCCCTCCGCCTTCTCCTTGGCGATGGCTTCCCTTTGGAGCTGCAGTTCCTTGTGGATGCGCTCCTCGCCGATGTCCCGCTCCTGGCGGCCCCGGCGGTAGGCGAACCAGCCGGTGACGGCGCCTGCCAGGGTTGCGCCCAGCAAAAAGACGATCAATACATGCCAAATCGTGAGGTCCATGTTGCTTTTGGGTTCTGTTGCACTCAGCGCCCGGATGCTGCGCGCAATTGCCCCGGCAGCGGGGCAACGCCCGGGTGGGTGCGGTAAGCGGAAAACGGCCCCGCCGGCCGCGGACGGGCAGGGCGACCGCAACCGGACCGGTTGCGGCTGGTGTGCAGGTTAGGCGTCCGTGTCGCCGTCCGGTGATTCAGGCGAGGTCAATCCGACTTTCTGGCAAATCAGGTCGCGCAGATGCGCGGTCAGTTCCGGCTGTTCCGACAGGCTGTTCACGGCCGCCGCCCGTCCCTGTCCCAGCAACTCGTCGTTGTACCGGAAGAAGGAACCGCGCTGATCGATCAGATCGTGTTCGATGGCCAGGTTCAGGATGTCGGCGTCGGAACTGATTCCCTGATTGTACATGATGTCGAATTCGGCGATTCTGAAGGGCGGCGCGACCTTGTTCTTGCGTACGGTGACCTTCGTCTTGTTGCCGATGGTCTCCGTGCCGTCCTTGATGGCCTGCTGCCGCCGTATCTCCATGCGCACGCTGGCGTAGAAGCGCAGGGCCATCCCCCCGGAGGTGGTCTCCGGGTTGCCGAACATCACCCCGACGCGCTGCCGGATTTGATTGGTGAAGATCAGGGTGCAGCCGCTGTTCTTGACCGGAGCCGTCAACTTGCGCAGGGCCTGGCTCATGAGCCGCGCCTGGAGGCCCACGTGGGCATCGCCCATTTCGCCGTCGATTTCCTGCTTGGGCACCAGCGCGGCCACGCTGTCGACCACCACGATGGCCAGTTCGCCCGAGGTGACCAGGGCCTCGGCCACTTCCAGCGCCGCCTCGCCGGTGTCCGGCTGGCTGACATAGAGTTCGTTGATGTCGACGCCGATGCGCCCGGCATAGTCGGGGTCCAGCGCATGTTCGACATCCACGAAGCCGCACAGGCCCCCGGCCTTCTGGGCCTCGGCGATGATGTGCAGGCAGAGCGTGGTCTTGCCGGAACTTTCATGGCCGTACACCTCAAGGATGCGGCCCACCGGCACGCCGCCCACGCCCAGGGCGATGTCCAGGGAGAGGGCTCCGGTCGGAATGGACTCCACCTTCAGGGCGGGGTTCTCGCCCAGCTTCATGACGATGCCGTCGCCAAAGCGCTTCTCCAGATCCTGCAGCGTGTGGTCGAGGCTGTTCCTTCTGGATGCGGACGATCTCTTCATGGGGGGTTCCGTGCTCGCAGGCGGGATGGCAGGTCTCCGGACCGGGATGCCCGAAGGACCGGGCCGGACGCCTAATTGTATGCACGGCGGCGGCGAAGAAGGATTCTGCCGGGCCGCTCAGTCCCAAACGCGGAGGCCGCAACGCGCACCATTGGGCTCCCGCCGGCAGGCCGGTGCTAACATCGGTGCCATGGCCTTTTCGGTACCCCCTTTGGTGCAACGGAAGCTGGAGGAACTGCCGCGCGCTCCCGGCTGCTATTTGATGCACGGCCCCGCGGGCGAGGTCCTGTACGTCGGCAAGGCCAAGGTCCTGCGGTCGCGCGTGCGCAGCTACTTCACGCCCAGCCAGCGCAGCGAGCCCAGGGTGGAGCGCCTGGTGCCGGAAATCGCGGACGTGTCCTGGTGGATCACCACCAACGAACTGCAGGCGCTCACGCTCGAAAACAATCTCATTAAGGAGCACCAGCCGCCCTTCAACGTCCTGCTCAAGGACGACAAGACCTTCCCCTACCTGAAGATCAACTGGCAGGACCCGTTTCCCAAAATCGAAGTCACGCGCACGATGCGCAGGGACGGGGCGCGCTACTTCGGCCCCTACACGAACGCCCGCGCCATTTACCGGACCCTGGAGGGCATCCGGCGCATCTTTCCCTATCTCGACTGCGACCGCCGGATCACCGGCGAGGACGAACGGCCCTGCCTGTACTACCACCTGAAGATGTGCGGCGGGCCCTGCATCGGAGCCCAGAGCTCGGAACAGTACCGCGAGAGCCTGCGCCAGATGATGCGGTTCCTGCGGGGCGACACGGGCCAGGTCATGCGGCAGCTCCGGGAGCGGATGGAACAGGCCGCCGAGAATCTGGACTTCGAGCGCGCGGCGCTGATCCGCGACCGGATCAAGGCTGCCGAACGCATCGTGGGACAGCAGGTGCTGATCGGCGCCCAGCCGGACAACGAGGACTGCGTCACCATCGTGCCCGATCCGGAATCGGGCACGGCGGTGGTCCAGATCATGTTTGTGCGCCAGGGGCGGTTGGTGGGGCGCGACCACTACCGCCTGGAACTGGGCAAGGCCCGGGACCCCGGAGCCGCCGAGGAGCGGCGGGGCGACCTGATTGGTTCATTCCTGCAGCAGTTCTACGCCAAGGCAGCCTACGTGCCCGCCCTGATCCTGGTACAGGCCATGCCTCCCGATCAGGCTTGGCTGGAACAGTGGCTTGCGGAGCAGCGCGGCACCAAGGTGCGGCTGAGTGTCCCCCTGCGCGGGCCCAAGCGGCGCCTGATGGAGTCGGGACTGGAAAACAACCTGGAGTACCTGCGGATCCAGCAGGCCACGGCCCGGACCGACACCAACCGGCAGCAGACCGCGATTGCCGAACTGGAGGAAGCCCTGCAACTGCCGCGTCCGCCGGTGCGCATGGAGTGCTACGACATCAGCACGCTGCAGGGGAACCACACCTCCGGCTCCATGGTGGTCTTCGCCCGCGGCGTGCCGCGCAAGAGCGACTACCGCCGTTTTCGAATTCGCGGCACCGGTGCCCGCGGCGTGCCGGACGACTTTGCCAGCATGCGCGAGATGCTCGACCGCCGCTTCGCGCGCGCCGGCGAAAAGGGCTTGGATCCGGGCCGCAAGGGGAAGACCGCCTGGAACGTACTGCCGGATCTGGTGATTGTGGACGGGGGCAAGGGACAGTTGAGCCAGGCCGTGGCCGTGCTCCGCAAGTACGACCTCCTGCATGTCGTCCCCGTCGTCGGCCTGGCCAAGCGGAGCGAGGAGGTCTTCGTGCCGGGACAGCCGGAGTCGATCCTGCTGCCGCGCGACAGCCAGGGACTATTCCTGCTCCAGCGCATCCGGGACGAGGCCCACCGCTTCGCCATCACCCACCACCGCACCCTGCGCGGCAAGGCCATGACGCGCACGGTCCTGGACGACGTGCCGGGGGTGGGGCCGGCCCGGCGCAAGGGCCTGTTGGCTTTTTGCGAGGGCGATCTGGATCGCCTGCGCCAGGCGGATTTGGACGTTCTGGCCGGCCTGCCCGGCATGACCCGCAAGGTGGCGCAGGCCGTGCAGGACCATCTCGGGTCCGGCTCTACCAGCCGTAGCTGAGCCGGTCAATCAGAATCCGGGGCAGGCCGGCCTGCTGCATCTGGGTCTGGGTCAGTTCGATGGGATAGTCCGTTCGTTCGTAGTGCCAAATCAGTTCCGGCCCGTCCTGCACCAGCAGGGCAAAGGAGGCGCGCTTGTTCTTGTCCCGCGGCTGGCCCACGCTGCCCGGGTTCAGGATGACGCGGTGGTTCAGTTCGGGCTGCAGGTTGACCGGCGTTCCGGGCCGGGCCCGCATGCGTTCCACGCGGGCTTCCCGGCGGTCTGCATCGTCGGGGTCCACCTGGGCCACGCGCAGGCGGAAGATGTCCGGCAGGTGGGTGTGCCCCACCAGGCAGAACTTGGCGGCAAACTCGGGCCGTCGCCAGTTGGCAAGCGCCGTGTCGATGCCGTCCATGTACTCGAAGACCGGATCGCGGGGCGAGGCATGGGTGGCCAGCAGGTCCAGGCTGTCCACCGGAACCGGCTCGGGCAGCAGGGATTCCAGGTAGGCGCTGTTGCCGGTGGTAAGTTCGGCGCGGGTCCAGTCGATCGCCTCCCGCGCCATGTCGTTGAACTGGCGGCTGGTGTTGTTGTCGAGCACGGCCCGGTCGTGGTTGCCCGGCACGCACAGACTGGCCTCTGCCCGAATCAGGTCGACGCATTCGTTGGGACGCGGGCCGTAGCCGACAATGTCGCCCAGGCACCAAAGTTCGTCCCAACGGTCCCTGGTGTGGGCGATGACGGCCTCCAGGGCGGCGAAGTTGGCGTGGATATCCGAAAGGACCAGAATGCGCATGTCGCGCCAACCGGGAGAAGGACGCAGCCCCGGAGGGTCCGGGCACCAAGCGTCGGCAAGTATAGCAACAGGGGGCGTCCCAACCCGGCGACTGCCGGATTGGGACGAAAACGGCACTCCCGTCAATCTACAATAGCTCGTCATGAGCGACGCGTTTCTCGACGGTCGGACCGCGACCCGGTCCCCCTTCGCCGCCCCTTGGCGCAACATCTGCGTACTGCATCATCCGCACAAGGCGGATGCGGCCTTGCTGGCCTCCGAGATCGGGGACTGGCTGACAATGCAGGGCCTGTACGAGGTGTGCCACTCGTCCAGTTGGGAGCCCGACACCCTGAGCCCGCGCCTGCCGCACGTCGATGTCATCGTCGCCATCGGCGGCGATGGCACCATGTTGCGGGCGGGCCGCAGCGGAGCCGCCTGGGGTGTTCCGGTCCTGGGCATCAACATGGGCAAGGTCGGCTTTCTGTCCGAAGTGCAGCCGGCTCAATGGCGTTCCGCCGTCGAAGCCATGCTGGCCTGGGACTGCTGGCTGGAAGAACGGCTCATGATTAGCGTGCGCGTGGATCGAAGGGATCCCGATACCGGCGGCCTGCGGACGGTGCACACCTTCGCGGCGCTGAACGATGCCGTGATCAGCCGCGGCAGCCTGGCCCGCGTGATTGAGACCCGCATCCGACTGGACGGCGAGAACCTGGCTGCCATCACCTGCGACGGCCTGATTGTGGCCACGCCGACCGGCAGCACCGGCTATGCGCTGGCGGCCGGAGGACCGATTCTGCCCCCGGAACTGCGCAACATCGTCATTGTTCCGGTCGCGCCCCACCTGTCCCTGAATCGACCGCTTGTGTTGTCCGAGGGCACCGAGGTCCAGGTGCGCGCCACCTGGGATTACGAGGCGATGCTGACGGTGGACGGCCACTTCCACCTTGACATGGAGGAGGGGGACGAGGTGACGGTGGTGGCCAGCGAGCATCCGGCCCGCTACGTGCGCACCGGCAGTCGCCAGAACTTCTACCAGACCCTGGTCGGCAAGTTGGGCACGACGTACTGATGGCCGACTCCCACGCCCTGCAGCCCCCGGTTGCCGCCCCGCTCCGTTGCAAGCGTCATCCCGAGGTCGAGACCCGGTTGCGCTGCAACCGGTGCGACGAACCGATGTGCACCCGCTGCGCGGTGCACACGCCGGTCGGCTACCGCTGCCGGGACTGCATCCGCGAACACCAGGATCGGGTCTACAACATGGAGCCGGGCGATCCTTGGATCGCCATGGGCACCGGCATGGTGCTGGCCGCGGTCGGCCTGCCCGTGGCCGGGTTCGTGTCCGGTTTGGTTGGAATCTTCCTGGGTCTGCTGATTGCCTTTCTGACCGGCGGGGCCGCCGGTACCCTGCTGGCCCGGATTGTGCGGCGGGCCGTGCAGCGCCGCCGGGGCCGCAGGCTGGGCCTGTTTGCGGTGGTGGGCGTCCTGCTGGGCTGCCTGCTGGGCAGTGCGGTGCTCTTTGTGCTCACGGGGCGCCTGTTCCTGAGTCCGGCCCTGCTGGTGTTCCTCGCGGTGACGCTGGTGTCCGCCTGGCCGCTGCTCAAGTAGAGTCGCGGGGCGTGCCGGTTGAATTCCCATGGAGTTGCGTACGGTTCGTTACACCAGCCGCCGCCGCTGGCGCGTCCCCCTGTGGGCCCTGGCGCTGCTGGTGCTGGCCTTTGTCAGCCTGTGGAACCGGCGCGAACTGCTGGTGGAACGGGCCACCTTCGTACTGCCGGATCCGACCCCCACGCCCAGTGCCGTGAATCCCCTGGCCCAGGCCCGCGTCCATGAAGCGCAGGGCGACCTGCTCCAGGCGGCGGAGTTCTACGGGCAGGTGGCCGCCATCGAAACCTGGAACCCGCAGCCGCTGGTGGACCAGTCGCGCCTGTACATCCTGCTCAAACAGATTCCCAAGGCGCTGGCCGCGGCCGAGGAGGCGGTTCGCCGGGACGATCGCCATGTGGACAGCCTGAATGCGCTGGCGCGCGCCCTGGACTGGTCCGGGGAGTACGAGAAGGCGGTCAACACGGCGGTGGATGCCCTGGTGCTCTCCCCGGACAACAGCCGGACACTGGCCATCCTGGGGGAGATCTACGCCGATGTCGGGAACTGGTACAAGGCCGAGTCCTACCTTGATCAGGCGGCCGAACTGGCGCCGCTGGATGTCCTGGTGTGGCGCAACAAGGCCCTGCTGCACGAATACCGCGGCGAGTACACCGAAGGCTTGGCCGCGTTGGAGCAGGGCCTGTCCGTGGATCCGTCGGCCTGGTACCTGGAGATCCACAAGGGGCGGCTCTACGAGGCGCTGTTCGAATGGGAGAATGCCCTGGAAGCCTATGAACGGGCCCTGGAGCTGAACCCGAATGTCTCGCTCACGTGGGATGCCCTGGGCTACGGCCACTTCAAGGTGGGCAACGACCTGGAGGCCCGGCGCAACCTGGAGCGGGCCGTCGAGGTCAATCCCCAGGACGGGCTGGCCATGGCCCACTTGGGCACGGTCTACTACCGCATGCGCAACTACGAGGGTGCGGTCGACATTCTGTCCGAGGCCCTGGATCTGATCGAGGGCACGCCCCGCATCGAGTTCCTGTACCAGCTGGGCCTGGCCTATGTCTACAAGGATCCCTCCGAGTGCGACAAGGCCAAGCCCTGGTTGCTGGCCGCCCTGGAGATCGATCCCGAAAGCGGTCCGGCCCTGGAGGGCCTGGAGAGCTGTCCCGTCTGACACGCGGGCGGCAAGCGACATGGAGCGCCAGGCAATCCCGCCGGAAAGGGACATTCGACACAACCTCGGCCTGTACCGGCTGCGGGGATTCAGCGGCCGGCGTTCGGCCCTGCGCCAGTTGCAGGGCCGGCTGGGCGATCCCGGAACCACGCCCGTGATGGCGGTGGTCGGCCCGCCCGGCGTGGGCAAGAGCACCCTGGTGACCGCGGCGGTGTGGTCGGCCATCAACGAATTTCCGGACGGTTGCGTTTGGGCGGCGGCCGCCGGCCTGGAGCGTTTCCGTTTCGAGGACATCGTTCACAACCTGACGTCCGTGCTGGGCTTCGACCATTCCTGGCATATCCGGGCGCAGTGGAGCACCGGCATTCGGGAACTGCTCTACCGCCGGCGCCGGGTGTTGGTGCTGGATGAACTCGAATCCGCCTCGGAGGCCGACCGCCAGCTGCTGCTGCAGACGTTCCGGAACCTGGAGACCGCCGACACACCGTCCCGCGTCGTGCTGGTCGCGGACCGGCTGACCCCGGAAATGGAGGAACTGGCCCAGGAAACGGTTCTGTACCTTGGTGGACTGAGCCGATACGACACCGAGGTGTTCTGGCAGGCGCTGCAGGCACCGGCCACCGACGCGGGGACGGTGCACGATCTGACGGGCGGTCTGCCCCTGGCCATTCGCCTGTTGGCGGGCCTGCTCAGGGCCCGGCCGGAACGCCTGGCACAGGTGATCCGCGCGGTGGAGACCAGTTCGGAGCCATCGCTGGATGTGCTCATTCGCCTGGCCGAGGACAGCTTGATGCAGGAGAGTGCCGACGCCATGCAGGTGCTGGAGCGTCTCAACATGGCGGCGGGAGGTGCTTCCTACCTGGCCATCCGCGACCTGTTCTGGCCTGGCGACTCGGACATGGTTCTGCACGTGGCGGAGGCGCCCCAGTGGACCGTCGGTTCCAAAACCGAACTGGGGCCGGGATTGCAGGGGGTTCTCGAACTGCTGCAGGACAGGGCGTTGCTGGAGGATGTGCCGACCCAGGCCCGGGCCGTGATTCATCCCGCCGTGCGGCGGCAGCTGGAGGCCGACCGCCACGTGCAGTCCCGGGACTGGCGCAACGCCCATGCCCGTTACTACGTGCGGTTCGTATCCTGGTTCGAGCGTCCCGATCAACTGTACTGGTCGGCGCTCGAACCCGAGTGGGGCAACATTCGCCAAGCCGCGGACTGGTGCGTGCACCTCATGCGGGAGGTTTGCGGCGACGACCTGGAGACGCTGGCCGCCTCCCTGGCCGCCACGCCCGATCTGACCCGGTTCAAACTGGATGTGTCCCCGTCCCAATTGGAACTGGTCAGCCGCTATGCCCTTTCCCTGGTGCTGCACGCCCGATGGCGGCACATGCCGCGGGGACTGTCCTGGACCGCGGCCGGCGCCGTGGCCTGTGCGGCCCAGAACCGCTACGAGGCCTTTGGGCGCCTGCTGGTGCAGATGGGGCGCCTGCTCTACCACCGCGAGGAGCACGAACAGGCCCTGGCCTGGCTGGAGCGGGCCCGCGTGGTGCTGGAACGGCGCGAGCTGGTAACCCAATTGGCAATTGTGCACACCGACATCAGCACCGTGTACAGGGAGCGGGACCAGCTGACGGCCGCACTCGAGCATTGCGACAAGGCCTACGAGTACCTGTCCCAGGGCAGCACCCTGACTGAACTGGTGCGCGCCTATCGCAGTCTGGGCAGCCTCAACCTGGCCCTGGAGAAGTATCCGCAGGCCCTGGAACGGCTGCAGCAGGCGCTTCTGCTGGCGCGGCGCAACGACAACCGGCGCCAGATTGCCAACATCTACAACAGCATGGGGCTGGTCCTGGAGGCGCTGGATCGCACGGAACTGGCCCGCTATGTCTATCTGAACGCGCTGGAGCTGTACCGCTACCTGAGGCAGGTCGACGGCGAGGCGACCACGCTGACCAACCTTGGCACCCTGGCCTTCCAGGTGGGGGACCTGCCGGCGGCCGCGGATTGGTTCCGGCAGGCCCTGGAGCGTCATCGGGACCAGGAGTCGTGGCTGGATGCGGCCACCGTGCACCACAATCTGGGCCAGGTCTACCAGGGCATGGAGGCGTGGGAGGCCGCCACCCTGGAGTTTGAGACCGCCCTGCAGACGTATGCGGCCTTCCAACTGCCGGACTTCGCACGCGAGGAAGGCCGTTTTCGGGATCAGTGCCGGCAGCGGCTGGCCGAGGCCGCGTCCCATGGTCCGGACGCACCGTCCGGCGAACGTTAACCAAAATCCAACACACGACGGTCCCGGCCTGAAGTAACCTGTGGGCCTTGGACACGCGCCCGCTCGCGGGTGTCGTCCGCCCGCCGATTGCCGCCACCGGAATCTTTGGTTCCGGCCCGGCACTTTGGTAACCTGTCCGCTGGCACTCGGACAGCGAGAGTGCCAATTCAGGCAAGGGCGGCACCGGGAGTGCGGCCATCAACAGGAGGCTAAGGAATGAATCTGAAACCGTTGGGCGACCGTTTGGTCGTTCGCCCGAACGAGGGCGAGGAGCAGACCTCATCGGGCATTTTCCTGCCGGAGACGGCCAAGGAAAAGCCCCAGGAAGGCACTGTGCTGGCGGTTGGACCGGGAGCCCGGGACGACGACGGCGAGCGCATTCCCATGGAGGTGGCCGTGGACGACACGGTGCTCTATGCCAAGTATTCCGGCACCACCATCAAGGTGGACGGCGAGGAAATCCTGATTCTCAAGGAATCCGACGTGCTGGCCCTGGTCGGCTAGTTATTTTCGGCGACCCGCGCGGCCGCCGACGGTTTGCAGAAAAGGAGCAAGACAACAAATGGCCAAGCAGCTAGTGTTCAACGACGAGGCGCGCAAGCACCTCAAGAATGGCGTGGACGCCCTCTCCGAGGCCGTCAAGACCACTCTCGGTCCCAAGGGTCGCAACGTGGCCCTGGACAAGAAGTGGGGCAGCCCGACGGTCACGCACGACGGCGTGACCGTGGCCAAGGAGATCGAGTTGGAGAACCCCTTCGAGAACATGGGGGCCCAGCTGTTGAAGGAGGCGGCCACCAAGACCAACGACGTGGCCGGCGACGGCACCACGACGGCGACGGTCCTGGCGCAGTCGATCGTGACGGAGGGCCTCAAGAACGTGGCCGCCGGCGCCAACCCCATGCTGCTCAAGCGCGGCATCGAGGCGGGCCGGGATGCGATTGTGCAGGCAATCTCCAACATGTCCACCCCGGTGACCGATCATGAGAAGATCTCCCAGGTGGCGAGCATCTCCGCGGCCGACGCCCAGATCGGTTCCCTGATTGCGGACGTGATGGACAAGGTCGGCAAGGACGGCGTCATCACCGTCGAGGAGAGCAAGGGCCTGGAGTTCGAGACCGAGTACGTCGAGGGCATGCAGCTGGACCGCGGCTACCTCTCCCCGTACTTCGTGACCAACAGCGAGCGCATGGAAGCCGAGCTGGAGAGCCCCTACGTCCTGATTCACGACAAGAAGATCTCCAGCGCCCAGGATCTGGTTCCGGTCCTGGAGAAGCTGATGCAGATGGGCAAGCGCGAAGTGGTGATCATCGCCGAGGATGTCGAGGGCGAAGCCCTGGCGACCCTGGTGCTCAACAAGTTGCGCGGCACCTTCAATGCCCTGGCCATCAAGGCCCCCGGCTTCGGCGACCGCCGCAAGGCCATGCTGCAGGACATCGCGATCCTGACCGGCGGCCAGGTCATCACCGAGGAACTGGGCAAGAAACTGGAGAGCACCACGATTCAGGACCTGGGCCAGGCCGATCGCGTGATTTCCACCAAGGACGACACGACCATCGTCAGCGGTGGTGGCGACAGCAGCGAGATCAAGGGCCGGATTGACCAGATCCGCTCCGAGATCGAGGCCTCCACCAGCGACTATGACCGCGAAAAGCTGCAGGAACGCCTGGCCAAGCTGGCCGGCGGTGTGGCCATTCTGCGGGTCGGTGCGGCGACCGAGACCGAACTGAAGTTCAAGAAGACCCGCGTTGAGGACGCCCTGAGCGCCACCCGCGCCGCAGTGGAGGAGGGCATTGTGCCCGGTGGCGGCGTCGCCCTGACCAACGCCATCGAATCCCTGGATGCCGTGTCCACGGACGAGTCGGATGCCGGCACCGGTGTCCGCATCCTGCGCCGGGCCCTCGAGGAGCCCATGCGCCAGATCGCCCACAACGCCGGCCTGGACGGAGCCGTGGTCGTCGAAAAGGTGCGTACGGCCCATGCCAACGGCGGCAGCGGCGCCACCGGCTACGACGTGGTCGAGAACAACTACGTGGACATGCTCTCCTCCGGCATCATCGATCCGGCCAAGGTGACCCGCAGCGCGGTCGAGAACGCCTGTTCCATCGCCTCGATGATCCTCACCACCGAGGCCCTGATCACCGACATTCCCGAACCGGATCCGCCCGCTCCCGCCGGCGACCCGGGCATGGGCGGCATGATGTAGTCCACTTTGGACCCCATCAGGTCGACAGTTGGAAGAGGGGCGCCAAGGCGCCCCTCTTTTGTTGCCGGCGCCGTATTCGGGGACGCGGGCACTAAAATGACACGGTCGAACGGAAGTCAGTTGCAGGATGCGATTTTATGTCCCTGCCCAGCCGCACGGAAGCCAAGGCCCTGCTCGAGGAGTGGGTCGAGAACCGGAACCTGCGCCGGCACATGCTGTCGGTCGAAGCCGCCATGCGGGCCTATGCCCGCCATTACGGGGAGGACGAGGAGCTGTGGGGCCTGACCGGCCTGCTGCACGACTTGGACTACGAACGCCATCCCGAAATGGAGGACACCGAGAACGGCCACCCGCGCACGGCCCTGCGCCTGTTCCGGGAGCGCAACTGGGACGCCCGGCTGATTCACGCCGTGGAGGCCCATGCCACGTTTCTGGGGGTTCCCTGCGAGTCCAGGCTGGACAAGGCCCTGCTGGCCTGCGATGAGCTGACGGGACTAATCCTGGCCTGCGCCTACGTGCGGCCGGACAAGGCCCTGGCGTCGGTCAAGCTGCGGTCCGTGCGCCGCAAGTGGAAGGACAAGGCGTTCACGGCGGCCATCGACCGGGACGAGAACATGGCCTATATCGAAGCCTTGGGCGAGCCCTTCGAGGAGCATGTGCAGCGGGTCCTGACCGCGATGCAGGAGGCCGCCGCCGAACTGGATCTCGCGGGCGCCTGAACCCCCACCGTCCGGGCCGGCGGGCACCGGACACAATTGCGGCGCGGGGCGGCTGTCCTTAGCGTTCCTTCTCCGCTCCGTCGTCCTGCGGCAGGCGCCGGCGGCTGCCAAGCCGGCCCAGGAACATCTGGCGCATGACTCCGCCGGCCGAAGTCTCCACCGCCGGCGCGCGGTCCTCGCTCCAGTCCTGCAGCGAGGCGCCCTGCAGCCATCGGGCGCGGGCCTCGTCCTGATCCTCCAGGCGGGCCAGCAGTTCGTCCCCTTCCCCGTCCAGCAGCTGCTGCCACTCGGCCAGTTCGCGCTGCATGATCGTCAGCCAGGTGGAGACATACTCCCGGTTGGCCAGCAGCGTCGCCTGCAGGTGCGGTGGGCTGAGTGAGCTGTCCGTGGCCTGGTGGAAGGCCCGGCCGGCCAGCTTGCGGGCATCGGACCAGCCGGCGCCGCTGGCGGCCGCGTGCATGTAGGCCGCGGCCAGAAGGTGGGCCGTGTGTTCCACGCCGGCCACCAGACCGTCATGCTCCAGGGCATCCACATAGTGCGGCTTGGCGCCCAGGTGCTCAATCAGGTTGTGGGCCACCTGCATGGTCTCCGGGGCCGTGTCCCGGCCGGGAACCAGGCAGAACAGCACATCCTTGAAGAGATCCTCCCGTTCGCGGACAGGGGCATTGATGCCGGTCAGCACGGGATTGGCCAGCACCCAGGCCACCTGTTCGGGCAGGTGTTCCTCGGCCAGGGCCAGGACCGGCTGCATGGCGGACGTCAGGATGACGACCAGGCTGCGCGGTTTCCAGGTTTCGTCCAGCAGGGGGAGCAGGTCCGGCAATTCGGAGCCGGGCACCGCCAGCACGGTCAGGTCCGCCGGTTCCACCGTGCGGTGCAGGTTCCAGTGGGTCTTGTCGACCGCGCCCAGCTTGCTGGCCACCGCCAGGCGGCTCCGGTCGCGATCGTGGCCCAGCACGCGGAACTCCGCGCGGGCCTGCTTGAGGGCCAGGCCGAGGCTTGTCCCGGTCGTTCCCAGACCAACAATCGCGGCGGTCAGTTCGGACATGGCGGAGTAGGGGCTTGGGAGGGTACTGCGGTGCGGCTAGGCCAGCATCCTGGCCACGGTATTCATCTGGTCGTACAGGACATTGGCCGTGTCGCGGATGAGGCCGGGGGCAAACCAGACAATGAACATGATGACCAGGATGCCGTACTGGCTGAGGGCGAACTGCAGGTTGCGGGCACCGGCCGGCAGCAGGGCGAAGAGTACATGCGAGCCGTCCAGCGGCGGGACCGGGATCAGGTTGAAGACGGCCAGCAGGATGTTGATCTGGACAAAGGCACTAACGACGATGGGCGTCAGGTAGGTCCATTCGCCGGTGCCCACATTGTCGAAGACGCCTTCGTGCAACAGCAGCAGGGCGATGAAGGCCATCAGCAGGTTGCTCAACGGGCCGGCCACGGCGACCACGATGGTGCCGAGCCGAATGTCCACGTTGATGCGGGACGGATTCCAGATGACGGGTTTGGCCCAGCCCATGCCCACCACGAGCAGCAGGATGGTGCCCAGCGGATCCAGATGGCGCAGGGGATTGAGTGTGAGCCGACCCTGTTCCCGGGGGGTTTCGTCCCCCAGCCAGACGGCGGCCGCGGCATGCGCCGCCTCGTGCACGGGCATGGCCGCCAGGATGACGATCAGGGGGGCGAGGAAGCGGCCGGCCAACCGAATTAGCGAACCCTGCCCTGCGGCCAGGGACGAGAAGCTGTCCCTGAAGAACCAGAATCCCAGGACCGCCGCCACCAGAATCAGGATCCAGGACCTCTGGGACCAATTGCGCCAGCCGCGCTCGGACCGGCGGCCTTCGAAAGGGTTGCTGGGTGGGGAATACATTGTGTTTTCGGGTGGGGGACGAGGCAGTATATCACCGGATCCACTGTGGAATCCGGGCCTTCAGGCCGGCAAGGTCAACGACAATTCGCAGGCAACAGTTGAGACGACATGCAATATCCGGGCTACTGGGCATTCACTGACGGGTCCTATCGGGACGGCACCACAACCTGGGGTGTGGCCATTGTCCGGGACGACCGGGAAATCGCCGTCCTGAATGGCCGCCTGGAGGATGCGGGGGATGTTTTCGGCCGCGACCTGGACGCGGTTCTGGCATCCGGCTCCCATCAGATTGGGGGCGAGGTGGCGGCGGTCTACTACGCCGTGCAATGGTGTGTCCGGCACGGTGTGGCGGAAGTGACCATCGCCCATGATCTCAAGGGCCTGCCGCTGTGGGTCCAGGGCAAGTGGAAGGCCAACGTGCCGGCCACCAAGGCCCTGCGCCGCGACGCGCCGCACTGGCCGGTCAGGGTCAGGTGGGTCAAGGTCAAGGCCCACAGGGGCAATCGGTTCAACGAAAAGGCGGACTCGCTGGCCAAGGACGCCTTGGACGATCCACCCGCGGATAGCGGGCAGGATGCGGTTCGGGACCTCCAGGCCGTCAAGGCGGAGGCCTTTCGCGAAATCCTGCGGCGTCACGGCCTCGGGATCGAGCCGGTTACGGTGCACGGCATCTATGCCCGGGTCAGACTGGCCGACCTGCCCGGCATGGTGGACATTTACAACACCAAAAAACGGAGCTGGCGCAATCCGTACCTGCACGGCTTCAGGGACCGTGCCCTCCAGCGCGACGTGGAGCGGCTGTGGCAGGAATTCGCCGCGGCCGAATCCTGAGCAGCCGGGTTCAGGGAGCAACGGCCGGCTGCGCCGGCAACAGCCATTCCGGCTCGGGATGGCGGACCGCTTGCAGGACAAGCCGGAAACGGTTGTCGGGGCTTGGCAGTGGCTGCATCTTCATTCGGACCTTGTGTCCCGGCGGATCCATTGCCACTTCATAGTGGCGGAACAGGGTGGCGGTCACGATCAGGAACAGAAGATCCGCGGTCGACGCACCCAGGCACGTGTGCGGCCCGAGGCCGTATGGCACGAAGGCGTTGGGCTGCATGTGTTCCTGGCGCCCGGGACCAAAGCGCTCGGGGGCGAAGCAGTCCGGGTTCTTGAACAATTCGGGCAGGCCATGGGTGACGGTATGGGCCAACATGCAATGGGTGCCAGCCGGAATATCGAAGCCCGCGAACCGGAAACCCTGGCTGACATTGCGAGACAGGACGGTTGCCGGCGGATACAGGCGCAGTGTCTCCATGGCGGCCCAGCGGACCCGGATCATGGAGCGCAACGAATTGCGATTGGGCACGCCGTCGGCAAACACGGCATCCGCTTCCTCGATGGCCGCGGCAGTCAAGTCACGATCGGCCAGAATGTGGTAGAGCAGAAACGAGATGGTGCTGGCCGCGGTGTCAAGGCCGGCGATGAACGGACCGTTGAGGGCCGCTATCGCATCCCGCTCGGTCATCAGGTCGGGGTGTTCTTCGTGAAAGCGCCGCACGACATCCACGAAGTTCCCACCATCCGGTACCATGTCGTCCGCGTGTGTGTGGTCCAACCAGATGCGCCGGGACATGTCGAGAATAGCCTGGCGCGATCGCGTGTACCTGGGCAGGTGTTGCATGAACGACGGACGGGTCTTGAAGACATGGATTTGCAACATGGCCCTTAGCAGGTAAATGAAGTCGTCCATGACCTCTTCCGCCGACTCGTTGGTCGCCATGTAACCCAGCAGCATGGCCACGAGCCGCTTGACTTGCGGGAACACGGTCAACGGCTGGGCTTGGGGCCATTGCCTCAAGAGGTCCAGCTGGCATCCGATCAGCTTGACCATGCGGGAGTAGAGAGGGCCCGCGGCGTAACCGGGCTTGAGGCCGCGGCGCACGATTGCATGACGGGGTCCGTCCAGGGCAATCATGGATGGACTCTCCCCACCCACAGCCTTGGTGACGCCATCCCAAATGTCCTGCGCCACGAAATGGTCGGTGCCTTTCCGCGTCACGAACTCGTTGGCCTCGGGTCCGGCCAGCACGACGTACCGATGGTTGAGGACCGAAATCCGAAAGACCGGCCCCAAGGCCAGATACTGTTCGGTCAGAAATCTCCGCAGGTCGGACGTGAAGGCGTGCAGGTTGCCGACCAACGGTGCGCCGGGTGCATGGGGAATGTTGGGCATGGAGCAGAATGGGTGCTGAACGGACAGGATGGTAGCTAGCCGCGCACTGCCTGACAGCGGTGGCTGTCAGGCTCCTGGTTCCGGGTTTGGAACCTCGGACTTTCAGGCAGCGGCGAACCCGGCCCCAATGTACAGGAGGACCTAGCCGTGCAACGGGATTCAATTACTGTTGGCATCGTATCGGACACCCACTTTTGGCTTGACAGTCCCACCGGATTCGGCCGGCAGTTCCAACAACACACGCGATACATCCAGGCCGCCCTGTTGGAGGAGATGCAGGCCGCACGGCTGGACATGGCGGTGCATCTGGGGGACATCGTCTGTGGAGGCGGTGCCTACGGCATGTCCGCGGCGGAGTTCGGCAGGTCCCTGGACTGGTTCCTGCGGGAACTGCAGGAACTGCCCTTTCCGGTTCACCTGCTGCCGGGCAACCATGATGCCGTGCTGGGCGAGACCTACGCCGCGGTGTCGCGGGCACTGGGCCTGGAACCCGGACTGGGCAAATCCATCGAACTGCCCGAAGTCGGGGCCCAGCTGGAACTGCTCCACAGCCAGGGACACGATGCCGACATGATCGAGGCGGCCCTGCCTTCGGATCCAACATACGGATACGTACAGCCGGAGGAACTGGCGCGGTTTGAGGATGCCCTGTCGGCGTGCGGAAACCGGAATGTGCTTGTTTTCACGCATCAATTGCTCATGGACATGAGCAGTGAGAATGCGCCAACGGAGGCTTCCAAGGCAACTGCCAACCGTCGTTCGGTTCTCGACATCATGGAGCGCCACGGCAAGGTGCGGGCCGTGTTCCAGGGCCATGTACACGTCTACGACGTGCATCCGGTCGGTGGTGTGACTTTCGTGGTGGCTCCGCCGGTCATCGTAAGCCCCTGTGCCTGGCTGGAACTCAGGCTTTCGCGCACCGGCGGCCTCCTGCAGCCGCATGCCCTTCCGCTGCCGGACTGGGCGGATCACGGAGCAGGCCATCCCTGGCCCGTTGATTGGGCGCCGCTGCACATGTCCTTTCCGGTTGTGGACTGATGTCTTGCAACATGCCCGCCGGACAGCGCGGGATGCATGGCTCGCCTCGTTGTTTGTTCCGGGACGGCCGATCGCCGGACCGGAGCGGTCGCCACCCGTGGACGATAGGCATCCGCGGGCCTGCCGAATCGGATCGGGAGTTGGAAACGGCCGGGCAGGAGCGGCCCGGATTGCTACCATGGTGCAGGGACAACGGATGGCAAAGGTGAAGTGCGGACATGGCCAATTCGAATTACCGGCGCCTGCGGACCGAAATGGACTCACAGGGCATTTCGGTCGTGGCAATGCTGGATTTGTACGGAGCCCTGGCTCTCCTGTTTGATGACATGGATGAGTTTCAGGCCGTCGCGGCGGGGTTGGATGGCTCGCGGGCGCGTCGGAAGCTCGAGGAGGTGACGGCTTCGAAATTGGTGGAGGCGTTCCGGTCCAGCGTCATGTACTTCCTGGAGGGACTTCTGCCGCTGTGGGACATCGAGGACGACGACGAGTCGGACTTCGTTTATCCCAAGACGGCAAAGCACCTGGAGGCCGTCCGGACCGAAGCGAGGGCTCAGGTTCTGCGTTTGGCGCAGTTTGCCGAGCGGGAAATCGGTGCCCAACTGAATGAGGTCCACGCCGAGGACCTGTGGGCTGCCATGAGCATGGCGGAATTGGCCCCCGACACGGAAGAACCGGACCCCGACACGGAAGTGGAGGAACTGACGGATGAAATTGCCCGGAAGTTGCGGGGCGACGATCCGTAGGGGCATCGAGAGCGGGATGGGGATGCCGCGCGGCTTGGGCACCGTTCACGAAAGCATCCGCGCAGGGTTCCTGTCGCTCGGAACCGCGCGGCAGGCTGCGGGATCATAGGTACTCGGGCCCGGCAGTACTCGTCTTCGCCAAGCCCTTGGCTTGTTAGCGAGTTGCAAGTCCCTCGTACACAAGAATCGATCGAACTTCGGCAGCCTCCGACAGGACCGGTGCCGCTCCCGCAGCTTCGTCCGCGGACGGGTCCCGCAGCTGGGCCACAACGCACTTGATGGGCTGCTCGGCCCGGATGACCATCGTCCCATCGTAATTGTTGGGCAGGAGATTCTCCTGAGCCATGTGCCGCGTGATGGAGTGGCCGGGTTCGGCGTACTTGATCCGGGCAAACCGCCCGACGTGTTCAAAAATGACCTCGGTGGCCTGGTCGCCGACGTTTTGGCAGGTGACCATCGAACTGAAGCCGTCGCGGCGGCGCAGGATCAACGGCGCGCTGACCTTGGTGCCGGCCTGCTCGGTCGCCGTCAGGACGGCGATGCTGCCGTTGTTGTGGCGCGTGTGCGCCTGCACGGCAATCGGATGCGAGGCGGTGATCACCACCGACGCGACATAGGAGCCTTTCGGCATGAACGCGGGACGGCCAATGGTGGTGACCCGTCCCGGAGTCAGTTCCCACTCCTGCGTGCCGAATCCTGGATATTCGACCGACAGGCGGACGGGTTCGGATCCCAAACCCAGCACCTGGAAGGTGGTGTTCAATTCCTGATAGTTCACCAGCATGGCCGGGTAGGCGAAGTGCGTTGCCGGTGCGTGGGAGGGCACAAAGGCGGCCCGGGGGAAGCGGAAGGCGGAGCCGTCGTTGTCGTCGCCGGCATCATGGTGAAAGACCAGAACCGCGGACGGGCCCGAGCTTGCCACCTCGGCCCGCACGGTCTCATGCTCGGCCAGGGCGGGAAAGTCCACCAGGTCGGCTTCAGTCGTTGACCAGGCCGGCAGTCCGGACAGGCTGATCGTGTGGATTAGGCTGCCGTCCCTGCGGGACAGGAACCGGATGGTCAGGTCGTTCGGTTCCGCACCCGCGTTTTGGACGATGATGCTGGAGGCGAACTCGGAGGTTCCGGAGCCGGTGTAGGCCTCCAACACCTGCCATTCCCGGGATGTCTGCTGTTCGTCCGTGCCGGCATAGGCGGTATAGATGCGGTCGCCCGGTTCGCCGTAGATGAGGACCGTGGAGACGGCATGGCTGCAGTCCAGGTAGCCGGCGTAGGCCCCGGTCGCCAGGCTGGGAAAGTCGTTCAGGTCCACAATCTCGGTGACGCGCGGCCTAAGGCGGACGGCGAGGGGCTGGCCTGCTTCGGTGCCGACGCCGTCAATCAGGGTCAGCTCACACGTGACAACCTCGGCCGGGTCCGGATTGTGGATGCGCAGTCGGGAGACGTACGCCAGGTCGTTGGCAGGCGACGCGGAATCGGTCTGGGCAAGGCCCAGACGCGACGGGAGCAACGACGCCGTTGCGACCGCCGCAAGGCACAGGACGAGCAGACCCGTCCAGCGCCAAACCGGAGTGTGCCGGGCCGGGCCCGGTGTGATGGGGTGCAGGGGCATGTGCTTGGCAGGAAGGTTCCGGGCCGTGGTGGGCCTGTCGCCGAAGTTGCGGCGGATGGGATGTGGGGGCACGGATTCAGACTACCAGATTGGGCGGTCCGATGCCCGTTGCAACCCCGCGGATGGGTTCGCTCGTTGCGGTTGCCAATCCTGCAACCGCGGGGTCGCCAAGGGCGTATGTACAAATGAGCCTGCATCCGATGCAGGCCTCAAGTACAACCGACGACGGCGGATGATTGCCTCGCAAGCGGGATTTCCAGGGAAGGAGCATAGGATGGACACGAAAGAACCGATCGAGGAAAATGCCTCGCAGTCGGTGGAAGAGAATGCGGCGAACCCGGACACCGCGGACGAGACCGGGGCCTCCGGGCAACCTGCCGAGCAGCCGGTGGAACCGGATCCTCGGGCCACCGCCCGCCGTCGCTGGATGCGACACCCCCGCAAGAAGGTGTTCGGTGGCGTATGTGGGGGCATGGCCGACTACCTGTCGGTGTCGGAAGGCATCGTGCGGCTGATTTGGCTGGGCTTGATTGTATTCTCGATTGGCAGCGCCTTGCCCCTGTACATTCTGTTTTGGTTGTTCCTGCCGGTGGGAACGTCGGAGGAGGGCATCACGGCTCCGGCCACCGCCAGCCTCAAGGCGAAGCACGGTGTGTGGGTCGCCTGGGGTTTGATTGCCGTCGGTATTGCGCTGCTGGCATCCAATCTCGGCATCTTCGACTTCCTGATCTCCGTGGGCAGCATGACCATGGGACCGATCCTTCTGATTGCCATCGGGTTCTACGCCCTGAAGAAGTTTCGCAATCGCAGCAATGGAGAGACCATGCGCGACCAGGTGGCGGACTTGGGAGCCGCCCGGCAAAAGGTCGGCGCCAAACTCCATCGCTTCTCCGGTCTGACCCGGTCCCGCAAGGATCGGGTGCTGTTCGGTGTCTGCGGCGGCCTGGGTCAGTCGCTGGGCGTGGATCCGGTGCTGATACGCATCGGGTTTGTGCTGCTTGGTTTTGCCACGGCTCTTGTCGGCATGGGCTTCTTCTATCTGCTTCTGGCCATTGTGATCCCGGTCGAGGATAATGTCGCAGTGTCGGCTTCGACGGAGGGCGCTTCCGCCCCGCCGGCCACGAGCCTGGAAGCCTGCTGACGAGTGCGGTCTGGAAGTCCTTGGATATGAGAACGATACAGTTTCTGTTCTGCGTGGGTGTGGGCGCGGCCGTGGGCTGGCTGGTAGGCCATGTGCTGGGGCCGAATCCCGGCACCGCCTACGACAACACCTACCAGTCGAGGCTTGACAAGGCCCTGAAGGAAGGGATTGCAGCAGCCAACGGCAAGACCAGGGAACTGTGGAGGGAATTCGACCACAAGCGTCGCCCAGCCTGACCGTCGTCCTGCCGGACTGCCTTCGAGGAGACCCGACCCAGTCGGGTCTCTTTGATTAAGCTAGGTGCATGGACACCGCGCGCTTCGACTTTGAGCTGCCCGCCGGCTTGATTGCCCAGCAACCTGCGGATCCGCGGGATTCCAGTCGGCTCCTGGTATTGGATCGCCGTACGGGGTCCTGCCGGCACCTGCGGTTCAGACAACTGCCCGGTCTGCTGCGGGAGACCGATTTGCTGGTGCACAACAACACGCGGGTGTCGGAGTACCAGTTCCGCGCCCGTCGGGACACCGGCGGGCGCCTGTCGGTGACGCTGTTGGAGGCCATGGATCCGGACCGTCGGGTTTGGCGGTGCCTGATCCGCGGTTCGGTGCCGGCCCGGGGCGGAAGTCTGTCCCTGATTGGCTCCGACGGAACCGAGATGCCGGCTGTAGTGCAGGAGATCGGTGACGACGGCACGCGCATCATCAACATGTCTTGTGCCCTGGACGCCGCTGTGCTGGCCAGGCATGGAACCGTACCGTTGCCGCCGTATATCAAGGATTTCACCGGGGACCGGGAGCGCTATCAGACCGTGTACGCCCGGGAAGCCGGCAGCGTGGCGGCCCCGACAGCCGGCCTGCATTTCACCAAGAACATGCTGGACACGGTGGCCGCCGCCACCATGGGAGTGTGTTCGGTGACCCTGCAGGTCGGCAGGGATACATTCGCTCCGGTGAGGACCAACGACCTGACACAGCACACCTTGTCGGGAGAGCCCGTGGGAGTCCCGGCGGCCACCGCGCAGGCTGTCAACCGCTGCCGGAATGTCGGCGGCCGCGTTCTGAGCGTGGGCACCACGACGACCCGAACCCTGGAATGGGCAGTCCGGCAGGGAGGGGCCGATCCCGGAGGCCGGGAACTCCGGCCGGTGGCCGGGCTGGCGGACACCTACATCTATCCCGGGTTCCGGTTCAGGGTGGTGGACTGCATCCTGACCAATTTCCACCTGCCGCGGTCCACCCCACTGTTCATGATCAGTGCCTTCATCGGCGAGGTGCATGCGGACCCCGACCGCGGCCGGACGATGTTGCTGGAGGCCTACGCCGCAGCCATACGCGAGGGGTACCGGTTCTACAGCTTCGGGGATGCCATGCTGATCGTGTAGGAGGCGACACTCGACGCGCACGGTTCCAGGCCAGGCGCCCGGATTTGGTTCGACAGGCCCCTTTCGGACCGCGGGTTTTGTTGTACAATCCCGCCCTGTCTCGACCCAGGGTCACAGGGGGATGAACAGGCTTCGACGGGGCAACTGGATCCGCGAACCGCAAGCCGTGGAGCGACTCCCACGTAAAAAAGGCGCACACAACATACAAGTGCCAAGAACACAGGTATGAGCTTCAACTTTGGCTTCACCGCTGCTCCCGCCCTTGGCGGCGTGGCTGCGTAAGCCAGAGTTAGGCATCCGGCCCAGCTCCGGTTGGGTCTCGGTCCATGGGAATGCCGCCCGCAGGTTTCCGTGAGGCCGTCAGACACTGGGGGATGCAGCAGCCGGACGTCGATAGGGCTGCCCAAGACATCGACTCGCCCCTTCGTCCCCGTCGCCGGGGATACGAAGTCGGCTAAAGCCCATAATCCGGCGACTAAGCTTGTAGACGTTTTCGGGACACTGTTTCGGACGCGGGTTCGATTCCCGCCATCTCCACCTGATTGTCGTACCAAGACAGACTATTTGGGGCTCAATTGCCCACGCCGCCGACCGGAACCCCTCCGGTCGGTTTCGCGTGGTGCCGCCTGGAACCGAAAGATCCCGGTTGTCGCGTGGTGCAGACGGGTGGGACAAGAACGTTGGGGAAGCTTGGCGCTGCTCGAGTCAAGGATTTGACGGAACCGGGCCGTTACTCGGATGGCAACACGCTGTACCTGCGGATTGCACCAGTTGTCAGCAAGTAGTTTCCAGTGCCGGTGCCGGGCGCAACGTGGCAGGAGACGGTTAGGGTTTATGTCTCACAGAATGGCTCGAACAGGGAGGTCTCGTAGCTCAGACCAGCCCCTCCATTTCCCGGCCGGCCTCTTCCACGGCGCATTTCACCCATCGTCCATCCGTGGCACTACCACTACGTAGAAGGGAGCGAATTCCACTTCCCGAGGGCAGTGCGTAGTTGGGAGCCGGGCTGAACATGCGTTGTCAAGAGCGCAGTCCCGACGGTGGCCGGGGCTGCCACCAGCCAAGCGCAGTGACGTGCGACAGGGCCAGCCAGCTGGGTTCCACCGTACCAGCCCTCGAGACCGTCCACCGGGTGCTCCGGACCCGGCAAGGACAAGGAAACCCTCGTCGCGGACTGCCTCCCGGCGCCTGTCCGTCCCGCAGGCCCGCGCCCTGTTCCCGGACCGCCCAAGGTCGGCGGCCACGCCGTGGCCTCTGCACCTGCGCCCGGGACCGATATGCCCGCCTGTGCGCCCCTGCCTCCGCATCGGGGGGCTGGGACGGCACGGGCAGGACCGGTGCCAAGCCGTCTCTGTCGGCACCGGGACGGAACACCCGTCCCGCATACCCCTGGCGCACACCGGTGCGAGTACCGGGCCGGCCGGACCACCATCGGCGACACCCGCGCCCGCGCCTGCGTTACATGGGAACTTTGGTCTGTTTTTTGCCCGTGGGAGCCAACCGCATGTGGACTGGCGTATTCGGAACCGTGGCCGTCCGGCGGTCGATTCAGCCATGGCAGTGCACGACAGGCGCTACAAACGCATCCTTACCAGTGCCGTCTTTGCCTACGACGTGGCCCGCCTGTTGGCCGACGAATTCAACCTCGGCACCGTCGCACGGCCAGCCCTGCAGGCCGGCCCCACCAGTTCGGTCCGGGAGTCCGCGCGCGAACGCATAGCCGACGCCGCCTGGACGTTCGACACCGACCGCCAGCGCACCGTCATGATGATTGTCGAGGCCCAGTCCGCGCGCCAGCGCCATCTGGCCGTCCGTCTGCTGCGCTATGTCGTCGACCGTCTCCTCGATCTGTGTGAGGACCGGCCGCGGTACGACCCAGCCGGGGGCCTGTCCCCGGTGGTCGTGGCCGTCCTCTACACCGGGCCGGATCGGTGGCGGATGCCCTCGCTGCCGGATCTGTTCAGTCCCGTGGCCTGGGCCCTCATGCGGTTCGAGTTCCCGCTGCGGTACTACGACATTCACCACATGGACCGCCGCGAGGACCCCGACCGGCCGCTGCTGCGTCTGGCCTTCGACATCGAGCGGGCCGGGGACCCAGGCGAGACCGTGCCGTGGCGCAGGCCATCAGGGCCTTGGAGGACGCGGATGCCCACGCGCTCATGACGCGGTTCCTGTCGGATAAAATGCAGCAGTGGGCCAATCTCAGGGATGCCCGGGGCCGGTGCCTGGTGGACGTAGTCCGCCTGGACGACCGCCGTCCGCTCAAGGAGGTGGAGAGGGAAATGGAAACCATTCAGGAACGCTTTGATCGCCTGATGGGCGAACGGCATACCGCAGGCCTGACCGAAGGGGAGATTGTGGGCTTGCTGGTCAGCTTCCGGCGCGCCCTGGCCGACAGTGGCCTGGACCCCCGGCTCGCCGCGGCCGTGGAGGCCCACGCCGACCGCATCGTCGCAGCCGCCCGGCGCGGCGTCCGCTTCGACCTGGAAGACATCCCGGATGCCGCACGGCTCATGGCCGCGATCCGGGACGGCGGCGGTCCGGCCCGGGTGTCTGCCGAGCGGATTTGGGCCCTGCTGCCGCACATCCCGGAAGAGGATGCAGAGCCGGAGTAGCCCAAGTCCGACACCGTCCTCGGACCGCCACACCCACCGCAGGGCCGCCCTGGCCGGGCGCGCCTGCCCTGTTTGACCCGCGGCTTCCATTGCGTCCGGGGAGCATCAACGCGATTGAAACAGTGCCCTCTCGCGCGTTCCTGCCAACGGCCGCATGGCCTGACGTACAATCCCGCCAAGCGACACTCCCCGCCGCAAATCGGACACCGCCACATGGTTGGCACCACCCTGGATCGATTGACCGCAGACCTTGATTACGGACAAGGTGTGCCGGATCCCCGCGCCCTCGCCTTCGCGGCCGAATTGCAGGAACGGCTGGCCGACGCGCAAGTGCTGTTGTTCGGCTCGCGTGCGACCGGCGACTGGCGGCCCGGTTCGGACATCGACCTGGCGGTGATCGGCGGCGATCCCGATGTGGCTGAAGAGGTGCTGGCGCAAGTCTGCGCCCAAGAGCAACCGTATGCGGATTTGCCGTTTGCGCAGATGGTCCACTTCGCGGCTGCAGAGTTCGATCAATGCCGCACGTCGCTGCCCCACATCGCCGGGCAGATACAGAAGCACGGACTGACCCCTGCAGGAGAACAGCTATCCCCTATGGCGCAAGACAACCCCTGGCCAGGCATCCAGGACCTGCTTCAACCCGGGCGGCGATATTTGGAATATGCGTTGATCGCCTTGGGTACCAAGCGACTCGAAGGGGCGACTGTGTTCAACGCACATTGCGCCCTCGAGCGTTGCATAAAAGCCGCACTGGCTGTAACGCGCATTGATTTTTTCACATCCGTCAAGAGCGAGGACCTGCACAGCTTGACAAAGCTGGCCGAACTGCTCCCGGCAGAGCAGCACGACAATCTGTTGGCTGCTGCGCCAATGCGACACCTTTGGCAGTTGGATGCTTACCAACACACGTCTCGCTACAGTCAGGACTCGCAAGTGCGGTGGCCCACGCTCCCCATTGAGACGTTGGTTGCTTCGGCGCAGAAAGCGTGTCTCGTGATGGCTGACTACACCTTGGGGATGATGGGCAAAACCCCCCGTGAGGTTGGTTACAGCGAGCATGTGGGCGACGATGCGCTGGGCGGTTTCGGTACTTTGCCGCTGGACCACTATGCGGGCGACAAACTCAACGAGCGGAAAATGCAACGGCGACTGGATGCCGATCGCATCTACAACCTGCACAGCTTGCTCGGCAGCGTATTGACGGATTCCCAATTGGAGCACATCGCAACCAATTGGCACAAATGGGGTTCGCCCAACAACTCCATAGATCGGATCAAGGATGTGATGGTCGACCACACCGCCTGGCACACACTGCTTGTCGAGCCGGCCGAGCAGGAGGGCGATGCCGACCGGCCACTGCGCGACGCACCACCCAAGGACGGGTGGTGATCGACATTCCCATACGCGCATCCGGAAATCACTACGCGCCCTTGGGCTGATGCGGGAGCGGCGCGCCGTGGATGCGGCGTGCCGACAGGTCTACGACCGCGTGGACGACCTGTACGAAGACTGGTGTCCGGACATCAGCACCCACACGTTCACGACCGCGGAGTTCGACGCATTGCGCACATCGCTGCCCCACATGGCCGGGCAGGTGCAGCGGTACGGTCTCACACTCGAAGGAGAACGCCTTCCTGCTATGGCTCAAAACAACTCCTGGTCGGGAATCCAAGGTTTTCTCAAGGCATGCCAGCGGCATCTGATCGAATCGCTGCAGCAATACGGTCAAGGTGAGAAGCCGATCCCGACCCTGTACTACGCCCAGGCGGCGCTCGAAGTGGCGGTTCCAGGCCCGCATGTTCGTTGCGGGCCTGGAACCGCACTCGCCGCGCCCGGCTTCGGGAGTTCCGCCCTGTTATCCCCATGGGGCCCCGGTCCCCGGTCGCCTGTATTTGTGACGTTGTGCAATACATCTTGTGCAAGAGGATGTCGGCTGGTCGGCTTCTTTCGTTACTGAATTTGGCACCCGATTGTTGTACTCATAATCTTTTAGTATATTTATTCGCTTGGCTTCGCCTTAAAATAGAATGCGATCGCCCTGGGTGCAACGCGTGGAGAGTCGATCGGTGTCGGTGGCATACTGTAGACCGCCTTTGAAAACCGGTCTTGGGGGACTTCCCAACGGAATCACGAACATGCTAAAAACCCCCTTACTGGTGTGCTTGTTGGCAGCCCTGCTACTCGGCGGATGCATCATGTCTTCCCGCCAAGATGAAACCTCGGGCCGGCCGCCAGCCGAACCGGCTGTGGCGGACCCCGTTGCGGAGCCGACCCCGGAGGACCTGATGGCGGTCGTCAACCAGAACGCCAACGTGCGCACCGGGCCGAGCACCGACTATGGGGTCTCCTTCGGGCTGACCGCCGGTGATGAGGTGATGGTGGTCGGCCGCAACGCGGACGGCGACTGGCTGCAGATCGAACATCTGGACCGGCCCGGCTGGATCTTCACCGCTCTGATTGACTTCGCGACCGAGACGGCTGTCGAGTTGACCGCAGATGCTCCGCCGCGACCGGTGTCGGAGCCAACGCCTGAGCCGGAACCCACAATCGAATCGGAGCCTGCCCAGCCCGATCCTGCCGAGCGTGTGATCGTCACGGTGATCGGGTCAGTCGTCAACTTGCGCCGCGGACCGGGCACTGATTACGCGATAAACGGACAGGTGCGTGCAGGCAACCAGCTGCATGTGACGGGCCGCAACACCGCCGGCGACTGGCTGCAGGTCATGCACCCCGTAGCCACGGGCGAACTGGTCTGGATCTACGGTCCGCTGACCGACATCGACGCCACAGTCACAGCAACTTTGACGGTTCCGGCCGCTCCGTCCCCAACGCCAGTGCCGTCCCCAACGCCAGTGCCGGCACCGACACCTGTGCATCGCGCCATTGGTGGGGGCGGTGGGGCCATGGGTGGTGGGGGCATGGGTGGGGGCGGTGACCCGCCGCCCGAAGCCGGTGGCACCGCCAATCCGAACAACAAGCGGTTGCCCCTGATGTACTTTGAGGACTACGGGGTCAACCCCTTCGTCGATGCCGACGAGGATCCGCTGTCGACGTTTGCCCTGGACGGCGACACCGCCTCCTACGCAGTTGCCCGGCGCTACCTGCGCGACGGCTGGTTGCCCGAACCTGAATCGGTGCGGATCGAGGAATATGTGAACGCCTTTGGGAGCGGTTACAGTCCTTCGACCGAAGGCTTGTCCCTCCATCTGGACGCCGCGCCCGCGCCCTTCGCGCCGGAGGGCTACGTGCTGCTGCGCGTGGGCGTGGCGGCCCCGGCCTTTCCCGAAGAGCGGGACCCGGTGTCGCTGATCTTCATCGTGGACGTGAGCGGCAGCATGGAATACGACAACCGCCTGGGCGCGGCTAAGCGAGTGCTACTGGGTTTGCTGGAACAGAGCCACCCGGCCGACCGGGCCGCCCTGGTGACCTACAGCGACTGGGCCGAGGTGGTGAAACCGTTTGCTGCGACCGAGGACTCCCCCGACTTGGAGCAGGCCATTCGTAGCCTGCAGCCCAACGGCTCCACCTATGCTGAGGCAGGATTGCGGCTGGCCTACGAGCTGGCGGCGGAGCACGGTCGGGACGTACGCCTAGTGTTGTTCAGCGACGGTGTGGGCAACGTGGGCGAAACGGGTCCCGACGAGATCCTGGAACTGGTGGACGAGTACGCCCAGCGCCGGGCCACGCTGACGACCGTGGGCGTCGGGCTGGACGGCAACTACAACGACGTCATGATGGAACGTTTAGCCAACCGCGGCAACGGCACCTATCACTACATAGAGGACCGGGCGGCCGAGGAGGCCTTCCTCGCGGGACCCGCGCAGGCGGTCTTCCACGAGACGGCGCGTGATGCCCGCATCCAGGTCGAGTTCAACCCCGAAACCGTGCGCAAGTACCGGCTGCTGGGCTACGAAAACCGGACCAAGGCCGACGACACGTTCCGCGACGACACCGAGGACTTCGGCGAGATCGGCTTTCGCTCCGACGTGATAGCCCTCTATGAGGTCCGGCCTTTGGACGAGGAACCGGAAGGATGGCTGGCCACCGCCCGGCTGCGCTACCGGGACGTGGGGCTGGGCGAAGTCGTGGAGGTCGAAGCCGACATCGCCTGGGACCAAGTGGAGGACATGGACCGCTACTTCCAGCGGCAGGCGGCCGTGGCGGAATGGGCCGAACTGCTGGGCAAGTCGTTCTATGCCCAATGCGGCAGCATCGAGGCGGTCCTGGACTTACTGCCCGAAGCGTGGGACGACGCCGGCGAGGAGCTGAAACAATGGGTCTGGGCCACCGGCCCCCTGTTCGAACCGTTCTGTGAAACTTAATACTACAGTGGTAATTCACAAGGTGGTGGCCTGCCGCCGCCGGTAGTGGCAGTGCAGGACCACCCACTGGTGGCGGCGGCGCCAGTGCGACCAGGCCAGCACCTGCTTGATGTCCGTCGCCACGGGCCGTAGCAGACGCTGCCACAGCCGCCGGCTTGCCCGCACGGTCAGCCCGCCGCCCCGGCCGGCTTCCCGCCACGGTCCGCCCCCGCCCAGGCCGCGGGCCTGTCGGAAAGCCGTCAGGCCGCCCGCACCACGCTGAGCAGGGTCAGGATCATGTGGCGGTCCCAGCCCCGGGCGTTGCGCACCTCGTACTCGTCCAGGCGCGCCGGAACAGCAGGTAGGCCTGGTCCCGGTCTTCCAGCCAGGCGCGCAGCTGCCCCGAGTGGCCATGGACCGTGTCGCCCACGACCCAGGCCAGCGACACGCCGGTGGCCTGCGCCCGGGCCAGCCGCCGTTGGGCCAGCTGCGGCTTGGTGCGGAAGGGCGTGTCCGGGGCCAGGCTGACGCCCTGCAGCCGTGCCGGTTCGCTGGTCCATCCCTCGGGCAGGTGGAACCGCGTCCAGCAGCGTGTACTCCCGCGCCCCGGCATAGGCCAGGAAGACCCCCACCTGGCAGTTCCCGCCCCGTCCCGCCGTGCCGCTGTACTACCGCGCCACCCCGGCCGAATGGGTGCCCTTCTTCAGGAACGCGGTCTCGTCGATGATCCCCACGGCCTGGGGATCCCCCAGGTAATCCTGCACGTAGCCGTACAGGGCGGTCCGGGCCGCCGCCACCGACCAGCGCGCCCGATTGAGCAGGTACTGGATGCCGTAGGGGTCGGGGTCGCCGTTGGCTTCCGCCAGCTGCCAGCCGTTCTTGCGCTCCGCCCCGCCGGCAGGCCGTCCAGGTAGGCCAGGGCCGGTGCCAGGCGGTCGGCGACAGCGGACATGGGACAACTCCAAAGCCGGGCGGATACCCGACCATCATACCCCATATTTACCACTGTAGTATTAGTACCCAGAGATCCAATCGCGTGACGGAGCCGATCTCCGCGATCCCATGGGCGTTGAGTAGTTTCCTCAGTCGGCTCGTCCATGGGTCATGAGGAGCGTCGCCACGGATCAGCGTCGTCACTGCAAGATCGATTTCCTCCTTCTGTGCCAAACATGGCAGTTGTTCAACGTCCTGGATATTGTCTCGCTTGTCCGACAGTTCCAGGGGAACATTGGTGTCAAGGGTTACTGTAGTTGGTTTGTTCATGATGTTCACCAGTCGGTGGGCAACCGTCGCAGAGCTTCGGCAGTGGGCGCACGTTCGGTCGGACGTGGTTCTGTGTCGCGTTCCGGGCGCGGTAGAGGATCGTTGTAGCTTTCCACAGCTCTCTTCAATCACAGCACCTTTCACCCATCGTCCGTCCGTGGCACCACCACTACGTAGAAGGGGGCGAATTCCACTTCCCGAGTGTTGTAGTAATGCGCTGCCGTGGGGGGATCGCAAATACCGGGCGGCATGTCGGCGGTACTCACCGAAACGACAATTCGCCACATGCCAAGACCACCAACACCGAGACTATTGATCCCTACGGGGGCAGCGTGCAACAAACCAACCAAATCCAACCCGTAGTCACTCCCCGAGTAGTTGATCGGTTCAGGTTTCGTACACGGGTCGTAGTTGTTGTAGCCGGGGTCACTTTCAAGCGGGTACGGGTGGATGTACGTGAGGAACAGATGCTCCCCCACGGTCGGCAGTGCCGCGCATTCGCGCCCCACAATCGACACGTCTTTGATAATCGACCAGTCTTCGGCCGACACGTCCGCACAGTCGACGCCCTCTTCAAGTACCGCGACTACGTCGATGGAACGCACGCGCGGCCAAATGATCGTTTCACCACCATCAACGTTCGACACCCGCACGTTGCCAGGTTCGATCAAGAGATCGAAACTCATCTTGGGGCGAAAGGGCTGGCCTGTCGCCTCATTGATTGGACGTTTCGACCAGTGCGGCAACAGATGATATTTGCCGTTGAACGCCGAGCCACCGAACCGGACCGTTAGTTCATCAGTAGCCGCTACGGGTGTGGGCCAAGGGGGTGTGGAATCGAATGCGAAAGTGGGCGGATCAGGCGCGGGTGTGGAATCGGGTGCGAACACAGGTGTCAGTGGTGCGGGGATCGGAATCTCCTCAATCTGAACCAGCCTCTGCAGCGTGTAGGCATCAATGTCCGTCAGTTCACTGTAGATCCAGGCATATTCGCGATCAGCGGTGGGATGCAGGATCTGTAGCCATCTGCCGTCCGCATTGCGGCCCGTGACGTGTACTTGGTCGCCGGCGCGGGTCTGGCCGTCGGTTGGATGGTCGGTACCCGGGCCCTTGCGCAGGTTGACGACCGTCCCGGTTACGGTTGTGACAACGCTGTCAGGGACCGCAGGTTCGGGCTCCGGCGTGGGTGCGACAGTTTCGGGCGTAGGTTCAACTATGGGTTCTGGTTCCGGAGTGGGCTCCGGTGCAGATTCGGCCGCGGCCCACTCCAGAGGCGGAGCTGCCCGCAGCTCCGCCATCCCCTCCGCGGCGATGTCCGTCAGGGCGGTGAAGATCCAGCCGGTGCGGTCCTCGTGCTCTATCTGCAGCCAGGTCCCATCCGCATTGCGGCCCACCACCGTCCCCTCCGCACCTGCGGTCAGCCAGAAGGCGACCGCATAGTCGGTGCTTGGCCCGGTGCGCACGTTGGCGTTCTGGTTGACGACGGCCGTCAGGCCCTCCGGGGTCGGTGCCGGTGCGGGTTCCGCCATAGGTGGTTCGGTGGGTGCCGGGACCGGGGTTGCGTCTTGGCGTGAAGGCATGATGCAGCCGCCGAGCAGCACCACCAGGACGGTGGTGGGGATCAGTGTGCAGAAGAGGACGCGGGGATGAAACATGGAGGTTCGGTTGTATTCAGTGTCGGCAATGGCCATGGGTTCGCAGTTTGCCATCCGATCCTGTTCGATGCCCAGGGGATGTTGGTTGCCTCGAAGTCAATCAAGGCGGGCACCGGCACGCCAAGCCGTCGGCGCAACGCCATATCGTTCTACAACTGCAAGCCAGGCATGGAAGTACAGCGCCTTTGGTTTGAGCCCAGCCGAGCGAAATCGACAGATTCAGGCCATATCGACCTGGTTGTGCGCGGTGGACGGGATCGGGTTCTCACCCTCACGACAGTGCGAGGTTCTGGCACGAGCGGTACACCAAAACGGACTCATGAGTCCGTTTTCCTCAGTGGGCGGGACCGGCAACCCTCCCGAGCGCACCATCAAGGAGTCCGCGTGAAGGGATTGAAACTATCGCAGTTTCGGCCATCATGGGTACAATTGACTAGTCTCTATTACAATTGTCACCCCAAGCCATGATCAAAAGAGACTTGGCTCAATACCTGAAGTCGGCCTTTCAGCAGCACCCGATTGTCACCGTCACCGGTCCCCGGCAGTCGGGGAAAACGACACTCTGCCGGGCAACCTTCCCGGACTTGAAGTACGTCAACCTGGAGGCTCTGGACGAGCGAGAGTTCGCCGAGACGGATCCCAGGGGATTCCTGGCCCGGCTTGATGGCGGTGCCATCATCGACGAGGTGCAGCATGTGCCGGGGCTTCTGTCCTACATCCAGGTGGTCGTGGACGCAAAAGGGGCGAACAGCTTGTTCATTCTGACAGGCAGTGCGCAGTTCGAGCTTTCCCGCAGGATCAAGCAATCCCTGGCCGGCAGAAAGGCTGCATTTCACCTGCTGCCCTTGTCGTTGACAGAACGCCAGCAGACGGGCGCCGGCGACGCAGTGGACGACATTCTCTATGCCGGCTTCTATCCCCGCATCGTCGGCCAGAACCTCAATCCCACCCAGGAGCTGGCCGACTACGTCGACACCTACGTGGAACGTGACGCACGCCAGTTCGCAGGAATACACAACCTGATCGATTTCCGGCGCTTCGTGCGACTGTGTGCCGGACGGGTGGGACAGCTCGTCAATTACAACTCGTTGGCCGACGACGCGGGGGTGTCCCGCACAACTGTGCGGGCATGGCTCTCAATATTGGAGGAGAGCTACATCGTCTTCCGGCTTCCTCCCTACTTCGCCAATATCAGGAAGCGGTTGATCAAGTCCCCCAAGCTCTATTTCTACGATGTCGGACTGGCCGCCTACCTGATCGGCATCGAGAGTGCCGACCAGATTGCCACCCACCCCTTGCGCGGCCCCCTCTTTGAAAACACGGTGGTGGCGGAGGCGGCCAAGCATCGCTACAACCGCAGAAAAAGAGCTGACAACCTGTACTTTTACCGAGACGTGAAACAGTTGGAGTGCGATCTTCTCTACCCCACCGGGCAAGACATCGCCGCCTTCGAGGTCAAGTCGGGTGCGACCATCAGTGTGGACTACTTCAAGTCGCTTCACCGCGTGGCCGAGCTGGTGCCCAACGTCACTTCCAAGTTTGTAGTTTATGGCGGTACGGAGGTCCAGTCCCGCAGTGACAGCAAAGTAGTGCCGCTGGCCATCCTGGGCGGAACTCTGGCCAGACTTGAGGAAAGCCGCGAAACCGCCGCCTTTGTGGGCAGAAACAAGGGGCCGGCTCCCGATGAAGCCGATGTCGGGGCTTTGGACTTGACATTCACACGATCCATTCGACCGGTTTTGGACGCACTGGATACAGAACTGGATCAAATCTCCGAGCTGTTTCGCAGAGTCGTTTCCATCTCTTACGTATCAATGGATGGCGGCGAGAGCAATTCCAGCGAGCTGTTGAAAGCTCACTACTGGCCACAGACGAAGACGGGCATTGTTGCGGACGGTTTCAAATTGAGCAGTACAAGGTCATTGGGGATTAGGCATACCTACACATTCGAGACATACACTGGCGGCACGGCCCGCGGGTTCAGTGTGGCGTTCTCCGTGCTGTGGCGACTTGACGGCGCAAAGCTAACGCAGTCTGCAACCATCGATCTGGGCCCAATCCCTGAACTTGAAACCCGCGTTGACTATCCGCAGCTGGGCAACCGAACAGTGGATGTGGACCTGACGGCTGCCGTTGTCGTCAGGCGCATCCGGCAACGGATTGGCGAACTGTCTTCGGGCTCCGGTGGTGAACCTTGAATTGAATTGCTGCACTGCAACGCATGTTCACCGATGCCGCCTCCGCGGGCCAGCAGGCACCGATCCGGCTGGAAACCCTCGAAGCTCCGGAGTGCTATGGGGCGCAGGACGCCTGAATCCGGCCGTCTCGGTCATTCTGAGTGCGCCGATTTGCCGGGAATCAGGTGATTTCGCCTGATTCCCGGCAATTCCAGGTTCAGTGCGGGCTTCGGCGGCGGAGTGTCGTCCACCGAATTGGCGCGACCGTCAAGTACGGGCAATTCGGAGCCGATCCATAATGCCTTCAACGGGTGGTCCCACAGTGTCGAAGTCTCGTCGGAGTTGCATCAGGTACTTTGTCGGCGGGGTCCTGATCGCAATCGTCGCCTGTGGTCTGGGCTTGGGGTTCACACCGTCGACCGTGGTGGCGGCCAGGGCGACGCCACCGGCCCCGCGGATGGAATGCGAAGGCGAACTCCAGTATGTGCTGCAAGGTTCGATACCGGCGACATTCAACTACTCCAGCCGGGAACTTGAACCCGGGCTTCAGGTCTGCGTGCTGGCGAGTTCGGAAGGCGGTGCCGGATGGACGCTTCTGAAGTTGAAGACCGAGACCGGGGAAGTCGGTTGGATCGTCTCGCGCCACGTGGGGGTCTGGCAGGCGTATCTGGATTCGATCGGCCCGTCCACGCCGATCCCAACCGCGATGGTGCGTCCTGCCCGTTCGCCTACTCCCATGCCGGCAGCTGCGCCGGCACGGGCGAGGCCCCCCGCGGACGGCATCTTGATCCGGAACCACGACTACGCGTTCGCAATCGACATTCCGGAGGGATGGACACAGGAACAGTCGTACGTCGCCGATGCGGAGTGGGTGGGTGACGGCAGTTTGCGGATCCGTTCGTACCCTTACCCAACCGGCAACACCCTTGACAACTTGGCCCGGACCATCCGGGGCAATGCGCGTGACGACTGGTTGTACCCGTTGGTGTTTGCGATCGAATCATTCGAGAAGCAGGACGTGGCAGGCCGGACACGGTACGTTCTGAAATACCGCGTGAAGGACGGACCCGGTTCCTGCACGCTCGATGTCGAAGAGGTGATCATGCTGGGCGGTTCCGATGTCGGACCGGCCCGCGGCTTCCGGGCACAACACCGCATGTGCGCATGGGAAGAGTTCGCAGTGACCAGGCGGTCGTTGCTCGACAGCCTGAGAGTTGTCGAAGTGCCGTCCTACTATACGCAGTTTCTGCAAAGTGGGAGCGTGTGGATCAAGGCACCCGGTCAGGTGGACCCGCGGGCCCTGCACGCCGCGGCCGACAGGGTGGAACGCATGCTGGCTCAGGTGCGGCACGGCATCCCTGACTGTCTGGCGGATGCGGGTGTGGAGTTGGCAATCTACCCCAGTGACTCCTACGTGACCGAGTTGCCGGAATTCGCGGAATTGAAGGGCCGGTATGACGACACCGGGTATCCGTACGATGAGTTCCGCGGCCTCGGCGCGATCCCCGGCCAGCCCGTATCCGGAATCCCAGAGGAGAATCTGCTCGCCTTGCTAGGCGACACCGGCGCATGGTCCGACGTGACGATCCACGAGTTCGCGCATGCGATCCACAATCTCTGTTTGGGGCTTATATACGATGGTTGACACCACGCATATCCGGTTCACGGGTCGCGGGAGTCCCTGTGGTCGGCCTTGCGGTCGACCAGGGAGGGAGCGCTCCTCGCCGTGCAGCAGCCCCAGTCCCGCG
>MPMO01000094.1 GCA_002238555.1 Caldilineaceae bacterium bin34
CACCGTGGCCAAGTCCTCGAATGCTATACTGCGCGCCATGGGGAACCCCCGGAATGTGGTGTTGTATCGCTTTACATTCTGCGCGGCTTCCCCTTTTTTGGTCAACTCTCAATTCCACATTAGACGTATACTATAAAGCCCGATACGTTCAGTTTGCCTGCTTGCCAAACGGGATTCACCGCCATCAGCGAGGACGGCATGCCCCTCTTTCCACCTTCCGTGGTGCTCTGCATCGAGGATCTGCTCTTCTCGGAGCGGATGGCGGACGCCGTTCGGCATCTGGGCGGCGCACCCGTTGCCGCAGGCAGCAATAAAGCCTTCCTTAGGGCCATGGACCAATCATTGCCCGTCCTGGCCCTGCTTGACCTGCACATCGATATGAACTGGGAGGCGGCCATCCAGACGGTGCGCCTGCGCCCGCATACGCGCGCCGTTCCCATCTACGGATTCGGACGCCACACGGAGCCCGAACTGCTGGCCCGGGCCCGCCGGGCCGGGGCCGATCACGCGTGGGCCCGCAGTCGTATCGTTGAGGAACTGCCCGAACTTCTGGAACGTCACATCAACCCGCCCCTTGTGATGCCGGACGGTGGCTTGGACCCCTTGTCACCGGACGCGGCCGAAGGAGTGCGACTGTTCAACGCCCGCCGCTACCACGCCCAGCACGAGGCGTTCGAAGATGCCTGGAACACCGAACAGCGACCGGTCAGGGAGATGTACCAGGGCATCCTGCAAATTGGTCTGGCCTTTCTGCAGTTGCAAAACCACAACCGGCCGGGCGTCATCAAGATGTTCGGGCGGGGAGTGCCACGGTTGCGGCCGTTGCCGGACGTGGTGCAGGGAGTACAAATCCGCAGGTTTCTCAGCGAATCCCTGCAGGTGTTCCAGGCATTGTCGGATGCCGGGAAGGAACCGGACTGGTCAAGCCTGGAACGCGACCTGCCTGCGGTCCATGTGACCGAGCCCGTTTGACGCTACCGGCTTCCGGACACCGTCTGCTGTCCCGCCAGCCAGGCTTGTCCCTCCTCAGACAACAGCCACTCCAATTCCCTTGCCCCCATGTTGGGATGCATGCGGATACGCCACATGCGGAACGGATCCCGATTGTCCTGAAAGAGCCCGTTCTGTGTCGTGAGGCCAGCCCAGTACCCCTCATCGCGGAAGACGTCGATGACCCGTTGATCGTAGAAGCCCATGGGGTAGGCGATGATGCGTGGCGTATAGCCCAATTCCTGCTCGAACGTCAGGACGCCGCCGCGCGCCTGGTTCCTCAGGTAGGTTTCGGACCGGCCGGCAAGGCTTTCGTGCAACCGCGCATGCGATTCGATTTCCATGCCGGCCCTCACCATCTGCCGAATCTGATCCCAGGTCATGTAGCTGGGATTTCCGCTGTGGGGGAACTCGGAAATGACAAAGAAGGTCCCAATCATGTCCCGCTCGGCCAGCAGCGGCAGGGCATTGGTGAAATGGTTGGCATAACCGTCGTCAAAGGTGAGCACGATTGGCTTGGGCGGCAGCGGGGTGCCCAGTGCCAAGTGGTTGATCACGTCCCTCACCGAAACCGTCTCGAAGCCCAGATCCTGGATCACGTCCAGGTGGGCGGCGAACAAACTGGGCGGGACGGAGAGCCCGAACCGAATGGAGTCCGCGTTCGGCGGCGGTTCCTCAATGTAGTGGTACATAAGCATGGGCACGGACGCCCGCCGAAGCTCGCCGTCCGGGGTGGGCAACGGCACCGGCGTCGCCGTCGGCCGTACCCGTCCCACCGGCAGCAGACCCAACAGGATGCGGGAGCGGGTTGATTTGGGAGTGGCCGTCGGGGTTGGCGCGGCCAGGGTGGGCGTCGGGGTCGCGAACGGGGTTGCGGTTGGCCGCGGCTCGGCAGCTACCACGGAGTCCTCCCGTTCCGGAATCTGGAGTACGAATACGGGCGGGTCGACCTCCTCCGTCTCCAACAAGGCCGGATCCACACAGGCCGCCAGGAAGACCACACATACGACCAGGCAGTGAACAAGCTTGAGGAGAGTCATCATCCTGAAGGCCAAACGCCAAGGGCACAAACCGAGCCAGGGGCCGGGGTCGGGTCAGGTATAGCCGAAGGAACGTACCAAGTTCGGATTCCGGCGCCAGTTGCGGCGCACCTTGACCCAAAGGTCCAAGTAGACCCGGGTTTCGGCCACCTGCTCAATCGACTGCCGGGCGGACGCGCCGATCCGCTTGATCATCCGGCCGTTGCGGCCCAGCACCATGGGCTTGTGGCTGTCCCGTTCAACGTACAGCACGGCGGAGATGTAGGTTTGAGTCGGATCCCGCTCGACATACTCGGCGATTTCGACCGCAATGCCGTGTGGCACTTCCTCGGACAGGAACTGAAGGGCCGCGGCCCGAATCAACTCGCCCGCGATGGTGCGCAGGTGCTGGTCCGTAACCTGATCCTCTTCGTAGTACCGGGGCCCCTCGGGCAACATGCCCTGCAGAAGGCCCACGAGCTGCGGCACCCCGAAGCCGGTCTTGGCACTGACCACCGTGGCCGGCCAGGCGGCAGCGACGCCATCCGGCAACCGGTTTCCGGCAAACCCGATGTACGCGTCCATGTACGACACGAGCCGGTCCTCCCTGCCCCCCAGTTGGTCGATTTTGTTGAAGCCGAACACAACCGGCGGCAGTTTGCCCTCCGTATTGAGTTCGGCCAGATGGTCCAGGATCAGGCCGTCGCCCGTTCCGGGACGGCGGCTGATGTCGATGAGCCACAGCAGGACATCGCAGTCGGTCATCACCTCCTCGACCTGCTGCACCATGTACCTGCCCAGCTCGTGGCGGGGCTTGTGCAGGCCGGGGGTGTCCTGGAACACGATCTGGGCTTCCTCGGACGTGTACATGCCGAGAATGCGGTGGCGGGTGGTCTGCGGCTTGGCATGGGCCACCGAGATCAACTGGCCCACGATGCTGTTCAACAGCGTGGACTTGCCTGCGTTGGGGCGGCCAACCAAGCCAACAAACCCGCTGACGAACTTGGTGGCTTCCATGGGAGATCATTCTACTGTGAGAGGGGGTGTCGGCCCAGAGATCACCGGCTGTTGGTGGACTGCGCTGTATCTTGTGACGATAACCGGCGAGCGATTGTTCAGCAGCTTCATTGGGCACAGTTGCAGGTTGCAGATCCCGGTTGCCACGGGACCAGTTCCCGGAACACGGTGTGAGGACAGAAAGCAGCTGGCGCATGGCCACGACCATGGCTACCTTCCTGGGTTTGCCCTGACGGCACCAACAGCTGTGGATGGCGAGGTTTTGGGGTGTGGCGGACACCACAGCCATGTAAAGGGTTTGAGCACCGTGAACCCGCCCTTCCTTACAAGACGGGCCGTGTACATGGCCAGGTTGCACCTGAGGGTCTCCAGTGGCTTCCGTACCCGGGCTGCAGCCGATGTCCGAGCTTGGGTGCCGCTGCCGAAGCCATCCCAACCAGACCAAACACGCTCTCAAATCATCCAGGAGACACTCTTGATTGACGCCCGATGTGGAGCATGATGCGGGTAGAATGGGTCGCCGACAGGGAGTTCTAAGGAGGAGGTTCGGACATGGCCGTGGTTGAGGTGCCACTGCAAACACCGAACACGACGGCAGACATCGGACAGGGCCAACCCGACCCGCAGGCCTTGGCTGTGGCCCAAGAGATTCAAAGCTGGCTCCCGAAGGCCAAGGTGATCCTCTTCGGCAGTCGCGCAACGGATACTTGGAGTCCGCGGTCCGACATTGACTTGGCTCTGATCGGTATCTCGCCCGACACAGACGCCATGCTTGCGCTTAAGGATCAAGCGCGTGGGGTCGTCAAGACTGAATACACGGACCAACCGCCGCACATCCAGATCACTTCCATTACCCGGACTGATTTTGAGGCTCACCGCACTTCCTTCCCACGCATTGCCGGACAGGTGCAGTTCAGGGAACTCACACCAACGGGGGAACGACTACCAGCCATGCCGCAGGACGATCCATGGCCCGGGGTTCAAGGAAAGTTGCAGGCTGTCCAAAGCCACCTGATGCGCTCTCTCCGTGCCCTTGGCGCCGGGGATCCGGCAGATGCCTTGTTCCATGTCCAGGAGGCCCTGGAAATCTGCCTCAAGGCGGCCTTGGGTGCCAACCGACTCCCTTTCGACAAACACCATGACCTTGAAGGATTTGCCGCAGATCTGTCCGAGGTGCGTAGCAAGTGGATGGAAGGCATGCTTCCTCCCGCTCAACTGCTGGAGTTGAGCAAATTCCGTGAACAAGCCATCTATGGCGGCAGGTCTAAAAAGTGGCCATCCAACGATCCCGAAGAGATTGTTGAAGCGGTACAACGAATCTGCGGTGAACTGGCGGGCCACATCCTGAAGCATCTCGGCAAATCACCCCGCGACGTAAAGTACGAACACTGGCTGAGCAACGGGCCTTTGGGCGGGATGGAAGCCACTCCCATTCCGGCACACCTGAGTTCAGAAGATTGGCAGAAGATAGGTGGCCTTAAAGCCCTCATCCTGACAAACACCCTGTCTCAAAACGGTTTGAACAGATTGAAAACAACTGGATTCGGAACGGCCCTCCGCGGGATGCCTTCGAGAGGATCGGAGGTGTTCTCAACAACCCAGACACATGGCCAAGGCTGTTGCCGGAAGAACTTGACGACTATAGCGAGCAGGTCCGGTCGTCCGCACAGAACGAGCCACAACCTCCCTCCAGTACCTCGCAGGGACAAATCGACAGGGACCGGGACACTCTGTGACCGAAGAGCGGTTCATCCTTGACCTGAAGTTTCAGAGGCACAAGGTTGGATCGGGTAATGTAACAACCCACTTCCTGTCGTTCGAACCCCTGCGCGCGCCACCGCGCTGATTCCCACACGCATTGCCACAGCCCCATCATGAGCACCACCACCTGCGGATTTTGTGGCAGCGCCTACGATGCTGGCTTGGTGTCCTGTCCTTCCTGCGGTGGAAACTCACATATTCCAGATAGTGCACTGCCAAGCGGAACCGGCTTGGATAGCGGCAAGTTCACCATCGTCCGAGTGTTGGGGAGGGGCGGATTTGGCATCACCTACGAGGGCTATGACGAAACACTGCACCGTACCGTCGCCATCAAGGAACTGTTTCCGGAAGGCGCATTTCGACGAGGGGACCTAGTAGCCGTACCTTCGATTCGACAAGGCGCATTTCAGGAAGAACGCGCGCAAGTTGTGGACGAAGCCCGTCGCGTCGCGTCTCTCAAATCATCCAATATCGTGGAAATATATACTGCATTTCAAGAAAATGATACTGTATATATTGTTATGGAGTTCTTGAGTGGACATTCCCTAGAGCATGAGATCAATCAGTCCGGCTCGCTCAAGGCGGACGATGTGCAAGCAATCGCACTCACTCTGTGTGATGCCCTGCAGGTTGTACATGGACAGCATATGCTGCATCGCGACATCAAACCAGCCAATGTCATGCTAACCGATGACGGCCGAACGGTTCTGATTGACTTTGGAGCGGCAAGGGAGTTTGTGTTGCATCGGACCTCGCAGCACACTTGCCTGTTGACGGCAGACTACGCAGCTCCCGAACAGTACGCTACCGAAGCACGCTTTGGACCCTATACCGACATCTTCTCATTGGGGGCCACGCTATTTCATGCCTTGTCCGGCTCCCCTCCGGAAAACGCCATCGATCGCTCACTGAACAATGAGACCACGCTGGTTCTGCCGGACGAATGCCAGGGGCCGTTGGGCATGGCCATCCAAAGCTCCCTGCATTTGCGGGTTGATGACCGACCTCAACACATCAACGCGTTCAGAACCTTGCTGCGGCCCGAGGCACATGCAACCAAGAAGCGATGGCCAATCCCTCGCCGCTGGATGTTCACAGCAGTGACAGGCATCACGATTTTATTGGCTGTCACCATAAGCCTGTATTCAATATCGCAACGCCAAGCCAATCTCAACCTGTCTCCAAGTGTCAGTTTCAACCCTACGGCCACGCCTACCGCCACTCACACATCCACACCCACGGAAACCCCGGTGCCGCCCAGTCCCACACCCGTAGACACCTACATGTTCTTGGCCACGGCTGCCCAGGTCTACATGTGGCCCGATGTCGCGGCGGAGATCATCGGGCCGCCGCGGGAGGCAGGCAGCGGTGTGGTCTTGGTGAGACGGGTGGTGGATGGAGACCAGCTCTGGCTGCAGATGGAGGACACCTTCTTCATCCTGGCCGAGACCGCGGCCAATCCGGAAGTCGTGGATCAGCTGCCGTTGATCGCCAAGGCGGACATTCCCGACATTCCGGTCGAGTTCATCCAGCCGGAGACACGGGCAGACGAGTCGACAGCCACACCGACCAAACATCCCACGCCAACACCTGCACCCCAATCCAGTGTCAACTCAGGCGCCAACTTGCGCGGTGGTCCCGGCACCACCTTTCCAGTCGTTGGCGGGTTGCCCGCAGGTTCTCTCGTTGAGGTGAAGTACCGTACTGAATCCGGTGACTGGCTCCAACTTGCCTCCGGTGCATGGATTGCCGAGTTCCTGATCGATGATGCTCCACCAAGATTGCCAATTGCCACAAACATTCCTGCTCTCCCTACTCCTACGTATACGCCTGTACCTATTGCTGCACCAACACCAACAATTCAGCCACGATCAGCTACTCCCCTTGCACGGCCAACAGCAACACCGTTAAACAAATACTACTTGGCAGAGCACCTACTCGATGATTTTAATTCCAACTCAATTCTAGCATTTGACAAATGGAAAGATAAAGAATTTTATGTCTATGGATGGGTGTCCAGAATTAGCCGCATTTCATATGACGACCTGTGGGGATATTCAGTTCACTCCGAATTTGACTGGTATCCAGGTCGGCCGTACACCATGGTTTACTGCACAATGCCATTTTCAAGAATCGACAGCCTTGATGGAATGGAAACAACAGATCGTGTCATGACACTTGCAAAATTGAAGGAAGTATCAGATTGGGTGTACTTGGACTGCACACCAAAAGAAGATTTTGATGGAGATCTCACAAATTGGAGTGCAGCAGACTGGACAGTCATCAACGCCCAACGGGATTCCAGCTTTCGATTGATGACAACCAAAGTAACTGGCTCAATGCTACCTTCTGAATTTGGCAACCAGTTTATAACAGATAAATATGAAGCAATCCGAAAATGGAGTAAAAACACCGCATTGATATATGGAGAAATTTTCAATCCTGGATTTGAACTAGAAGAAGGGCTTTGGGGTTATATAATCAAGCAAGAACAAGGTGGCCTATATTCATACCCCTTGTACTGCACAATGCCGTCGTCCAGGGCTCACACTATGGAGTACGTGGTATCGGGCGATTTTGTAGTTTCTCAGGTACGGTTCCTAGACATCCTGGGCGGACAGCTGTATCTAGATTGTTCGTTTGTAACACAGTAACCAGTTCTATGGTTTGGACACATTTTGAGGCCCGAACCGGTGTGTCGGACCGGTTCGGGGGCTGCGTTCAGGGGCCGGCCGGCCCCGATTCGAGGGGGGGGTACGCGCAGCCACAGGCTGCCCATTACCCACAAGTCAGGCGACGGCCAGCAACTGGAGGTCCCTGAGAGGGTGTTTAAGAAGATGGGATTCGTGCCAGGCGCCGCAACATGAGGCCGGTCATGGCGGCGTGGATCCAGGCTTCGGTGGTGTCCGGCCGCTCCTCGTAGTCCTTGCTTAACCGCCGGTGCCTT
>MPMO01000095.1 GCA_002238555.1 Caldilineaceae bacterium bin34
GGCCAGCACGAAGTAGACCATCACCTCCGCCGGCAGGTCCCGCCGCCGTTGGCTCGTGCGTCCGCAGGCCGCCAGCGAGGCCCGCACCGCCGGCCGCGGAAAGACATGCGCCAGCACGCCGATGCTCAGGTGATCCGACAGCCGGGGTCCGCCCGGCAGGGTGGCCGCGGTGCGCGCCATGGGGACAACTCCGAAAGGAAGGAACAGACCCCGTCATGATACACATTTTCATTCTAAATAGACAGTATTGGAGCTAGGCCGGGAACACCCGGAGCGGATTGATTCCATCCGGCCGCAGCCATGTCGTATGCCGTCCAGAGCCGCCAGGGGAACGAGCTCAATCGACTGTATCCGGAGGATCGTCCGATCCATGCCTGGTACCGGTTCGCCCTCTCGTTCCCTCCCCACCTGGTCCGCCGCTACCTCAAACACTTCGCTCTGACCCCGCAACACCGGGTGCCTGACAGGGGTAGGTAAAGCCCCAATCCGCATCTTTGTGCCAAAAAGGAGCTACCCGGCGGGCGGGTCCACCCATTGCATCTTGTCGGGCGGGTCCGGTCCCGGCAGGGGCTGCAGCCAGACCCGGGCCCAGGCATAGCCGCGGTGCAGCAGGCGCTGGGCCTGGTACCAGCCCAGCTGAAACACGCTCAGGGGCCGGTGGTCGGGGGCGGCCGGCTCCGGGGGCGGTCGCCGCACCCGGCCGGGCGCCAAGCCGCGCAGGCGTGCCTCCTCCACGCGCGTGCCGTGGGCCAGGACCAGCCAGTGCCGGTCCACGCGCGCCGGGTCCAGGCGGCGGGTGCGGTGCCACTGCCAGCCCATGCGCTTGAGGGTCCGAAAGCCCTGTTCAATCCAGACCCGCAGGCCGTAGGCGCCGAGGTCCACGTCGTCGGGGGGCTCGTCCGTGAGCACCACCCAGGGGTGGTCCTGACCGGGGACCCAGAGCACGATCAGGGTGCAGGACCGCTTGCGTGCGCGGAAGGCCTTCCCGGCCGTCACCGTGTACTGGCCTTCCCGGGCCACGAAGCGCCAGGCCGGCCAGCGGGGTCCGGTGGTCGCCTGGAAGGTCATGTGGCGGTCGTAGCGCATGTAGGGATGCCAGCCCTGGCGGCGGATGGCCTTCCACAGGCGGGGGCTCTGCAGACCCCGGTCGCAGAGCACGCGCACGGTCATGTCCGGGGGCACCACCGAACCCAGGCAGTCCAGCAGGTCGCAGAGGTCCGGCATCCAGGGCCCGGCTTGGCCCCCGGTCTTGATGCGCCAGGCCACGGGGATGGCCAGGCCCCGGTAGACCACGCTGACGACCAGGGCCACCAGGGCCTCGCCCTTGGAGGTCGGGTCGACGGCCAGCGTCAGTTCCGAGCCCTGCCACCAGGCCAGCACCCAGCGCAGGAGGGGCGCGAAACAGGCGTCCACGTCCAGCTGCACCTGGCAGGGCGCGGCCCGGTCGGTCCCGTCGCGGAGCCACTCCCGCAGGTACTGGCGGGTCGTGTGCCAACCGAATCCGAAGGTCTGCAGGGCCCCCAGGACCGCGTTCTGGCAGCTGCTGCGGGCCAGGATCGTGGCCCCCACCCACAGGGCCAGGCCCTTGACCTGGCTGGGCCGCAGATGCGGCAGGTGCTTGGCGAGGCACGCCGCATGGGGATAGAATGCGGACGGAAGAAGCATGGTCGGCTCCCGGTATCGGTTTCGTCGTTGATACAGGGTATCTTGCCATGCTTTTTCTGTTCCGGTCATCGCGGCCCAAGGGATCCAATCACCGCACAAAGATGCGGAAAGGAACTTTACCTACCCCTGTCAGACACCGGGTGCTGGATCCGTTCTGCGGTACCGGCACCACACTGGTTGAGTGCAAAAAGCAGGGAATCCCTAGCGAGGGCCTGGAATCCAATCCGGTCGTACACTTTGCCGCCTGCACCAAGACCAACTGGGCGGTCTCGCCCTCCGGCCTGGAAACGCATGCCCAGGAGACGGCCGCCGCGGTGCACGACATGCTTCGATCTGCGCACTGCCAGGTCCCGGACGCAGGCCCGCTCTATGCCCATGCGGCATCCGAAGCCACCCCTTTGCGGCGACTGTCTCCCGAACAGGAGCGGCTGCTGATTGCCAATTCCATCAGTCCGGTACCCCTGCACAAGGCCCTGGTCCTGCGGGATCGGATCCCCCGGGAGCCCCCCTACGGCGATCATGAACGCTTGGCCTACGCCAAGCAACTGGTGTCCGCCATCAGCAATCTCCGCTTTGGACCGGAGGTGGGTGTGGGACGGATCAAGGCGGATGCGCCAGTCGTGGAGCTGTGGCTGGCGGAGGTTCGGCACATGGCGGCCGATCTGCGGCAGACACAGATGCACAGCGGGATTCCCGCCATCGTCCACCGGGCCGACGCGCGCCAGGCCGACACCGTGTTGCCGCCCGAATCCATCGATGCCGTCATCACGTCGCCACCGTATCCCAACGAAAAGGACTACAGCCGCACTACACGGCTGGAATCGGTCATGTTGGATTTCCTGCGGGATCGGACGGATCTGCGGGCACAGAAAAGTTGGTCGCTGCGCTCCAACACCCGCAACGTGTACAAAGGCGATGCCGACGATGCCTGGATTGCAGACAACCCGCGGGTCCAGACCCTGGCGGCAACCATTGAGGCGCGCCGCCGCGAACTGGGCAAGACTTCCGGCTTCGAGAAGCTGTACGCCCGCGTTGTCCAACTCTATTTTGGCGGCATGGCTCGTCACTTGGCCTGCTTGCGGCCCCTCCTGCGACCCGGTGCCCGTCTGGCCTATGTGGTGGGCGATCAGGCATCCTACTTCCGCATTCCGATCCGCACCGGCGCAATCCTGGCCGAGATTGCCGTGTCCCTTGGCTATGAACTGGAGGCCATCGATCTGTTCCGCACACGTTTCTCCACAGCCACGCAGATCCATCTGCGCGAGGAAGTGGTGGTTCTGCACTGGCAGCCGTCCCGCGCGCCATGACCAATGGCTCCCGCTACGTGCGGCTGATTATCCATGTGTTTGAGGCCCACTTTCGTCCCGGTCGGACCGAGGTGGTCTTTGAGCGGCAGGAACTGGAGCACGCGGCCCGCAGCCTGGACATGCCACCGCCCAAAAACCTGGGGGATGTCGTTTATTCCTTTCGGCACCGCAACTCCCTGCCGGACCGGATTCAGGACACGGCACCGCCGGACCGCATGTAGATGCTGGTGAACAAGGGTGTGGGCCTCTATGCCTTCGAACTGCGGACCAATGTCCGCATTCGGCCCCGCGCGCGGTTGGCGGTGACCAAGGTGCCTGATGCCACCCCCGGCGTGGTCGCCAAATATGCCTTGGATGATGAACAGGCGCTCCTGACCCGGTTGCGCTACAACCGGCTACTCGACATTTTTTCGGGGCTTGCCTGTTACTCCCTACAAAACCACCTGCGGACCACTGTGCCCGACTTGGGCCAGGTGGAAACCGACGAGATTTACGTGGGCCTGGACAAGTGGGGCCGGCACTACGTGCTGCCCGTGCAGGCCAAGGGCGGACAGGACGAGATTGGAGTGGTTCAGATCGAGCAGGACATTGCCCTGTGCCGCAGCAAGTTTCCAAATCTGATTTGTCGGGCGGTGGCGGCCCAGTTCATGGCCGACAGCGTCATCGCACTCTTTGCCTTCGAGTTGGACACGCACGGGGAAGTCCGCATCGTGGACGAACGCCATTACAAGCTGGTGCCGCCCGAGGAATTGAGCGAAGAGGAGCTGTCCCAGTATCGACAGCGCGGAAATCCCGAAGGCAACGAACATTGACAGGACACCGAGCCAACAGCGCGTGGCGACCCGCCAGACGTGGATCCGGTTCCTCGCCCCCTCGTCGGCGGAACGACATGCAACACGGTCGGTATTCCAATGGCGCGTGCAAGGGAGGAAGCCCGAGATGAGAGAACTAATGCTCGGCATCAACGAGATCTGCCGCCTCGTGGGGATGGGCCGAACCACGCTCTACCGCTACCTGAACCCCGATGGCTCGCGGCGCACACAGGCACCGCCCTTGGCTGGCGTATAGGTTCGGGATGGTGCCAAGGGGACGGTGAATTGAAATTGGCAACCTTCACTCACGTCTGGTGGTGCCCGTCCGTGAGTGATCCTCTACTCGGCTTCGATTATGTCGTGCGGCGGGAACCGCGCCGGGAGGCCAATCCGTGAGCAGTCAGGACTTGGTGGCGCGTCCGTCTCCCTTTGAGGTGACCAGCCGGCACGTGGCTGACGTCTCGAATCAGAAGTTTCCGGCGTTGTTGCGCATGCTGCTGCACGCGGAGGCCGACAGGCATGGCATTCCATTTGACGGGATCCATGTGGCCGACAACATTAACGTACCCGATGGCGGGGAGGATGGACGCATCCAGTGGACCGGGGAACCCGAACGGACCGGTTTCCTGCCCGGCCGACTCTGCCAGTTCCAGCTTAAGGCTGGAAGAATCGGTCCGGCGGATGCCGGCAATGAGGTGCTGACCAATGGCGAAGCCAAATGCATGATCCGGTCAGTCCTAGAGCGGGGCGGACACTACATTCTCCTGTCTACAAATCAGTACACACAACTGCAGATTGAGGAGAGGGCGGACCGCATCCGCGAAGCATTCCGAGGTGCCGGGCTAGCCATCGATGATGCACAGGTCCAATTCCGCGACGCCAGTCAGGTCGCCACCTGGGTCAGCACTTTGCCGGCAGTCGCCACATGGTTTCTGGAGCAGATGGATTCAGGTCTTCCGGGCCCCTTTCGTTCCTACGACCAGTGGGCCGCTTGTGCCAAGCACAATGAGTCGCCCTGGATGCACGACGAGCGTATCGAAGGGCTTCGTGAATTCCTACTGGATCAAGCCGCCATCGGGGAACCCCGCCAGGCGGCCCGCATCATTGGGTTGGCCGCAGTCGGGAAGTCGCGTCTGGCCCTGAAGGCATTGTGCCGGTTCCGCAGTATGGTGCTGTATGCCGACGAGAGAGAGGCTGGGTACGAGACCCTCATGGCGACGGTTCAGAAGCTGGCCGACAGCGGCAAGCGGGCGATTGTGGTCGTTGACGAATGTTCTCCCAAGCTCCACGTTCGGCTTTCCCGCATGGTATCCCCGACAACCAGTCAGCTTTCCCTCGTCACCATCGATGTCGATGGTGACGAGGGAAACGATGTTTTAACCTACAAAGTCAGCGAAGCTTCGGATGTCGTGACCGAAGCCATTGTCAAAAATGTGGCTCCCGACTTGTCGCATTGGGATCAACTGCGGATCGTTGAATTCTCCGGCGGGTTTCCGGGGATTGCCATCCGGTTCGCACAAGCGTGGAATCGATCCACGCCCCTTGGCAACGCGCTCGACGATGAACTCGTTGAGGCCTATGTTCTGAGACACGGCGCATACGGCGAGCCCGAACTCCTGCTCCAGTCGGCGGCTCTGTTGGCGACGTTTGGGGACATTGGGATTGAGCAGGCAGCACAACTGGCAAACATCGCCGGCCTTGGGCGCAATCTGAGTTCCAAAGACCTTCGGGTCGGTCTGAAACGTCTGGTCCGCAAGGGCGTTGCCAGACAGCGCAGCGAATACGTCTGGCTTAATTTCAGTCCCATCGCGATGGGGCTGGCCGGACGACAATGGTACGAGTGGGATCCAGACACTTGGGACCAGGTGTTGACCGACTGTTCCACCTTCAACACGCCTGCCGGCCGCCGGAGCTTCTGTGTCCAAGCAGCCAAGCAGCTCAAGCTCCTGAACTCCCTCGATGTTTCCAGGGATGTCGTGAGGCACGTATGCCGTCGCGGAGGCCCCATTGACAGATTGCGGGAAAGGGAAGAACCCCCCGAGATCGAGTTGCTCACAATCGGCGAAGTCCTGTTGCATCTGGCCGAGGTGGACACAGGCGTCGTTGCGGACCTATTGAAGCGCTCTCTCATTGAAGGCGAAGCGCTTTCGTCATTCGCAACTTGGAATCTCCACCTCGTTCAAACCCTTGCCAAAATCGCATTCAAGGCCGATACCTTTGAGGTTGGAGCTCGCCTCCTGCTCCGCTTGGCAGCAGGGAATGTGCCGGCCAAACAGCGTTTTGTGGATCTCTTCAATCCGATTCGCGGCAGCACGGAAGCGGACGGGGCTCAGCGAATCAAACTGCTGGACTCCGTCTCCGGCGCAGACAACACAAATCAACAGGAGGTTGTTGTCGAGGCTTTAGCGGAAGGACTGCACATTGACGTTGCCACATGGATTGGAGGGCCGGAAGACCACGGCACTCGTCCTGCGCTCGTTTCCTGGTTTCCCCAAACAATGGAAGAAGCTTCTGCCTATGTGCATGGATGCGCTCAACGTCTCATCGATTTCGCGATCCGCAGCGATCCTGTTGGAAGCCGCGCGCGCAGGGTCCTGGGACCAAGTCTGGATCCGCTAATCAGGTTCATGGATGGCGCATTCATCGAGGTCGTCGAACGGGCTGTCGCCCAAGTGGGGCAAACCGTTGACGACTGGCCGGAGGCGCGGGCTGTCCTGGTCAAGTATGTCTTGGACTTCGACCAAGACGCGTCCGAGGAGCGAGAGGAGAAGGAACAGGCGCTGTTCAAAGAACGGGTGAAGTGGGCGCAGGCACAGCTCAAGCGGCTGGAATCGAAGTGAAGACTCGTGTGAGGCTTCCAACGACCGCTCTGCGCTACAGGAAAACTCCCACCATGCTGTTTCATCTGTCCCCGACTCGAGAACCGCACTGTGCCATAACGGTGGTTTGCGTCTGCGCGGGCGTTCTGGACGTGGGGATCCCGAACGCGCCTGCACACGCGGAAAGTCGTGTGTTTCCTCGCACGGGAACCCACCCCGCGGGATCCCGGTGAACCCGACGGTCTGCCTGAAAACCGAGCCGGGCTTCGGATGCGTTCGGAGGAAGGTGTCCAGTGTCTGAGCATCATGGACTTGTACAGTTCAACACTGTGAAACTTGAGGTTCCACAGCCGGTGAACCGGCGTACCAAAAAGTTGAAAACGGATTCTGGAACGGGGGTTGTCATTGAGTGCTTCGGTTCAAGATTTCTTGTAACAGCACGCCACCTGTTTTACGACACAACCAAAGCAGGACTTTGTACAAAGTCCAGTTCAGAGAATCGAGTTGTAGGGAGAGCCACGTATAGATGTGAGGTTGTTTCTGTTGGCCAAGTTGTTCGCCTGTAAGGACTACGTTGACGATTTCCGGGCGGGCCATCTGTTCGCCAACTCTGGATCCTAGTGTCCGCCCTGCCTTGAGCGCGACTTTGCGTTGACTTGGGAACACCTCTGGATTTTCCGCCCAGGGGGTGCCAATGAAGTACCACCACAACTGCCATGATGTTCAGCCTGGGTTTAAAAAATAGCGCACAAGTAACACCGTGTTGGTTTCAATATTAATCTCTTAGTAGCAATAGGAATGCCGATGTCTCATCAATGGTGTGAACAGTTTTTGAGATATACGTTGGCAGGGGCGGTCGCTCCGGCGGGGTCGGACCGGGGTGGCGGACGCTTGCAACAGGCAGGCCGCGACGAATCCCGGGGGATTCGCCGCCGCTTCAGGTGGGTTTGGGCTCGATTTGGCCCAAGGCGAGCAGTTCCTGCAGGGCGGCGGTGTGTTTTTGCAGGGTCGGGCGCAGCCCGTCCGTGTCCAAAAGCCGCTGCACCAC